>JAGPFE010000069.1 GCA_018056705.1 Candidatus Hydrogenedentota bacterium | reverse complement strand
AATTCCGGCGTGACACAGGACAGCGCGAAAGGGGTAGCCGGGGGATTATCCACAGCATACGCGCCGGCAGGAAAAGGATCCATGGCATAGTTCGATCCGGGAAAGGCGTTGAGGAAGAATCCATCGATGCCGCGGTCCCCCTGGCGGTAGGGGATTCGCGCGTAATTCCACGCGGTGTTGTCGGTACGCCAGTAGGGTGGGGTCATCCAGCCGTGGTCTTCCGCCAGGATCAGGGCAACCGGTACATCCGGGACGCCGGGGTCCAGATCCCGCGCGATGGTTCCGAATGCATCGACCGCCCGGGCGACCGCCCTGGGGCCTTCCGGTCCGAAGTGCATCATGCCGCCCTCGATCCGCATGGCCCGCGCTCCGGCCAGCCAGGAAACCCAGAGGTGCCTGGTATACAGCGAGGGATCCAGATCGGGTACGCATCCGTAAATCACGCCCCACCACAGGGACAGGTCGATTCCCCAGGATTTTCCAAACTGTCGGGCCGCGCCCCGGGCAAAGGCAATGGCCGTCTGCAGGTCCTCGATATCGTCGTTGGACCGTTCCACGATAATGGTGTCCACCCCGTGCCTGGCATAGTCGTGGGCGCTGCGGGCGTAACCGACCATGCCCCAGACCTTCAGTTCCGGGTGTTCCCGGACGCTCATCATAGCCTCGGCCAGGTAGCGGTTCCACAGCTGTTTCGCCGCCGCGTGGGTACGGGGCTTTTCCCGAAGAAGTCGGGCGGAAAATCCCACGCCCGCCGAATCGTCCTCCATGAACATCTGCGCCGTGGGTCCATCCGCCGGATACCGCTGTACCAGATCAAGCAGACGGGAGAACGGTGGGACGGGCCGCCCGAAACGAGAAAAGAACCACGCCCTGGTTTCCGGATGGGCGTAGAGCTGCGGAATGCACCGCAGTCCCCGGGCGGCAGCCCGCTCAAAATGGGCATCCGGCGCGTCCGTCGGGATTTCCACGCCCCAGCACCATCCGCGTTCCCGCAGCCAATCCAGGAAAGGCTCAGTTCCCTCCGCGGGATCCAGGTCCCACACAATCCGCATGAACGACGAACCGGACATATCACGCCCCCGGGCCGGAGTTTCCCCGTAAGCCAAAACTGAAAGCAGCGCCACACATGCCGTAAGCGCGTAAAAGAGCTGATTCATGATTCATTCCTGTGCGTATGGCCCGTATCCGGCAAGCCGGCGGCTTCGAGCAGTTTGCCGGTTGAACCCACCGAAATATCTCCGTGGATGACCCCTTTGTGGCCGCGCAGCTGGCGGGCCAGTTGTTCGATATCCTTCGCTCTGCCGCGAATCAGAATAACTTCCACGCACAGGTCTTCGTTCAGGTGCACGTGCGTGGTGGCCAGGATCAGTTCATGGTAATGGTGCTGAAGGTGAACCAGTTCATGGGCCAGGTTGTGGGCCTCGTGGTTGTATACCAGGGTAATGCTGCCCACCGCTTCCTCATTCCGTTTCCACCCTTCTTCGACCAGATGTTTGCGGATGAGCCCGCGGATAAATTCGGACCGGTTGTTCAGCCTCGCCTGTTCAGTGAGCTGATCCAGCGTGTCAAGCAGATCCTGTTCCAGCGTGATGCTGATTCGCGTGAGTGGGTTCATCTGGCAGTCTCCCGGCCGGTCTGGCTGCGTGTCCCGTTCCGCCACGGACCGAAACTATGATACCATTATGGCCTATAAGTTCGTGAATGGCATGAAAATGCGGGCACGGAGCGATTGTAAACACGCTGCTGAAAACGCCGATGGGAAAGACATTCCGGAACGTGCGCGACACCTGGGATATATGTACTACGTAGTAGTCGCGGCACTGGCTGCGGTCGCGTCGGTTCCCTGGGCGTGGGATCTGGCCTGCCGGCAGAACCGGCCGGATGATCATCCTCTTTGGACCTGGACGAAAGCCCATCACCGCGTGATGCCGGTAGGCGCGCGCCCCATGTTGACCGGTCCGCAGTGCTTTGCGGGTAACCGGGCCAACATGCATATCTGGCACGGCTTCCAGGAGATGGTACTGCTTCGTCCGTGTGATCCTTCTATATTGTGTTTCAGAGCGAAACTGAGTCCCGGGGCCGCGCTGGTGGTGTTTCTGGATCGAACCCGACCCATACCCCGTCCGGATGATCCCCCGCAGCTGGCTGTCAGGCTGTCCTCCAATCCCCAGACGCCTTCCGCCTGGCTTATGGTCGATGGGGAAGGGCGGTTTTCGGAAAAACAGATTTTTTCCCTGAAGAGTGAGTTAACAGAGAGGTGTTGGATCCCTTTTTCGCTGTGCTTTACCGGAGATGGAATTACCCTGTACCAGGAGGACACGCCGGTGTCCAATATTTCCCGGCCTTTGTCCGGGTCTCGCCATTTCGCGTTCAGGGGATCCTTTTCCGGTTATTTCTGCGCGGTGGATGATATCAATATCTGGGATCGGGAAGGCAATCACCTTTTATCTGAGTCCTTCGACCGCCGGGACCTGTTTATTTTTTCCTGGCCGTTATGTTTTTTGATTTTTTTCCTGCCCGGTGTCGGCGTACTGTACTTTATTTGTCGATGTGCGGCCTGGCAGATCCCCATAATCGCGGGACTGATTCTGGTTCAGGTTACCCTGCTGAGCACGGGGATGGCTTTCTGGTACATGTCCACCCGACAGCGCGGATCTTACCCGCTCGCCAATCCACTGATTTCGAGAGACAGAGAATTTGCCCGCAGGCTGATCGAAAACAAAAGCCGGGTGGTGAATGATCGGTGTAAACAGAAGGGTGTAAAGCGCAGAATCATTTTTCTGGGTTCCTCACAAACATTCGGAGAGGGTGCCAGTGAGCCCGAGTATGCTTGGGTTTCCCGGGCACATCGGCAACTGCAGGTGCAGCTATCCTGCCCGGATCTTCAAGTGATAAATCTGGGAATACAAGGCGCGGTCAGTTCACAGTTGGCAGATCTCTATCAGCAGGTGGCCCCGGTGTGTGTGCATGAACTGCTCTGTGTCAGTCTCGTGCTTAATGACAACCATCGTCAGACAGGTGATCTGGAACAAAGTCTTGAACGGATGATCCGAACAGCTGAATCAGTAGGGGCGCGGGTGGTGCTGTGTTCCGAAGCGCTGTTTCCAGTCATGTATTGTTCCGAACGGTTGCAAACCTACATAGAAATCATCCGAACAACGGCGGAGCGGCATGGCCTGCCCTATTTAAATCTCGGGACAGCCATAGGGAACGATGACGACGGGCTGCGCTGGTGGGACGTCGTTCACCCGACCGATTACGGACACCGCCTGATCGCGGATGCGGTGGTCCAGTTCCTGACCACCAACGTGTTCGAGATTCCGCAGGCTCCGTGAGTTCCAGGCTCAGGACTTCGAAGACATCTTCCACTGTGGCGCGGCTCCCCCATTCGTAGGTGTCCACCCGGGTGTCCTGTCTGGATGCCAAAACCTTAACCGGGCGTTTCATTGTGGCCATGTCAATCTTGAACATGGGTTTCGATGTCGAGTGACTCAAATACCTCCGCGACATCGGCGGTCAGTCCGGAGGCGTCGGTTTCGACGCGCGTCTCAGGCCGCAGCGCGCGCACCGAGCGGACCGGGTGACGCAAGATCACATGCACTCGGAAGTGGTGTACTTAATGACTATAATATTTTTACACGTTTCTTACAATTCCATCACCCGAAACCCTGCAAACTGGAGGATGACGGATGAAAATTGGGTATGGCACACCTCTGTTTTTAATGTTCTATGCTGCCGTTACCCCAATCTTGGGGGGATGCGGTAATCAGCCTGCTTTGAATCCCACGCCCGAGAAATTAGCAGAAGAGGTTGCCGCAATCCTCGACACGGTGTTGTCAGCGGAGATTCAGCCAAACAAGCGGCCAAATGTACTGTGGATCGTGCTGGATGCCTGCCGGGCCAAACAACTTTCCTGCTATGGTTATGAACGTCCCACCACACCCATCATCGATGAAATCGCCCGGCAGGGTACCCGCTTCGCCCGCCATTACGCCCAATCCTATTGCACATACTATTCTGTTCCCTCTTACCTGACAGGACGGTATTTTGTCGCGCCGTGCCTGGAGGAGGGGGATGTGAATTATCCCCCAGCCCAACTTATGCCGGAAGACCGTCTGTTGCCGGAGCGGTTTCGTGAAAATGGATACTTTACGTGGTGTGTCACGGGACATCCACTCTTTTCACGCCGCGCCCGAATCGCTAAGGCTTTCGAAAAATTTGACGTGCTCACCCCGGCAAGGCCTCATGTGAACAAAGTTACTTTCGAGCAACTAAACGAACATATTCGGGAGACATCCGGACCACTTCGAGAACCCTATTTTCTGTACGTTCATGCGATGGATACCCACTTCCCTCATGTGGTGTTGCCTCCCTTTGACCGGTGGGTACCCCGAAACAAGGCTGAAACCGTGGTGACCGGGAAGGGAGAAGAAGCCGCTCGTTTTTTCGATCGCCCCTTAACATCCAATGAATATCAGACCCTGCTGGGCGTATACGACGGCGACCTGGCTTATGCGGACTATCAGATTGGTATTTTGCTAAAAACACTACACGATTCAAAAGCCTTAGATAATACTATTATCATTATATCCTCCGATCATGGAGAACTGCTGGGCGAAGGAAAAATGATTGGCCATCCTTCTCAGCCGCCAGATGAATTGCTTCACGTTCCCTGTGTGATGGCCGGACCCGGATTGAACAGGGGAGCAGTAATCACCAGTCTGACAGAGAATACAGATCTGGCACCCACGCTGGCTGCGCTGTGCCGTTTGAACGAGAATCATGCCGATTTCGAAGGTTTTTCGTTAACCGGTCTGCTCCGGGGCTCCGCCGATCTGCATCTGAGGCCCTACGCGTTGTCTTCGCTCAAATTGAGATTTGGTCATTACGCTATTCATACCGGTGAGGCCTTGTACGTGTTCAGCGAATTTATGCACTCCTTTGCGAGGGTTTCCTACACCAGTAAACCGGAGGGCTCGCCACCGGAGTGGACCTTGACTCCGGCAGCAGCAGATGAACCGCTTATAGCCCTTCTGTCTGGGATTCGCAATCGTCACCTGTGTTACCTGACCCGGCCTGCTGACTGTCAGTACATTACGTTGTCCCCGGAGAACATTGATGCGGGTTGCAGATCCCGAATAACCAGTATTGGAGGAGCATACCCCGGGCAAAATGAACAGCCAAAAAACAGTTGGTTGTTGATCAATGATAACCTGTGGTGCTCCAGCCCGGACTTAGAGCCGCTTCGCCTGCGTATTCCGTGGAATCCCCGGCAATCAGCAACGGTTCATGCACGCTTTCTCTACGGCCCGACCTGGGCTCCCCCTCGGGTATCTCTTCCGGAGAAAGGAATCGGGATCGTCGAACGAAACACAGACATGAGAGGAGATGTCGATAGAATGGAATTATTTACCATTCAACACGATACGGATCATTTGGATATAACTATTCATCCTCCCATTACCGGGGAATGGTGTACACTTTATGGTTTCCGGATTGACTACGCGGATCCGGCCATCCAAACACTGAGAGGTGCGGAAGTAGAGTTCATGCGTGAACAACTTCGGGCTTTGGGCTACACACCGTGAAAACATCCCGCTGTTCCCCTATTACCTGGGCCCCTCCATGAGCAGAGTTAATTACTGCGGTGTATCCAGGTCGGCCACTTCCACTTCCAGCACCTCGAAGACGTCTTCCACTGTGGCGCGAATGCCCCATTCGTAGGTTTCCAGTTGGGTGTCTTGCCTGGAAGCCTGGGGGTTCCGGATCCGCGACAGCGCCGAAAACATATCCACGCGGTACATGGGTTCGCCGGTCATCATCTCCGGCAGGACCCATGGCCGTTTAGGGGTGGTACCGGCGGGCAAGGCGGCATAAGCCGTCAAGAGGATGCGGTAGCGACTGTGCGCCAAATGCCGGATACAGACATCCACCCACTCCGGTGCAACCACCTGAAGGGGGAAATTCCCGCGCATCAGCCGTAAGCGGATCACGTTTCGAAGGAGATACTGGGGTTCCAGCGCACGATACTCGCTCCCCGCGGCAAATCCGGGACTGAATGCCAAGGTTACGACCGTCCCCAAACCAACTGCATGCACGAGCATGGCGGGACCGATGACAGGCCCCGCCGGGCTGGGAAAGATGGTATCCTGTTTGCCTTCCAACTGACGGGCGGTTCGTACGCCGGCATACAGACTTCCGATGGCCTGAGCCGACTCGGGCTCATATACCACGGCCGGTCCATAAGATAGATGAGGCCAACGGGGATAGATGTCCTTCAGAAGATCTTCCTCCAGAAGCGAGGATCCCTCAAAGGAAAAATAATGATCCGTTTCTTCCCGAACCGCTGTCACCCGCCCGCCGATCAGTTTTTCCAGCGCGGCATTGTGGGCCTGCTGTCCGTACCGGTCGTAACACCCTGTCACGCCCGTGATGATCAGTTTGCCACCCTCCCCAACGTACTGTTCCAGCAGTGCTACTTCCTCATCGGATAGGATCGCCGTGTCCGCAAGCAGAATCACCGGAAATTTTTTGAGTTTTTCCAGGGTAACCGTTTCGTCCAGGATGATTCCCCACTGAAGATGCACGTGCGTCACGGCTTTATGGGCACCGTAGAAGGATGTGAAGTAACGGTCTTTATCTTCCCGGGCCCACCAGTCGCGGGTACGGGCGGAAAAATACAGGCCGACATCCCACACCGGTTCACCCTGAAAAACATCCCGGTATCTCTTGGCCTCCTCGAACAGCAGGTTGTAATGCCGCCAGGCGACCGGATCGAGCTGCCCTTCGAATGGGGTTTTGTCCACGATGGTCACCTGGGCGCCGTGGCTCAGCAGGGTGAACATTTCCCATCGCAGATCGTTCAGCGGCCGGTTGGTCTGGTCGTGGTACATGCGTACCCCGCGCTGCATGACGACCTGGTATGGTTTCTGTCCGGCCGCGGCGCGCATGAACTCGGCGGTCAGGCTGACGGCCAGGGGGCTGAACGCCCAGACGCCGGTTTCACAGGTAGCAAAATCGCCGATGGCCGCGTGCCGCGCGGGTAACTGTCCGATTTCGAATGAAAACGGCGGATAACCGTGGTAGTTGAAGTCGACGCTCATGCCGGGATAATGCCGTTTCACGTGCTCCACTACGGCCTGTTCGAAAGCTTCGCTGGTCCGGTACCGGAACGCCATCATACGCTCCCAGGATGCGTCCCAGCTGACCGCCCGGGGCATTTCCTCTCCGGGAAACATTTCCGCGAACCGGGCGCGGCAGTGGTCGCACCAGCAGCCGTAGGGAGGGCCGAATCCCTGTTCGAGCATGTCCACGTGGAATCCGTCAATACCGTACGCGGCCATTTCGTCCAGCAGCCCCAAAACAAACTGCAGATACGGGCTGTTCAGGCAGAACCGCCCCTCAATGGCGCGTCCTTCCATGTCGCGCATGCCCCATTCAGGATGTTCCCGGAGCGCCCAGCCGCCGCCCTGCACCACGCAATAGGCAATCAGGGGCAGGCGGAGGGATTTAGCCGCGTCGGCCGCTTCCCTGAGCGGATCCCGGTCGCCAAGGCCGGGGCATTTGGGCATCAGCTTTGAGTCGTAATATGCCCATTCTCCGTCCCGGGCCCACAGCACGGCGTATTCTGCCCCGGCCTGACGGGAGGCTTCGACGATTTCACGGCCGTTGAACAGGCTGGCATAGGCGGTATCCCGGGGATCGCTGCCCCACTGGGCGCCGGTGGGCCCGATTTCAAGGCCCACCATGGCCTGACGGTACCAGGGAATTTTTTCTGTTTCCCCGCCATAAGCCAATCCGGCGCCGCCCGTCATGCCGAGCAGGCACACAAAAACTCCTACTGCGTTAATGGCAGTCCGCATGCTGATTTCTCCCGCTGTTTCCGGATTATCCCGGCGTAACTTCCCGGGTCGCCGGGTTGTAGCGCATGCGCTGTCCCGCGTCGTAAGCCATCATGGCCATGATCACCGCCACGGCATGGGCGTAGCCGTCGTCGATGGACGCGTGGGGCGTTTTATTGTCCCGCACGCAGCGCAGCCAGTTTTCCATGTGGTCCTGCATGGGCACTTCGGGGATCGGTACCCGGTCCTTTACCCGTCCGTCCGGCCGTCCCGCGCCTTCCTGGGTCACGAAGAGTTTGTCGGCGGATCCGAAGTACTCGTCCAGGTTCATCATGGCGTTGTTCCCGAACAGCCGGAAGGTATCGCCGCTGCCGTTGCTGAAATTGGTGGAATAGGTGACCAGGAACCCTTCCGGGTAGGTCCATATGGCCTGGATGCAGTCCGGGCAGGTGAACTCGTGCTCATCTTTCCAGGTGTAAATGCCGCCCAGGCATACCGCGGTCTCCGGGATTTTCGCGCCGGTCAGGTAATGCACCAGGTCGATATAGTGGCTTCCATACCCCGGCACCGCGCCGTCGGAGAATTCCCGGTATCCGTACCATCCGGTGAAGACATTCGCCCGGAACGGCCGGTCCGGCAACCCGTTCAGGAAGGCTTTCCAGTCCACGTCTTCCGCGTTGGCGTCCGCCAGGCGCGAGTACCAGTAGGGGCGCGGATCATTCCGGCACTGTTCCACCCGCGCGATGGTGCCCAGGATACCGGACTGCACCATCTCCCGCGCGCCGGTCATGGTCGGCAGGCTGCGCAGCTGAGTGCCGATCTGCACGATGACCCCCGCTTCTTTGACGGCATCCACGGCGCGCCGCAGTCCGTCCATGTCCTTGGCGAGGGGCTTTTCGCAGTAGGCGTGCTTACCGGCCCGGGCCGCCGCTTCCAGGTGCAGGGTGTGCACGTGGTCCGGCGAGGCGATCATCACCGCGTCCACGTCGGCCATGTCCATCACTTCCTGGTAGGACACGCACAGTTTTGGATCCCGTCCGTACCAGTCCCGGGCCATGGCCGCTGCTGCCTCGCGGCGCTGCTTCCACACGTCGCACACCGCGACGATTTCCGCGTTCAGTTCCTTGTCCCACCGGTGCAGGCCGGTCATCAGGTCGCCCCGCCCCCGGGCACCGCACCCGATTACGCCCACGTTGATTCGGTCGTTTGCGCCGATAACCCGGCCGTAAGACTGAGCGCTCAGGGTAGCTGCCGCCGCGACCGCGGCTGTTTTCAGGAAAGTTCTGCGCGTGGCGCCGTGCTGTTCCATGGATCGTCCTCCCGTTCAGTTGCTGGTATGGTTAGGCATTATACGTCGATCAGTTCCCGGTATGTCGGATCATACCGCACCCGACATCCCCGGTCATAGGCTTCCATTGCCATGATGACGGCTACGGAGTGGTTGTACCCGTCATCAATGGACGCGTGCGGCGTGCCGCCGTTTCGCAGGCAGTCCAGCCAGTTCCTCATGTGGTCCGGCCGGTCTACGGGTTCTACCGGCACGCGGTCGTTTTTCCTGCCGTCCGGTTTGCCCGCGCCCGCGGTGGTCACGTAAAACTCCGGGCTGGCTCCGAAACGGAACCAGTCGTCCAGGTTCATCATAGCGGAGCTCCCGAATACCCGGAAAGTATCCCCGGAGTCATTGCAGAAACAGGTGGAATACGCAACCTGGAATCCTTCCCGGTAGTGCCAGACCGCCTGAACGGTATCGGGACTTGTGAAACCATACTCGTCCCGCCACACGTAGGTGCCGCCGAGGCAGACGCAGGATTCCGGCGCGCCCGCCCCCGTGAAGTACTGCACCAGGTCGATGAAATGGCTTCCGTAACCGGGCACCGCCCCGTCCGAAAATTCCCGGTGGCCCATCCATCCCGTGAAAACCCACGGGTCAAAGGGACGGTCCGGCCGGTCATGCAGAAACTCTGCCCAGTCCACGTCTTCGGCCCGGGCCTCTTTGAGCCGGGGATACCAGTAAGGCCGGGGATCATTGAAGTATTGTTCGATCCGGGCGATGGAGCCCAGGGCTCCCGCGCGGATGACTTCCCGGGCGCCGGCCAGCGCAGGCAGGCTCCGCCACTGGGTCCCCACCTGGACGATAATCCCGCTTTCTTTGACAGCGTCCACGGCGCGCCGCAGGCCGTCCATGTCTTTGGCGAGGGGCTTTTCGCAGTAGGCGTGTTTTCCGGTCCGGGCTGCCGCTTCGAGGTGCAGCGTGTGCACGTGATCCGGGGACGCGATGATGACCGCGTCCACTTCCGGCATGTCCAGCACTTCCAGGTAGGACACGCATTGCCGGGGTTCCCGGCCGTACCAGTCCCGGGCCATGGCCGCGGCTTCCTCGCGCCGCTGTCGCCACACGTCGCACACGGCGATAATCTCCGCGTTCAGTTCCCGGTCCCACCGATGCAGGCCGGTCATCAGGTCTCCCCGGCCCCGCAGACCACACCCGATCACCCCCACGTGAATCCGGTCGTTTGCCCCGGGGATCCGCCGGAGTGACGGGGTTGTGTTTCCTCCCTTCGGCAAGGGCGGTACATCCGTTGCCATGGTCGAGTACCTCCAAACCATCCCAGTATACAACCTGATCTTCCCCCGAACGAGGAAGACAGAACGAACTTGAAGTGTTACAAACTTGAGGACGATGTAGGTGTTACCACAAGCGAGGAGCGTGACGATGAGACAGCTGGTTGTGGGATTCCTGCTGCCGGTATTGGTCGTAATGGAAGCGTATGGCGCGTCGTTGCGTTTTTTCGGAAACGGTATTGATGATATCGACCGGGTAAAAATCCTGGTCGACAACCCTTCGGACACGCTCCCTGGTCCTCCCGCGGATATTGGAGCGGAAGACTTTACCATTGAGTTCTGGCTCAAGGGGTCCCTGGCGGAAAATCCCGCCCCAGCGGTGGCATGTGGCGAGAATATCAACTGGATATACGGCCACGTCATTATCGATAGAGACCGCTACCTGCAGGACCGTAAATTCGGCATTTCCGTCGCGGGTGGATACATCGTTTTTGGTGTCAGCGGGGACGGCACGGGTGACATGACCCTGTGTAGCGCCGTTCCCGTGCTGGATGGATCGTGGCACCATGTGGCCGTACAAAGGGAGCGCGCCACGGGGATCATGTCCATGTACGTGGATGGGGTGTTCCAGGGACAGGTCGTCGGTCCAGGCGGCGATATTTCCTACCCGGACGACGGTATCCCGGGCAACTACTGTGGTGGCCCTTGCGTGAACAGCGATCCTTACCTGGTATTCGGTGCTGAGAAACACGACGCGGGTAGCCTGTTTCCCTCGTTCAGTGGATGGCTCACCAATGTCCGGCTTTCCCGGGTCATCCGTTATACCCAGAATTTCACGCCTGCCAGCGCCCCATTTTCGCCGGATGCCGACACGGTCGCCCTGTACCTGTTTGACGAGGGCACCGGATTAACGCTAAACGATTCATCCGGATTCCCCGGAGGACCCAGTGACGGGGTCATCCGCTTCGGTGGAAATCCTCCCGGACCGGTCTGGTCTGCCGAATCACCCTTCCAGGAACCCGCGCCTGTAGAGGTATATATAACGGGACCCAGGCAGGTTGAAATGGGCTCCGAGGCGACATTACGTGTCGAGTATTCCGGGTTACTGTCGATCCCGACGATTGCCTGGAGCCGGGATGGCGTGGAGATTCCAGGCGCCTTTGATGAAACCCTGGTATTACTCAACATTGACGAGGAGGATGCCGGCGCGTACGTGGCCACCCTGACCACCGCGGACAAGGCCGTGTACCAGTCACCTCCCTTTATCTTGACAGTGGTTCCCATGATCCCCGCCGCGGGTACCCTGTCGCTGTTGCTGCTGGCGGTCGGATGCGTGCTGGTGGGCGGCCTTGTTGTAAACAATAAAGCATAATGATCAGAAATTTAGTGGCGTCAGGCCCCACCCTGAATCCGGTCCCCCTGAACGCGGAAACCCCGGCAGACTCGTCAGTTTCTTGATTGTTTTTATTGATTTTATTGATAAAATGTATTTACAAATAGACTCTTGACAAAATCCAAAAAATACCGTATAATATCCGCCATGGGGGTTGATCCCGTGGGCGGGCGAGGCAGTACGCGCCGCGGGAAGTATGACGCAAAAAAAAAGCCTGATTGATGGTCCGTTCTCCAGGCGGTTGTACCGCGACGGAACGCATCGTAAGGCATTGGGGTTCAACACACAACGGGAGTTGACCATCCATGACCCTGCAACTGGCCACGGGAATCTGGGTTTTTCAACCGGCAGTGGACGCGTATTGCGTCGATGGATACCGGGACCCTATTCGCATCACGGACATCTTCACCGCCATCAACAAGATGAAAGTGCCCATAAAAGGCATCGAAATCCGGCAGACCGACATCACCCCGGAAATGCCCGTCAAAGAAATGAAGAAGTTGCTGAAGGACCAGGGACTGG
>JAGPFE010000120.1 GCA_018056705.1 Candidatus Hydrogenedentota bacterium | reverse complement strand
GACCCAGTCGCCCGTCGCGTACATGCTGCTGTTGGAGTCATTGATCGAGAAAACCGGGCTGCCGTTCGCCTGGATCTGGAAATAATCCCCCGATCCCGTGTTCCACTGTGGAACCTTAATCCAGGCGTACAGATAGGGCATGAACGTGTTCGGGTACCGGAAGCGTATGCATCGCGCGCCGTCACACTGGTCTGCCGGATCCGTCGAAATCAGGTCGTCCAGGTTCAAGGGTGGTGTCGGTCCGAATTCCGGCGTTTCGAGATTCCAGTCGACCGGTCCCAGTTCGAAACTCGGATTCTGAAGCAGATTTACCGCGTAAAACGTCGCGAGCGCGGGATGCAGGGGGGTGAGTTCCAGCGCGTCAACCACGAATTCCGTGTCGATCGGTACCACCGGGTTGGTAGGTTGCGAAATCCGGCATGCCAGGGAGAAACCCGAAATGGCCGCGACCGGTAATTTCAGGGAAACGGACACGCAGGAGGGGTTGCCCGCGAAAAGTGGATCATCGGCGGGGAAGTTGCGCATGCTCAGCATCGTGCCGTAACTGTCGTACACCCGCGCGTCCAGGCTGTCCACCGACATGGCGTCCGGGTTTTTCTTGGGCACCGTGATCCGCATGTTCAGCCGGGGCGTGCCGATGCCGCCGAGTGGAATCGCCGTCGTGATCCCGGGAATTCCAGGGGAGACCGAGATAGACAGGGGGGGGACGCTGATCCCCGCGGCGGCAAACCAGGACTGAATAGCCGGATCCAGCTGCGTCGAAAACGTCATGGGATCAATCGGAGCGAGGGGAGGAACCATGGGTTGGGGCGGCAGCAGGTCATTGCGGGTCTCGGCAGCCAGGAGCAGGTATAACGATGGATCTCCGGGTGCTCCCGCGGCGGCCGTCGTGGCGCGGATGATGATGTCGTGAACACCCAGGTAGGTAGACAGGCTGAATCCGTAGATCCGGATATCCCCGATGCCCACCGATAACTCGGCATCGCCCAGTATGGCGACGGGAGTCCCCGACTCGTCGTCCAGAAAGATCGCGATCTCGTCGCCGGGATTCCACTGCCGCGCCTGGATCCACAGGTGCAGGTTGGGGGCCATTGGCGTGATCGGCACGCTGGGGATACGTACCCGGTTAACACTGAGCGGCGGCATGGGCGGCAGGTTCAGCGGTTGCCGCAACTCGTACAGCAGTTGCGCCGGGTTTCCGGGTGCTGGCGTGGAAAGGTCCGCCTTCTGCTGCAGGACGGGGGGAATGGCCGTGTTGTAATCGATGGACGAGGCCAGCCTCAGTTCCTGCCGGTCATCCGGCATGAGCGGTCCCGAATCCGGTTTCAGCCACGCGTGCCAGTTGCCCTCGTAGGGCGAACCGCTCTGGGTGATCACCGAGTTCACGTCTGCCCCGGTCACCGTCCAGTCCGAGGATCCCAGTTCAAAATCCCCGTTCCGCACCGCGTTGTTGCCGGTCGCGACGTCGCCGAAACGGATCACGTAATCCGTGGGCAGAGGACCGCTTGTGATGACGTCTCCTTCGAGGCTGATCGACTTGTCAACCAGCGTGACCGGCGCGCTCAGGATATGCACCCCCGCGCCCAGCCGGATCGTGCTCCCATCCGGGGCGTTCTGGATCGCCCCGGCAAGATCGTCTCCGGGGTCTACGGTAATTTCCTCCGCGGTGCACACCGCGGACGTCGCGCCCAGGATGGCCGCCCAAACCACCCTGAACGCCGCGCGCGTGTTTCGGTTCATGGTTCTACCTCCTTTACCTCACGGTTCTCGGTTAACGCCCCGGCGACTGATCCGTCGTGTCCCGCCGGGCCCGTCGTTCGTAGATGACACGGCCCCTGCTTTCGGCCGTTACCTGGAAACCGTCTCCGGGCGACGCGTAGTCCACGGCGCCATCTCCATCTATGTCCGTCGCGCTCCCGGCCTGCGCGATCCCCAGGATCTCAAACACGTCCGAACGCAGGGTGATCAACTGTGCCAGCCCGCTGAACCGGCGGATGATTTCATCCGCCCGCCAGTCGGGACGTCCTTCATTGCTCAACGGCATCACGTCATCCAGGGGAATTGTACCATTTTCGAGCCCTGCCAGGAGTTCGCTCCAGGTTTCGTAGTACCGCCCATCGGCATGTTCGGGACGCAGGGACATCAGCATCGCCGCCAGCCGCAAGGTCGCCACGCCCTCTTCATTACCGGAAAACCCATTCCCGGCAACAGGTTCGCCAGGCAACAGTCGTTGCCACTCGGGAATGGATAGCGGCGCGAAGACCGTCGTTTCCCTCGGCGGCGCGGGCAGACCGTTCGTCAGTTCCTCGGGCGCGGGCCACGAGGGGCCGGGAGACAACAAAGGAAGACCCATATTGTCGTTAATTTTAGGCAGATCGCCCATGGGCGCGCCAAGGTTGTTTACATAGGGATTCCGGGTGGTGTAGGCGGCGGCGACCATGCCCGGAAGGCCCATCAGAGCGTTAAACACGGTCCGGTTATTACCTACCTCACTTATCCGGTTTTCCACGGTGTTCAGGTTGATCCGGCCGCGGGTCCGGGGCACGGGGGTCAGCACCACCCGGGTCAGGCACGCCGCCTGTCCGGCCGGGCTCACGTTCCGCACCCGCAACGCCAGGAACCGGTTCGTCACGTGCACCAGTTTCGGCATCCACGGCGTGTCGGGGTTGGTCGCGTACAGGAACATGCCGTCACTGTCAGGAATGTACACCAGGGGCGCCTGGCTCTCCGGGCCTTGAGGTGGATACCAGTCCTCGGGATGGGGCATGGCGTCCGGGTAAGATTCCCCGGCCGTCAGTACCCGCC
>JAGPFE010000068.1 GCA_018056705.1 Candidatus Hydrogenedentota bacterium | reverse complement strand
AGTGGATGACATGAAGGCGTGCGAGTCTCCCGGGCCGGTTGGACCGTTTGCCGATATACCTTCAAGCGCGCGCGCCTCGTCCAGGCAGGCGGAGTCGGCGGAAAGTCCTGCCAGCACGGTGGAGAGGTAATCGTGCAGCACCAGCCTCAGGTGTAATCGTTCGGCGTCCTCGCGGGCGGCGTCCATGGTATCGGTCACCGACACAAACGTGGCGTACACGATGGTTGTGATGATGGACAGGATCGTGATGGCGATCAGCAGTTCCAGCAGCGTGAAACCGCCGGCGCGATGACCGCGATATGCTCCTTCCGCGGGCGTCATTACCGTTTGCCTCCGCCCATTCGGCTCGTACCGGCGGTTCCGGATCGAAGCGTGGCCCGTGCGGGGCCCCGGCGCACGGAGGATCGTCCCGTGAGACTGGCGTCCGTATTGGACTGGCCTCCGCTCGGATCGAACCAGAAGAATTCCAGGGAGTCCTCACCATCCGGGCCGGTCAGCGTGGCCTGCACGTGATAGAGCGGCGTCAGGGCGTCCGCGCTATAGGGTTCCGCCTGGAAAGACCAGCGGTACTCATCGCTGGTGGAGTCGAAAAACCCTTCGCCGGAGAGATTTCCCGCGGACAGGGCCACTTCAGCCCGGGATACCACCCCTTCGAGCAGCATCCGTTTTTCTCCGGCTTCGGCGGCGTCCAGGTGGATCCGCGTGGCGGCCAGGTGGGCATCCACCAGCACGAAAGCGGCCACGGCCAGCACCGTCAGGGCCACGAGGATTTCCACCAGGGTAAAGCCGGCGCGGCGCGTCCCCTTGTCTACCCCATGAGCGTGACGACGGTTCATGCGCCGCCCCCTCCAAGTGACTGAAAGGAACCCCGGTTCACCAGCGGGTTCCAGGTGACCAGGAAAGTTTCCCCATCGTCGTCCCGCAATTCGATGTCAACCGGTCCCGAGAAACCCGTGGCGGGAATTTCGATCTCCACCAGTCCCCGGGTAAACCGCTCCCCGTTTACGGATACGGATACGATCTGGATGCCCGCCGGCATCGCGCGCCGGTCAAGCAGGCCTCCCAGTTCTTCCTCTTCGGGTTCCATTTCCTCGAAGGAAAAGGACTTGTCGAAAAGCGAACCGCTGTCTTCAAAAAGACCCTCCGTGTGGATGACGTTTTTCGCGCGGGCTTCCAGGTTCCGACGGACAAACTGATCCACTTTCCACCGCATCAGCAGGTCGGTCTGTTCAGGGTCAAGGGCGTCTTCACCGCCCGCAGCCTGGACGGCTTTTTCCACCGTCGATCGGGAGAGCCCGGCAGTGGCGCTATTTCCCGTGTCGAACAATCGCGGGCCAGTGTTCTGTCCGCCGAGCACCTGGGGCGGGGCGTACAACTCGGCCAGTTTATCCAGGTCAGGTTCGGGGTAAACCAGCCTGACGGCATGGTATTCCTGGCTGGAAAGGTCAATCCGGACGAACACGGAATTCTTGAAAAGCGCGGCTTCCGCGGCGGCCTCCGTGCCGAACCCGGCCAGTTGCCGGGCTTCCCATTCCACCGACGCGTAACGTAACGCGGGAAAAAACTGCGGGGCGGCCACCGCCGCGGCTATGGCCAGTAGCAACATGACCACCGACAGTTCCAGCAGGGTAAATCCCCCGCGCTGCCGGGAAATACCCGGCCTGTGCGCCGCGCTCGGGGTGGACACGATTTCTCCGATCAGTCGTTGCTGCTGATGTCGCCGTCCACGCCTTCGCCACCGGGCGCGCCGTCCGCGCCGTACGACATGATGACGAATTTACGGCTGCCCTCCTTCTGGTAGATGTAATTATTTCCCCAGGGATCCTTGGGGATTTTCGGCGGGTCCATATACTGGGCCACCTCTTCCAGGGAATTGGGCAGTTGGCGGTTGTTTTTCAGCATGTACTGGGTGACGGCGCCCTTCAGAGCCTTGATTTCGGTGCGGGCCTTAGCGATGTCGGCATCGTCGGTGGCTCCCAGGAAAAACAGGGACGCCACCGTGGCCAGGGTCGCCATGATGGCCACCACGACCATCAGTTCGATCAGGGAGAAGCCCGCCCGGCTTCCGCGTCGCCGGGTGTCAACCGTTTTTTGGTCCTTGCGCATGGCATCAGCCTCCGTGGCGCGCGCGCGCCGTTGCGACTACTTGTGACCGATCTGCGTGCTCATCTTGAAGATGGGCAACAGGATGGACAACACCAGGGTGCCGACGAACAGCCCCATCACGATGATGATCACCGGCTCGAGCAGGGCCACCAGGGCGTCGATTGTCAGGCGCACATCCTCGTCCATCGTGTCGGCAACCTGGATCAGCATGGCTTCCAGTTCGCCACTGCGCTGCCCCAGTTCGATCATGTGAATCATCATCGGCGGGAACAGGCCGCATTCCTTGAGCGGATGGGCGAGGTCCCGGCCCCGCCGGACATCGGTCTTCAACTTTTCCAGGCTTTCAAGGATGATCTTGTTGTCGATCACGGTGAAAACCACTTCCAGGGCGGGCAGCATGGTCAGGCCGCTCTGGAGCATGGTACCCAGCGTGCGGGCAAACCGCGCCGACAACGTCTTCAGGTATAACGTTCCGTACAGGGGCATTTTGAGACGGAGGGTATCCCACCGTCGCCGTCCCTTCGTGGTTCGCGTCCACCCGCGCCACAGCAGGTACACGCCGAACACGACGCCCACGATCACGAACCAGTAGTGACCGATGACATAACTGGTGTTGATGACGGCCTTGGTGATGGCGGGCAGGTCCTGTCCCTGGCGCTCGAACAACCGGGTGATGCGCGGGATGATAACCGTCATCATGAACACGATGATGGCCACGGCGAACAGGGCCATGAACGCGGGATAGGCGAGGGCCGAAAGGATCTGCGCGCGCAAGCGGGCCTGCCGCTCCATGATATCCGCCAGCCGCACGAGCACCTGCTCCAGGGCCCCGCTGGCTTCGCCCGCGCGAACCATGTTGGTGTACAGCACGGAGAACACCTTCGGGTGCTCGGACAGGGCGTCTCCCAGGCCCCGGCCGCTGTTGACCTTGTCCCGGACGTCGAAAAGGATCGCGCGCAGGCGCGCCCGGGAAGTCTGCTCCATCAGGGCGTCCAGGGCCTGCACCAGCGGCATGCCCGCCTTGAGCAGGACCGCCAGTTGACGGGTCATCAGGGCGATATCCCGCTGGGAAATGCGTCCAAACCCCGCGGAACGAGGCTCCCGCGCGGCGTTCGTGCCCCCCCCACTGGCGGTCTGTTCTTCCAACCACGTGGGATACAGGTTCTGTTCGCGAAGTTTGCGCCGGGCGAGGGCGGGCGATTCGGCGTCCACGATCCCCCGGACGGTCTTGCCCGATTTGCGCTCCAGTGCCTTGTAGGCGTATACGGCCATGTTACGTGAGCGCCTCTTCGGCCACGTCCTCCCGGGTGACCCGGAGCACTTCCTCGACGGTGGTCATGCCGCGCAGGGCCTTTTCCACCCCGTCCTCGCGCAGGGTACGCATGCCTTCGCGTCGGGCCTCGCGCTTGACTTCGTTGGAGTCGGCGCCGCGCAGGACCATCTCCTGAATCTTAGGCGACATGACCAGCAGTTCGAAGATTCCCGTCCGGCCGTAATAGCCCCGGCCCGAGCACTTGTCGCATCCCTTGCCGTAATAAAGTTGCCGGGCCCGCGGATCATCGGGAGAGACACCGATTTCCATCAGCGTCTCGGGTTTGGGCGTGTACAGTTCTTTGCAGTTCGAACAGACCCTGCGCACGAGGCGCTGCGCCTGGATGGCGATGGTGGACGAAGTGACCAGGAACGGCTCGATGCCCATGTTGATCAGGCGGGTGATGGCACCCGCGCTGTCGTTGGTGTGCAGGGTGGCGAACACCAGGTGGCCGGTCAGTGACGCCTGGACGGCCATGTCTGCCGTTTCCAGGTCGCGGATTTCGCCCACCAGGATGACGTCGGGGTCCTGGCGCAGGATGCTGCGCAGGCCGGCCGCGAAGGTCAGGCCGATCTTGGGGCGTACCTGGATTTGGCTGATGCCGGGAATCAGGTATTCGATCGGGTCTTCCACGGTGATAATGTTCTTGTCCGGCGAGTTCACCTTCTGCAGGGCCGCGTACAGGGTGGTGGATTTCCCGGAGCCCGTCGGCCCGGTAACCAGGATGATCCCGTGGGAACTCTGGATCAGCTTGTCCATCAACTTGTGGTCACGGTCATCCATGCCCAGCTGTTCGAGGCTGAACAGGAAGTTGCCCTTCTCGAGAATACGCATGACCACCCGTTCCCCGTGCGCGATGGGAATGATGGATACGCGGATGTCGATTTCCTTACCGCTCAAGCGGATCTTGATGCGGCCGTCCTGGGGCAGGCGGTGTTCGGCGATGTTGAGGTTGGCCATGATCTTCACGCGGGAAACCACGGCGGCCTGCTGGGACTTGGGAATCGTGAATTTCTCGTATAGCACGCCGTCAATGCGGTACCGCACCCGCACCTGGTGCTCAAAAGGTTCCATGTGAATATCCGAGGCCCGTTCCCGCACGGCCCCGGAGATGATCAGGTTGATCAGCTTGATGATGGGGGCTTCGTTGGCCAGGTCGAGCAGATCGCGGTCCGATTCCGCGTAGTCCAGGGTATGAACCTTGCCCTCTTCTCCGTCCTCCAGGGCGATGGCGTCCAGCAGTTCGTCAGCGTTGGCCGACTGCTGTTCGAAATACCGGTCGATGATGTACTGGATGTCATCCCGCTTGCAGAGGACGGGGGTTACCGGAACGTCCAGCACCTGGCGCAGGTCGTCCAGCGGCAGCAGGTTCATGGGATCGTTCACCGCGACCAGGCACGACGTCCCGTTCATCCGGTAGGGCACCATGTGGTACTCTCGGATGAAACTGATGGGTACGCGAGTGGTCAGCGATGGGTCCACCTGTGCCTTGAGGTCCGGCTCGTACCGCAGTCCGAACTGGGCTGCCAGCCCCCGCATCAGGGCGTCCTCTTCCACGTAGCCCAGGTCCAGCAGGATTTCCCCGAGCCGTTTTGGTCGCAGTTTCTGGAGTTCCAGGGCTTCGTTGACCTGTTCCTGGTGAATCGCGCCAAGGCGCACGAGAATCTCGCCTAGGCGCAGGCCCGCCAGTGCCGACAAGTCCAGTTCCCCCGTGTTCGGGGACTCCATGCCTTCGTTTTGGAACTCAGCATCCATGGTGATTGTTATCGTTTCATGTCGCCGCGGTTGAAACTGGGGGTCTCGCGGCGTCCGGTCATGGACTCCGCGCGCTCGAGCGTGGGCCGATAGTTTTCGCGCTTGGTGTACTTGCGGAAGATCTTGTCGAAGAAGCCCGCCTTGAACAGTTCTTCCACGTGGGCGTCGTAGTACTTGTTCATCTTGTCCTGGGTCAGCCGTTCCATGTCCGCGCTTTCCTTGACGATATGCGGCGTGATCAGCACGACCATGTTGCGTTTTTCCCGGCGATTCGACTTGCTGCCGAAGAGCCACCCGACCACCGGGATGTCTCCCAGGACGGGCGCCTGGGTGCGCTCCCGTTTCGCGCTGTCCCGGATCAGCCCCGCGATGACCGCCGTGCTGCCGTCTTTTACCAGCGACTTGTTGGTCACGACCGATTTATTGGTGGTTGGCCCCAGGATATCCACCGTGCCGATCTGCTTAGCGTCGGTGTCGGATATTTCTATTTCCGTCTTGATCTGGACGTTATCTCCCTCGGAGATCTGCGGCGTGACTTTCAGTTTGATACCTACCTCCTGTCGCACGACCCGGGTGTACCCGCCGTAAACGCCCACGTCTACCGTACCGTCATTACGGCGGGAACTGCTGGTGGCCGTGATGAAGGGCACTTCCTGGCCCACCACGATCGAGGCTTCCTCGTTGTCGAGAGTAACCAGGCTGGGCTGCGAAAGCACCTCGACATCCGTGAGTTTCTCCACCGCCTGCATGAGCACGGGCACGAAGGGGACCTTCACGCGCTGTCCGTCGATGGTCAGGGTGAGGTCGTCGTATACGCCCGCCGTGAGGCCGCCGTTTACCCCCTGGGCAAGCACCGCCGAGGTCAGGGCTGCCCGGCGTCCGCCGACAATCTCCTGGGCCGCGCCGATGGCCTTGTTCAGTTCGGCGATGGCTGACGTGTCCGTGACGCCGAACAGGTCGCCATCCCGGCCCTTGATGGCGGAAGTGTTAACCTCCAGGCCGAAATCATTGCTGATGGTAACGTCCATTACCACCGCGTCCACCCCCACCTGCCGCTGGGGCACGTCCAGCCGGGCGATGAAGGATTCCAGCAACTTGTAATCCTGGGGAGACGCCACGATCAGGAGGGAATTCGTGCGGTCGTAACGGGTAATCTGCACCTTCTGTTCAAAGGGCTGCACGTCGGATATGGCGCCGCTTGCCGACGTGGCGGCCGCCGTCGGTCGCGCCGCCTGCGTGGCCCCGGCCGCGCCAGTGGTGCCGCCCGTGGACTGGCGCCGCGGGGCCGACCCGCTGATGAGGGGCTGCAGGGCTTGTTCCACCGATTCGGCGTCCGCGTTTAATAACTGGTAAATGTGCAGGTTGTTGGCTTCATACGGGGTGGGCGAATCGAGTCGGCGGACCAGGTCGCGCACCTTTTCCATCATCCCGTCGGTGGCCACCACGATCAGGGCGTTCAACCGCTCGTCGGGAACCATCCGCAGGACCTCTTCCCGGCTGCCGATGACCTGCGAGGAGGGACCGCCCGGGGTGGGTCGGCCGCTGATCGTCGGGCGGATGGGCGGACGAACCGGCGTGGGGGACGGGGCAGCCCCACGTCCCGCCGCGCCTTGGCCCTGCGCGCCCTCTCCCAGCAGTACCTGGTTGATCTGGTTCATCAGCACTTCGGCCCGGGTGTATTCCAGGGTGAAAATTTCCATGGACGTGTCAAAGCCTGGCACGTCCGCCTGCTCCAGGAAGGCGAACATCCGGCGGATACCGTCGGCGATATCCGTGATAATCAGCGTGTTGGTCGGCGCGTACACGTCGATCTGCGCGTTCCGGGATCCCAGGATCTGGAGGACCTTCTGGATTTCCGTCGCGTCGGCGTGTTCCAGCGTGATGATATGCGTGGAAAACTTGTCGTAACTGGCCGGCGGCTGCTTGTCCCCAATGTAGAGGGGCGGCTTGGCTGAACCGGGCGCGTCCTGGATGGGCACGATCTTGATCAGGTGGCCTCCAAGGCTTTCCACCATGGCGAATCCCCGGGAACTGAGCACCGATTCCAGCACCTCGTAGGCCATTTCCGGCGGAATCCGGTCATGGGTGATCAGGGTAACGGTGGTGGCCCCAATGTTCGGGTCCACGTCGAAGTTACGTCCCGTGAGCTTGGAAATAGCCTGGATCACATCCGTCAGTGGCGCGTCCCGGAAATCGAAATTGACCATTTCGCCTTCAGGAGGCTTTTCCCCTGTTTTCTCGTCGTTGGGCACTTCCTTGCGTTCCGGGGGCGGAGGAACGGATGGGCCGGAAGGGGCCGGCATGGACGCTCCCCGGGGAAACGTTCTGCCCCGCGCTGGTGGCGCTACTACTGGCCGACTGGATGGCGCTGAAAAGGAGCCGCTTTTGGGAGGAGCCGGCGGAGGGGGGGGAGGGGGAGGAGGCGTATCCGCTTCCACTTCCTGGGATTCCTGGGGGGCGGGCTCCAGGGGAGCCGGCACGGGCGTGTCCGGCTGGATGGCGCCGTTATCCGCCGGTGCCGCTTCTTCAACGGGGGGTACCACGTCCGCGGACGGCGGCATGTTCTCCTCCTGGGCCATCGCGGCGAGGCCGGTCAGCAGGATTGCCACGCCCAGCCACAACATCCCCGCCCGCGGGTTCCATCGCCTGACTTTCCCTGTTCTCGTCATGGTATGATCGCTTTCCTGCTACCCTGTTGCGTGTTGTCCGCCATCCCCGTTGTTTACTCCACCCGGTAGGTGATGACCCGTGTCGCGCCGTTCCGCAGGATGCCAATGCGGAAGGCCGTGGCGTCCTGGTAGCGCTCGAATATTTCCATCAGTTTTTCCTGGCTGTCCACCCGCTCACCGTTGATGGTCTGCACCACGTCGTTTTCCTGAAAGCCCAGTTTTTTCGCCAGGGGTAGGGATCCCACGTTTTTCGCCGTCACGCCGATCACGTTGCCCTGGTCGTCGTAGGCCATTTCCGGCTGGATTTTGATCAATTCCGAGTAGTTCGCCGCGATGTCCGCGATCAGTTCATCCCGCTTTACCGTGCGGGTTTCCGCCGCCGAGGCTTCCGGAACCGGCGTGGCAGGGGGGGTGGATGGCACCGGTCCGGTCGGTTGCTGTCCCGGTACCACGGCTCCCTTGCCCGACTGGTCGGCCAGCAGCGAAACCGACGGTTCCTCCATGCTCAGTGTTTCCAGTCGCGGGGGATTAACCCGCTTGTTCAACAACTTGACCTGCCTCGGATAGATTTCCGCCAGCGTCACGTTGTCCATGACGCTTTCCCCCACGAAGTACGTCTGCCCCTTGTCATTTTTTTCCGTGTTCTGAATAAACGCCGAAGAAAAAGGACTTTTCGGAGTCAGGGCCACCGTGCCCAGCAACTTGAGGCCCAGCGACGTCTCTTCGGTCACTTCCACCACGGGCTCAGGGGGCTTGACTTCCTGGGGAGGTGGGGGTGGAGTAGCCTTGGGATCCCATACCCCGGCGTCCCCGAACATCGCGCTCTTGGCCAGCGGGTCATAGGCTTCCCGACCGCCCACGGCAGGCAGGGGAACTGCCGACGCCTGTCCCGCCAGGCTGGCCAGGTCCACCTCGTCGGGGAGGGGGCGGCGGGACTGCGTCCACGTTACGGCCAGCATGGCTCCCGCCGCGCACGCCGCCACCAGCAGCAACGCGTCCAGCACGAGAAACAGTCGGCGTATGAGCAACGACGGGATCATGTTATTCCGTATGTTGTGCCGTTATACACGATTCGAACAACATGTCGTGTGTTCCCCGACGAAAAAAACAAGCAACCCTTGACGCGCCGGCACCTGTCCCGTCGTGACGGCCCCTGGCCCGCCGTTTGGTAACGAAATCACGTAATAATAAAGTTGACAACACGAGCGCCAACTTCACTGGGGACATCATAGCAGAAATCAGAAGGATCCCGGATAGCACCACGCATAAAAACCGGCGTCCCGTGGGTCGGAACGCCGGAAATACCTGCGCGGAGATGGATCAGGCGGAAGCCAGGGACTGGCGAATCAGGTTCAGGGCGCTACCCGCCCGGTACCAGGCGATCTGGGCCTCGTTATAACTGTGATTCACCGGAAACTCGTCCCGGGTGCCGTCGGCGTGGTGAAGCACCACCGTCAGCGGCTTGCCCGGCGCGAAGGTGTCCAGTCCCAGTACGTCGATTACGTCGTCTTCTCGGATCTTGTCGTAATCCGCCGGATCGGCGAAGGTCAGGGCCAGCATACCCTGTTTTTTCAGGTTGGTTTCGTGGATCCGGGCAAAGCTTCGCACCAGGATGACCCGCACGCCGAGGTGTCTCGGTTCCATGGCCGCGTGTTCGCGGGAAGAACCTTCACCATAGTTTTCGTCGCCCACCACCACGGTGCCGATGCCCGCCGCCTTGAGGGCCCGGGCCACGGCGGGCACTTCCCCGTATGCCCCGGTCAGCGGATTCTTGACCTTGTTGGCCGTGTCGTTGAACGCGTTGATCGCGCCGATAAAGCAGTTATTGGAGATGTTGTCCAGGTGGCCGCGATACTTCAGCCAGGGGCCCGCCATTGAAATGTGGTCCGTGGTGCATTTGCCCTTGACCTTGAGCAGCAACCGCAAGCCGGTCAGGGCCGGCTCAGGATTCGGTGGGAATGGTTGAAGCAGTTGCAGCCGTTCGGAATCCGGTCGCACCACGACTTCCACGGTCGACCCGTCTTCCACCGGGGCCACGTAGCCCGGGTCCTGGCAATGAAATCCGTCCGGGGGCAACTCTTCACCCGCGGGCGGATCCAGTTTCACGGTTCCGCCATCCGCCGTGGCCAGGGTATCGGTCAGCGGATTGAAATCCAGCCTGCCGGCCAGGGCCAGGGCGGTTACCAGTTCAGGGGATGCCACGAAGGCATGGGTCTTGGGATTACCATCGTTGCGTTTCGCGAAGTTGCGGTTGAAAGAGGTGACGATCGTGTTGGGTTCGTCTTCCGGGCCGAACCGGTGCCGTGCCCACTGGCCGATGCACGGGCCGCAGGCGTTGGCCAGCACCACCGCCCCGATCTCCGCGAAATCCTTGAGCAGGCCGTTCCGTTCCACGGTTTCCCGGACCATTTCCGATCCCGGGGTTACCATGAATTCCGTGGCTACCTTGATGTGCTTTTCCCGGGCCTGCCGGGCTACCGACGCCGCGCGGGTCATGTCCTCGTAGGAGGAGTTGGTGCAGGACCCGATCAGCGCCACTTCGACCTTGAGCGGCCAGCCTTTTTCCCGGGCAAGATCTTTCATCTTCGACACCGGCGTGGCCAGGTCGGGCGTGAAGGGCCCATTCAGGTGGGGCTCCAGGGTAGACAGGTCGATCTCGATCACCCGGTCGTAATACTTTTCGGGACTGGCGATCACTTCGGGGTCCGGACGCAGGCAGTCGGCCACCCGCGTGGCCGCTTCGGCCACCTCCGCGCGGTTCGTCGCCTTCAGGTAGCGCTCCATGGACGCGTCAAAGGGGAACAGCGACGTGGTCGCGCCCACTTCCGCGCCCATGTTGCACACGGTGCCCTTGCCCGTGCAGGAGAGGGACTCGGCGCCCTCGCCGAAATATTCAATGATGTACCCCGTTCCGCCTTTCACCGTCAGGATACCGGCCAGTTTCAGGATGATGTCCTTCGGGGCGGTCCACCCGGACAATTTTCCGGTGAGCCGCACGCCAAGAATTTTTGGATATTTCAGTTCCCACGGCATGCCCGCCATCACGTCCACCGCGTCCGCGCCCCCCACGCCGATGGCCACCATGCCAAGGCCGCCCGCGTTGGGCGTGTGCGAGTCGGTGCCGATCATCATCCCGCCGGGAAAGGCGTAGTTCTCCAGCACCACCTGGTGGATGATGCCCGCGCCCGGTTTCCAGAAGCCGATGCCATACTTGTTCGACACCGACGCCAGAAACGCGTATACCTCATCATTGGCGGACAGGGCGACGGCGAGGTCTTCCTGCGCGCCGGTCTTCGCCTGAATCAGGTGGTCGCAGTGTACGGTGGTAGGCACCGCCGTCTTTGGCCGACCGGCGCACATGAACTGCAGCAGGGCCATCTGTGCCGTCGCGTCCTGCATGGCCACCCGGTCCGGGGCAAACTCCACGTAGTCTCCTCCCCGCGTGAAAGCCTTCGGTTCCACCCCTGGCCAGAGGTGACTCAGCAGGATTTTTTCCGCGAGGGTCAGCGGACGTCCCACCGCTTCCCGGGCCCGTTTAACCTTTTCCGGCAGGGAAGCGTAAACCCGTTGAATCATGTCTACATCGAATGCCATGGCCTGTTCCCTTCTCGCGCGCCGGTACGGCGTATTCCATAAACATCGGTGGCACAAAAAAAGCCACCACACTTTCCCACTTTTATCAGGTCATGAAACCGGCCGGAAGGCCGATTCATTCCCGCCGGGGTCCCGACGATCAGAAAAGCCAGCCGAAAAATACCTCGAAAGCGTGCCCCACGTAACGCAGCATCAGCGCCACGAACCGGAACAACCCTTCAAAAATGATCATGGCTCAGCCCTCCACGGCGATTCGCCGGTGTGTTTCCCACGCCTGGACCAGGGCTTCCGGTAGCCGGACGGGTCGCATGGCCTGCCAGTCCGCGGTGACCACCCGTTGCGTGGCAAGGGCGTGGGGGGTCAGGTCGCTGTCCGTTATGGCCGCGCCCAGCCGGGCGTCCACGTGGCGGGCTTCCATGAGCCATATCCGCCCGGTTAGCGCGGTGCTGGGTCCCACGGGACGCAGGTACAGGATGTGGGTTTCCGCCACGGCCGCCGCGATGTGATCCCGAAACCATGCCAGCGGATCGGCGTACCGCGCGAAAAACCGGTTCCGAAGGTATTCCAGCCACCGGATGTAGGTGATATTACTTACGATACCCGCGTAATCCAGGTCGGTGGTCTCCACGGTGAGCGGAACCACCAGTTCCAGGGGCCGTTCTGCCGGCAACGCGCGGTTTTTCGGAAAATCCGTTGTTCCCATCGCGTGGCTCATGCTTTCCAGTCTTTCATGGCCCGCTGGGCGTCCCGTTCATCCTCCCGGCGGCGGATCGATTCCCGCTTGTCGTACAGTTTCTTCCCCTGGCACAGGCCGATTTCCACCTTCACCCTGCCCCGCTTAAAGTAAAATCGCAGGGGAATCACCGTGAGCCCCCGCTCCTGGCTTTTTCCGGCCCAGCGATGGATCTCCTGCCGGTGCAACAGCAGTTTCCGGTCCCGTTCGGGATCGTGGTTGAACCGGTTGGCCATTTCGTAGGGTGGAATGTGAGCCCCTACCAGCCAGGCCTCCCCCTTGCGGAACTCCACGTACGCGTCCTTGAAACTGAGTCCACCCCGGACCCGGAGCGACTTGATTTCCGACCCCTGCA
>JAGPFE010000067.1 GCA_018056705.1 Candidatus Hydrogenedentota bacterium | reverse complement strand
GCGTTATCCCCATGGCCCTGGCGCTGATCATCGGTTACGTGGTGGCCCGGGAAGCCCAGCGGATTTCCGTGCTTCAGACCCTGTCCAAGGCGGCCGGAAAAACAGCCGATGGAATCCGGCTGGCCCTCGAAGAACGCGAAACCGTCGTAACCAACCTGTGCGGATCCTCCGCCCTTTCTCCCCTGCTGGCTTCCGGAAAGCCCGAAGACCTGGCCAGGGCCAAAGTCATCCTGGAAAGTCTCAAGCCGCCCGACCGGGGCGCGTTTTTCTATTTCGGTCGCCAGGGAAACCTGCTGCTGAGCACCCGGGATCTTCCATTCCGGTTCCATGAACTTCCGGAACGCTACCGGGTGCGGACCGCCTCTTTCGTGGACTACCATTTCGACCCGCAACTCGGAACTCACCACCTTTTCCTGAGTTGCCCGATTTACGACCCCAGCAACTCGCCGCAACCCGTGGGCTGGCTGGTCGAACAGATGGACGCGCAACCCCTCATGCGTTTCATCCTGGGCGGAACCACCCATCAACGCGACCAGCGGGATCGGTACGAAATCATTGTCACGGAGGGAACCGCCACCTTCTGTGTCCGCCTGGAACCCGACGCGTCAGGCGAAAAACTGCTCCTCCGGTTCAATCCATTGCATCCGACCCTGAAGCAGTACCTGGGGGATCATCCGGAAATCATGGCGGGTTCCCTGTTTATCTGGCGGTACAACAGCCTGAATTCCCCTACTCCCGTCCTGCTCGCTTTCCAGCGAATCCTGCCGGAGGCCCCCGTTTTCATCGCGGTGCACCGGCCGACACCCCAGGTCTTTTCCTTCATTACCGCCGCGGCCATCATCACGCTGATCATCAGCGGCATCATCATCGGCCTGTTCTGCGTCGGCGCGTACCGTTTTGTCAACAACACCATCATCCGGCCCGTGTCGCTGCTTAATGAAGGGGCACAGATCATCCGCCAGGGTGACCTGGAACTGAAACTCCGCATTGACACCGGCGACGAAATCGAAGAACTGGCCGCATCCTTCAACCAGATGGCCGCGGCCCTGCGGGAAAACCTGGGGCGGTTGCGGGAATCGGAAGAAAAATACCGTGGCCTGGTCAATGCCATGCGGGACGGCTTGTTCCGCACGGATTTCTCTGGACGGATTCTGTTCATCAATCCCGCGGGAGCCCAGACCCTTGGATTTCCATCCGAAGAAGAAGCCCTTGGCACCAACTTCGCCGAACTGTTTGAAGATGAAGACGCGTTTCGCACGCTGCTTGAAGACAGCGCCCCGGGCCTGTCTCACCTGGATGTCCGACGGGCCTGGTTGCGCCGCCCGGATGGAGCGTCCATCTGCCTGGAATTGCGCGGCAGCCGCACCACGGACCTTTCCGGAAAAGTTACGGGCTTCGAAGGTACTTTCCGGGACGTGACGCAAAGCGTGCTGCTCGAACGGGAAGCCTCGGAGCGGGCGGAGCGGATCAACGTCATCAACCAGATTGCCAATGCCGTCAACAGCAGCCTGGAAGTCGGCAAGGTTTTCGAAAGCATCGCCGTCGGCATGCGACGCCTGGTGTCCTTCGATTACGCGTCGATTTCCTTGCGCATCGAAGACGAGGACCGGTTCGAGACCCGGACCATCTGGCCGGTACCCGGACCGGACACCCCGGTTTTCCCCCGGCTGGACGGCCCGGGAAGCTGCGCGGCCATCGTCAGCGCCGAGAAAACACCCCTGCTCGTGGATAACATCCGCATGGGCGGCGGTGAACTGGAATTCCAGTTTCCCGACGCCATTCACAGCGCGCTGAGTATCCCCCTGTTCGCGGGAGACGCGATCATCGGCACGGTCAACCTTGGCACCCGGGAACCCGGCGCGTTTACCGCGGAACACGTGAAAGCCCTGGAGGCTCTCGCGCCACACCTCGCGGCAGCCCTGCGCAATGCCCAATTGCTCGAGAACCTGCGGCATTCCCTGGAAGAAGTGACGCGGGCCCGTGAAAAACTGCGCCAGGCCAACGAGGAACTCAAGTCGCTCGACGAGATGAAGACCAACCTGCTGTCCAACGTCTCTCACGAGTTGCGCACGCCGCTGGTGGCCGTCATGGGATACACCGACATGGTGCTGAACGGCAAGGCGGGTCCCATCAACGACCGGCAGAAGGAATACCTGGCCATCGCCCAGAGAAACGTGGAACGGCTGGTCACGCTTATCGAGAACCTGCTCGACTTCTCCCGCATCCACCGGGGCAGCGAGGACCTCGTGTTCACGCGGTTTGACCTGGTCGAATGCGTCAAGGCCTGCATGGAAAGCGTGAAGCCGGCGGCGGATGGACGGGAGATCACCATGACCCTCTCGGTCATCGACCGGAAAGGCAATCCCCATGAAGGACCCGTGGTGGTCGAAGGCGACCGCGGGCAACTGGGACAGGTCTTCAACAACCTGCTGTTCAACGCCGTCAAGTTCAACAGGCAGGGCGGACGCATCGACGTATCGCTGCAACTCCGGGAAAACAGCGTAGCCATCGCCGTCGCGGACACGGGCATCGGCATCCCCGAAGAGGCGATGGACAAGCTGTTCACCCGGTTTTACCAGGTGGACGCGTCTTCCACCCGGAAATATGGCGGCACGGGCATCGGCCTGGCCATATCCCAGGACATCATCCGGCTGCATGGAAGCCGGATTACCGTGTCCAGTAAGGTCGGTGAGGGATCAACCTTCCGGTTCACGCTGCCGCTGTACGAAGGCGAACTGCGGGAAAACGGTCGCGCGGCGGGCGCGCTGGACAGCCCCTTCGAAACCAAGCTGCTGATCGAACTGTTAACGCAGGACAGGGCCCTCGCCGCGCAAGTTCGCAACATGCTGCTCCCGGAGGGCATGGACCTGCTGCATGCCGCCTATCCCGACGTGGCCGTGCAACTGGTCAACCGGTACAATCCGGATTGCCTGCTGATCGACGCGGACACGGGGCCACCGGGTGGCGTGGTTATCGAAGAGTACCTGAACAATCCCGCGAGACCGGACATCCCCATCGTGCTGCTGACCAGCGACGATGGGATATACGAGCAGTACCGGCTCTATGTTTCGTCACGGGTTCGCAAAAATTTCCGGAAAAGTTCCCTGCTCAGCGGCATCTATTCCGCCATCAATCGGCCCGAAGGCATGCTGCCTTTGCTTGGCAGGTCCGTGCTGTGCGTGGATGATGATCCTGAAATCCTGGAATTCATGCGCCGGTGCCTGGAAGAGGAAGGTTTCACGGTGGAACTTTGTTCCGATGGGGACCAGGCCCTGGCCCGCGCCGCTACCCAGGAGTTCGGGATCGTGCTCCTGGACATTGCCATGCCGGGATTGGATGGCATCGAAACATGCCGGCGCCTGAAGGCCAATCCGGATCTGAAAGGGATCAAGGTGTATTTCGTCACGGCAGTAGACGTGGACAGTTTCAGCAGCGAATTTCAGGCCAGTGGAGCGGATGGTCTGCTGCAGAAGCCATTTACCGCCCAGGAACTGTTGCACCTGGTTTCAACCAGCCTGTCCGCCGGGGCGTGATGACAAAACCCGGGCACAGCCCATGATCGAGCACGCGCCCCCATCCATTCCACGGCTTGAGGCCTTCCCGGGACGTCCCCTGAAAACCCTGGTCCGGTTCGTGTTTAGTTACCGGCTTCCCCTGCTCATCGGGACTTTCTGGGCGGTCGCCTGTGCCCTGGTCAACCTGGGCAAACCCACCCTCACCCGGATGATCGTTTCCGGCATCGAAGCGGGGACCTCCACGCGGGGCGGTATCCTCCTCCTTTGCGTCGCGCTGCTGGGAATCGCGGCCATTGCCGGCGCGCTCCGATACCTACAGCGGATGACCCTGATCGGCTTGTCCAGGCGCCAGGAGTATGACCTGCGCAACATGCTGTTCCGCCACGTGGTCCACATGCCCGCCGCCTTTTACGCCCGGTTTTCCACCGGCGATATCATGGCCAGGGCTTCCAGTGACCTGAACCAGATCCGGGATTTCCTCGGTCCCGGGATCATGGGCACGATTGACCTGATCCGGGTGCCCCTCATCCTGGCGTACATGATCCACGTCAGCCCACGCCTTACCCTTTCCCTGATGCTGCCGCTCCCGGTGCTGACCGTCCTGGTATATGGCCTTGTGCGGGTCATGAACCGGTGGTCAAAGATCACCCAGGAACGGTACGCCGACCTCACGGCAATTGCCCAGGAAAACATCGCCGGGGGACGGGTCGTGCGCGCCTTCGCGGCCGAGGAGACCCAGCACCGCCTGTTCTGCCGCGCCTCGGAAGCGCATGCCCGGGCCAGCATCCGCCTTTCAGCGATCACCGCGTTCGCCTGGCCCCTGCTGGACCTCGTGGTCGGCGTAACCGTCCTGGCGGTCCTGCTGCTGGGGGGATCCATGATCATCCAGGGTTCCCTGAGCCTTGGTGACCTGTCCGCCTTCGTCATGGCCGTGATGATGCTGGCGTGGCCCCTGATGCAGTTCGGCTGGGTTCTCACCCTGTACCAGAAGGGCGCGGTCAGCGCGAACCGCGTCGTGGAACTGCTTACCTGGAAACCAGGCACCCCATTTCCGGACCGTCACGACGAAAACGCGGCCATTATTCGGGGCGCGGTACGGGTGGAAGGCATCCGGTTCCGCTTTCCCGCGAATTCCCAGAATCACGAATCCATCGTTAAGAACGACATCCCGCCTGTCGTTCCCTCCGAAGCGGTACTCCAGGATATTTCGTTCGACGTGCCCCCCGGGTCCCTTCTGGCCATTACCGGGCCCACGGGCTCGGGTAAAAGCGCGCTCGTTGCCCTGCTCTGCCGGGAATACCTGCCGGAGCATGGAAGCATCCTTATAGATAATCACCCGATTGAACGCATTCCGGAGACGGAACTTCGGACCAAGGTAGCCTGCGTCCCCCAGGACTCGTTCATTTTTTCGGCAACCGTCCGGGAAAACCTGGCCATGGGAAATCCAGCGGCCGACGACGCGGCCATCTGGCGAGCCTGTTCCATCGCGGGACTGGACAAGGAAATCCGGCAACTGCCCGCCCAACTGGACACGCCGCTGGGCGAACGGGGCGTGAACCTGTCAGGAGGCCAGCGACAGCGCCTGACCATCGCCCGGGCCCTGTTGCGCGACCCGGTCATCCTCGTGCTTGACGATGCCCTGTCCAGCGTGGACCTCGCCACGGAACAGCGGATCATCGCGGGATTACGGGAGTATTTCCAGGGAAGAACGGGCATTATCGTTTCCCACCGCACGGCCGCTACCCGTCTTGCTGACCGGATTCTCGTGCTGAACCGTAGCCGGATCGTGGAAACAGGCACCCACGACGAACTGCTGGCCCGGGGCGGCCTGTACGCGCGACTGCATCACCGCCAGACCCTCGAAGCAAGGCTGGAGACCGCCTGATGGACAGCTCCTTCCACATGGAAGACACGCTGCAACGCGGCCCACGACCGGCGCGGACCTTCCTGCGGTTGTTGCGCTATCTGCGTCCCTACAGGGGATGGATCGCGCTTTCCGGCGCGCTCCTGCTGATGCTTTCCCTGATGGCTAATGCGGTTCCCGTGCTCGTCATGCGCGCGATCGACGAATACGTTTCCCCGGTCACCTCAGCCCCCCGGGATCCGGCGGAAGCCCTTGGCGGACTGTTCCGCGTGTCCGCCGCCATCGCGGGGCTGATCTTCGCGCAGGCCCTGTTCCGGTATGTCCAGGTGGTGCTGATCGCGGTGGCGGGCAACCGGGCGATGCACGCCATGCGATCAGAACTGTTCGGTCACCTGCAGTCCCTTTCGACAAGGTTTCTGGACCGCAACCCCGCGGGACGACTATTGGCGCGCGTAACCAACGATATCGACAAGGTGCAGCAGACGATCGTGGAGGGTTTCGTGGCCGGCGTGAGTGACCTCGTCACCCTCGTGGTGGTCCTGGGCGTCATGCTCTGGATCAACTGGCAACTGGCGCTGATCATGCTCATTCCCCTGCCTGCCGTGGCCATGGTGGGTATCATGTTCCATCTGCGCGCCCAGCGCGCCTTCCTGGAAATCCGCCGCAAAGCGGCCGCGATGCTGGCATGGCTCCAGGAAAACATCAGTGGGCACCGCGTGGTCCGGTTGTTCCAGGCGATGGCGCGCCACGAGGCGGAATTCATCCGTCGGAACCGCGCCCACCGCGATGAATGGATTGGCCAGGTCCGCAATTTCGCCATCTATTTCCCCAGCGTGGAATTTCTCGGCGTGCTCGCCATCGCGCTGATCCTCTTTTACACCGGCTGGAACCCGGCAAAGCCCGGATCGACCTACCTGCCCGGCGCGGGCACCGTGGGTACCGTGTTCGCCTTCGTTTTCCTGGCCGAAAATTTCTATGCCCCCGTCAGAACCCTCGCGGACCGGTATAACCTGATCCTGGAGGCCCTGGCTTCATCGGAGCGGATTTTCAACCTGCTGGACACCCCGCCGGAAATCCGCGACGTGGCAGACCCGCTGGACGCGTCCAATATCCGGGGGGAAATTGAATTCCGTGGCGTGTGGTTCACCTACGACGAAACCGCCCCGGAACAGGACGACGATCCAAGGTGGGTACTGAAAAACATCCACCTGCGGATCGCCGCGGGGGAACGGATCGCCTTCGTGGGCCCAACCGGTTCAGGCAAAACCACGCTGATTCAACTGGTCAACCGGCTGTACGTGCCCCAACGGGGAAAAATTCTCATCGACGGGCTGCCCATCGAACGGTATGAAACGCGTTCCCTGCGCAGGGCGATCGGCATGGCTTTGCAGGAACCCATGCTGTTTTCGACTTCCATTGCGGACAATATCCGGTTCGGAGATCCCGACATGCCCATGGACCGGGTCATGGCCGCCGCCCGGCGGGTTCACGCCCATCCCTTTATCACCCGCATGGAAGGCGGATATGATCGCTCCTGCGGGGAACGGGGCGGCGCGCTCTCCACCGGGCAACGCCAGCAGGTCGCGCTTGCCCGGGCCATCGCGCGGAATCCGCGCATTCTGCTGCTGGACGAAGCCACCGCCAACATCGACAGCGAAACCGAGGCCGCCCTGCAGGAAGGCATCCTGGAAATCATGCGGGACCGGACCACCATCGTGGTAGCCCACCGCCTGTCCACCATTCGCCACGTAGACCGCATTGCCGTCATCCACCATGGGATGATCCGCGAACTGGGTACCCACCAGGAACTGCTGGCCCTTGGCGGCCTATACGCCATGCTCTACCAGTTACAGTTCGAAGAGCTCGTCACCTGATACCGTTTCACGGCGCGGGGGCTGCAGGGGCTGACGACGCGGCTGGTGTAGCTTCAGTTGGCTGTTGCGCCGATGGGCTGGGTGTTTCCGCGGCATCGGCAGGGGGAGCTTCGGGGACCGGACTCTCAGGCTGGGCATCCGCGGGAGCGGAATCCGCCGCGGGAGGGGCCGATGGAGAATCGGTTGTACCCGGTACTGGTGACACGGATTCAACAGGCGCGGGAACTGCCGCGGGAACCTCCCCGTTCGCAGGCGCGGGCTTGTCCGCTGGAGGCACTTGGGACTCTGGCGCGGACGCATCCGCGGAAGGAGCCTCGGCCCCTGGCGCGGGAGACTCAAGGGGTGGAGCCTGCGTTTCAGGCGCGGGGGCCGAAGTCGTGGCCGGTGGACTGGAAGGCTGCGCCGCCTCGCTGGACGGCGCGGCGCTGGCAGCCGGGGCTGGCTCAACCGCCACGGGCTCGGTCACCACGTTCAACGCGGGGTTGCGGGACCATTCCGCCATGGACCCGTCGTACACGGCCACGTTTTCCTTGCCCAGCAGACGGAACAGGAAGTACCCCAGGCTGGCCGTGTTGCCACTGTTACAGTACACCACGATACGCTCCAGCGGATCGGCATTGCCGGTAGTAAACGCCGACTGGATTTCCTCCAGGGGACGGAAACGGAAATCAGGCCCGGTAAGCATGGGATCCGCGGGAAGGTTCACGGCGCCCGGAATGTGACCGGCCCGGGCCACAAAATCCGCCTTTTCCGTGCCCGCGAAAAAGGCGGGCATCCGGGTATCCACCAGCATCCCCTTGCCGTTGCCAACCATGTCAATCACTTCGGAACGCCGGGCGATCACCTCGGGCCGGATAACCAGTTTCACCGATTCCACGGGAATCGGCGAAGGCGCGTAAGCTCCCTGTGCCACGGGACGACCTTCGGCCGTCCACCGGGCAAAGCCTCCGTCCAGCAGGTAAACGTCACCGAAAGAAAGATACTCCAGCACCCAGAACACCCGGGTCGCGGCATGCGCCTCCTTGATGTCCCGGTTACCGCCATACACGACGTATCGCTTTTCGGTGGTCATGCCTCGTTCCGCGAGCAGTACCGCGAGTTGATCGACCGGTTTCAGCAGGTTTCTGACGCCATTTCGCTCTTCAGAAAGACTCTCGGCAGGCAAACTGATCGCTCCCGGCAGGTGTCCAGCAGCATATGCCTCCGCGGAGCGGGCATCCACGGGAACCACGTCGGCGTACGCGCCCAGCATTTCCGGCGTGATCAGCAACCCGGGAATCTCCACCGGCTCCACGGTGGATGGGGCTTCCGGCGTGGCCGCCTCTGGCGCGGGAGCGGAAGGCGGATTCTCCACCGGGGCAGGCTCCGGGGCGGGCGACGCGGAAACCGGTTCGGGTTGCGGCGGATTCTCCACGGGGACGGGAGTCGCAGCCGGCTGAGACGACGCGTTCGCGGGAGCGGGAGACGCCTCAGACTGCGTCGGCGTCTCAGGCGACGCGGCGGGGGGCGGCGGCACAGTCGTTGCGGCAGGTTCCGACGATGTCGATGGCGCGGTGGCCGCGTCCTGGGTCGGCGCGGAAGCGGAAGCGGTTTCCGCCCCGGGATCCGGCGATACCACCGGCACTTCCTGGGCGATCGCCACCAGGCATACCACCGGCATGATTAAACACGTCGCGAAAAAGAGGAAAATCCGTTTCATGGCCTGTTTCTCCCGCGCGGACAGGCGTATAATGCCACAATCCACGGGAATAACGCACACTTATACTTTCCGGCGGACAAGAGGACCCACCTCTCATGGAACAAAAACCCTTCAACCAGAACGTCATCGCGATTATCTGGGATTTCGATAAAACCCTGTCGCCCGTGTTCATGCAACGGCCGCTTTTTGAACATTTCGCCATCGATGAAGAACGGTTCTGGCGGGAAGTCAATGCCCTGCCCGCGTATTACGCCCGGGCGGGTATAACTGTCCAGGCGGATTCCTGCTATCTTGGTCACCTGTTGACCTGCGCCCGGGAGGGAGTCATGCCGGGTCTGAACAACCGGTTGCTGCGGGAACTGGGCGCGCGGATTCCCCTGTATCCCGGCCTTCCGGAATGCTTTGACCGGATCAACCGCCTGCTGGACCACCCCGAGTACGCCGACGCGGACCTGCGGGTGGAACACTACGTGGTCAGCACGGGCCTGAAGGAAATGATCCTGGGCACCCCAATCGCCGCCAAACTCAGCGGGGTCTGGGCCTGTGAATTCATTGAAGAACCCGCGCCGTTCGGATTCGATCCCGAAGCCACGCCGCGAAGCGGCATCATCTCCCAGATCGCCACGCTACTCGACAACACCACCAAGACCCGCGCCCTTTTCGAAATCAACAAGGGTGTCAACAAGGCGTCCGGCATCTCCGTGAATGACTCCATCCCGGAACACGCCCGGCGGGTGCCCTTCAAAAACATGATCTACGTGGCTGACGGCCCCAGTGATATTCCCTGCTTTTCCGTCGTGCGCAAAAACGGCGGCATGACCTACGCGGTATACGACCCGGCTTCCAAGAAACACTTCCAGCAGGCAGTCAGCCTGCAGGAAAGCGGACGCGTGCACGCCTTCGGACCGGCAGACTATACCGAAAACAGCCAGACCGACTGGTGGCTGCGGTACCAGGTAAGGCGTATCGCGGACCGCATGCTGGAAGAACGCCGGGCGGCCCTGACCCAGTCTGTACACCCCGCCCCGACCCATGGAACGTGACATCGCTTATTGCCCCGCGTCAGGACCAGATTCCCGCGATGGCCATACCGCAGGACGGACACGCTCCACTGCGCAGGTGATTCGCTTCCACCCGGAACCCCCGACGGCGGATCAGCAACGCTCCACAGGAGGGACATCGGGTGTCTTCCCCGCCATCCAGGCGACCCGGGATATTGCCCGCGTACACGAATCGTAAGCCCGCTTCGAAGCCGATAGACCGCGCCCGTTCCAAGGTGGATGTCGGCGTGGGCGGCGTGTCCGTCATGCGGAACGCGGGATGAAACGCCGTGACATGCCAGGGAATATCCGGCGAAACGGAACACAGGAACTTGGCCAGTTGCCGCAGTTCTTCTGGATCATCGTTCACCCCGGGAATCACCAGCGTTACCACCTCAACCCATGCCCCTGCTTCGCGCCAGCGAATGATACTGTCCAGGACCGGCCGCAAACGCCCGCCAAACCTCCGGTAATGCCGTTCATCCAAGCCCTTCAGGTCGATTTTACAGGCATCCACCAGCGGACGCAACCGTTCCACCACCTCGGGCGTCGCGTAACCGTTGCTGACCATCGCCCCGCGTAACCCCTCCCGCCGGGCCGCTTCGAATATGGTCATCGCCCATTCGGCCGTGATCAGCGGTTCGTTATAGGTCGAAACCACGATCCGTGCCCCCGCCTGCCGGGCCACGCGGACTATCTCCTCCGGCGTCACGGGTATGAGTCGGTCCGGCTCGCATTCGCGTCCGGCCTGGCTGATCTGCCAGTTCTGGCAATGGGGGCAATGAAAATTGCAGCCCGCCATCCCGAACGACAGGGTTACCGCGCCCGGAAGCAGGTGAAAAAACGGTTTTTTTTCCACGGGGTCCGGGGCCAGCCCGGTAACGTATCCATGGGGCGCCCGCAACGTCCCGCTTTCATTGAACCGTACCCGGCAGATACCCCGTTTGCCCGGCCGGACCAGGCACCGTTGCGCGCAGGCCAGGCACCGGACGGCTCCGCCCTCTTCTGGAAGAGTCAGTGCCCTATCCGCCGGAAGGGTAAACTGGTCTCGCGTCATCACGGCTTCCTACCGTTTTTATCCATTATTATCCCGTGGAAACGAAAAAAAAACGTGGTTTCGGGCATATTTTTTCAGGTATGTTTTTTTTATTATTTGCATTTCAAGGCCCAGTGATATAAGATACATTGACTCGTTAACCCCAAACGGGAGAAGGAGAAGCACCATGTCGGACCTGGATGCCCGCTTCCAACAGGCCTCGGTAGAAGTAACGCAATTGTCCCAGGCGCCGGATAACCTGGCCAAGCTCAAGTTGTATGCCCTGTACAAGCAGGCCACCGTGGGCGACTGCACGGGGGATCGCCCGGGCATGCTCGATTTCGTTGGCCGGGCCAAGTATGATGCCTGGAAAGAACTGGCCGGCATGTCACTGGACGAGGCCAAGGAAAAGTACATCGCCCTGGTGGAAGAATTGAAAGCGGCGGACAAGAAGTAAGCGCGCGGTTTACTGGGAGGCCCCGTCGTAGAATCCGCGCGTGGCCTTCTTGACAGGTCCCCTGTCTCCACTGGCAGGATAGAGGGGTGTCGGTGTTTTTTTGTCCACCATCCCTTATGGAAGGAGTGTTTCAGATGGCGGAAAAACGCGCCCTGATCACGGGCATTACTGGGCAGGACGGATCCTACCTCGCGGAATTCCTCCTGGAACAGGGGTACGAGGTCTATGGCATCGTGCGGCGGGCCAGCACGGAAACCTTTGAACGAATCCGCCATGTCAAGGAGCGGCTGACCCTGGTCCAGGCCGACCTGACCGACCAGATGTCGCTGGCCGACGTGCTGGCGGAAGTCCGGCCCCGCGAAGTGTACAACCTTGCCGCCCAGTCTTTCGTGCCTACCTCGTGGAAACAGCCCATTCTCACCGGAGACGTCACGGCGCTCGGTGTCACCCGCATGCTGGAAGCGATCCGGATGGTCGACCGGGACATCCGGTTTTACCAGGCTTCCTCCAGCGAAATGTTCGGGCACGTCCGGGAAACGCCCCAGCGGGAAACCACGCCCTTTTACCCCCGCAGCCCGTATGGCGTGGCCAAGGTCTACGGTCACTGGATCACCGTCAATTATCGCGAGAGTTACGGCATGTTCGCCGTCTCGGGGATTCTGTTCAACCACGAATCCCCCCGGCGCGGGCTGGAATTCGTAACCCGGAAGGTCACGGACGGCGTCGCGCGGATCAGGCACGGCCTGGCTTCGGAGTTGCGCCTGGGCAACCTGGACGCGCGCCGGGACTGGGGGTTTGCCGGGGACTACGTCCGCGCCATGTGGCTGATGCTCCAGCAGGACGCGCCTGACGATTACGTGATCGCCACAGGTGAAACCCACACGGTACGGGAAATGTGCGAAATCGCCTTCGCGCGCGTCGGTCTCGACTGGCAACAGCACGTAGTGCAGGACCCGGCGTTCTATCGTCCCGCCGAGGTGCACCTGCTGCTGGGCGACGCGTCCAAGGCCCGGCAGAAACTGGGCTGGGAGCCCCGTTACACCTTCCGGCAACTGATCGAAATGATGGTGGACGCGGACATGGAACGCGTCGCGAAACAGGTCCGCGAAAACACCGGAGGAGAAAAGGCGTCTTGAACGAATTGAGACGCGTCCTGGTAACGGGAGCCAATGGCTTTGTAGGCAGGCTGTTGCGCGCGCGGCTGGAACGGGAAGGTATCGCCGTCACGGGTACATGGTATCTTCCGG
>JAGPFE010000021.1 GCA_018056705.1 Candidatus Hydrogenedentota bacterium | reverse complement strand
CACCTGGCGTCCCGCTTCCCCCGTTTCCTCCCGGGGTCGCGCTGCCGCCATCCCAGCCCTTGTACGTGTTGGCGTTTTGAGCCCGGGCAGTTCCTGCTCCCCCCACGCCTGCCTGGCCGGCCGCGCCTGGGCCACCTCCAAAGCCTCGTTGTCCTCCTGTGCCCTTGGATCCTCCTGTGCCCGCCCAGCCTTTGCTGCCGTATCCCAGCGTGCCAGCCTGGCCGTCTGATCCGTCATATCCGGGAGTGCCGTCCTGTCCGCTCGCGCCTGGTCCACCACTTCCGCCGGCCGTGCCGTTTTTGCCGTCCGGGTCGGTGTTATCGATACCTTTCCCGCCGAAATAACCACGGCTACCGCCGCCACCATAGGCGGTTTGTCCTTCGCCGCCACTTCCGGGAATGGGGGCTTTGGCGCCACCTTGACCTCCAGTACCGCCGCCAAGGGTACCGGGAACCACGCCGATTGGAATCGACCATCGAAGATCGCTGGCGGACGTAATCGAAAGCGGACGGGATCCGGTAACGTTACACACCCCGCCGTTTACCGACACGAACTGGAACCGGAAGACGCAAACGCCCGAGTTGATCTCGCCAAAGTACGTGGTGCCATTCACGTCCATGGTTGCCGAGTTAGTGTTGATGTTCATGGTTCCACTGGACATGATCAATTCACCCTGGTAGGGGCCTTGGCCAGCCAGGGCGTCGTAGATTTTCAGTGACGCGCCTGACACGAACACGAACATCTGGCTACTGTCAACGGAATGTCCATAAACCGTGGAAGTTACCCGGCAGAAGTAGTATCCCGCGTCGGTAGGTTCTACCGTGGGGAAGGTAAGGTTACCAGTTGGCGTCGCGGGTCCAAAAGGTTCGAAATCGGGAGATCCACTGACCTTACGGTACCACTGGTAGGTTACGGGAGATTCGTCGTAGACCTTTGCTTCCACAAGACCGGTCAGGGTCTCAGGATTATCAACTTGAACATATGTCTGTTCGGGTGGCTGCTTGGTGAAGGTAATCGGGATGTAGTTCACCTGGGCCATGGTACTGGCAGCCTGTGCCCCGGAACACGCCGCGGTGACCACGCACTGGAAATACCAGGTACCGGGTGAAGTCATGTTGGCGGTCAGGGTTGGGTTGTTGACCGGTGGGCTGACCGGTTGCAGGCTGGACGGGTTCTGGCCCATGTACCAATCATAGGTAAAAGTCAGATTAGGATAGGGGATGCCGACCGTCCACGTGATCTGGGACGCCCCCACCGGAAGGGGGGGACTTTGCAGGTCCTGGGTCAGCGTAAAATTCGCGGGCGCTTTGGCATTTTCCCGGGCGAGGTAGGCGGTCAGGCTGCCGGATGAAGCCTGCCAGGATGCCAGGTTACGGGTACCGTCTCCGTTCAGGTCGCCCCCGTTGGGGCCCGAAGCAGCGGTGGCCAGACGGGTAGTCTGGTTCTGGTAACGGCCTGAGGACATCAGGTAGTTGGCCGCCCAGTTGGAGATCGCGGCGCAGACATACTCTCCGGGAATCCGTACCCGCGCGTTGTCCACGTAACCCCCGTCGAAATTAATCCGGGGCAGTGTGCCGGTATCGAAATCGGTGACAGTGCCCCAGGGAGCGCAGGATACCGTGCCCTTGCCTTCAGGTACCAGGTCTCCCGCCGCGAAACCCAGAAGCACAACGGCCCGGAGAGCCTCGCCAGGATCCGAGGTAGGCACATAGATTTCGTCACTGTCCTGCTTAAGGTTGTTCAGCAGGCCGGGCAGAAGTTCCTTGAGAAACGTGAAGCCGAGCCGTCCCATGAACGCGTACCAGTAATTTACCCCTCGGCTGTCACCGATGGTGTGATACGCTGCCGTCATGTTGCGGATCGCTTCATCCATCGACGCGAAAGCGTCGTCCAGCAGTTGTTCCATGGGGGGGACGTCCACATCGAAGCAGGTGCGACCAATGATGGGCGCGTTCGCGCACAACTGGTTGCGCGCGCCCGTGGTGATGGTTACCGTTTCGTCCACGCCGACGTCAATGATGTAATGGACGTTTCCCGTGATCCGCACGTTGGTCACGGTGATTTCCGGCATGGGTACCCCCCGGTTGGCGGCAAACGCGTTACGGATGGCGTTGACCGTGGTCATGGGTAAGCCATCGATGCAAGCCCCGGGGTTCAGTATCGCGTCCAGCATGGCCATTTCGGCTTGTTCGGGCACACCGGTTCCCGTGTATGTCCAGTTTGGACCGCCGCTATTGCCATGATCGGCTCCAATCCAGTATGGGCCATCCTGTCCGGCAACGGAGAGGTACACGGCGGTCTGGCTGTTGCAACTGGTGCTCCACAGGGGACACCCCACGTATTGCTGCATGAGCCCGTTCAGCTGATTGGGCATGTCCGTAGCCAGGGCTTCCAGCGAGGTCCAGTAGTCTCCATGCAGGTACGGGTGGGCCAGGGCGGGCAAACCGCTGAATATCAGTGTGACCAGCAGCACACAGACATATCCAACGATGGTCTGAAGACCGAAAACCTGTCTTTTTCTTGTTAACATGTTGGTGTCTCCGGTTTTATTTGAAGCCGTTCCATTGAACCTGCCAGATCAATCCAAGGTCTGATCTTACTTTAACATAACTTGATCGCTTGTTCAAGTAAAAACATACTAGTTTTCAAGATTAAAAAAAAGTCCGCGTGCTTAGTAATCCTGAAGACAACTATTGTCCGGGGAAAGGGAAACAAGCAGTAAAAAAATTTGTTACCATTACTTCCGGATGCGTAAAAAGCGGATGGAAAAGCATGTGCTCAGAAGGTTTTAGGGTCAGGGTGGATGCCTGCCAGAAGATAGGCCTGATAGATAACGTATTGCCGGCCGTGGACGCGTTAGTGTCACCATGCCGTTTGTGTGGACGGCAATGTGACGTGGACAGGCGAGTGGGGAAGGGATATTGTCGCAGCCCGGAACTCGCCGATAACCAGGTCCGATGGTCTGCCGCCGTACCCCATTTTGGCGAGGAGCCCATGCTGGTTGGGGAGGGTGGGTCGGGAACCATCTTTTTTTCAGGTTGCAATCTTTTATGCGCTTACTGCCAGAACTGGCAGATCAGTCACGAGCGCGAAGGCCGGAACACCACGCCAGGGGTCTTGGCGGATGCCATGTTACGGCTGCAGGATCGCGGAGTTGAAAACATCAACCTGGTCACGCCTACCCACTGGGTACCGGCAATTCTCAGGGCGTTGCGAATCGCTTACGGTAAAGGGCTTTCCCTGCCAGTGGTATACAACACCAACGGATATGACAGCGAAACGTTAATTCAGTACTTGGACGGTCTTGTGGATATTTGGCTGCCCGACTTCAAGCACTGGGATGATAACGCGGCCCGGTATTGTGCCCGGGCGACCAATTACCCGGAAGTAGCCCGGCGAGCCATCCGGGCGATGTGGCGACAGGTTGGACCGTTGCGCTTGGAACGGGGGCGAGCGGTTCGGGGAATGATTATTCGTCACCTTGTGCTGCCGGAATACCTGGCCGGATCATTCGAATTTCTGCTATGGCTCGCGGATGAAGGCATGCTGTCTTGTACCCTGGGGCTGATGAGCCAGTATGCGCCGCACTACCGGGCTGCGGGCGATTCTAAACTGGGGCGGACCATTTCCGAAAAGGAATACCATGACGTGGTCGAGTTCGCGGAAAAACTCGGGTTCGAGCACGTGCTGGTGCAGGATATATCCAGCCGCGCGCATTACGTCCCGGATTTTCGGCGCGATAAACCTTTTGCCGACCGGGACCGCGTTGATCGGGGCACGGATCTGGAAGGCTGAACTCAGGTCTGAATAATTTGGATACGGGCACCGGTTCCAGATACACTTGAAACCCTTGGCAACGGTGCGTGGAGGTAGGTGACAGGGAATCAGTATTGGCGTGGAGTGCAAGGTATGTCCTCGTTCGATTTGAGCAAAATCAAGTCGCTTGCCCAATGGCGGGCGATTCAGCCTGAACTGCGAGAGGCGGTCCGGGAATGCCTAGGGCCGGTAACCGATCCTCCGCGGACCCTTTCCTACCGCGTAATCAGTGAAGAAGATCTACCCTCCAACGTGCGACGGCAGCAGATCGCGTTCATCCTTCCCAGTGAAGAAACGGTATTGGGATGGCTCTTTCTGCCTGATGGCAAGAGAGACCTGCCGGCGGTTCTCTGCTGTCATGACTGGGTACCCCAGGGCAAAGATGAGCCAGCCGGCATAGATGCCCGTAAATACCTAGATCTCGCGTTGCACTACGCCCGGAGTGGTTACGTTTCGCTGGCGGTGGACACGATATGCGCCGGTGACCGGCAGGTATGCCGTGAGGGTGGCTGGAACGAGCAGGCCTTCGCGTCGGCTGCGCCCGACCGCACCCTGGCTGGAAAGATGCTCGAGGATCACCGGGCGGTTTTGGGCCTGTTCGCCGAGTGCGGGCCGGTGGATACCGGGAGGATCGGGGTGGTCGGCCATGGCCTCGGAGGGTTCAACGCGTTGATGCTGGCCGCCTTTGACGATCGGGTGCAGGTATGCGTGGCCAGTTGCGGGTTTACCCGGTTCGAGACAGACAGGATACCCGGTTTCTGGCCGTCCGATCCGCCGCTACCCTTGTGGCCTGTGCGTCGTCCGGACGGCACGTTGCCCCCCTTTGACTGGGAGCATTTCCTGGCCCTTGCCGCGCCCACCGCGACGCTGGTGATCACGCCGGCTGCCCTGCACGCGAATCCGAAAAGTTGCCAGAAGGCGGTGCGCCTTGCGGACCGGATTTACAAGTTACTGGGGGCCCATGGCGCCCTGGATCAGTACTGCTACAACACGCGCGATCCCTTTACCCACGGGTCCAGGGAAGCTGCCGACGACTGGCTGGAACGCTGGCTCTGAAGCCGGGCCGTCGGGTTACGCGGGGCGTGACGCATGGGTGACAGCACTCCCAACCGCCCGTTACTGAGCACCGAAGAGGTGTACAAAGCCTATGGCGCGCAGGAAGTGCTCGGGGGTATCAGCATCACGGTTCACGAGGGGGACCGGATCGGGCTGATCGGGCGCAATGGTAGCGGAAAGTCCACGCTGTTGCGCCTGCTGTATGGCGATGACACGCCTGACCGGGGAAAGATCGTTCGAGCGCGGGGTATACGGGTAGGGTTCCTGCGGCAGCAGTGTGAACTGAATCCCGAGTGGACCGTCCGGGATGCCCTGGACGCGGCCGTGGCCGACCTCAGGGCCCTGGAAACAGCGTACCGAGAAACGCTGGCTACCCTTGCCGGAACGCCGGGTGACTGCTGGGCATACCGGGAACTGCAGGATCGGGCCCACGAACTGGAAGCCCAGTTGACCGCGCGGGATGGCTGGCGGGTGGAACCGCTGATCAGAACATTCGTTACGGCCCTGCGCCTGCCCGATCCGGATCGCCGACTGGCCGAACTCTCCGGAGGGGAACTTCGCCGCGTTGACCTCGCGGCGCAACTGGCAGGAAGCCCCAATGTACTCCTGCTTGATGAGCCGACCAATCACATTGATACCGAAAGCAGCGCCTGGATCGAGTCCTGGCTGGAATCCTACACGGGCGCGTGCGTGCTGGTGACACACGACCGGTATTTTCTGGATCGCGTGGCCACGCGAATTGTGGAACTGGAGTTTGGCCGCGCCTATTCATTCCCCGGCGGATATTCCCGATTCCTGGAATATAAGAGCGCGGTGGAGGAAACCCGATCTCGGACGGAAGCGAACCGCCTGGCCATGATCCGCCGCGAACTGGCCTGGTTCAAAAGGGGAGCCAAGGCCCGGACTACCAAGCAGAAAGCCCGGATCCAGCGACTGGAAACCCTGGTTGAAGAAGGGCCACCTCCTGCCCACCGGGAATATGCTTTTGCCCTGCCGACACCTGAACGCCTGGGGAAAGACGTGATTGAGGCCCGGGACGTGGGCCATGGCTGGGGAGAAAACTGGCTGTTCCGACACTTTTCGTTCCGCGTTGAAAACGGCATGCGGGTTGGAATCGTCGGGCCGAACGGTTCAGGGAAAACCACCCTTTTGCGCGTGCTCATGGGGCTGGAACAGCCGAGGGAAGGGGATGTGCTGATCGGTGCTTCCGCGCGTTTTCTCTACGTCGATCAGCAACGGGAAGAGGTGGAACCTTCCCAGACCATCCTGGATTTCGTGAGTGGCGGCGCGAAATTTTTCGATGTAGGATCCCGCAGGCTGCACGTGCCGTCGTACCTGGAACAGTTTCTGTTCGAGCGACGTAGCGTGGAAATGCCCATGGGTAACCTTTCCGGTGGGGAACGCGCGCGGATCTGCCTGGCCAGGAAACTGATGCGGGGGGGCAACCTGCTGGTTCTGGACGAACCCACCAACGACCTCGACCTGTATGCCCTTCGGTTGCTGGAAGAGACGCTACTGGCTTTTGATGGCGCGGCACTGGTGGTCAGTCACGACCGGTATTTTCTGAACCGCGTGAGCACCCACATTCTTTCGCTGGGCGAGGGGGAAACGATAGGTATCGTCACCGGTAATTACGATGACTACCTGCTGTGGCGGGAACGGCGCGTCATGTCATCGGGTTCTCGGGACATGTCGAAGGAAATTTCCCCGGCGAAAACGTTAACATCCGAGACCTCTCAGTCGCGTGTCCCCGGTCGAAAGAAACTGACATGGTCGGAGCAGCGCGAGTTCGAACAATTGCCTCGGTGGATCGAGGAACGGGAACGGGAACTGGCGGACCTTGAGACGTTGATCGGGGAAGTAGGGTTTTACGCCCGAGATTTCCGGCTGGTTCAGGAAACCTTGGCGAGAATGGAATCCCTGCGGGAGGAAATCGTGCGGTTGTATGACCGCTGGATGGAACTGGAATCTCGGCGGGAAGGAGAAGAGAGATAATCAGAAAGCGGCCGGAACGCTCAAGGACGTTCCGGCCGCAAGCATGCCCGCGTGGAAGGAACGGAATACGTCAGGGCTGGGGCCCGTAATCCCCCTTATCCACGTAATGCCTTAGCGTATAACCAGTGTAGATCTGGCGTGGACGCTGAATGCGCAAGTCCGGGTCCTGGCGCATTTCCAGGAAATGCGCGATCCACCCTGGCATCCGGCCGATGGCAAACAGGACGGTGAACATGTTGGTGGGGATACCAAGAGCCCGGTACAGGATGCCGCTGTAGAAATCGATATTCGGATACAGTTTGCGTTCGACGAAGTATGGATCGCTCAGGGCGATTTCCTCGAGGTGCCGCGCGATATCCAGCAGGGGATCCGAGATCTTCAGTTCCGTGAACATCTCCTCAACGAGCGCGTGCAATAACTTGGCCCGCGGATCATAGTTCTTGTATACCCGGTGGCCGAAGCCCATCAGGCGGAAGTTGCTGTTTTTGTCCTTCGCGAGGGCCACGTATTTCTTGTAATCCCGGTTGTCGTCGTGGATCGTTTTGAGCATGTTCAGCACGGCTTCGTTCGCGCCACCATGCAACTTACCCCAAAGGGCGTTCACGCCGGAGGAAACCGACGCGTAGATGTTGGCGCCGGAACTAGAAACCATGCGCACCGTGGAGGTGCTGCAGTTCTGTTCGTGATCCATGTGGAGCGTGAGTAGAACGTCCAGCGCCTTCTCCATCAAGGGATGTACTTCGTATTCTTCCGCGGGCGAGGCGAACATCATCCGCAAGAAATTGGCCGCGTAACTGAACTTTGCTTTCGGGTAGACGTAGGGCAACCCCTCCGATTTCCGGTAGGAGAAGGCGGCAATCGTCTTGACTTGTCCAATCAGCCGCTTCACGTTGAGCAGCATGTGCTCTTCGTCTTCCGAGTCATGCGGATAGAAAGAGGACATGGACGAGATCATGGACCCGAGAATGTTCATCGGATGGGCGTGAGAGGGATAGTGGTCCAGGAAACTGACCTGTCCTGAATGGATGAAACTATTTCGCGTAAGATCTTCCCGCCACTGCAGGAATTCTTCCCGGGTCGGAAGTTCGCCAAAAAGCAATAGGTACGCGGCAGCCGAATAAGGCACTTTTCCGGCGATTTCTTCGATGGGGTAACCTCGATATCGCAGGATGCCGGCTTCCCCGTCGATATAGGTGATCGCGCTCTTGCATGAACCGGTATTTCCGTAACCCGGGTCATACGTGACCGCTCCCGTGGTATCGCGCAGTTTCTTGATGTCAATGGCCAGTTCGTTTTCCGTACCCACGAAGGTTGGGAACTCGTACTCTTTGCCGTCCAGTATCAACTTTGCGTTGGTCATGGGCGTTCTCCTTTCTGTGTTGGGTTCCCTGAACCTGTTTTTATGTATTTTACAAAAAATCCTGATTCCGGAACGAACTCTCCAGTATTGAAACCAGCCTCTTTTGACTTTAATTCCGAGGATTAAATGTATTATACCCAGAAACGGCTGATCGTGAAACCGGGTCCAAGAACCAAAATACCCCAAACAGCGAATAGGAGATGACACATGGCATGTCGCGCGGGGCTGCTACTTCTTTTGAGTTGGTGCTGCCTGGCCGGGTGGGCCGGGCACGCGAATGCCGCGGACGATGTTTCAGGATTGCGGGCAGGAAGTGCCCGGGCAGTCATTACCCCGGAACCGGGCGTGTTTCTGGGGGGCTATGATTACAACCGTCGCGCCACGGGGACGCATGACGATCTTTATGCCACGGCCGTTATTTTCGAGAACGGAACGACTGCCGTTGCCCTTGTGGTGCTGGACGCGCTCAGCATGCAGCCTTTTATCGCCCGTCCCATCGCGGAAAAGGCCGCGGAAAGGGTGAAAAGCCCACTGTTGCCGGCTGAACACGTGATTGCCCAGGCCACCCACTCCCACGCGGCCCCTGACCTTACTGGTATTTATGGTCCCGACCCTGCCCATTCCGGCCTGGACCCACGTTACGTCGAACGGGTAATCTCGGCATCGGTGGAGGCCATCGCGAAGGCGTGGGATCAACGTCAGCCCGCGAAACTGTTCGCGCGCCAGGCCGAATGCCGGGGATGGGTGGACAATGACAGCGAACCGGATATTCTGGATCCCTCGGTGACGGTGCTGGAAGCCAGGGACGGGGAGGGGAAAACCATCGCGACCCTGACCAATTTTGCTGCCCACCCCACCGTGCTGGACGGTGGTAATACACTGATCAGCGCGGACTGGGTCTGGGGATTCTATACGACCATGCGAAAGGCCTTGCCCGGTGAGCACCTCTATCTACAGGGGGCGATTGGCGCCTGGATTCAGCCGAAAACTCCGGACCATGCCTTTGAACGATGCGCCGCGTACGGGGAAAGCCTGGCGTCCACCGTGCTGAATGCGTCCGCCGTGCCCCTGAAAGGCACCGAGATCGAGGTTCGGCGTAAGACGTTTTCCATCCCCCTGCGCAACGAAACCTTTCGGCAGATGACCAAGTTGAACCTGACGCCCCGGAACCTCGATGGCGACACCGTGGAGACGGAGGCGGCCTGGTTCCGGATAGGCGAGGCGGAGTTCGCCACCCATCCCGGTGAAACCGCGCCTGAATTTGCCGCGGAAACCCGCAAGATGATGCGGACGGAAGGGCCGAAATTCGTGCTCGGCCTGGGACTGGATCACCTCGGCTATATCCTGCCGGTCCGTTATTTTGATCGCGTGTCGGAAATCCGATTCGCCGATTACCTGGTCAGCATGTCTCCCGGTCGGGAAGCCGGGGAAGTCATGATGACGGCCCTGCGAGACCTGATCCGTGGAAGCTGAAACACGCCGCTGACCCGCGAACCATCGTTTCGGGTACAATAAGTCCGTTTAAGATGGTTTTTTCTGGCGGGAGAAGTCAAGGTTATGGCAAAAATCTGTTTTCTTGGCGCGGGCAGCACTGTTTTCGCGCGTAACGTGCTGGGTGACTGCATGCGCGTGGAGGCGTTGCGGGGCAGCACGGTCGCCCTGGTGGACATCGACCCCGAGCGACTGGAAGATTCACGGCTGGTCGTTGAAAAACTGAACGCGGCGCTGAACGCGGGGTTCCGGGTGGATGCCTTTCTGAGCGCGGACGCCGAGTCAGCCCTGCGCGACGCCGACTACGTGATCAACGCGATCCAGGTCGGAGGCTATGAACCGGCAACGGTGCGGGATTTTGAGATACCAAAGCGGTTTGGCTTGCGGCAGACCATTGGGGATACCCTTGGGATCGGGGGTATTTTCCGCGCGTTGCGCATCATCCCGGTGCTGCTGGATTACTGCCGCGTGCTGGAACGGGTCGCGCCGGACGCCCTGTTGCTCAACTACGCGAATCCCATGGCCATGCTGACGTGGGCGGTACTCAAGGCTACTTCCATCCGCTGCGTGGGGTTATGCCACAGCGTGCAGGTCTGCGCGTCCCATCTATGTGAAGAACTGGATCTACCGTCGGACAACCTCAGGTGGCGTATCGCCGGCATCAACCACCAGGCGTGGCTGCTGGAAATTTCCCGGGGTGGGGTGGATCTGTACCCGGAAATCAGGCGTCGGGCGCAACTGGAGACTTATCGGGTCAAGGACGCCGTGCGCTTCGAGATCATGAAACGATTCGGTTACTACGTGACCGAATCGAGTGAACATAACGCGGAGTACACGCCCTGGTTCATCAGGAACGCGTACCCGGAATTGATCGATCGATACCGGATTCCGCTGGATGAATATCCGAGGCGTTGCCTGGAACAGATCGCGCGGTGGAAGGAACTGAGAGCCTCGCTGTTGTCCGACGCGCCGATCACGCATGAACGCACCCACGAGTACGCGTCCTATATCCTGGAGGCCATCGAAACGGGGCGGCCTTACACCTTTGGCGGCAACGTCCTGAATACCGGGCTGATTCCCAACCTGCCCGCCGGCTGCTGCGTGGAGGTAATGTGCGTGGCGGACCGGAATGGGATTACCCCGACCTACGCGGGGCCACTCCCCACGCAGTGTGCCGCACTCAACCGCACGAACATTAACGTCCAGGAACTGGCCGTGGAAGCGGCCCTGACCCGTAGCCGGGACCGGGTGTACCAGGCCGCCCTGCTGGATCCTCACACCGCGGCGGAACTGACAATCGATGACATCGTGGCGATGTGCGACGCCCTGTTCGACGCGCATCGGGACATGTTGCCGGACTATCATTGAGCCGCGGCGTGTCCGCCGCGCCGGGATATGACCGTGACGCACCGTAACGAAAATCGACTGCCCCTGGTGGCTATCTGCGGCCGTCCGAACGTGGGGAAATCCACGCTGTTCAACCGGATCATCGGTAAACAACGTGCCATTGTCCACGACGAGGAAGGGATTACCCGTGATCGTTTCTACGGCACGGCATCCTGGTTTGGCCGGCGCTTCCGGGTGGTGGACACTGGCGGCATTATGGAAAGCCCGGTGGATGAAATTTCCCGGAAAATGCAGGAACAGGTTATGGCGGCCTTGCGGGAGGCGGAGGTCATCCTGTTCGTGGTCGATGGGCGGACGGATATCACGAGGACCGACCAGGTAGTGGCCGAATCGCTGCGGCGGCTGGGCAAGCCCGTGCTCGTGGTGGCCAATAAACTCGACAATGCCGCGCAGGAATCGCTCTGCGTTGAATTTTACGCGTTGGGACTCGGAACACCGATTCCGGTTTCCGCCGGCCATAACCGGGGCGTGGAGGAACTGGTGCGGGCCGCGATCGCGTTGCTGGACGGGACAGATGCGGTGGCTTCCGACACCGCCGGGGAGACCGACGCGCCGCCGGATGAAAGGAGCGGGGAACCACCTGTACCGGCAGGGGAACCGGCAGAGAAGGACACCGTGATTCGCGTGGCCATTGTCGGGCGCCCCAACGCTGGAAAGTCCTCTTTCATCAATGCCCTGCTGAACGAAGATCGCGTGATTGTTTCCACGGTACCCGGCACGACCCGGGATGCCATAGACGTGGAATTCACGTGGCAGGGCCGGCATTATGTGCTGGCGGATACCGCGGGATTGCGGCGCAAGGCGGGTATCCGCAAGGAAGTCGAAAAGTTCAGCGTGGCCCGGACCCTGCGGGCGGTGCGGCAGGCGGATGTCTGCGTGGTGATGGTTGATGCCGTCGAAGGCCTTGCCGACCAGGATAAGCGGATTATTGGCTACGCCATGGAACAGGGTACCGGCATCGTGCTCGCCTGGACCAAGTGGGACCTTGTGGAGGACAAGGACCGGCGGTTTCGCCAGTTGGCCGACATGATTGACCGGGAAATGCCCCAGATCCGTTTCGTGCCAAGGGTAACCATGTCCAACGTTACGAAACAGCGGGTATTTGCCGTGCTGGAACACGTGAACCGCGTGGCCGACGGATGCCGAAAACGGATTGCCACCGCGGAACTGAACCGGTTGATAGAAGCGATAAAGGCCCGGCATAATCCCCCGAGTCAGAAAGGGAAACACGCCAAGATCCTGTATGCCACGCAGGCGGGCGTGAAGCCCACCGTGTTCGTGCTGTTCGTGAACCAGAAACGGCTGTTTCACTTCAGTTATCTGCGGTATATTGAAAATGCCCTGCGTGAAGCGTACGGGTTCGAGGGAGTTCCCATCCGTATTGAGTTGCGCGAGGAGGCCCGCTGAATGGAACAGAACATGACATGGACCACGTACCTGGTGCCGTTTCTGTGGGTAGCCGGATCGTACCTGCTGGGTTCCATTCCCACGGGCCTGTGGCTTGGTCTCTACTTCCGGCGCGTTGATATCCGCAAGGAAGGCAGCCGGAACATCGGGGCGACCAATACCTTCCGGGTGCTCGGAAAGGGATTTGGATTGGCTGCCCTAGCGGGTGATGTCTTCAAGGGCTGGTTTCCCGTGACGCTGGCCACCCAGTTCATGGTGACCAGTTGGCCGTGGCTACCCCTCGCGTGCGGTATAGCCGCCGTGCTGGGCCACACGTTTTCCGTGTTCCTGTGGTTCCGAGGGGGAAAGGGCGTGGCTACTGGAACAGGCGTCTACCTTGCCCTCGCGCCGTTGCCTACGTTGATCGCCGCCGTGGTATTCGGAATCTGTTTCGGGGCCACGCGCATGGTCAGCGTGGGATCCATCAGTGCCGCGGCAACCCTGGCGGTCACGGTGCTGGCCCTGCCGGGGATAACCTTCCCGGTAAAGGTGGTAACGCCTTTCCTGGCCGTCCTGGTGATCTGGAAACACCGGGATAACATCCGACGGATCATCGAGGGGAAGGAAAACCGGATCCTGTGAAGAACGCGCGGGGTGGACGACTCAAGTCCGGAAGGGAAACGGGGTAGAGACGTGGTCACGCGTGCTGAAGGTGAACGCCGCGTTCTGGAGTGGGCAAGGGTTGCCGCGGCGGGAGGGGCTGCCCTGCTCCTGTACGTAACCATGATGGCCAGGGTGGTTACGGGAGAGGACGCGGGAGAGTTCATTACCGCCGCATGGACGCTGGGCGTGCCCCATCCTCCGGGTTATCCCCTGTACTGCCTGCTGGCTGCCGGGTTCAGTCGCTTACCCGGTCTGGGACCTGTCGCCGGGGTGGCATTGTTGTCGGCGGTATGCGCGGCAATGACGGTCGCGTTGCTTGCGCTATTGGCCGGGATGTTATGTCGGGACGTGGTAGCTGGCATGCTGGCCGCCTTACTCTTCGCGGTTACGCCATCGTTCTGGAAACATGCCCTGATTCCGGAGGTTTACGCGCCCACCGCCCTGCTGACCGTCATGTTGTGGCTTGTTCTGGCTGGTTTTGACGCCTCGGGCGATCGGAAGTGGCTGTGGTGGATTGCCGTCGTCACCGGTTTGGGCCTCGCCATGCACAACACCTTCATCTTGCTGGCCTTTCCCACGGCCCTGTTCGTGCTGTCCAGGGATCGATCATCCCGCGCCCGCGGAACAGGAGAAATACCTTGGCGGAGTTATGCGGTATGCGTTCTTGTCGCATTGGGATGCTGGGCCGTGTGGCAAGTGTATATCCCTCTCCGGTCGCTGGCGAACCCTCCCCTGGACTGGGGTAACTCTGAGACCTTGTCCGCCTGGTGGCGGCACGTCCGGCGGGAGCAGTATGACTTCATGGTGTCAGCCCAGCCCCGGATCTGGCCGAGGCTGGTCGCGCAGGCCCGGATGATGCTCGGGCTGTACCTGGAGCAGGGCTTGTTTCCGCTGGATCTTGTCGGGTTTGTTCTCCTGTGGAGGCTATGCCGCCGGTGGGCGCTGTACCTGGCTGGATGCGCGGTTCTGGTGGTGGCCGGGTTCACGTTCTGGCAGAATCCCGAACCCACCCGGGAGTGGCGTCTGGTCATGAGCGTGTTTCCCATTCCCGCGTACATGGCGGGCGCGCTGTGCGTGGCCCTGTCGCTGAACTGGCTGCGCCGGATGGCGGATATGTTCCGGGGAGGGAAAAGGTTCGTGACGGTCCTGGCAATCGGGTATATCCTGGTACTGCTGGTCGCGCGGTTTCCCGACCAGGACCGCCGGGATTTTTCCTGGGCCCGGGAGTACGGCCTGAACCTGCTGCGTTCCCTGCCGCGGAACGCGGTGTACGTTTCAAACTCGGACCATGGCAGTTTTTCCGTGCTTTACCTGCAGGCGGTGGAAGGTGTCCGGCGCGATGTCGCCAATGCCCGGGTATACGGATATCTCACGCCGCCCGACGTGGACCGCCTTCCCGCGTCCTGGCGGGATATGATCGGCCCCCAACTTTCCCGGAGTAGAGAGTGGCCGGTACTGGAGCAACTGGTGTTGGCATCGGATCGTCCGTGGTTTTTCGAGCAGTACCCCGTATTTTCGCTGGACTCCGGTATTCGGGTGATCCCGTGGGGCCTTTTGTGGCGGGCTCTTAAACCGGCTGATCCGGTGCCGGAAGAAAACCCGTGGGCATTGTACCGCTGGCCGGATTTCCGGGATAGGCGGGGAGATTTCACGGCCGACCTGATCGCCTGCGACCTGCTGTTCGCGCGGGCGGCCGAAGAACTCTGGCGGACCCGCCCGGATACCACGCCGGACCCGGACGCGGCCTTGGCCTGGCGGAAACGGGCGGTATCCCTGGTTGATGCCGGGCTGGACATCTACGGTCCGGATGATGGCGCGATGCTTAATAACGCCGGGGTACTCTGTGCCCGTTTCGGGGCGTTTCAGGAGGCATTGCGGTACTTTGAAAGGGCCCAGCGTCAGTTGCCCTGGTCAAAAACAATTCACGATAACCTCGCGCGTTGCCGGGCCAGGGTCAGCCAAGTTCACGACGCGCGGGTGGTCAGGTGATGGGGCATCGCCCCCACCACGACGAGTTGCTCTTCCTCATCAAAAAAGAAATACACCCGGAAACAGTGACGGCGATCCATGCTGTTTCCTTTTTTCAGGTGTTCCTCCAGCCGGATCTTTTTCCCTTTGTATTCCAGTTCATATTCATTGGCGTAGGATTCTCCCCTGCGGGATGGGTCAAGTGACTTGGGATCGTAGTCCAGGCACAGGCGAGTCAAAGTGTCTGTCCATTCTTTTCGGGCTTTTTTGTCTCCTTTTTTCATCTCGCGGTACGGGCCTGCCAGGGCCACCAGCGCCTCATACGCGAGTCTCACGTTTTCGTACTCGGCGTCTTTGAGCATGCCGCGCGCCCGGTTATGAAGGATCAGCCTTCCGGCCAGTTCGGTGTCCACCCAGGAGGCGAGGTTGTCCCACGTGCAATCCTCGTCCGCCGGAAGGGGATCGTCCTCCCGCAGGGGGGTGTCCTTAATTGCCACGCGCAGGCTGGTGATGCGTCCACTGAGACCCGCGATTTCCTGCTTAAGCCGACCGATTTCTTCCCTGTGCGTGGTTTCAAGCCGGGCGTTTTCCTGTTCCAGGTAACGGAGCCGTTCCTTCAGTTCCTTGTTTTCACTTGTGAGTTCATCTATTTCGTCTTTGTACAGGTCCAGGATACCTTCGTTGCTGGAGTCGGTATCCTTTTCATTATCTTTTCGCGCCTTGCGGATTTCGGCGAAGGATCGAACGAAGGCCTGGTCCATGGCGGAACGCCGCGCGTCGGTGAACAGGAGTTTCTTGAGGTATCGCTGAAAGGCCTCGGGGCCTTGCGTCTTGCCCCGGTAGTCTGAAAAGGTAAAGAACTCATCCGTTGTTTGCTGGAATAGCCGGTGTCGATTCTTCTCCCGGGGCTGGTCGGGTTGGAATCCAGAGTAATAGACCCAGACCCAACCGGGCTCTATGCGCGCCCCGGAACCGGCCTTGAGGTTCCAGGCCGCCATCTGTTCATGGTCCAGAACGGCCCAGTGCGCGACCCCGGCGATGTTTTTGGCGAATTCATTGTGATTGAACCCGGTGGTTACGAGGGGGTTCTTTCGCTCGCCACAGATCACAAGGGGCATTTTCCGATCCGGGGAAACGGCGAACGCGAAGAGGTCTTCCACGTCTTTCCTCGTGGTGACGTGCCATGGAGTAAGCCGGACCTGCCGGTTGTCTGTCCACAGCATGCCGGTAGCCGCGAGATCTCCCACGATGCGTGGTCTCAGGAGGTGAATTTCTTGTTCCCTGGCCATGGGCAGGTTCCGGCAGTACACGGTGATACTGAATCGGAGCTCGTCCGTGTTTTCCCGGCCGAGGACGACTTCGGTGATCCATTGTCTTCCGGCTACCGGACGGACATGGTCGCCGATACCGCTGTCGGGCATTTCATTGCGCAGGGCCCAGTATCGCCGCGCCAGGGTTTCGGTGGCGATGATCTGGCCGTTATCTTCCACGCGCCACGGATGGCCTTCCATCATCTGCCGGGGAAGGGGATCCGGGTATTTTTCCGCCATCCACTGGAGGATCAGTTCTCGGCCACGGTTAAAGCAATCCATGGGATCGGGGATTTCGTCGGTGGGCCTCAGGTATCCCTGGAAGTGATAGGTTTTGATCATCTCCGCCCGGCCGGGATTGATGGGGCTGAAAGCGGCTTGATCGGATTCTCTCATGGATGAACCTCCAGTAGATTGCCTCGTGAGCGGGCCCTAACGTATTATCAGATAGGGCGCGCGAGGCGCAACCCGGGTGGAGCATCCGGATATACCCCGGGTGGGAAACGGAGAACGGCGCGAGAACACGATGAGTCTAGACGCGATACCATATAAACCGCCCCGTCCATCGGCATTCGTGCCGCGGGTGGCGCTGGTGGGTTGCGGGGCGGTGGCGCCCCGGCACCTGGAAGCGTGCCGGGCGCTGGGATTCCCCGTGCTGGCCCTGTGCGATGTGGATGAAGCGAAGGCCCGACGCCTGCGGGACCAGTTTTTCCCCGAAGCCGCGGTGTTTTCGGACTATCGCCGGATGCTCCGCGCCTGTGACGCGGAGATCATTGATGTGGCCACGCCACCAGAAGGACGGGCCCTGATCATTGAGGATGCCCTGTGCGGTGGGCGGCACGTGTTGAGCCAGAAACCCTTCGTGACGGACCTGGACCGTGGCCTGCAACTGGTGGAACTCGCGGAGAGCATGGGCCTGAAACTCGCGGTGAACCAGAACGCCCGGTGGGCCCCACATTTCAGTTGGGCCCGCCATGCCGTGGAGCGGGGCCTTATCGGCGATGTGATTTCCGCGCGCTTCGTGGTTCACTGGGACTACCGTTCCACGCCGTCCAGTTTCCGGGGCAGCAGGGACTGGATTCTTTTTGAGTACGGCATCCACTGGTTTGACCTTGCGCGGATGTTCATGGGAGGCGATCAGGCCGTCCAGGTGTTCGCGTCGACCGCGCGTGGCAGTGCCCCGGCAGACATGCCGGACCTGCTGGCCCAGGCAGTGATTACCTATCCCGATGGACAGGCATCCATTGGCCTGAACGGCGCGGCCCGGGTAGGGGCGGATGATTACACAGTCATCACCGGAGTCCAGGGAATGATCGTCAGCCGGGGGCCTGACAAGAACCATCAGCAGGTGATCGCTTACCTCGAAAAGGGCCCGGTCTCGCCCCAACTGGAGGGGGACTGGAACACCTTTGGTTTTCAGGGAACCCTGGGAGAACTGGCCGTGGCCATAGAAGAAGACCGGAAGCATTATGGCGGGGCACGGCAGAATCTCGAATCATTGGCCCTGTGTTTCGCTGCCGTGCAGTCGTCGTTAACCGGCCGGCCCTGTGAACCCTGGTCGGTCCGTCGCTTGCCGTTGTGAGACGGGTATGACCGGAACCCCTGAAGGGATAACCGCTCGGAGGAACTTGTGATGTCAAGGCAACGGAAAACCACGCTGGGCGTGATTGTCGGGAACCGGGGATTCTTTCCCGATCACTTGTGTGAATCCGGGCGTAAGGCTATTCTCAAGGCTTTGCGCGGGGCAGGCATGAACGCCGTCATCCTGCCGGAGACGGTTGGAAAGTTCGGATCAGTGGAAACCCTGGCGGATGCCCGGGCCTGTGCCGACCTGTTCAGCAGGCACCGGGACAGGATCGATGGCGTCCTGGTGACGCTGCCCAATTTCGGGGACGAACGCGCGGTGGCCAATGTGCTGCGCTGGAGCGGGCTCAACGTGCCGGTCCTGGTGCACGCCTTTCCGGATGATCCGGCCACCATGGCGATTACCCATCGCCGGGACAGTTTCTGCGGCAAGATGTCGGTCTGCAACAACCTGAGGCAGTATGACATCCCCTTTACCCTGACCACGGACCACGTGTGCGATCCGGCCAGCGACCTGTTCGCCGAGGACCTCGCCATGTTCGGGGCAATATGCCGGGTCGTCCGGGGGCTCAGGCATGCCCGTATAGGCATGGTGGGCGCCAGGCCCGCCGCGTTCAACACGGTGCGTTTCAGCGAAAAGATCCTCGAGTATTATGGCATTTCCGTGGAAACCCTCGACCTGTCCGAACTGCTGGGAAAGGCGCAGGGACTCAAGGACTCGGATGATCGGGTCAAGACCCGCCTGGATGAACTGTGCGGTTACACGCGCTGCGGCAGGACGCCCTCGGACGCGTTGAAGCGCATGGCGCGCCTTGGAGTGGCGCTCGACGAGTGGATGCGCGACACGGGGGTAACCGCCACCGCCATTCAATGCTGGACCTCCCTGGAACAGAACTACGGCGTGGTACCCTGCGCCCTGATGAGCATGATGTCCGAAAACCTGTTGCCGAGCGCGTGCGAAACGGACGTGCCCGGCCTGATTTCCATGATGGCCCTGCAGTTCGCCTCCGGGAAGCCATCGGCCCTGCTTGACTGGAACAACAATTACGGGGACGACCCCGACAAGGCGGTCGTTTTCCATTGTTCAAACCTGCCCCGTTCGTTTTTCGTGGATCATAAAATGGATTACCAGGAGATCATCGCGGGCACGGTTGGCAAGGAGAATACCCACGGCACCATCGTGGGACGTATCAAGCCGGGGCCATTCACGTTCTGCCGGATTACCACAGATGACGTGGAGGGCGAAGTACTGGCGTACGTCGGAGAGGGCGTGTTCACGGAGGATCGTCTGTCCACCTTTGGCGGATATGGCGTGGTGGAAATCCCCGATTTACAGGAACTGCTGGCCTATATCTGCGAAAACGGATTCGAACACCACGTGGCCTGTAATCTTTCAGAAGTGGCGGACGCGGTGGCGGAAGCCTTTGAAAAGTATCTTGGCTGGGACGTTTACCTCCACTGATGCCGCAACGCCAGCGGATGGATTCGTGAATACACTTTGAAGGTAGGGTGGGTGTTACGGGTTATCCCGGGCGTCTTCCGGACCACTTTCGATTTCGGGCGCCACGAACCGTTTGCGCAGCCACGCCACGCCAAACAGGTCGTAGATGCCCCGCCACAGCCTATTGCCGATCCCGTACTTGGAAACGCCATGCCGGCGCGGGTGATGCCGAACCGGGCATTCCACGAGGGTGAGGCCCGCCCTGCGGATGAACACCGCTATGAATCGGTGCGCGCCGTTGAACGGGGGAATGTGACGCAGGCAAACCCGGCGGTAACCCTTGATGCCGCATCCGGAGTCCCGGATCCCATCATGGAGTATCCAGTTGCGCACGACGTTCGCCACACGGCTGGAGATCTTCCGCACAAGGGAATCCTGCCGGTTCGCCCGGTATCCGCACACGCAATCGTAGTCCCGCAATAACTCCAGAAAACGGGGGAAATCGGCGGGATCGTTCTGCAGGTCGCCGTCGATGGTCAGGATGAACGCTCCCCTGGCCACGGAAAACCCCGCCAACATGGCGGCCGACTGTCCGGAATTCCGGACCAGGTGCACAGGCCGGACGGTCGAAGGATATTTTCCGGCCAGTTCCCGCAGTACTTCACGGGTATTATCCGTGCTACCGTCGTTGACGAAAACGCATTCGAAAGCGTATTCCGTTCCGGCCAGGGATTGCTCCACGGCCGCGTACACCAGCGGAATATTTTCCGCCTCGTTGTAGCAGGGAACTACCACGGATACGAGGGGGGAAGTCATTGAAACACTCCTAACGATCAGGCGTGATTATACCAGTCCGCGCGCGCCGGACATGGCATGCCGCTTCAGTTCCGGGGTACCAGCACCACCCGGAAACCCAGGTCGTTGGTGATGTAGGAAGGCGCGTATTTCATGCGCATGGATGAACGGGCGAACACGGGGTACCACAGCCAGGATCCACCCCGCACGCACCGGCGGCCTTCCGTCTCTTCACACACGGGATCCGTGTCCGGCCCTGACGCGTAAAAGGTTTCACTGTACCAGTCCTCGCACCATTCCCACACGTTGCCGTGCATATCGTACAGACCCCAGGCGTTTCCCTGGTAGGAACCCACCGGCGCGGTAAACAGGAACCCGTCATCATACGGCGCGGTGACCCATTCCCTGAATCGGCGCTGGAGGCAGAGGTCAGCCCCGTTCATCCAGGTCACGCCTTCCATCATGTCAGTGCCCCAGTAAAACCGCGTGTCCGTGCCCGCCCGGCAGGCGTATTCCCATTCCGCTTCCGACGGAAGGCGTACTTCCCGTCCGCATTGATCCGACAGCCACGCGCAGAAAGCCTTGGCGTCGTCCCAGGAGACCATGGTGACCGGGTGGTCGGGTCCCTGGGGAAAGGGTGGACTGATCCAGGTCAGTCCCCGGCGCCATTCCCGTTTTCCCGAAGGCGTGAGAATCCACGCGCCCCCCGTGTATTCCGCCGTGGTGCGATAGGATGAGGCGTTGGCGAATGCCGAAAACTGCGCGACGGTTATTTCAAAACGGCTCATCCAGAACCCCCGGGAAATACGGATTTTCCGACGGGGCGCTTCATCCGGCCGGGCGTCTGGATCGTCTGGGGCACTGCCCCGGTAATAGGTGCCGGGTGGGATCCACACGAAATCCATGGAGGCGTCACCGCTTAACTTGAGCGTGCGCAATGTACCTGCTTCGATGGTTTCGTTGGGCGCGGGTTCCCACAGCGAAGCCATAATTTCCTGGAGAGGCTTGTTTTCCACCACTGCCCTGAAAATCATGGCGGCATCCCGGTAGATCGACGTGGCCCGCCGCAGATTGGATTCCATGGATGCCTGGTTATAGAGGGATTCCGCCTGAATAGCCTCCTGGGTCTGGTCTTTGCCCATGGATCTGACCTGCTCCCGCAGGTTCTCAACCTCGCCCCGGGCGATGGTCCATGCGGCGTATTGCGCGGAGGCCCGGAGATCCGATGGGTCTGGCGGCGTGACTACCGGAGGTGTGGTGGGGGCCGGGGTGGGAGCCGCGGGGGTGTCGGCCGGCCCGGTTTCCGTGGAAGGCGCGGTATCGGCCGGTCTGGCGGGTTCTTCTTCCTTTTTCGGTGTTGAAGCGGGCGACTCCGTCGCGGATCCTTTTTGTGATGTGACGGCTGATTCCGTGGAGCGACTGGCCAGGTACCCGCGAATATAGGGAGACAGGGTCGATGGGATGAGGTATGACGCAAACGCTACCACGATGACCAGCACCGCGAGACGGATCTTCGTCCAGGGAATTTTGCGCATCCACACCGCGGGCATGGCCGTTTCCAGCAGGCGATCTACCCGCGTGCCTTCAAGCACCCGTTCCATGTCTTCCGGCGACTGGATCCGCTTGGTCTGATCGAGTTCCAGGCCGCCCAGGATGGCCCGTTCGACCCGGCCGTTGAGACGCACGTGGCCGAATTCGTTGGGAGCCTTCAGGGGCGTACCGGAAAGCCGCGCCATCGCGCTGGGGGGCGTTTCCCCGGTGATACACCGGTACATGGTGGCCGCGATGCCGTACACGTCCGACCATGGTCCCTGGTTACTGCCCCCCGAATACTGTTCCGGGGGAGCGTATCCGGGCGTCAGGGTGACAGTCAGGGTCTGCTGTTGTTTGCCGAGGGTTTCCCGGGCGGCGCCGAAATCGATCAGCAGGACATTGCCGTCCTTGGTGATGTAGATATTGCCTGGCTTGATGTCCCGATGCAGGAACCCTTGTCGATGCACGGCTTTCAGCCCTTCCAGCGCGGGCTTGACATATTCCATCAGTTCCCGTTCGGAGATGCAGCCGCTGGGTTGTTTACGCAGATGATCTTCCAGCGTCATGCCTTCCAGGTAATCCATTACAAGGTAGGCCGTGCCGTTTTCTTCAAAAATATCCGTTACCCGAACGATGTTTGGATGGGGCGTGGGCTGATGGCATTTCGTGATGCTGCGGCCTTCTTCCAGGAAACGGGAAAGGCCGTGTTTGAACAGGATAGCGGGATCACCGGCCGGGGCATTCGCGCGCGGGGTTACCTGCAGCGTGGTTTCAGGACGGTCTACCAGGTCGGAGGGATAAAATTCCTTGATGGCGACCCGGTGGTTCAGGCCCATGTGCAACCCCAGGTAAGTTATCGCGTATCCGCCCTGTCCCAGGCAGCGGCCAATCAGGTAACGGTTGTGAATGATAGTCCCTGGTTTCAGCCGGGGAGGCGTCCAGGAAACGTCCTGCCGTGTTGCCCCGCAGTGGACGCACCGATCCCGTCGACCGAATTTCTGCATGCAGGCAAGACAAAATTCCTCTTCCGGTCTTTTTGGTTCGTCCTTTACAGGCTTTTTCTGTGTCATTCATGCCCCTCTGCTGTAAAGTGATTTCCCGTTTATTATACGTAATCTGGAAAAAAAAGTGGAATATTTTCAAAAAATTGGCAAGAATTTATTTACGATTTGTCTTGTCCGCTTTCGGTTTATGTTGTTTTGAACCCTGAGACTGGGGCATTGATTCCTGTCGGGCCACTTGCCATCGTACCGTCAGGCGGGTGGACTGCCACCAGAAGAATACCCCGACCACTGGCAGAATAAGGCTGTAAAATATCCCCCGGCTCATCCCCAGAATCAGGGCGGCATCGGGTTCCCGGAATTGTTCACAGAAAATCCGGAAAATACCGTACAGGATCAGGAATTCCCCGCATATCCGACCTGGGTGTCGTTGCGCGTTGGTTTTCCAGAACCGCCACTGGAGATAGAGAAACAACACGAGTCCTTCCAGTACGGCTTCGTACAACTGGGATGGATGCCGGGGCGGGATCATGGCAACCGGCACGCCCGGAGCACTGTTCGGAAATATGACGGCCCAGGGCACCGTGGATGGTATACCCCACAGTTCCCCATTGATAAAGTTGGCGATCCGTCCCAGGAAAAGTCCCAGGGGGACCAGCGGCGCGACAATATCGCCAAATTCTCGCAATCGCATCCCGTTTCTTCTGGAAACCCACCATCCGGCCAGGGCGACGCCGATAAACCCTCCGTGACTGGACATCCCTCCTTCCCAGAGACGAAAAATGAAAAATGGGTCATTCAGAAAGGCTTCCAGGCCGTACAGGATGACATACCCGACGCGAGCCCCCAGCAGCACGCCCAGTATCACGGCGAAGACGGCGGTTTCTTCCCGTTCACCCCCGATAGGTGATCGCTGGTGACGCACCATGCGACGGTGAATCAGCATCCCCCCGATGAACCCGGCCACGTAGGCCAAGCCATAATACCGTATCCCGAAGTTTCCCCATATGTGGATCAGCACGGGATCCAGGGTATGCACCCAGTGACCGTTGACTGTCATGGTGTTGTCCTTAACTGCTTCCGTCGGCGACTGGTGACGAGGCGGTGGCGGTATCAGTTTTCGGCGTCCGCAGCTTGGCAAGACTGCCCAGAAAATCGACCGTCCAGTTTCGCGCGTCATCGGCGATGGTGTAGAAAACCGGAACCACGAGGAGGGTAAGCATGGTGCCGACCGTGATACCGCCCGTGAGGGCTTGTCCTAGTCCCGCGAAGGTGGAAGCGCCCCCCGTTTTGGCCATGGCCAGGGGGACCAGTCCCAGGATCGTGGTCAGGGCGGTCATCATCACCGGTCGGAATCGATCCCGCCCGGAGTTAACGACCGCGGCGAACCGGTCTCCCGTTTCCCGGTAACGCTGGTTAATGTAATCCACGATAACGATTCCGTTGTTCACGATTACCCCGACCATCAGGATGCAGCCGATCAGGGTGATCTGATCGAACTGGTTCCCCATGTACCACATCATCCAGACGCCACCACCGAGGGCAAGCGGCACGGTGGTCATGATGGACAGGGGCAACAGCAGCGATTCAAACAGGGCAGCCATCACGATGTACACCAGGATGATGGCCATGATGAGACTGCTGAAGAAGTTGAGGAAGCCCTCCTCCAGATCCAGAAACTGTTCCCCGATATCCACGGAATACCCCGGGGGCAAGTCCAGAGCATCCACGGAGGATTCAATGGCCATTTTGGCCGCAGACATGTTTTTCGTGTTCAACTTGGCCGATATGAGCACGACGTTCTTTCCGTTGATGCGTCGGATTGCCGCGGGGCTGGGTGCTTTCCGGTATTCTGCTACCCGTTGCAGGGGGATCAGTTGACCGGTAATTCCGGGTACGGTCACATTATCCAGGTTGGCCTGGGATTTGCGGTCTTCTTCCCGGAACTGGGCCCACACGGGGATTTCCCGGGTGCCCTGTTTCATGAATGGCAGGCGGGCCCCACGCAATGCGGCGTCCACGGTCTGGGCCACGATCAGCGGGCTGATCCCGGCAGCCTTGGCCAGCGGATCGTCGATCCGCAACTGAATTTCCTGGCTGGATTTTTCTATGTTGGTGGTGGCATCCGTGAAAAGCGGATGATGTTTGAGTATCTGCCGGAGTTGTTCGGCGTACCCCTCGAGCATGGCGGTATTGTCACCGCGGAGGCTCAGGGTAATTTCTCCTTCTCCTTCTTCCTGGCGACCCGCGTCGGCCATGCTGAACTTGAGTTCCGCGCCGGGAACCCGTTCCGGCAGCCGCTGGGAGAGGATGAACATGGCTTCTTCGGTGGTATAGGGTGGATATTTCCACCTGGGATCGTCGTCTTCGGTGTACAGGTAGACCTCCAGGAAACCGTTATTCAGCCCGTACAAGGTCAGGATTTTCTTGATGCCCAGTTCCTGCCGGAGCAGGTTGATGTTTGTTTCCAGCTTGGAGAAAAGCTCGGCGATTCGGGGCATGTCGTAGTTCTGGTCAAGGGCAACGTCAATCCGGATTTCACGGGTGTCCAGTTTGGGCATGTCGCGCATTCCGACCGCCTGCATGGGAATAAGCCAGGTCAGATAGATCAGACCGCCCAGGATCAGCAGAAATACCAGCCGGCGGCGCAGGGTCCACGCCAGCAGCACCGTGTAACCGTCAATTACCCACCGGATGGGATGCAACGCGCCCAGCACGTAGACGCATGTTCGCAACAGGCCTGGCGACGTGGGAGACTCGATGGGTTCCGGGGCACGCGTTGAAAGATTTCTCGTGCTTTTCCGGAACAGGAATCCTTTCGCGATGGCCTCGAAAATGTTGCCCGCCCGGGTGATTTTCAAACGGGACATCACCAGCGGCACGACAGTAAGCGCGACCAGTAGGCTGCCTGCCAGGGACACAACCAGTGGTCCCCCCAGTTGTTCCATGAAAACAGACATGCGCCCGACCTCGATGAAATACATCGGCAGGAACACCACGGCCGTGGTCGCCGTGGACGCGACAATGGCCAGGCCGACTTCTCGCGCGCCGTTGACGGCAGCTTCCCGTATGGGTTCGCCCAACTGGCGTCGCCGGATGATGTTTTCCGTGACCACGATGGCGTTATCTACCAGCATGCCCACTGCCACGATCATGGAAACCATGGTCACGATATTCAGGGACATGCCGGTGAAAAACATGAAAACAATCGCGACCATCAGGGATGCGGGAATCGAAAGGGAGACAATAAGTGTCGGAATGATTTTATGCAGGAAAAAGAACAGCACGGAGATGGCCATGATGCTGCCATAAATGCCCTGGTAGAAAAGATTGCGCAGCGCCCGCAGGATCAGGTCCGACTGGTCGAAGAAGACGTGATGCGTCGTGTTCTGGAATGCCGGTTCTCTCAGGATGGCTTCGAGTTCCCTGTGAACATTCCGGCAGGTGCTGACGGTATTGGCTTCCGATTCCTTGATGACCAGCACCACCGCTCCACCCGCGCCATCCAGGGCAACGTACTGCTGCTCTTCGCGGGACCGGTAAGAAACTTGGGCGATATCCCGTAACCGCATGCCATTCGGCGTAACCACCATCGAGGCGATGTCGTCCAGTTTCCGGTATTCCCCCGACAGGCGCGCGTATACCTTCTGAGTGCCGTCCTGCAACGTGCCCAAGGACACACTGATGCTGCTTTCTCGTATGACCTGTACCACCTGGGCGATATTCAGGTTCATGGACTGCAGCGTATGCTGGTCAAACTCGATCAGTACTTCCCAGGGCTGGATGGGGGAGAGGATTTCCACGTTCGCCACGCCTTCCAGGCGACTGAGCCGGGGCTGGACCACCGTGCGCATCATGTGCACGAACTGGTCCTGGTCCCCGTCCCTGAACATGCCGAACGCGAGCACCGGAATCGAACCCGAACTGAACCGCTGGATCAGCATCTTGTCAGCTTCCGCCGGCAGGATCAGTTTCAGCCGTTCCAACCGATCTCGCACATCCGCCGTGGCGATGGACATGTCCGTGTCCAGGGTGAAGAGCAGCCCGATGTCGCAACCATTGGAGGTGGAGGTGGATCGGATGCGGCGAACCCCGGGTATGGTGCGCAATTCTCCTTCTGCGGGAATGGCGATCTGCTGTTCCACCTGCGCCGGAGACGCTCCGGGATACGCGATAAACACGCCGATGAATGGGCGATCCACCCGCGGCAGAAAGTTCAGCGGCATCCGGTTCCAGGCGATTACCCCCAGGCAGAGCATGCTGATCGTGGCCATGACCACCGTGACGGGTCTGCGCAGGGAAAAGGCTGGCAGGGAAAAATGGCTCATTGTCTGCGGCGACCCCCGAACAACTCGTATACCATCGGGATCACGAACAGCGTGAGCAGGGTAGAGGAGGAGAGTCCGGCCATGACGGTTATGGCCATGGGCCGCCGTATTTCGGATCCCTCGCCAGTAGCCAGCAGCATGGGAATCAGCCCGAGCACCGTGGTCAGCGTGGTCATCAGGATGGGCCGGAGGCGCACCGTTCCCGCGAGCACGATGGCGTCCCGCTTATCCATGCCGCGCGCTTGTAACTGGTTGGTGTAATCCACCAGCACAATCGCGTTGTTGACCACGATGCCGGCCAGCACGATGCCCCCCAGGAAAACCATGACGCTCAGGCTTGTACCGGTGTAGTACAGGGCGTAAATAACTCCAACAAACGCCAGGGGCACGCTGAACATGACCAGCGCGGGCTGGACCAGTGATTCAAACTGGGAGGCCATGACGACATAGACCAGGAACAGGGCGAGTAACAGGGCAAATTGCAGGCTTTTGTAAGCGGTATTCAATTCCCGGTTCTGGCCGCCCAAGGCAAAATAGAAGTCTTCCGGCTTGTCCACGGCGCGCAGCGCGGTCTCTATGTCCTGCGATACCGCGCCCAGGTCCCGGTCTTCCACGTTCGCGGAGATAATCACGACCTGTTTCTGATCCACCCGTCGGATTTCACTCGGTCCCTCCTGGACCTCGATACGGGCCACGGCGGACAACGGCACCGGTACCGGCCCGTCTGTCACCGAAAGCTTACGCAGATCCTCAACGCTGGCAAGCATGGATTTGTCCGTGCGCACCCGGATATCGAGCTTTTCGCCGGCACGGCTGAAACGGGTGGCCACGTTGCCCTGGATCTCGTTGCGTAACCGCTGGGCGATCTGTCCGGGGGATATGCCCCGTGCCGCCAGCAGTTCCCGGTCCAGTTCTATAATCAGTTCCGGGTAGCCCGGCTTGACGCTTAATTCCGCGTCCGCCACGCCGGGGACTTTTTTAATGACCTCGAGGGCCTGTTCTCCCACGCGCCGGAGTTCCTGCTGGTTTTCCCCGTATAACTGGATCTCGAGCGCCGTTTTGAAGGTGAACAGGCTGGGTAGGCTGAAGGTCAATTCCTCGCCCCGGGCCACGGCCAGCACCTGCTGGCGTAAATTTTCAAGAATCTGATCCTGGATGACGGTGGTACGGTCCGGGTCTTTCAGCGTGATGGTAAACCGCGCGATATTTTCACCGCCCTGGGTTACGCCCGATGAACGTTCCTTGCCCACCTCCACCGATACGGAATCAACTTCGGGATGAGCCAGGAAGATCTGCTCGAATTTTTCGGTTGCCCGCTCAGTGTCTTCCAGGCGGGTTCCCGCTCGCGTTTCCATGCGCATCGAAAATTCCCCCTGCTTCATGGGGGGGATCAGTTCCCGGCCCAGTTTCCCGGCGGTAATACCCGCATGGACGGCAAGCCCGAGTATCGGCAGCAGAAGCAGTGAACTGAGGGGCAGGCAATGCCGCAGCGTGACGCGGTACAGGTTTCTCAGGCCATTGAATCCGGCGTTGAACAGGTAGAGCAACGGCGTAAGGGTTATCCTGGCTAGCAGGCGGATCAGCAGGAAAACTCCGAAGAGAATAGCCAGCGCGAAAAACGTGAACGTGGCCGCGATCGCGCCCGTCCCACTCAGCCCGATCTGGAGCAGTGTCAGCGCGGCCATCAGGGGTAATGTGATCAGCCCCGTGATTCCGGATAGAAAAGATTTTAGCCGACCGGCCACGGAAGCCTTCTCAAACACGCGGCTGACTTTCCGCCAGGAAGGCTCCATCAGGTTCACCGCTATATCGCGGATACCCTCCATGGCGTAAGTCATTCCTTTTACGGGGACGGACAACAGTGCCCCGGCAGGGCTCTTTCCAGATTCCCGGCTTTCCTTCCACGCCCGGACCAGCCACATGGACGCGGCAGTGGATTGCAATCGGCCCATGCGCCGCGAAACCATGAGAGGCACCAGGTACATGGCTGTCAGCAGCGAGGCCAGAAGCGAAAACGTTACGGAGAGCGCGAGGTCCTTGAACAACTGTCCCGCGATGCCCTGCACGAACGAGATGGGAAAAAACACACAGACCGTGGTCAGGGTGGAAGCGATCACGGCACCGGTTACTTCCCGGGTGCCGCGGTCGGCGGCGGTCATCAGGTCATCGCCTTCTTCCCGGCAGCGGAATATGCTTTCCAGCACCACGATGGAGTTGTCGACCAGCATGCCCACGCCCAGGGCCAGGCCGCCCAGCGACATGATGTTCAGGGTGATGCCCTGCAGGTACATGGGCACGAAAGTGGCAATGACCGACAGGGGAATGGCGATACCAATGATCAGCGTGCTTTTTAATTCCCTCAGGAACAGGAACAGCACGATTAAAGCGAATAGCCCCCCTTGCAGGATGGCATTCTGCACCTCGTCGATCGACGCGCGGATGAAGCGGGACTGGTCGGAAATGACGCTCAACTGCACGCCTTTGGGCAGGCGGTTCAGAAACGTTCTTTTGGCCTGCTGCTGTTGAAGCGCGTCCGCCGCGGTCCTGGGTTTTCCGAAGGAACGAGCGTTTATTTCCGCCATTTTTTCGCTGACCAACTGGACCATTCGCTCTCCCGCCGTGTATTTGCGAGGGATGTCCAACAGGTCTTTGATACGGTTGCAGACCGACACGGTGTTCGCGTCGCCTTCCTTGTAGATATCGAGGGCCACCGCTTCAGCCCCGTTCATGCGCACGATGGATTCCCGGTCCTTGGCCCCCATGCGGACCTCGGCGAGGTCCGACAGGCGTTTTTGTCCGCCTGTCGGCAGGGTAATCTGCATGGCCGCGATTTCTTCTACCGCGGTGAATTCGTTCAGGGTCCGCACGAGATATTCCGTTTTGCCTTCCCGCAACTGGCCGCCCGAAAGGTTCACGTTCTGCTGGGCGAGGGCTTCCACCAGGAACTGCAGGGAGAGGCCGAGAGCCTTGAGTTTTTCCGCGTCCACCAGGACCTGGATTTCTTCTTCCTGTCCCCCTTTGACCAATACCTGCGCGATGCCGCCTTCCGCTTCCAGGTCACTCTTCAGATGTCGTTCTGCGGCGTCGCGGATGACAATAAGTTGCTGGTTCAGTTCTTCCGGTGTCCGGGCTGACGCGTTGGACGGCCGGATGGCCAGGCGGATCACGGGATCGCGGTTGGGATCGTACCGGAGGATCACCGGTTTCTTGGTTACCTCGCGGGGTGGTTCAAAAAGATCCAGCCGGTCCCGGACATCCTGCTGGGCAAGGGTCATATCGGTGCCCCAGGCGAATTCCAGCACGATTTCCGACAGGCCCGCGGAGGAGACGCTGCTGATTTCAACCAGGCCACCCACCACGCTCAGCATTTCTTCCAGTGGACGGGTGATCAGTTTCTCCACGTCTTCCGGAGCCGCCCCTTCGAACTCGGTCCGAACCGTCAGGGTCGGGTAGGAAATGTTGGGCATCAGGTTGATTGGAATCTGCTGATAAGATCGCAGGCCGAACACCGCGATGGTGAGAAAAATCATCGCCACCGTGACCGGACGTCTCAGCGCGAAACGCGACGAAGTTTCCGGCTGTTCCGTTTTTGTTTCATTCATGGGCATGGTCCGGTTCTGGATTCAACATGTTCCGGAAAAATCTGGTGAACTGGCCTGCATTATAAAAAACACGCCGCGATTCCGGTTTTGGTCACGCGAACCCGCGGCGGAAGCAATTACTGTTGCTGGTTCAGGGCTTCCTGTTCGGCCCGTTTTTTCTGTTCCTCTTCTTCCTGTTTTTTCTTTGCCCGGGCAAGGGCTTCGTCCAGGGGAATATCCTGCCGAACGGCGATTTCCTTGTCCGCCGTCGTGATGGTCACGAGGGAGTCGGGTTTCAGGGTGTGCTGTCCCATGACGATTACCGGGGCGTTCTCGTCCAGTCCTTTCGTGATTTCAATGTAGTCGCCGTCATCCAGTCCGGTTTCCACTTCGACTTTCCGGGCGATGTAGACGGCCATGTTTCCCGTGTCATTCGATCCGGTCTGTTCCGTGTCGACGCTGCTATCGGCGGGTTCCGCCACCATGACGTAATTACGGGCGTTGTCTTCCAGCACGGCGTCCTTGGGAACGGCCAGGACCTGGGATCGAGTGTCCATGACCAGGCGGACCCGGGCGAATGCCGCGTCCCGCAGTTTTTCCTTGTCCACCGCGTCAAAATCCAGCATGACTTTGACGGTGCCTGTGGCTGCGTCCACGTTGGGATTGACCCGGCGCACCCGCGCCTTGAACTCCTGTCCCTCGGCCGCGTCAATACGGACATAGGCCAGTTGGCCCTCCGCGATCCGGGGAAGTTCCTTTTCCGGTACTTGGATGGGCAGCGCGTAGGACATGGGGTCCACAATGGAAAACAGGGGCATTCCCGCCGACACCAGCATCCCTTCCTGGACCACCCGGCGGGTAATGATGCCGGAAATTGGAGCGGTAACGGTCTGGTAACTCAACTGCAATTCCTGGGCTTCCAGCGCGGCCTTGGCCTGTTCGTACGCGAACCGGGCGTTATCCCGCTCCACTGGCGCCCCGATCCCTTCGGCAACGCTTTTTTCCGCGATTTCGAAGTGTGTCTTGTGCTGCTGCAGGGCAATCCGGGCCTGCCGGATCTGGGCCTCGAGATCTTTCCGGTCCAGTTCCGCCAGCACCTGGCCTGCTGTTACCTTGTTCCCTTCTTCCACGTAAACCTTCTGGCACGCCCCGGTGCCCTTCGAAATCACTTCCACCCGATTTTCCGCCAGGACCCGCGAAGTGGTTTCAAAGTACGAAGAGATGTCCCGCCGAACCGGCTTGGAGACTTCCACAGGAATCAGGACTTTTTCGGGTGCTTTTTCCTTGCCGTCCGGCAATGCCGTCTGCCCGGAAACTTTTTGCGTGCATCCGCTGGCAACCGTCAACAGGATGGCGCACCCCATAAACCAACTGGTCGTCCATATCATCCGCATGTTTTGTTTTCCACCTGTCTCCGAAGCATAAACCCTGACCGGATCCTGAAAAATCCCCGTCAAATTATACTTCTACTGAACAGACAGGGAACCGTTACCGGCGGTTTCATTTAGTAGAAATAACACTTTTCTTCGCGAATGCCGCGCGGCGCATTATAACACACTGGACTCAGGGGATATGGGAAACCGGGCCGGAATCCGCGGGTGGACGCAGAGAGATGCCGGATACCCGCCGCGCGGAGATTACCTGGAATCCTGACCATTCCGCCAGGAACATCAGGCCGCCGTCCAGGTCCGTGCGCCACAGGGGAACGCCCAGGGACTCCAGTCGTTGTTGGGTTCTGGAACCCAGGGCAGGCAATCGGTTTTCCCGGGCGGTAGACACCACGATGCCCTTGGGGTTGACCGCCCGGAGAAAGGGGAGCGAACTCGACGTGTCGGAGCCATGGTGAGGGGCCTTCAGCAGGGTGGCTTGAATGGCCTGGCCGACCAGGGAACGCTCCGCGGTGTCTTCGATGTCTCCGGTGAGTAGCGCGGAGGCCCGGTCGTTCCAGCGGGCCAGCAGGACCAGGGACCGGTCATTATCTTTGCTGAAACGCTGAACCGTTTCCCGGGCAGGGCTGCGTACTTGGAGCGTACCTCCGTCAAAAGGAATCGTGTCTGGGAACGCGACGGGAAAAACCGGAATCCGTCGTTTTCCACATAATGCTGCAAATTGTGCCGCGAGTTCTCCCCGAAATCCTTCAGGAGTGGGCACGTAAACCCGTTTTACCCGGAGGGTTTCCACCACGCTGAATAAGCCCCCCAGGTGGTCGCTGTCTGGGTGTGTGACCACGATAGCATCCAGTTGGGTGATACCACGGGCGAACAGGGCGGGAACCACAATATCCCGGCCATCGTTACGGGTTCCCTGAAGGTTACCTCCGTCCACCAGCACGGTTTTCCCCTTCGGACTGACCAGGAGAATCGATTCCGCGTGACCCGTGTCCAGAACCTCTATTCCAGGCCGGGGGTGTCGGATGGGCCAGCAGAGCCCGGCCAGGACCAGGCAAAGGACGGCGCTGACAGCGTACCACGAACGCCGGTGAATATTGTGGACCGCGATCGCGCCACATCCGGCCCCAACCATCCACAGGATCACGGAAATAACGGGTGGGCGCCCCGCGTACAGGTATGCCCCGGGGATCCGGCTGAAGAGGGTGACGCTGGTTTCCATGATCCAGATGGGCAGTGCCATGGCATGGGCAAACAGGGTTGCGAAAGCCGGAAGTATGGGCGACAGTACCGCCGCGGGAAGTAACATCCACAAAATGATCGTCAGCATGGGAACGGCAATCAGGTTGGCCGCGACTCCCCCTAGACTGACCATTCCGAAGTGCCAACCGACAAGGGGAATCAGGAACAGTTGCACGGAGAGCGTTGCGGAGAGCACGCGTCCAAGCGGGTGGGGTATCCATCGGAGCGCGGGAAAAAATGTGTCACTGAAAACCAGTAGGGCCGCCACGCAGGCATAGGACATCTGGAACCCCGGGTCCGCCACCAGCCACGGGGCCGCCAGCAACTGCAGGCAGCCCGCCAGCGAAAGACAGGTGATACTATCCGGTTCCCGGTTGAACACGTCGTAAACCAGGAAAACGAGGGCCATGAGTGCCGCGCGCATGGTCGATCCGCGCGCGCCGGCCATGAACGCGTATCCCATGACGACAACAAAAAGAATGGCCGCCCGGATCATCCGCCGGTGCCGTAACGGTCCCAGCAACGCGGCGACGCTGGCGTACAGCAGGCCAACGTGAAGGCCCGAAACCGCCAGTACGTGAGCGGTGCCCGTGCGGGCGAAAGCGGTGAGGGCGTCCTGGTCCAGCAGGCGCCGGTCACCGAACCACAGGGCCGCCACCCATGGCCACAGTGGTCCCGGCGTGCATCGGTAGAGGATATCGGCATGCCAGGCGCGCGCCCGATCAAGGTAAGTGAACAAGCTTGGTTCACCCGCGTTCAGGATTTTTGGAGGTACCCGGCTTTCCGCGGCCACGTGGATACCCCGGTCCCGGCACCATTTCTCATAACTGTAAACGCCATGGTTAACCGCGCTGATACGCCCGGAAAGGGTAACGGGTAACTCGATCTGCTGGCCTCGGTAGAGGGGGTGGTCGGATGCCGCGCATCGCAGCGCGCATGCCGTTCCCCGGATGGGGGGCTCTCCGGAACCGGGCTGAAACGTGACATCCGTGAGTACCATGTTCCGCGTGGGTTGACGGGGCATCATCAGGGTCCACCCAACGGTGCCCCGCAGGATGCCCCGGCTGTCAGGATATTCGCGGACCCACGAGAACAGGGAATCCGAATCGGGGGTATGGACCCGGGTCAGCACCGCCAGCGAGCCCGCCAGGATGCCTGCCGCCAGCAAGACCACCTTGTCTCCTGGGGATGCCGGTATCCATCCGGCCAGGCGATTCGAAACGGGTAGATAACGGCGGGCCGATGGAAGTCCAGCCAGCAACAGCACTCCCGCGCAGGCACTGAGTGGCATTACGCGATCGACATGCCCCGCACCCAGCGTTGCCGCAAGGGTGATGCCCAACGCGATCCATAGCCAGTGTCGATTGAGTCCTGGCATGAAGGGCCTGCCTAGGGCTGTTCGGGAATGGTAACCTCTTCGTAGTTTTCCGGGTTCAACCGGACCCAGGTTTTGGAGGGATCAAACTTGGGATTCCGCGTCAGGAGATCCCGGGTAATATCCATGGCGTAGATAGGACTGCTCAGGGCCTGCACGTCCACGGTACCAAACGCCCCTGGGGCCGGCTCGACGGGCGAAATCACCCGGATCCGGTAACTGGAATACACCTGGGGTTTACGGGTGAACCGGATTCCCGTGTTGGCGTCGTTGATCGGAACGGTGCGGATGGGACGCCCATTTTCCAGGACCTGCAACTTGGTGCCGGGCGTGCCCCCCTCGACGCCCGCGAAAAACGTGATTTCCACGTTCAGGGGTACCGCCCCTCCAATGCCCGCGTCGATTTTGCCGTCGTTCATGACATCAGCCACCAGGACCAGGCGGGGACCGGACAAATCGCGCGTCACGAAGGTGCGACCCAGGCGGATCCCTTCCAGGATGCCCCGGGAAGATAGTTCGGGGGCCAGTACCCACGTGCAGGGGTGGCCAAGAGGGATTTTCGGGCTTCCGGAACCGCTGCCTCCGATGGCGCAGGCCATGAGTCCCCGGTTGAGTTCATAATCCCAGAATAGCGTGGCCTGACCATTTCCGGAGATTTCCCCGTGCTGGGCGGTGGCCGCTGCGGCGGCGATTGAGTACACCAGCCCGCCGTCTTTCCGGATCTTTACGTCTTCCCGTAGCTGGGGCGGTCCCATCGGCGGGGCGTCCCGCCATCCCCGGAACCACACCTCCACGGCATTAACGAACTGCAGTCCCCATTGCCACGGCGCGGCTGTCATGCAGGGATGGGCGATGGCGAACACGCCCCCTTGCGCCTGGATTCGCAGGCACTCACCCTGGGCCATTTCCGGCAACGAGGGCAGTTCGGGCATGGTCATGGGACCATACAGCAGGGCGAACCCCTGTTCCTTAATTCCCCATTTCATGGCGGGGATCAGGGCGATCCGGTCTGAGTGGTAGTCGGGATCCTGCGCGGAGGCCATGGTGTGGAGATCCGTGATCGCCAGAAAGTCCAGCCCGGATTTTTCGGCCCGGGCGATCAGGGCCTTTACGGGCTCCGTGCCTTCTCCGTAGGACGAAAACACGTGCAGATCGCCCTTGTACCAGTCCTCGCCCTGGCGGATGACCTTGACGTGAACAGGGGCGGGGGGCCGGCCCGGTACGTCCGCGGGATTCGCGGGATCGGTACCGCACGCCAGTTCCACCCGGTCCATGGCCATGTCCCCGTCCGTGTCAAACGCCATCAGGGGTACCACGCCGCCAGCCCCTTCCAGCAGGTTGATTTCAATCGACGCCGGTTTTGCCGCGGAAACCGCTATGTCCCTGACATCCACCAGCACCGGCACGCCCTCTTCGTGAGCGTAAACGTACGCGCGGTATTCTCCCTCGGGAATGTCAGCCCGAAGCGTTCCCGAAGTGATCCGTTGCGGGGAGACCTTGCCGCCATTCAGGCGAACCAGTTCCACGTGACCGTTCAAGCGATCCCCCGCGACATTGCCCAGCGTGACGTTCAGGACTCCCCGGGGCACACCGGAAAGATCGGGTTGGTCAGGCGGGGGGAGGGTAGTCGTCGGGGCGGTGGTGGCAGACGAGGTTTTGGTTTCTCCCTTGCCGTCCGGCTGTTCGGTCCGCAACGGACGGGAATTACCCGGTCCCGCGCATCCGCTGATTACCAGGATGCATGTCGCGGCAAGGATCGCGTATAATTTATTGGTAGAACCAGACATGAGTACCGTCTCCACGTGGAACGTAAGCGTTGACCCCTCAGTATACGTTTTTATGACGTATGGAAAAAGTGAAAGTAGGTGGTTGTCTTTTTTCAGCGTTTGTATTATAATAACACTTATTGTAGTCAGGTAAGGGTGAACCGATCCAGAGTGGATTAAACGGACAGGGGTAAATGTCCGTCAACAGGCGCAACCAGTACAGCGAAAGGAGACACGCATGGGACAGGCCAAACAATTCGATCCGCAACTGTTGAACTTCCTGAGTTCCATTGACCTGGCAAGCGGGACGCCGGTCTACCAGCAGTTGCAAACCCTCTTGCTGTTCGCGATCGCTTCAGGAAAACTGAAGCCGGGCGAACAGATTCCTCCCGCGCGGGAGTTGGCTAGCCGGATCAACGCCAACGTCAACACCATCTCCAAGGCATACCGTGACCTCGTGGTGATGGGATTACTGTACACGCGTCGGGGCATGGGGGTATACGTGAATCCCGACATGAGCGAACGTTGCCGGGAAGACTGCCGGCGTCGCGTGATTTCCAACCTGGCCATCGCGCTGACCCAATGCCGGACCTCGGGGTTGAGCGACGACGACATCAAGGAAATCGTCCACAAACTGCTGTCGTCCAATATTCCCCCGAATGCCCCGCTTCCCTCGTCCTTCTCGAAATTCCTGAAATCCTGATTTTTCCCTCCTCCATCCTAACCGATGCCCACCGGATTATGGGTGGGTGTCGGTTATTTTTATTTACTAATCAGATCTCCTTGTGGGACGCGGCAAGAAAACGCAGGACGATCTTCCGCTTGCGGGGACCATCAAATTCACAGAAAAACACGCTTTGCCACGTGCCGAGGAGTAATTTACCTTCCGTGACGGCCACGGTAATCGAACTGCCCATCAGGGACGCTTTCACGTGGGCGGCCGTGTTGCCTTCCGCGTGGGCATAGGGTCCTGCCCAGGGGATCAGCCGGTCCAGTACCTGGATAATATCCATGCGGACGTCGGGGTCCGCGTTTTCATTTATGGTTATCCCCGCGGTAGTGTGGGGAACGAACACGAACAGCAGTCCATCCCGCCATCCCTGTTCCCGGCAGGTGTTTTCCAGTAACCTGTCAATATTAAGAAACTGATCTCGTTCTCGCGTCTGCAGTTCCAGCGTGACCATGATCCCCTCCGGTTTCAGAATTCCGCCTGGTTAAGGTTGCGCAATCCCAGCGTCATGGGCAACAGGCTCACGAGCAGCGTGATGGCCGCGATGAGCACCATGGCCCCCGGAATAAGCAGGATTTTCCAGGTGGCTGCCTGATCCGTCCCGATATACCGGGCGTACATGGCACCGATCGTGAGCGCGGTCAGCAGGGCAATGTAACCGATACTGAGCAGCAGGTTCAGGGTACCTCCAAGGCCACCGACGATTCGCGCGGGGTTATCCTCGGTGAAGTTGGGATATAACGCGCCCAGCCCCACGGCCAGCCCCGCCAGTCCGAAGTTGGCGCAAATGACCGTGAACAGGGTCAACAGGAAAACGGGAGCGTCCAGGTGAAGCATTTGACCAGAAAGAATGGCCACCGGCAGGGTGAACACCCCTGACGTGACGACACTCAGGGCGAATTTCTGCCAGACCAGCAGTCGCAAGGTGATCGGGGCCAGGCCCAGGATCCAGAATCTTCGTCCTTCCAGGCTGATTAGCGGGTAAATAAACCGACTGGTCAGGGTGGCCAGAATCAGTGTCAGGGACCCTATATTCAGCCCGGCAACCCAGACGCGCCAGAAAGGTTGGGCCTGGATCATGCCGGAATTGCGCAGGTTGGCCGCGTAAATGGCCATGATACCGAAAAAGATGACGAACTGGGTCCACTGGGTAGCGTCACGCCAGAAGAGTTTCACGTCTTTCACGCACAAGGAGCGTATCGGTTCAGGGATGATCCGAAGTAACCCGGTGGCCAGGTTGAGCAAGCCCCGGTTTTCCGGTCGCATGCGTTGCCGGTCCTGTCCCATCAGGTCGGCCCAGCCGGGATAGAAAATAAACCGCGCGGTCCATGCCGCGCACAGGGTGAACATCATCGCGGTGGAGGTCAGGCAGCACCACCAGAACACCGCGGATGAAAGCATGCCCCGGGACGCGTCCAGGATCCCCTGCGCCACCCAGTGGCTGGGCAGAAAGAACGCCTGGACCCGGCGACTGGTTTCCAGGAACACGGGCAGCACCGTTTCGTCGGTAATCCGCACGCCCCGGATGATGGATCGCACGTACAGGAAGAATCCAGCCAGGACCGCGACGGACAGCAGGACAAGGGTGGTCGAGCGCAATCGTGGAAACACGAGCACCATGACCATGCAGACCATGGCACCCAGCGCGGCCGGAACCATCACGGCGGGAAGATAAAACAGCAGCAGGGAAGGGTAGTACGACCACGAAGCCCCGGAAGAAAGACCGTAGGCCAGGAGAATAGGCGACCCGAGATACGCTAGCGACCATGAACTGAACGCCACGCATTCGGCGAAACGGGCGTAAAAATAGTGGTCGGTTTTCATCGGGGCCAGCAACAGGTAGGGCACTTCCTTGGCCCGGTACAGGGTGGCGAAAGCCACCAGAATGTTGGAGAACGTCAGGAGCACGAACAGGGACAGGAAGAGTATCGCCAGGATCCGCCGCATCAGCAGGGCCCCGAAATTCGCGCCGCCGGCCTGGCCGCCAAACCGGATGACCCAGTCGAAACCTTCCCGGAAAACGAGATAAATGCCGATCCAGAGGAGAATGGCGAAGGTGGTGATCACGCCCACCTTCAACCGGGATTGTTCCCGGATGCCGGCGATTTCATGTACGCCGATGCGCCATTTCGCCCAGAGGATGGTTTTAACCTGGTCCAATGCGTACCCTCCGACAGGTAAACTCCGGTTACGGTCTCGTGTTTACCAGTTCCTCGATGGCTTTTGCCACCGCGTCACGATGCCGCTCCATCGGGGCGGGGTCAAAGGTAAACGCCGTCAGGCTTTCCGATACTTCCGCCGGCACGTTCAGCAAGGCTTCAAACTTCGCGCGAAGCTTGGCATCGAGTGCGTTACCCCGTTCCTCGAGCAGGTTCCGCAGGATCACGAAATATTCATAATCCTCGATACCATCCCGAAGCATCTCCAGCCGGTACGACGGGACGGGGGGCTCGAGAACCGGGTGATCCGGCTGGCCGTTTGCCGCGGCGAGGGGAGGATATAAAAACCGGCCATCGCCGTTACCCCAGGGTTTCTTCTCGCCCCGCTTGGTGCCGTACCCCGTGGTCCAGCTCATCGGGTCCTCGTAGGGATTCTGCGGCCCGTCCGGGTATGCCTCCGGAGAGGTCCAGTAGGTGGTTTCCCAGATGAGGATGCCGTCGATCCGCCGCTGCCAGGTCTGCCACAGCCATATCCGCATTTCGGTTCCCGGATGATCGATAAAAAGCGTGGCATAGGGAGCCTTCGGACCCGTGCACACGTACCACCAGATTTTTTCTCCCAGGGCCTGGCGGGCCTTGGCGTCTTTCTCGCGGTACATTGGCGTCAAGGGGCACCAGATATCGGGGCCACCGATGAGTTCATCGTGAATTTCTTCGGTCAGCATGCGGTGGATGGCGGGAGCGGCCGACTTGAGCCGCTGGAATCCCCGGCTGACGAATTCATAGTCTTTGGGGTCTGGTTCGTCGAACCAGTACACGAACGCGTAATCCAGCCAGCCCTCTTCCCGCAGACGTTGTTCCAGCTGGCCCCAGTACGACTTGAACAGGTGCTGATACACCGGGGACGATTCCGGAAAGCCGAGCAGGCTGGCTTCAGTGCGCCCGAAAAACGTGCCGCTCCCCATTCCGTGGGCCTGAACGGTAAAACTGTTGAAGTGATAGGTGTCCAGAACGCGACGCATTTCCGTGACCCACCGGTCCCAGTCGATTGTGACCGTCAGGGTTTCCGGGTTCTCCGGCGGATTCGCGGGGTCCACCTTGGGCCAGTTGACCTGGTAGGCGTCCAACGGGGCGGGATTGTAAGGGCTGATGTGATGATCTGACAGGGCCTTCAGGTACATGTTCAGCACGGCCCGCTGATCCGCTTCCGCGGTCACTCCGTGGTACCTGAAGGCGTTGCCCGGGCTGAATCCGAAAGCCGATACGCAGGTTTTCCGGTCTGGCAGGTCGAAGCCATACACCTGCGCTTCGATTGAAACGCTTTGCTGCCAGTTCTTGGCCGTGAACGTGAGATGTCCCCGGTATGTTCCGGCACGCTGTCCCCGCGGTGTACGGACCAGGACCCAGAAGGGCTGGTTCGTGCGCGCGGGGACATTCACGCCGTCCGTGCCAATGGGCACCAGGGGATCCGGCCACCATCCGGGCATACCATACCCGTCGGTAGGCAGCGTGATGTTGACATAGCGGACCTGGCGGATCTCAATGTTGGTAGCGGGCAGGATGGTATTGTTCGGTCCAATGAGGTCCGATGCCACGGCCCGAACCTCCTCGAGGGGCTGGGACGGGCATAGCACTACTTGAACTGCCTCGGCTTCGTTCCCGGCGAGGCTGACCCGTACCGTGTCGCCCTTCTTTTTCGGTAACGGCCGCTGGGGTGGAATTTTCCAGTCGGAGGATACCCACCAGATGCCATCCTGTTCGGAAATCAATTCTCCGGCTGAAATATCCCGATACGGAGAAACCCGGTACTCCAGGTCCACCGCGAGTTGATCCCCTGTGAGGGTTAGGCGATGTTTACCAGCGGTGCCTGGAACCGGGAACGGGTTGCCCGTGGTGCCCTTGATCCGCTCTCCCTGGCCAGTTCGGATTTCCAGGGGTTCCTGGACAGGAACACCGCGCCGGGTTAAGCGCAGCGTCATTGTCCGTTCCGCGACGGCGTAGTCGATCGGGTCAAAACTGATTTCCGCTTGATCCGGCATTTTCCGGACCTTGGCATACATGGTTTCGCCTGAAACGTCCATGGGAGGACCGTCGACGCGCGCCTGGAAACGGTAGCCGGTCACCTGCGTGGTGCCGGGACCATGTCCGGACAGCCGGATGAAAACGCGTTCGGCTGGGAAGGCCAGGCCGGGGAGGGGGGCATCGACCTTTTCCCCCGGTTCTACCTGTTGCGTTTCCGACCACTCGCGACCGTCGAGGGACCAGCTGATGCCCAGCACGCCATGGTTGTACTCCTGCGACCACACGTAGACGGCCGCGTCCGTGAATTTCCGACCGGCCAACTGGTGTTCGAAAACGAGGTACTTGCCTTCCGAAAAGATGAACCGGTAGGTGTTGAATCCCGCGTTGAATTGCCGCAAGGGACGACAATCATTGGAGTTGGTTTCGTGCATGGGATGCGCGAACATGTATTCGTTTCCCACCAGCCGTTCTCCGGCGCCTAAAACGAGGTCACCGGCGCGGGTATGCACGGGAATGGCCCTGCGCAACTGAATGTCGCTGAAATACACGTTTCCCTTGGTGCACCACTGGCCGAAGCGCAACTGTTGGGTGTCTTCCCATGCCCCGCGGAATACGAGCGATTTTCGTTCCAGGCGTGGTCCAAGGTCGGCCAGGTCCACGTTGAAGGTATTGGTTCCTGAAACGGCGCATCCTCCCGACGTGTTTTCATCCCGCCCCGCCCGGAATTCCAGCAGGTACAAGTCCCCCGGTTTGATGGGTAGCGGGGCGCTGAGCCATGCGTTACTGCCGGCTTCGGTTCCATCTCCTTCAGTCCGGAGGCAGGTTTGCCGGTCGAATTCCCTGGTATCACCGTTGCCGTGGTTGAGTGTCCACCCGCTGTTTCCGTCCGGGGTCAGCGCCGGCACGGGGATCTCCTGTGCCCAGGGTGCCATGGAAACCATTAGTAGTCCGCCAGCGATCCATCGTTTCATTCCTGTACAGCGGGTGATCGTGAGAAGTTGGTTCATGGCAGGATCCTTTTCGAAATTTCAGGCAAACTTTTGACCGATTATACGAACCCGTTACAGTATATAAGGAAGGTCGGGTGTTTCGTCCTCTCTTATGGCCGTGGCGTATAGAAGGAGCCCTGTATGTTTACGAAACGGTGTCCACGTGCGACTGCCCTTGTTTTTTCCGGATGTTGGGCGTTCATGTTGCTTCTCGCGCCTTCTTTAACATGGGCCCAGGACTCTCCTGTGGCCTTTATGCTTCCTTCTGGAAACAGCGCGCTGGACGCGACGCTTAATGACGCCGCCGGCGTGGCGGGGTGGCAGGTAAAAACGATTTCCTGGGAGGGTTTCCGGAAGGGCTTCGAAAATGAGGCCGGGGATGAGCAGGCAGTGGACGCGTCCCTGCTGATACTTCCGGACGCCGCGCGACTACCGGCCACCGCGATTGAGGCGGTTACGGCCTATCTCGACCGGGGAGGAAATATCCTGGCCCTGAACGCGCCGGCGTTCCGGCAGATCCTGGTGCCCTGGCATGGGAAATGGGGTACCTTCAGCGACCTGGCGAGCCTGATGATCGAGGAATCGCACCCCACCCTGGAGATTCCGGTCAGCGAGACCGAGTTGGCCAACTGGAAACGGGAGTGCCGAGACGCGTCGTTGCCCGCTGAATACCGGGTGGTGTCCACGGAAAAAGGTCCGGCTATCGAGGCGCGGATTCCCCGGATGGACGGTTGGGATTCCCTGCGGCGGGTGTGGTCGTCCGCCCCGGTGTTTCCACCGGACACCACGGCCCTGGGCTTTGAGGCCCGTTCAATTGGCAATAGTGAACAACTGGCGGTGGAGTGCCAGGAAGACGATGGTTCCCGCTGGATTGCCGTGGTGCCCCTCGGACCGGACTGGAAGCCGTACGCGCTGCTGGCCGCGGATTTCCGGTTCTGGGAAAGCGTACCCGCCCGCGCGGGAACCTGTCTTGATTTCCGGCGGGTGGTGTCCCTGGCGATTACCCAGGCGAATACCCATACCGGGTCGGAAATGATCGACCTGGGATACCAGGTGCGCGGGATCCGAGGCCTGCGCCTGGAGTCCTATGAAGTGGCCGTGCTGAAGACCGTCCAGCCGCCGAGACTGGAAGGACTTTCCCCGGAATACAAGTTCTATCCATGCGGTGAGGTAGAACGCCTGGGCGTCACGGGCTGGTTTGAAGGGCTGCCTGTGCCGCCTGTTCCGGCAACCGTGACGGCTCATCATCCCCGCCCGTCGCCCGCGGGTTTCGACAAGCGCCGTGGATGGGCCTGTGAACCCCTGCTGGAGGCGTGGGGAAAGGACGGAGCCTTTCGAGGCGACGTCGCGCGGCTGTTTGTCTTCGCGCCAGGGGATAAGCCGGTGCCCGGCTTTGCCGGGGGAAGGGGCATGATCCTCAGTTTTTCGGTGCCGGACCTGGATTGGTATTGCGGCCCTGAATCCCGGGACCTGTTGCGTCGGGCCATGGAAAGGCTGCGGATCCAGGCAGCCCTGGTGGATGGTGGCGTGAACCGGTACACCACGATTTACGGGGAACCGCTGGAAGTCGGCGTGACGGTGGCCCTCCTGGACAGTCGGTCCCACAAGGTTACCGCGGACGTGCGTGTCCTTGACCGTGACGGCAACGCCCTGTATCACCTGGAGCGGGAGACGGAAGGAACCGGGACGCTTCGACTGGCCGATACCTGGATTCCGAAGAAGGTCCTTACGGATGGCGTGACCGCCAAGGTCATGGTCGCAGTGGACGGAAAAGCGTTACCCGGCGTGGAGCATGAACTGTACACGTGGACCCGGCCGCCGGAGGGAGAACGGTTCGTGGAAATCCAGAATGGGGCGTTCTGGGTGGATGGGAAACGCTGGCGTCCCCATGGGGTTAACTACATGCCCTCCTCGGGAATCGGCGTGGAGGACAACGCCTTTTTCGAGTACTGGCTGAGCGCGCAATCCTATGACCCCCGGACCGTTCAGCGGGACCTTGAACGTTGCCGGGACATGGGATTTAACGCGATCAGCGTGTTCCTGTATTACCAGGACATGCATGCCATGAACCTGCTGGATCTTTTGCGTCGCGCGCGGAAACTGGGATTGCGGGCGAACGTCTCGTTGCGTCCCGGTACGCCCATGGAACTCGAACGGGACGATATCGAGGGACATATCTGGAGGGCCCACCAGGAACCATGGCGCGGATTCGGGGATCAGCCCGCGCCGAAAAATTTCGCTGAAATGGTCACGCGCATGATTACGCGACTGGCCTTGAACGAAAACGATACCGTGTTCGCGTACGATCTTGCGTGGGAACCGCAGTTTCGGGATTTCGAAAGGGAACCGTTTTACGATGAGTATGAGCACTGGCTGGTGGAGCAGTATGGTTCCCTGGAAGCGGCCGAGGCGGACTGGGGTTGTCCCGTTCCCCGCGACGCGAATGGTCGCGTCGTTGGTTACCTGCCGGGGATGCTGACGGATCCTTCCAGAAAATGGGCGCCCGCGATAGCGGCTTATCGCCGTTTCCTGGACCGGTTGCTGTACGAAAAATACGCGGCGGTCCGACGCGCCGTAAAACAGGTCGCGCCCCGCCAGTTTGTCAGTTTCCGCATGTCCATGGCGGGGGATCCCACCAATCGTGATCCCAATACCATACTCTACGATTTCGCGTATCTCGCGGGGGCAGTGGACATCCTGGAGCCGGAAGGGTACGGCAGGTTGGGGGACTGGGAAGTGGTCAAGCCCGGCAGGTTTACCCGGAGTTACGCGCTGTGGGCGAATCCCCGGATTCCGATGATCTGGGCCGAGGCCGGTATCCACGTCTGGGACGGTCGACGCAAGGGGACCACGGAACGGGCCCTCGAACGCCAGGCGAAATTTTACGAAGACTTTTACAGGATGATGATCGAAAGTGGCGCGGAAGGTGTCTTCTGGTGGTGGTACCCCGGCGGGTTCCGGGTCAATGAAAACAGCGATTACGGCGTGATTAACCCCGATGGTACTGACCGGCCGGTGACAACGGTTATCCGGGCGAACGCCCAGCGTTTTCAGGAGGGACCTTCGGCCTATCAGCCTGACGCGTGGCTGACCTTTGATCGAGACGCGTGTGTCCTGGGGCTGACCGGCGTTTATGACGAACTCAAGGAATCCTACTGGCGGCATGTCGGTGAAGGCAGGTGTCCAGGCCTGAAAACGGAAGCCACCGGAACCACTTCCGTGGATGTTCCCGCGCTGGCCGTCGGCAACCGCCCATGGACCGGGCAAAATCCCCCCAAATACCTGGATGTGTCTTTCGATGAAATCGTGGCATTCCGCCCGGAACCTCCTGCCCTCGATCTGACCAGGGAGCGGATCCCTGTCGGCGGCATTCTCGGGGCAGCCATCTGCCCGCGGTTGATCCTGGTAACCCTGACCAATCTTGGAGAAGCCACTTTGCGGGGTGGGGAAGATATCGCCGGTAAACCGGGCGAAGTGTTGCTGCGAATCGAGGTTGGCACCCAGACGCTCGAAGCACCTTTAATAAGGAACCTCGCGCGGTTCGAATCGGGACATCTGGAGTTCTTTCTGCCCTCCGTAAAGCCGGGAGATACGGTCCAGGCCCGGATGTACGTGCGTGGACGCGGCCCCTTTGGCCCGTTAATCCGCTGGGAGGTGCGGTAAGATTCTAACGTATCTCAACGGCAACCGCAACTGCAGGCGCGTACCGGGGAAGGGGGACGGTTGTCGTTACTTGCCGTGTCCGGCAGTTCCGCTTCTTCGGGACAGCAGGTCTGGACCAGCAGGTCGGAAATGTCGATGACCCGGGCGGAGCCCGGCGCGACCCGGCACAGGTTCAACAGGCAGATCGGACACATGGCCGCGATGGTATCGCAGCCCGTCGAGGTCAATTGGTCCATGCGTTCCCGGGCGATCCGCTCGGTTTTCTCGGGATACAGCGATTCGATGGGGCCACCGCAGCAATGGGTCAGTTTGCCCGACGCTTCGGGTTCCACGCACGCGGCGCCCGCGGCCTTGAGCAGGGCGCGCGGCTGTTCCACGACGTTCTCGTACCGGGCGTACACGCAGGAGTCATGAATGGCCACGTTACCCGCAATCGGTTGCTTGACGTCGATGCCCCGCTCCGCCAGTACTTCCAGGTAACTTTTGACCTCGAGGTCGTATCCCGGGATAATCTTTGGATACGTGGACCGCAACATGTCCGTCGTGTGGGGATCAACGGTGATGATCCGTTTCACGCCTTCCTGTTTGAGCATGGCGTATACCTTGGCGGCATGGGCCTGGAAGACGCTGGTCATGCCGTGATCGCACACCAGGGCCCCGGCGTACATTTCCTTTTCGTAAAGGTAGCCGAAGGTGACCCCCGCCTTGCGCAGCAACCGGGCGATGTTGCGCAGCCGCCGGTTCCACGCGTTACGGACAGCGGCCGGGGGAGGCGGCATGAAGCGGGTCGTGTTGATCCACTGGTTGATCTTGCGTCCCAGTTTCATGTAGCGGATCAGGGGCGTGTCCCGCAGCATGTCCAGTTTCTGCTCCATGGCCGCGGTGTAAGGCATTAACTGGTACATGTGTCCCGTGTACAGCACGGTTTCCCCGCCCCGTGGGATATCCAGTCCCCGGGCCCATGCGGTCATGGCACCCGATCCCAGGGGCATCACGGATCCCCGCAGGCGAAGGTTGTCCGATAGCGTTCCGATAATTTCAGCGATTGGCAGTCCCATAACGCGCCTCGATCACAGTTTGTGAACCGTTTTGTTGATGTAATGCCGCAGCGTGCGCACGTTCTCCACGATATGGACGCCGCCCGGGCAGTTGGATTCGCAGAGTTTGCACAACAGGCAGGTGAAGATGGTTTCTTCCTGCTCCAGGACCTTGTCTTCCAGGCCTAGCACGACGTACCGGAACATTTCCCGGGGCAGTACTTCCAGCCCGATGGGACAGAGCGCCGTGCACGTTCCGCAGTTCATGCAGGCCGTCGCGTTAAACGGGCCGGCCTTGCGGACTTCGTCGATAAACTGGGGGTTAACGCGGCTCATGATGGCTTTCCTTTGCCCGGACATACTTGAAATATCCGTCGCCGTCCGGTTTGCCCGTTTCACTGATGTGGCCGTAGCGTCGCATGGCCATGACCCAGTACATCACCTCCTCGGGAGGGTACCCCAAGGCTTCAGCGAGTTCCGGAATGGTACGCGGCGTTTCCTCCAGGAGTTGAAGAATGCGGTCACGCATCACCATCTCGTCCCGCATGATTTCCGCGAGGTCCCGCGGTTGTCGCTTGACACCACTCATCCCGCGACCTCCTCTTTGACTGGTTCGGGCTGACCCGCCAGCGAGTCAATCATCGCCCTGATCTGGGCGTCCGTGCAGCCCTCGACGAATACCGCGTCTTTTGGACAGACCGGCACGCAGGCACCTTCGCCCTTGCAGAGCGTTTCAATGACCCGGGCCACTTCGTGTCCGTTTTCGTTGACGCACTCGATGGCCCCATACGGACAGGCGGCGTCACACTGGCCGCACCACGCGCAGGCCTCCGGATCCACCCGGGCGACCAGCGGTTCCTTGTTCACGGATCCTTTCAGCAGCAGGGCCGCGGCCTTGCTTACCGCCGCAAGGCCAGAGCCGGCGCTTTCTTCCAGGTTCTTGGGACTCTGGCAACTGCCCGCGATGAACACGCCGTCGATGACGGTTTCCACGGGCCGCAACTTGAGGTGGATCTCTTTGAAAAACCCTTCTTTGCTGAGCGGCAACTTGAGCAACTGTTGCAGGGATTCGTTTCGCGCGGGGACCGGTCCCGTGACCAGCACCACGAGGTCCACTGGCAGTTCCAGGGTCTCACCACCGGTCAACTGGTCCTTGACCGTTACCAGCAGGTTCGTGTCGTCACTTGGCGTGACCGTTGGCGGTTCGTTTTCTTCAAAACGGATGAACACCGCGCCGGCGTTGCGAGCTTCCTCGTACAGCAGTTCATTGCGCCCGTACGCGCGCATGTCGCGGAACAGGTGATACTGCCGGACTTCCGGAAACCGCCGGGAAACCCAGGCCGAGGTATGCACGGTGGCCGAGCAGCAGAAACGGCCGCAGTAGGTGTTGGGATTGGGACAGGACGCCGATTTTTTCTGCCGGTTGCCCACGCAGTAAATATAGGCCACCGTTCGGACCGGTTTTCCGTCCCACGTGAGACTTCCGGTCGCGATGGATTCCACGTGTCGCTTGAAAGCGTCCAGGGTAGTCACCTGTGGATGGCCATAACCAAGTTCGCCGCTCGCGGGTTGATACAATGCCGTGCCCGTGGCCACGATGATGGCGCCGGCCTGGATCACGTCGTTGTTGCCGTTCGCTTGGCGGATGGTCAGCGTGAAACCACCCACCACGCCGGTTTTGTCGACCAGTTCGGCCCCGGTATACAGCGTGATATTGTCCCGTTGCCGGATCTGCTCCAGCAGTTGGTCAACCAGCCGCGCGCCATCCACGTCGTCCGGAAACAGCGCGTGCCACTGTCCCACGTAACCGCCCACCCGATCGGATTTTTCAACCAGGTATACCCGGATGCCAAGATCCGACAGGGCAAGCGCGCTTCGCAGGCCGGCGATACCGGCTCCGATGATCACCACGGCCGGGGTGGTTTTCAGGGAAAGGGGTTCCAGGGGACGGGTCAGCCTGCACTTGGCAATGCCCGCCTTGACCAGGGCGATCGCCTTGCGCGTGGCGGCTTCCCGGTCGTCCCGGTGCGCCCAGGCGCATTGTTCCCGAAGGTTCACGTGGACGTACTGGTAGGGATTCATCCCGCCGCGCCCGGCCATGTTCCGGAAGGTGTGCATGTGCAACTTGGGCGAGCACGACGCGATCACAATGCCATCCAGCTGGTCGGCGGTGATAACGTCAATCATGTCCTGCTGGGCCGCATCGGAACACGAGAACACCTGGTCCCGCGCCAGGTATACGCCGGGTTCGTTCGCCACGGCCCGGGCTACCGCTTCCACGTCCACGTAGTCGGCGATGTTGCCGCCGCAATGGCACACGAACACGCCGATCTTGGGAGAGGAGGATGATTTCGTGTCGGGGTGCTTTGCTTCACTCATACCGTGACTTTCCTGTTGCTTCGCGCGCGTTGCAGGTAAGCGGCGGCCTGGGCCGCGGCCGCTCCCGCGTGGAGCACCGAGTCCGGCAGGTCCCGCGCGCCCGATACCGTGCCCGCGGCAAACACGCCGTCCATGCTGGTGCGGGCGGGATCGCCCGTGGCCACGATCTCACGCACGTATTCGTAATCGTCCGTGTCGGGGGCGGTCTTCCGGAAGAACCGGGTCGTGTCGGTATTGGGCACCAGGCCCACCGAAATCACGACCAGGTCGTGGGTGGAAGTTTTCCGTCCGCCGTTTCCGGCCATGTCCTCGTAGTGCACGACCAGGTCGTGATTGTCCGTTTCTTCGATCAGGGCCACTTTACCCTTGACGAAGTTCACGCCCATCCCCTTGGACTGCTCGAAGAATTCCTCGTAGCCCTTGCCGAACGCCCGGATGTCGATGTAATAAATGGTCACTTCCGCCAGGGGCAGGGCGCCCATGATCAGTTGCGCCTGCTTGACGGAATACATGCATCCGATCCGGCAACACAGCGGGTTGCAAACGCTGTGGTCCCGCGCGCCCATGCACAACACGAAGGCGATGTTTTCGGGCTGCTTGCCGTCCGATGGACGCAACACCGAGTTATAGGGCCGGGTCGGGGCGAGCAGGCGTTCCATCTGGGGTGCCGTAATGACATTCGGATACCGTCCAAAACCGGTCGTTTCTTTCAGGGTCGGGTCCAGGATGGAGAATCCCGTGGCCAGGACTACCGCTCCCGCGTGGATCTCCACGGGTTTCGGGCGCATGTACAGGT
>JAGPFE010000119.1 GCA_018056705.1 Candidatus Hydrogenedentota bacterium | reverse complement strand
AGAACGGCTTACCCGGAGCCGTGAAGTGTTGAGTTCCGGGGTAGCCCGGATTTTTTCGGGCCGGAGCGCGATCGACGACGAGGTATTCGACGAACTGGAAGAGCTGCTCATCGAGGCGGACGTGGGGGTGCAGGCTACCCAGGCGATTCTCGAGGAAACGCGGCAGATGACGCGGACGAAACGCCTGCGCACGCCCGCCGAACTGCAGGAGGTCCTGAAAGACGCCCTCGTGGAAGCCCTGTCCGCGGCGGGCGAGGAAGGAGTTCCCCTGTGGGAGATCACCAGCCCGAAGCCCCACGTGACCCTCATCGCGGGAGTGAACGGTTCAGGCAAGACGACCACGGCGGGCAAACTGGCGCAGAAGATCCGCGAGCGGGGGATGTCGGTGGTGCTGGGAGCGGCGGACACGTTCCGGGCGGGGGCGATTTCGCAACTGTCCATCTGGGCCGAGCGTACCGGGGCGCACCTTGTCCGGCACCAGGAAGGGGCGGATCCCGGGGCGGTGGCCTACGACGCGGTAGCGGCGGCGATAGCCCGGAAGGCGGACCACGTGCTAATCGACACGGCGGGACGGCTGCACAACAAGGCCAACCTGATGGAAGAGTTGCGGAAGATCCGGCGGGTGATCCAGAAACACCTTCCCGAGGCACCCCACCTGTGCCTGCTGGTGATGGACGCGACGACGGGTCAGAATGGCCTGCAGCAGGCGCGGGTGTTCACCGAGGCCCTGCAGATCAACGGGATTGCCCTGACCAAGCTGGACGGCACCGCCCGGGGCGGGATCGCGGTGGCCATTCGACGGGAACTGGGCATACCGATCCGGTACATCGGCGTGGGCGAGTCGGCGGACGACCTGCAGCCCTTTGACCCCCGGGAATTCGTGGAAGCCCTGTTCGGGGGCAAGGGCGAGTGAATACTGTATAACCCCAGGGAAAGGAGGATGTCATGATGGCGCGATGGGCGATGGGCTGGTGGGTGCTGGTCGTGGGTATCGCGGCCTGCGTGGGACCCGGCGTGGTCCTGGCGGATGGCAATGACGCGGCGATGCTGTGGTACCGGGCACCGGCACGGGAATGGGTGCAGGCCCTGCCGGTCGGCAATGGGCGCATGGGCGCGATGGTCTTCGGGGGGGTACCCCAGGAACGGATCCAGTTCAACGAGGAGACCCTCTGGGATGGCTACTTCGGACGGAACCAGGTGAATCCCAGGGCGAAGGAATCCCTGCCCAAGGTACGGGAACTGCTGTTTTCCGGTCGGTTCGCCGAGGCGGAACAACTGATCGCCGAGACCATGCCGGGTGTGCCGCCGCGGATCCTTTCGTACCAGACCTTTGGGGATATCACCATCACGTACCGGGACGGCCGGCCGGGGAAACACTACCGCCGCGCGCTGGATCCCATGGAAGGGGTGGCGGTGAGCCGGTTCGAGATCGGCGGCACGCCCGTGACCCAGCGGGTATTCGCGTCGCACCCGGACGACTGCGTCGTGATCCGGATCGAGGCGGAACGGTCGAAAGACGCGGTGGACTGCCTGGTACGGATGAGCCGGGAACAGGACGCCCAGACCGATGTCCTGGGGGACCATGCCCTGTTGCTGCACGGTCGGATCAATCGTCCCCACGACGTGACCGGGGAACCGATGGGCCTGTTTTTCGCCGCGCGCCTGACCGCGTACCCGGAAGGGAAAAAAGCCGCGGCACGGCCCGAGGAAGGGGGCTTGCGGATTACGGGGGCAAAGGCCGTGACGCTGATCCTGGAAGCCGCCACGTCGTGGCCGGACCGGCCGGAAAAGGTGGAGCGGCTGAAGACGCCCCGGGCGGACGATGCGCCTGACTTCGGGGCCATGCTCGCGCGGCACCGGGCGGACCTGCAGTCCCTCATGGGCCGGGTACGGATCGATTTGCCGCGGAACCGGGACCTCGCGTCCCTGCCGACCGACCAGCGGCTGCGACGGGTAAAACGGGGCGACGATGACCCCTCGCTGCTCGCGTTGTATTTCCAGTACGGGCGGTACCTGCTGGTGTCGTCGTCCCGGCCGGGCGACCTGCCCGCGAACCTGCAGGGGGTGTGGTGCGAGCACTTCGAAGCACCCTGGAACAGCGACTACCACACCAACATCAACCTGCAGATGAACTACTGGCCCGCGGAGGTGACCGCCCTGCCAGAATGTCACCTGCCCCTGTTCGATTACATGGCGTTCCTGAAACCTTACGGGGAGCAGGTTGCCCGGGAGATGTACGGGGCGCGCGGATGGGTGCTGCACCACATCAGCGACCTCTACGGTTTCGCGGTGCCCGCCGATGGCGTGTGGGGCATGTGGCCCATGGGCGGGGCCTGGCTGGCCACGCACTGCTGGGAGCACTACCTGTTCACGGGTGATGTGGCGTTTCTTCGAGACCGGGGATATCCCCTGATGCGGGACGCGGCGGTCTTCATGCTGGATTTCCTGGTGCGGGACCAGAACGGGGTGCTGCAGACCGCGCCGTCCCATTCGCCGGAGAACCACTACCTGCTGCCGGATGGCACGCAATGTTCAATGACTTACAGCGCCACCATGGATATCGCGATCCTGCGGCAGTTGTTCGCGGCGTGCGTGGAAGCGTCGAAGGTCCTGGATACCGATCCCGGGACGCGCGCGGCGTGGCAGGAGGCCCTGGAACACCTGCCGCCGTTCCGGATCAGCCCCCGGACGGGCGCCCTGATGGAGTGGGTGGAAGATTTCGAGGAGGCGGAGCCCGGTCACCGGCACATGTCTCACCTGTACGGGCTGCACCCGGCGGACCTGATCACGAGGGAAACGCCCGACCTTTACGCGGCCGCGCGGGCGACGATCGAGCGGCGGCTGCGTCACGGCGGGGGTCACACGGGCTGGAGCCGGGCGTGGATCGTGAACTTCTACGCGCGGCTGGGCGATGGCAAGGCCGTGGGAGAACACCTGCATGCCCTGCTGGCGAA
>JAGPFE010000066.1 GCA_018056705.1 Candidatus Hydrogenedentota bacterium | reverse complement strand
GATTCACCGGATTGGTAAGGTACGCGAGTTGTTCCGGGGTAACCGTCTCCCGGTCCCGGACCGCGTCCGGATATATCGGGACGGTCAGGGTGGTCCCATCCACCAAGGGCGCGGCCAGGTTGATCATCGACAGGTTCGCGCCAGACCGGGTTCCCCCTGCCTTTTCGATCAGGTCGGCAACCCGGCTATCCGGTGGAAGACGGTACAGGCCCTCCCGGATTACCCCACCCCGGACGGCCACGGCAATTTCTTTCGATGTCTTGTTCAGGTCGCTCTCCTTTTCAACAGGAACCGATGGCGTCCCTGTCGGCGGGGCGATCGCTGTAACTGGCAAAGTCTCCCTGGACTGACCGTGGCTCGTTCCTGCTGCGCGTGAAGGAGGATCATCCGCGGCGAAATCACCGGATGGCGTGGCAACGGTCGAATGCGCCGATGACACGGATGACCATGAAACCGTTTCGGCCGGACGCGCCGCGGTTTCTGTCGACGCGCGTTCTGGGACGGGTGAGGTTTCTGGCGTCTTTTCTCCCCTCAACCACCATATAGAGAAAACTCCCAGTACGAGCGCGATACCGAAAAAGAGGAGCAAGGCCTGTTCCCGTCGCGTCAGCATGCGGCTGATCGAATTCATACCTGTCCTCCACCTGTCAGGCCCGACATCGTATCCCAACGGCCCCAGAGCCTTCTATCACGTGCTACCTTCGGCACCTGACCGTACGTTTTAGCCTGAGTCCGTACAGGCATTCCGGTTTTGTTATACTGGTTTGGCGTGTATTGGGCAAATCCGATTTCCAGGTCCCGCAAGGAATCTCGTTATGCCTCGCTGGTTCAAGGTCATTCTGGGTGTGGCGGGCGGTGCCGTGGTGTTTCTGGCCGCCTTCATCTATTTCTTTTTCCTGTTGCCGATGTGGGGCATACCTTTCAACAGGCAGCGTCATGGACTGCCACCCGTAACACCTGCCTGGGCCCTGGAGCCGTGGATATGGGAAGATGACACCGTCACGCAGGCTTCCACGGAAGAACTGGTTAATGGCTACCTGGCACACGACTTTCCGGTGGGGGTCATTTTGATTGACAGTCCTTGGTCCGTCCGCTACAACGATTTCGAGTGGAACCGCGAGCGCTTTCCTGAGCCGGAGGCCATGATCCGTCGTTTCAAGGAAAAAGGATTACGCGTGGTACTTTGGATGACCTGTTTTGTCAACAGCCAGAGCGAGGACACCCTGATCCAGGATTCTTCGGACTGGTTCCGCGAGGCGGCATCCAAGGGCTACCTGGCCACGGGAAACCAGCAGATCCGGTGGTGGAAAGGTCGGGGCGGTCTCATCGACTACACCAATCCCCAGGCTGTCGCGTGGTGGCGCGGCATGCAGGATAAGGTGCTGCGCATGGGCGTCGACGGCTGGAAACTGGACGGAACCGGCGTCTATTTCCGCGGGGGAAGCCTGGGACCGGTTCCTCTGCTGTGGGGTAAGACGTGGGGCGGATTAATGTCCACCCGCGGTTACATGGATCACTATTACCGGGACGAGTACCGTTTCGGACTGGAGGCCAATCCGGAGTTCGTGACCATGAGCCGGTCCCTGGACAGCGTGCTTCCGTGGGGGCACCCGGAGGGCTTCGCCCCTATTGACGCCTCTCCGGTCAACTGGGTGGGTGACAACAAGCATGAATGGGATGACCGGAACCGGGGACTGGAACGGGCCCTCCGGTGCATCCTGGACAGCGCGAAACTCGGGTATAACGTCATAGGATCCGACATTGGTGGATACCACGGCAGCAAGGAGATTCCACCGAACCTGTATATCCGCTGGGCCCAGTTTTCCACCTTCTGCGGTTTCTTCCTGAATGGCGGTCACGGCGAACGGCGCATGTGGTTGCGTTCGCCCCAGGAACTCGAAATCATCCGCCAGTATTCGTGGCTGCATTCGGAACTCGTGCCCTACATGTATACCCACGTGGTAAAAGCCAGCCGCGGGGATAAACCGCTGATGAGCCCCCTCAAGGAGGGGAAATACCAGTACATGTTTGGCGATTTTCTGCTGATCGCCCCCATTTATCGCGACAGTGAAACCCGGGAAGTGGTGCTGCCACCTGGAAAATGGCGTTACTGGTTCGATGATCAGACCGTTCTCGAGGGCGGACAAACCTTGACCCGGAACTTTCCCATTGATGAATATCCTGTTTTCGTGCGGGATGGCGCCGTAATTCCCATGAATATCCGCCGCGCGTACACCGGCATCGGAAAGCAGGACTGGGAAGGCCTGCTCACGCTGAATATTTATCCCGGCGATGGGGCCGTCTTCGAAGTATTCTATACCGATGGCGTGGGAACGCTGAACGTCGACGCTTCCCGTCCCGGCATGATCTCGCTCGAGGGATTTGGCCGTCCGCACGTGCTTCGCGTGCTGGTGCCCGGCAAGCCTGTCACGGTTACGCGTGACGGCGCACCCTTGTCGGAAAATAAGGACTGGACTTACGAGGCCTCAGCCGGACGATTGATAATCACGTCCCGGTTACCCCTTACGGGGCGGTATGAATTTACGCTGGAACCTTCCGGGAAATAGGTCCAAACAAAACGCCCCTGGAAACTTTTTTCGGGCCACGGGTATTCATGAAAGTGGAGGCGGCGCCCGGATTCGAACCGGGGTATGGGGGCTTTGCAGGCCCCTGCCTTACCACTTGGCTACACCGCCTCGCTGGCATGAGTATAGAGGAATCTGGTCCATCAATGCAAAAAGGAATTCGGGGAACAGATCCAGGTGGGCGAATGTTGGAACGTTACCCCCCACAAGGACACGTTTTGTTGTGGAAAGCAAACACGAAAAATGCACTTCTCGCAAAAAATGTCACAAAAAACTTGACATTTTGATGCTAAGTCTGGTTAAATACGGCAAGGAATGGTAAAAGTAAGTCGGATGTCGCGTGTTCCGAAATGCTCAGGGCAGGAGGGAATCGCGCGTTCGCAAGCAAGGCAAAGAAGGAGAAGCACGATGAAAAAGTTGTTGGTTCTGGCTCTGATTGCGGCGCTGATGGGTATATCCGGCGTGGCGCAGGCGGCGAAGTCGTGGGATGACATGTCATGGTGGGGCAACACGGGCGCGACGCCCGAGCCGCAGGCGGACTCCCAGGGACGGTGCGGTTACTGGTGGTGGCCGAAGGAAGCGGCTTCCAACAACAATGACTCCGAACTGTGGGGTAACCGGGGTATCGTGTATCACGCCTGGGTGAAGCCTGAACCCCCCAAGGTTGAGACCCCGCCTCCCGCTCCCGCTCCGCAGCCCAAGCCGAAGCGCACGGCCATCGTGCTGAACAACGTCCTCTTCGACTTCGACAAAGCGGTCCTGAAGCCTGAAGGCAAGGCCGAAGTTGACAAACTGGTCGCCGAAATGAAGAAGTACCCGAAAGACACGGTGGTCATTGAAGGGCACACCTGCAACATCGGCACGGAAGAGTACAACATGGGACTGGGTCAGCGCCGCGCGGACGCGGTGAAGAAGTACATGGTTGAGCAGGGCATCGATCCCGCCCGGATCACCACGGTCTCTTATGGCGAGACCCGCCCGGCGGTACCGAATGACACGCCGGCCAATCGGAAACTGAACCGTCGCGCCGAGTTCAAGATCACCTTGGGTGAATGAGTTTCGCGTGACGCGAGAACAGTTGGTTAGAGTAACAGTGGCCCGCTGACCAGAACACATCGTGATTGCGTATCTGCCGCCCCGGCTTCCAAGGGAGTCGGGGCGGTTTTTATTCCGTCATCGACGTAAACAGGGTGGCCCTCGCCTTCGTTGGGAAATGGATGCCCCGTCTGGTAGCATAACGCGCGTTCTATAATGCTCCGGCTGGGGACACCCATTCGCCGGAAATGTGGGAGTAAAGACTTGTTTTTCGCTCTGCTGAAAAAACTGTTTGGCACCCATGCCGAACGTGAAGTTAAACGATACATGCCCATCGTGGAACAGGTCCGCGCCCTGGAGCCCCGGATCAGCGCGATGACCAATGATCAACTCAGGGTGCAGACCGCCAGGTTCAAACAGATGCTCGACCAGGGGGCTACCCTGGATGATCTGCTCCCAGAGGCCTTCGCCACGGCCCGGGAGGCCGCGAAACGGGTGGCCGGACTCCGACCCTTCGACGTTCAGGTCATTGGCGGCATTGTTCTGCACCAGGGGGGCATCGCCGAGATGGTCACCGGTGAAGGAAAAACCCTGGTGGCCGTATTGCCCTGTTATCTCAACGCCCTGACGGGGCGGGGTGTACATGTCATCACCGTGAACGACTATCTCGCCCGGCGCGACGCGGAATGGATGGGACCCATTCACCAGTTCCTTGGTCTTACTGTCGGCCTCATTCAACATGACATGAACACGTGGGAACGCCAGGTCGGGTACCGGGCGGACATTACTTACGGCACCAACCACGAGTTCGGCTTCGACTACCTGCGGGACAACATGGCCGTGCACCCCGATTTGCGGGTCCAGCGAGAACTCCACTACGCCATCGTGGACGAAGTCGACTCCATCCTCATTGACGAAGCGCGCACCCCGCTGATCATTTCCGGCAGACCCGAAAAAAGCACGGATGTTTACCTTAAGGTGGACGAAGTCGTGCGGCGTCTCCGGAAAGATGAACACTACACCGTCGATGAAAAACAGAAACACATTATCCTGACCGACGAAGGCATGGAAGCCTGCGAGCGCATGCTCGGCGTTGACGACCTGTTTACCACTCAGAATATCGGGCTCGTGCACATCATCGAGCAATCCCTCAAGGCTCACAACTTCTTCAAACGGGATGATGAATACATCGTTCGCGACGGCGAAGTCCTGATAATCGACGAATTCACCGGGCGCGCGCTCGAGGGGCGCCGGTTTTCCGATGGGTTGCACCAGGCCATTGAGGCCAAGGAACGGGTCCCCATTCGATTCGAATCCCAGACCATCGCCACCATCACCTACCAGAACTATTTCCGGCTCTACGAAAAACTGGCCGGAATGACTGGCACCGCGGCCACCGAGGCCGTGGAATTCGAACAGACTTATGGCCTCAAGGTTGTGCAGATTCCCACCAACCTGCCGCTTATCCGGAAAGACCTCAACGACCTGATTTTCGCCACGGAACGGGGTAAATTCCGGTACGTGGTGCGCGAGATCCTCGACATTCACCAGACGGGTCGCCCCATCCTCGTGGGAACCGTGTCCATCGAAAAATCCGAACTGCTCGCGCGCATGCTGGAAGAAGCCGGCATTAGGGACTACCAGGTCCTGAACGCCAAGCACCACGAACGGGAAGCCGCCATTATCGCCAACGCCGGCAAGCGGGGCGCCATCACGATCGCCACCAACATGGCCGGTCGGGGAACGGACATCAAGCTCGCGGAAGGCGTGCGTGAACTCGGTGGCCTGTGCATCATCGGGACCGAGCGCCACGAATCCAGGCGCATTGACAATCAGTTGCGGGGACGATGCGGACGACAGGGCGACCCCGGAACCACCCGGTTCTATGTCAGCCTGGAAGACGAAGTCGCCCGGTTGTTCGGCGGCCCGAGGGTGAAACGCCTGCTGGAAATGTTTGGCGGCCAGGAAGAAATAGATGAGGAACCCCTGAACCAGCGGATGGTTTCCCGGAGTATCGAGCGCGCCCAGCGGCAGGTCGAAGAATATAACTTCGAAATCCGCAAACACCTGCTTGATTACGACCAGGTCATGGACAGGCAGCGCAAGTATATCTACGCGTTGCGGCGGGAAGTGCTCGAAGATCACGACGTGACCGAACGCCTGCGGGAGATGTTTGAGAACATCATCGACGACCTGGTCGAGCAATACGCTCCCGAAAAAGAACTCCCGGATCAGTGGGATCTGGAAGGACTCGAAGCCCGGTTGGAGTCCCTGTTCAACATGTCCTTCCGCATGGAACCCGATCCCGACGATCCCGGCCGATCGCTCCGCGACAGCCTGGTGGACCAGGTTCACGCGGAATACACCCGGCGCGAGGAAAAACTGGCCAACTTGCTGGAACGCCAGTACCGCGATACCTACGGAGCTCCGCCAGAGGGCATTGATTTCCGCAGAATGGCCCGTCAGCGCATCCATGGCCTGGAACTCATGGTCATCCTGCGCACCGTTGACGACAAGTGGGTGGATCACCTCTACCAGATGGATTACTTGCGCGAATCGGTGCGGTTACGCGCCTTCGGCCAGCGTGATCCCCTGCTCGAATATAAACAGGAAGCGTTTGAGCTTTTCAATGAAATGATCCGCTCCATCGAGGAGGAAGTCACCCAGGCGCTTTTCCGCCTCACGGACCTGGACGCCAAGTCCGGTGCCGCGCAGGAAAAAGCCTATGCCCGCCTGGGTGCCTACAGCGAAATCACCATGGGCCCCCGCCGGGACCGCAGTTTCGCCTCATTCGATACCAGTCGTTTCGTGTTAGGCGGCCAGGAGTTCCGTCGTTTCGAAGAAGAATCGAGAATGCCCGCCGCGGTGGGAGCGGCATCCGCCCGGGGCGGCAGTGTTTCGGGCCCTGGATCCTCAACGGGAACCGCGGAAAAACGCCAGCCGGTCCGCGCGGCTCCCAAGGTCGGCCCGAACGATCCTTGCCCCTGTGGAAGCGGGAAAAAATACAAGAAATGCTGCGGAAAGCGGGAAGACTGATCCCCCTCGCGATCGTGGTGTTCTGGCTGGGCATGATGGCTTGGCTGTTGTGGGATGAAGTACTCCTGCCGCGGCGATATCCGCCCATGACCTCCGTCATTACCGATTCGCCCCGGGACTTGTGGGTGGGTCTTTCCATGGGCGATCGCCGGATGGGCTACATGCGGTGGGCAACGATTCCCGAAGAACGGGCAGGCATGCCCGGCGCGGAACTTTCGCTGCAGGCCAGGTTGCGCCTTCCCCTCGGCACGGATTTCGCCGATCTGGAACTCAATGGATCTGGCTGGCTGGACGCCACCGAGGGCCTGCGGGAGTTTTCCCTGGCCATTCGCGCCGCGGGATATGAAATGCGCGTGGAGGGGCAGGTCCGAGATAACAATCTGCTTTGTCGGGTTATCACGGGAGAATCTGACATGCCTATCCAGGTTCCCGTGGATCGTCGCCTGATGCTGGGGGGAGGCTTCGGACTCGATACTTTCGCGTTACCCCAGCTGGAACCTGGACAGACGGTCTACATGCAGACCATGGACCCTACCACGCTCAGCGTGGGCCGGGCCGAAATCCGCGCGTTGACCAGGGAGCCACTCCGGTTGCCTGACGGTTCGACCGTGGAAGCCTTGCGCGTGGAAACCTCGCTGGGGGGATTCACCACCGTCGCGTGGGTGAACGAACGGAACGAGGTCCTGCGCGCCGAGACCCCCCTGGGAATCGTGCTTGAGCGCATTGAGCCGATTCTGGCCATCAAGTATTTGCCCCGCGGACCCGGCCACAAAACGGATGAAACCAGCGCCCCCGCGGAAGACGTGTCGGCTTTCTCCGTGCCCACGACAGGCCCCACTCCCGGCCGTGACGCGGTGTTCACGCGCCTCCGTGTGGGAGGCGTGGACCCGGAACGAATCCCGGGTGACCTGCCATGGCAACGCCGGACAGGCGATATCATCGAGATCACGCGCCCGGACCCTCCCCAGCATGCCGGGAACCAGTCTCCCGCCCCGGACGCGGGGGAATTTCTACGCTCCGATCCATTTATCACGGCAGACGCGCCTGCCATTCGCCAGGCAGCCGCGGTACTGTCCCGGACTGTCGACAATCCATGGGATCTTGCCCGCGCGATCAATCGATGGGTATACCAGGAAGTGAAAAAGGAGCGGGTCATTACCCTGCCTTCCGCGGCCGACGTGCTGAAGCAACGGCGGGGCGACTGTTCCGAGCACAGCCTGCTCGCGGTAGCGCTGTTGCGGGCCGCGGGGATCCCAGCGCGTGTCGCCGTCGGGATTGCCTGGAGCGACGAACTGAAGGCATTCGGCTATCACGCGTGGGTGGAGGCTCAAATTGGCGGCTCCTGGATGCCGATGGACCCCACCTTTGGCCAGGACACCGCTGATGCCACCCACCTGAAACTGCTGGACGGAAGCATCGACGCCTGGACCCGGCTGTTGCGCTTCGCGGGAAAATTGCGGGTGGAAATTCTGGACGTGTCACCCGCCTTTGATAAGGGGGATACGCAAGGCCCCTCGTCTTCGACCGAAGCCGCTGAGGATGCCCGCCTATGATTCTCGTGGAACACCTGACCCGACGGTTCGGTCCCAAGGTCGCCGTGGACGACCTGAACCTGGACATTCCTGCCGGTACCTTTTTCTGCTTTCTCGGGCCGAACGGCGCGGGGAAAACCACCACGATCCGCATTCTGACCGGTCTACTGCGCCCCTCCGCGGGCAGGGCCATACTGGGTGGACACGATATCCAGAAGGAACCGATCCTCGCCCGGCGGCTCATCGGGTATGTTCCCGATCACCCCTTTCTGTACGACAAGCTCACGGGGCGCGAGTTCATGCGCTTTGTGGCCGGGTTATACCGGATGGATGAGAAGGATTTTCACGAACGGTGCCTCCCGCTCATGGAACTGTTCGAGATCGCGGCCGTGGCGGACCAGTTGATTGAAGACTACAGCCACGGCATGCGCCAGAAACTTTCTTTCGCGTCCTGCTTCCTGCACGATCCGAAAATCATGATCGTCGATGAACCCTGGGTGGGACTGGATCCCAAGAACATCCGGTTTGTCAAGGACTACCTGCGCCAGAAGTGCCGGGAGGAAGGGCTGACGGTTTTCATGTCCACCCACACCCTGAGCATCGCGGAAGAGGTCGCCGACCAGATCGGCATCATTCACCACGGCAAGTTACGCTTCGTGGGCACCGTCTCCGAGGTGAAATCCCTGAGCCATACGCCCGGCTCTCTCGAAGACGTCTTCCTGGAAATCACCCGGGAAGACGAGGCCTGAAAAGCCGATTAACGCGCCGCTCGCGTGCGTGCTGGCTTCAGTGCGCGGTTTAGGCATCCAGCCCACCTTGTCGCTAAATCCCCGTGTGCTCCGGGACGCTTGAAACCCGCATAAAATGCTTGACATTTGTCTGAAAAGTCGCTAAGATAAGATCTCCTGGAAACCTGTGACGTATATTGAAACATGAGATCATGGGGGATACCGTGATGAATGAGAAGAATGTCGAAAAAATCCTCGGACTGGATCTGGGGGCCAACTCGGTGGGCTGGGCGCTTATCGAATACGTGGGTGGAACGCCCCAGCGGATCGTCGGCATGGGCAGCCGGATCTTTGACGCAGCTGTCGAGGGAGACCTGGAAAAGGGACAGGAAGAATCCAGGGCCGTGGAACGTCGCATGGCCCGGCAACTCCGCCGCCAGCACAAGCGACGGGTCATGCGCATGATCCGGGTAGGAGAACTGCTTCAGCAGGCAGGCTGGCTGCCTGCCGGTAACTTGCGGGATAGCGTCGAACGGGACCGCCTTTTCAAGGAACTGGACAAGGTCCTTCGGGAGCAATACGCGACCCGGGGATTCAACCCCTCGGGTACTGACGCCATCCGGGGCATTGCCTATTTTCTGAGAGCCCGCGCCCTCGACGAGCCCCTTCAGCCATACGCCCTGGGCAGGGCCCTCTACCACCTGGCCGCGCGCCGTGGTTTCCTGAGCAACCGGAAGGCCGCGGCAAAAAAGGACGAAGAACTGGGTAAGGTCAAAGAGGGGATTACTGAACTGAAGCAACAAATTGAGGAAACTGGGGCCCGGACACTGGGCGAATACTTCTACCATGTCGACCCCGTCGAGGAAAAAAGGATTCGTCAGCGCTGGACCGCCCGCGAGATGTACCAGGACGAGTTTGACCAGATCCTCGCGCGGCAGGTCGAACTTGGCGCGATCCAGGATAACCCCAAGTTTTTCCGCAAGTTGCGCAAGGCTGTTTTCCGTCAGCGGCCACTGAAAAGCCAGCGTGGACTGATCGGGCCATGCCAGTTCGAGGAAAAAGAAAAACGCGCGCCATGGCATTGCCTGCTTGCCCAGGAGTTCCGGTTGCTGCAGAAGATCAATGATCTGAGACTGATCTCGCCAACCTACGAGGAACGCCCGTTAAGTGATGAAGAGCGGCTTAAACTCTACCATCACCTCATGGAAAACGCTACCGGATCTTTCACCGAGCTCCGAAAATTGTTAGGGTTGCGGGCTAAAGATGGCTGGAGATTCAACCTGGAGGCAGGCGAAGAAACCAAGTTGAAAGGCAATGAAGTCGCGGCCCGCCTCATCGGCGTGTTCGGGGAAGATCGCTGGCGTGCCATGAGTGACCAGGAAAAAAACCAACTCATCAGCGAGCTCAACTCCGATATCACGGATAAGACACTTGAACGTCGCGCCAGGGAAGTCTGGGGCTTGGAAGATCATGAAAAACTGGAGCAACTCAAGAGCATCTCCCTGCCAACGGGATATTGCGCCCTCTCCCGCAAGGCCCTCAAAAAACTGGTGCCCCTCATGCGCGCGGGTATGCCCTATGAGACGGCTGTCCGGGAGACGTATGGCGACCTCCGGTTCAAGAAACAGACCTTTGACCGACTGCCTCCATTCCTCAAGATAGACCGTACCCTGCGCAGTCCCGTGGTCATCCGCACCCTGTCCGAAACGCGTAAAGTGGTCAACGAGATTATCCGGGTTTTCGGCAGGCCCGAACGGATTCACCTTGAACTCGCCCGCGAAATGAAACAAAGCAGGGAGCGCAGGAAAAAGCGCGCCTCTGAAATGCGGGACCGGGAAAAACAGCGGGAAATGGCAATTGATAAGATTCAGAAGAACACTGGTATCGACAGGCACCGCATCAGTCGCCGGGATGTCGATAAATGGCTGCTGGCCGAGGAATGCGGCTGGGTCTGTCCCTATTCGGGCAGGTCAATTAATTACCATAACCTGTTCGGCCGGACCCCGGAGTTTGACATCGAGCATATCATTCCTTATTCCAAGAGTCTGGACGATTCCTTCGCCAATAAAACGCTGTGTCACCGCGAGTGGAACCTGAGAAAAGGCAACCGAACGCCCGCCCAGGCGTTTAAAGATACCCCGGAATGGGAGGCCATGCTGCAACGGGTAAGGTCTTTCAAACCCCTCCATGCCGTGAACCGGTCCGACATTTCCAGGGGCGGACAAAACAGGGTGGACCCCTATGTCCAGTCAAAACTGCACCGGTTCCAGATGGAAGAAATTCCCAGGGATTTCGTGGATCAGAAGCTTAACGATACCCGCCACGCCGCCAAGGTCGCCAGGGCGTACCTGGAGTTGCTTTACCCCCCGGAAGAGCGCTTGAAGCGGGTCAAGGCCTTTTCTGGCGCTGTCACCGCGGAGTTACGCAAATGCTGGAAACTCAATAGCATACTCGGGGATCCCGAGTCCCCTGATCCCATTAAAAACCGGGCCGATCACCGGCATCACGCGATCGACGCGCTGGTGCTCGCCCTTGCCACCCAGCGCATGGTGCAGGACCTCAGTAACGCGGTGGAAAAACAACTGCAGTGTCAGCGTAGCATCCGGGGCTACCAGAAATGGGTGGATGAACGCTGGCCGGGTTTTCTGAAAGATGTTCGTAATGCCGTCGCAGCCATTGTGGTTTCCCACCGGGTGGATCATCGCATTCAGGGACGGCTGCATAATGAAACCTTCTACTCCCCGCCCCGGCAGGACGAAAATGGAAAAACCTACCACCTGGTCCGCAAGCCACTGAATGGCTCCTTCGATGCTGGAAAGGTCGAAAAAATCGAGGACCGCGCTGTTCGCGAAATCGTGAGGAAACACCTCGAGGCTCACGGTAACGACCCGAAAAAGGCCTTCAATGAACCGGCAAATCACCCCAGGATTAACAACATACCGATTCACTCGGTCCGAATCCGGGACTATGTCAGTCCGATTCCCGTGGGCAAGGAATTCTGCCCGCGGTACGTCCTCACCGATTCCAATCATCACATGGAAATCATCGAGGAGCAGGACAGGAAGGGAAATCCCGTCTGGAGAGCCGTGGTGGTGAGCCGCTACGAGGCCATGCGACGAAAGGCCAGCGGGCAGCCGGTCGTCCAGCGGGACCATGGCGAAGGAAAACGGTTCGTCTGTTCCATCGCTTCAGGCGACACCTTCTCTTTTCAGGAAAACGGTGGGACCGTCTTGGCCATAGCGCGTAGCATTTCTGACCAGAATATTGAGTTTGTAACCATTAATGACGCGCGCCTGAAAGCAGATATCAAGAAGGCTGGTGATTGGAAAAAGCGATCTGTCAACGCATTTAGGACAATGTGTTTCCAGAAGGTAATGATTTCTCCCGTCGGTGAGGTGTACCCCGCGCATGACTGACCGGATTATCGACTTGTCCCAGACCGCTTCGCGGGTTTCCCTGCGGAATGGCCTGTTGCATGTTGAGCGTCCAGACCTGCCCGACGCGGACGTGCCTTTCGAAGAAATCGGCATGGTCGTGGCGGGTAACCGGCAGTTGACGGTAACCGTGGGCGCGCTGGCCGCCCTGATGGAATGTGGGGCCGCCGTGGTGGTGTGTGATAGCCGCGGCATGCCCTGCGGTCTGATGACGCCCCTCGCGGGACATCACCTCTCTGCCGCGCGGCACCGGGCCCAGGCGGCCGCGGGAGAACCCCTGAAAAAGCGGCAATGGCAGGCCCTCGTTCGGGCAAAGATCCTGGCCCAGGCTGGCGCGCTGGAAAGGCTGCGGGGCAGTGACAGGGGTTTGCGTTTACTCGCCAGGAAAATCACCTCGGGAGATCGAGAAAACATGGAAGGGACCGCCGCGAGGCGATACTGGCAGCACCTTTTCGAGGATGATCCGGGGTTTGTGCGGGACCGGGACAAGCCTGGCCGCAATGTCCTGCTCAACTATGGCTACGCGGTGTTGCGTTCCGCCGCTGCCCGCGCGGTGTGCGCGGCGGGACTGCATCCCGCCTTCGCGCTGCACCACCATAATCGCTACGACCCCTTCGCCCTTGCGGACGACCTGATGGAACCCCTGCGCCCCGTCATTGACCTCGCTGTCGTGGAACTGACCCGGCCTCCGCTGGCTGCCCGGCCCCTGGATCCGGAAGTCAAGCAGCACCTTGCCCGGGCCTTGTTCACGAGGGTGATGATGGATGGAGAGGAACGCACGGTTTGTGATGTGCTGGGGCGCATGGCGGCTTCTCTCGCCCAGGTATTCGAGGGTACCCGCTCCCTCCTTACCGTGCCCGATCCACCCCCTCTTTCCCGCGAGGATATCCAGAACCAGGATGAAGATGAAGCCCGTGATGCCTGAAATTATGTCGGGCGTTGAAACCGGCCATGGTGGACTGCCACCCCGCGTCAGAATACAAGGGTATGTGGTTGCTGGTCATGTTTGACCTGCCCGTCGGGGAAACCGAGCAACGCCGCAATTACGCGCGGTTCCGGAGCGAATTGTTGAAAGATGGGTTTACGGCCCTGCAGTACAGCGTCTATGCCCGCTACTGTCCTTCCGAAGAAGCATCCGAAATACATAAAAAACGCGTCCGCCTGATGATTCCGCCCGATGGCCGAGTCCGCCTGCTGAGCATTACCGACCGCCAGTTCGGAAAAATGGAAAGTTACTACGGAAAAAACGCGCTCCCCAACGAGGAACCCCCAGAGCAACTGCTCCTTTTTTAGAAACACTCCATCCCCTAACCCCCTGAAATCGTTCCCCTTCCGGGGAACGGAGTATACCAGAGCGGACATTCCCCCCTGACTACAGCCCGCTGATAGTAGATCGTTCCGTCTTCCAGAGTATACCAGAGCGGACATTCCCCCCTGACTACAGCGTGCGCGTCCCGCTGCTGATACGAATAAAAAGTATACC
>JAGPFE010000020.1 GCA_018056705.1 Candidatus Hydrogenedentota bacterium | reverse complement strand
CCTTCACGCGCCGCCGCCAGGATAGGCAGCCGGCCCCCGACACCCACCGCGAAGCGGAAGTGCCGCGTCTGGGTCATCAGGATCCCCCCAGCCAATCCGCCGACGGCATCCGCCAGCCAGTCCAGGAGATCCGCTTGTCTCGACGCCACGAAATACTGGTGCGCTTCATCGCTCAGCCCGTAAACGGCCGTAAACAGCACCGGCAACCAGCGCAACGCTGCCGGGGACCAGTGACGCCAGTCCCGTTCCAGGGAAAGCGTCGCCAGCACGGCCAGGATGGCATAGGCCACGCCATGCGCCACCTTGTCCACGCCCGGCAGGCCCATTCCCGGCGCGTTTACGGGACCCGACGACATCCAGTACAACAGGGCGCACCATCCTACCGTGATCCACGGCCACGGATTACGCGGCCGCGTACCGCTCGCGTCTTTATTTCGCATGCTGAAACACCCGGGGCCTTGTACGGCCCGGTTCGAAAACCACGGGAAATGCCCGCGCGACGTGCCGTATTATACCCTTTAGCCGGATCACGGGATAAGCCCACGTGAAACGACCCAACGAGGCATGCCGTGCGCGCCACGCCGCATCCAGACCACGAGGCAACGTCCACTGGTACCGTATCAATCACGGGAGCAGCCCGTGAACCGTACCTTTCCCACCTGCGCGCGTCGCTGACAGTGCTGGTGATCTGTCATCACGCTGCCATCACCCTTGGCGCCGCTGGCGACTGGTATTACGTCATACCGCCTCCTCCAGGCTCGTTCGCGCCGCTGGTGCTGACGTGTTTTACCGCCCTTAACCAGGCCTTCTTCATGGCCCTGTTTTTCTTCATCGCCGGCTATTTCACCCCGGATTCCCTGGACCGAAAGGGACCCGCCCGTTATCTCCAGGACCGATGTATACGCCTTGGCGTCCCGCTGGTGGTTTATTACTTCTTCCTGAATCCATGTGCCGTCTACATGGCGTATCGCTGCGGTTCGCCCGAGGTACTGCTGAACCGACTGGACACGCGGGGCGACCTGTCCCCGGAAGTTCTCGCCGCGCGCGAGGCGATCATCCGCCGTTTCGCCGGTACCCGCGGTGACAACCTTCCCGCCTTCTTCCACGCGACCTTTCCGGATTCCTGTGGACCAGGGCCCCTGTGGTTCACGGAAATCCTGCTGATTTTCACCGTTGCCTATGTCGCCTGGCGCGTGCTTTATCCGCGGAGATCGCGTCCCATGCCCCTGCCCGGATCCCCTCGCGTGCTGGCCTTCATGTGCGCCATGGGGGTGGCGGCTTTCGCCATCCGCCTCGTCTTTCCCGTGGGCGCGTTCCTGCCCGTGCTTGGCATCCAGCCCGCCCATTTCCCCCTCTATGTTGCCCTGTTCCTGGTGGGGATTGCCGCCCGTCCCGGGCAATGGCTGGAACAACTTTCGCGCCGCGTCGCGTGTCCATGGGTCGCGGTCGCGATCGCAACCTGCGCGATGATCCCGCTTCTCCTGGTGGCTGGTGGCGGCGCGTCCGGAGGGGTAGGGGCTTTTCTCGGTGGCTGGACCTGGCAGGCCGCGCTGTACGCGCTGCTGGAACCCGTACTGTGTGTGGGTATTTCCGTGGGACTGCTGACGGCCTTTCGCGCCCGATGGAACCGCGAAACACCGGCGTGGCGTTTCGCGGCCGACAGTGCCTACGCCGCCTATATTATCCATCCTTTTTTCGTTATAGGGGCTGCTTGCCTGATGCGAGACTGGACTGTGGATCCTCTTCTCAAGTTCCCGGTGCTGTGCCTGCTGTCGACGACGTCCGCCTTCGTCGCGGCGTCCTTCATTCGTCGCATCCCCCTGTTCCGCCGCGTCCTCTAGCCCGACCCCTCAAGGACCACCGAGCGCCTGCTCGATGGCCTCCCGCAACGTCCGCGTGGTAAACGGCTTCTGAACAAAGTGCACCCCCGCTTCCAGGACACCGTGGCGGCCGATGATTTCGTCGGTATACCCCGACATGAACAGGCATTTTACCCCCGGGCACCGCGCGATAACGGCATCCGCCAGTTCTCGGCCATTCATCTCAGGCATGATCACGTCGGTCAACAGGAGATCCAGGCCAGTGTCGATCATTTCCAGCAGGGCTAGCGCGTCTTTCGGATGCGACGCCGTCCACACGCGAAACCCCTCCCGCTCCAGGACAACCCGGGCCAGGCGAAGAATGGCCTCCTCGTCTTCCACCACGAGGGCCGTCATGCCGGATCCCGCAACCGGCGCGCGCCCGGCCTCCGTTCGCGGCGCGACCTGCTGGCCCTCCCTGGACGCGTCGCCCTCCACGCCACGTGCGAGTGCCGGAAAACACAGCAGGAACGCCGCGCCACAACCGGGCGCGCTGTCTACCTCGATATGTCCGCCCGCGCCCTGCACAATACTGTGCACCGTGGCCAGGCCCAGGCCTGTTCCATGGCCCACTTCCTTGGTGGTAAAAAACGGCTCGAAAATCCGCTGCCGCACCGCGTCGGTCATCCCCCGTCCATCGTCAATGACCGCCAGCACCACGTATTCCCGGCAGGCCTCTTTTTCTCCCGCGATCTCCCCCGACTCCGGACACGCCACGACCCGTCCCGCCCGGATGGTCACGTGACCCGGTCGGCCGCCGATCGCGTCCCGGGCGTTAACCACCAGGTTCACCAGTACCTGGTCCAGGTGCGAGGGATCGAGCATGACAGTCAGGTCTTCCGCCCGCGGCTCCCACCGCAAGGCAATATCCTCGCCCACCAGCCGGGCAAGCATGTCCAGCATGCCGGGCACCGCCTCCCGAAGGTCCAGCGGACGAGGTCGCACGGGACGACGCCGCGCGAAATCCAGTAACTGCCGGGTCAGCGCGGCCGCCCGCAGGGCCGCCCGATGGATTTCTTCCACGTATTCCCGGGCCGGATATTCTTCCTCCATGTCTTCCAGGGCCATATCCGCGTGACCAAGGATCACGTTCAGCATGTTGTTGAAATCGTGGGCCACGCCGCCAGCCAACCTGCCCACGACTTCCATTTTCCGGGCTTCTTCTTCCCGTTCCGCCGCTTTCAGGGCGGCGGTAATGTCGCGCGCCGTTGAAACAAAATGGGTGATCCGTCCCGACGCGTCCCGGACCGGCGCGATCGTTTCTTTCACCGTGTAAAGTTCGCCGCTTTTCTTCCGGTTTGTCAGTCGGTCTGTCCAGGCACCCCCACGCAGCAACGTCTCCCACATCCTGCGATAGTAATCCGCGTCCTGCCGGCCGCTCTTCAGGACAGCCGGCGTTTTACCCTCCACCTCTTCCCGTCCATACCCCGTCATCCGCTCGAACGCGGCGTTCACGTAAAGGATCCGGGCGGCGGCGTCGGTAATCATGATGGCTTCCTCGGCCTGTTCCATGGCCGAGGTCAGCAACGCCTGGCGCTCTCGCTCCTCCCGTTCCCACTGGTTGGCAAGGGCAAGGGCCACCTGGTCGGCCACCTGGCAGACGAAACTGATCTCCCCCTCGGTCCATTCCCGCCGGGCTCCCGTGTGCTCGAAACAGACCGCGCCCCACAACTCCCCGCGTACCCGCACCGCCGCGTCCAGCATGGACACGATGCCATGGGCAGACAGGTACGCTTGATACCCCTCGGTCCGTGGATCCGTTGTGGCGTCTAGCGCGCTGAAATACCGGTCGGTTTCCAGCACCTCCCATTCCCGGCGGAAGGCTTCGCCATCCATGGTTTCCCCGCTCTCGTGAGCGTCCCGGGACAGCAGGTACGTGTCCACGTTAACCAGGGTGACCCGGGGCGCGTCGAACAGCCACACGCCCACCCGTTCCACCCCCATCGCCCTGGCCGCCAGTTCGGAAATTTCCCGGGCGAATGCCGGCACATCGCCGCTGGCCATGGCCCTGCTTACAGACGCGGTGGCAAGGGCCTGCAGCCGTTTCAGCCGGATCCGGACGGCTTCCGCCTCGGCGGCCCGCAGGTTGCGCTGGCGCCGCAGTTCGACTTCGATCAGCAGGACCACGACCAGCAGGGTGATTAAGATCGTAAACGCCAGGGGGGCAAGGGCCCGGCGCAGCACGCCGACCAGCCAGTCCCGGTAGGCCACGTCCATCCCCAGCACGCCCACGATGTCCCCGCTCTCGTCGTCCAGGATCGGCACGGCCGCCGTCACCCACGTTCCAAAGGCATCCGTGTAAGGGCCCCATACCTTCTCCACCCCGTGCAGCAGGATCTCCGTGAATCCCCCTGATGTATCCTCATAAATGAATCCCGGCAAGGTGTGATCCACGGGAAAGTCCGGGTCACTGTCGCAAAGAGAAAAGATCCGGCCATCCTCCCCCATCCGCATGATATACAGCCATCGGCACTTGGGAACGGCCTCCTTGGCCTGGACCAGTTCCCGCTTCAACCACTGGTAATCAGGGTTTGCGTAGTCCGCCTTCGTCGCGGTTAATGCCTTCACCCGTTTCGGGTTATTACCCGCCCGCGCGATCCGGATGGCCTGTAACAGGTCTTCCCGGTACATGGCCGCGGAAAACTGCCAACTCCCGAACATCCCGGCGGTCAGCAGAACCAGCACTGCCAGAAGCATCAGCCCGCGACGCGAACGGATCGCCCCCTCTTCCCCCATTGGTGCATCGTGTCTGCTACCTGATACCAACACGGTACCTTTACGGGTGATTAACAAGCGTTCAGAAAAATTTTAGCACTTTTTTGCGAAACACACAATATTGTTTTTTTTTGCGCTTTTCACCCGCTTGCGTTGAAAGGGCATGAGCACTGCAATGCCGCCTCGCCCGGCCTGGGCAACCTTGCCCCCCTTGATCCCCCCATCACGGTCCTCGAGCCGCCGCTTACGGCCGATGGGCCCCCTGCCTCGGGTACTTCCACCACAACGGTAACAGCAGGAGCGTCATGCCCAGGGTAATCCAAGCGAACCGGAACACCAGCCGTTCCCAGTCGGCTTCGGCCTGAAGGTGACCGATCAGCAGGCCGGCCCCGGCCGCCGCCGCGTAACCCACTCCATCTATGATGCCCGCGGCCGTGGCGGGCGCCACGTGACGGCCGAAATCGATCGCCGATACCCCGGCAATGATCGAGTACGCGCCAAACAGAAAGAACCCTACCAGCAGAAAAAACAACACGGACGCCGACGTCGACGCTTTCGAAAACAGCGGCGACGCGAAAAGCAGTGCCGACAGGCAGCACCCCGACATGATCAGGAACGGCCCCCGGTTTCCGGACCGGTCCGACAGCCAGCCCGCTACCAGCGTTCCAGCGATTCCCCCCATGGTAAACGTCGCCGCGATGTATCCCGACACGCTGGTGCCATGATCCGACGCCGCCATCCACAGCGTGGCGAAATCATCAAAAAACGTCCTCAGAAACGTGAACAGCACCGAACCCCATAGCACCAGCAGAAACGTCGGCGACGCCAGCGCGTGCCATAACGCCACCGCGAACGTCGCCGCGTTCATGGACCGGTGACGCGTCTTTTCGAATTCCTCCCGGAAACTCCGATGTCCCGGCGGGGTCTCCCTCAACCAGAGCAGCGTCACCACGAACATACCCGCCAGCAGGCCCGCGGGCACCAGGAACAGCCCCCGCCACACCAGCAGCGAAAACCCCGACAGGAACGCCGTAAACAACTTCGCCAGCGTGGAACCGATCTGGAAATTCACCGTCATCAGCCCCACCATCAGCCCCCGGTGTCCCCGGTCAAACCAGTAGGACATGACCCGGATCAGGCCGCCCCACCCCATGGAAAGAAAGTAACTGTTCACGATCCACCAGAACAGGAAGGTTTCAAACCGTCCGGATAGCGCGAACATGACCGTGGCCGCCACGGACCCCGCCATGCCCAGCACGAATACCCGCTTCCCCCCGATCCGGTCCGTCACCACCCCGTTGACGAACTTGCCCACCGCGTAGGCCATGGTGCCCGCCGAAGCCAGGTAGCCGATCTGGGCCTGGGTCAGCAATCCCAGTTGTTCCATGCTGACCTGGGCCACCGAAATGTTTTTCCGGGTCAGGTAATAAAAGATGTACCCCACGAAGAGAAGGCCAAAGGTGACGATCTCCGCGCGGGTTGCCGCATGCTGCTGTCGCACCCCCTCGACAGGCAGCGCGAGCGTTTCCGGTTCCGCTTCCATGCGGGAAACTTTCGCAGGAAAGTGTTAAAACTTTATTGTCTTTATGTTAGGATTCCATTAGCCGTTACCCCCGGAAGAAGGACCTCCGTCCCCGGGTTCCCGCCCCAACGGATCCGGCCAGGAAAACAGGTATACTCCGGACATCACGCGGAAGCGTGTCTTTTCCCCCTCTACCCGCGGGTCCAGAACGCCCTCCACGGTGCTCAACGGCTCACCGCTTTCCAGGATCTTCCCGGCATCCCGAGCGGGCACGTAGACCATCGCTTCCGTGTTCGGCGGCACCTGGATCATCCACGACATTCGTCCACCTTCCCGCCTCCACGCCGAGACAATCTCCCCTCGAATCGAGCGGTACCGGACCGTCACCCGGTCCAGTCCCCGGGGCATTACGGGCCGCAACGTGAACCGCCGGAATCCCGCCTCGTCTACCCGGATCCCCCCCAGGCCCCGGTAAAACCAGCCTTCCACGTGGCCCAGCATGCAGTGGTTATGGGAGGAATGGGGATCCGCGTCCCACGCCTCCGTCAGGGTCGTCGCGCCCCGTCGTAACTGCCACACGTACCCCGGACCGCTGTCCTGGGTGACCATCCGGTACAGCGTATCCCCCTGGTCCGCGTCAGTCAGGGCCCGGACCAGATAGGAAAATCCCACGTCACCCGCGGTCACCCGCCAGCCATTTTCTTCAATGCCCCGCAGGAGTTGCTCCAGGATGCCTTGCTCCTCCGACGGATCAGCCATCCCTGACGCCAACGGCATCGCGTTGGCGGTCTGGCTGTTCCGGTCGTAGCAATGATCGGCGGGATGGTAGAACCGCTGGTTGAAAGCCTGCCGCGCGGCCTCCGCCTGTTCCCGGAACCGCCTGGCGTCATCGGCGCGGCCCAGCAACGCCGCCGTCCGCGCCAGGTTGTCCAGGTCCTGGTAGTACACCGCCGTCGCGGTCAGGCCCTTCGAGGTCAGTTGCGACTCTCCTGGCGGGTTCGGCCCGATATCGTACCAGTCACCCAGGCCATGGGACACGATATGCCCATCCGCGCGCCCGGCAAGGTAGGCGACGTAACGGCTCATCACCGGGTATGCCGTTTCCAGGACGCGCCGATCCCCGTAGACCATCCACGCGTTCCAGGGGTTGATCACGCACGCGCTGCCCCACTCCGGCGAGTCGCGGAAACCATCCTTGAACACCGTGTACTCCGGCGCGATATCCGGCACCATCCCGTCGGGCAGCTGGCTGTCCGCCATGTCCTGCTGCACCTTGGCGTAAAACCGCGCCACGTCGAAGTTGTATACCAGGCCATCCGCCAGCAGGTGTGACACTTCGAGCCAGCCCAGTTTTTCGCGGTGGGGACAATCCGTCAGCACGTGCTGCAGGTTGCTCCGTATGGCCGACAGGATCAGGTCATGCGTCCGGTTGAGGATATCGTCCGAACTTTCGAAACGTCCCACCCGTTCCGCCGCGGCATGGGTCCACAGCCCCTCGACGGCCACCAGTTCCGGCAGGGCCACTTCTCCCTCTTCCGCGGTACCCGCTGGCCGGGCTCCCCGCGCCTCCACGTACCGGAATCCGTAATAGGAAAACCGCGGGGCCCAGGTCTCCTCGCCCTTCCCCCTCAGGGTATACCGGAACCACACCGGTTCCCCCGAATGGCGCTGGGTAACCCCGCCCGACGGATCCAGCAGTTCCCCGGGTACCAGCGTGACCGTGGCCCCGGCCTCTCCCCGTACCCGTACGCGGGGGATCCCCGAAAAATTCCTTCCCAGGTCGTACAAGTATCGCCCCGGTCCCAGTCGGGTCACCGACACCGACGCCAGGGTTTCCATGACCCGGATGGGCGACCCCCCCGGCCCCCGCGGGACGCCCCCCGGGCCATCCGTTTCCACGACCGCCGGCCACGCTCCGTCGTCGAATCCCGGACCATCCCACCCATCCTGCTCCCGGCGCGCGTCGTAGTCTTCCCCGCCGTACACGCATGAGAACACGATTGGGCCCGATGTCGTCCGCCAGGTCCCGTCCGAAACAACCTGTTCCACCCCGCCATCCGCGTATTCCACCCGCAACAGGACGATAGCCCGGGGCGGACCGAAGGATCCCGTGTATTTCACGTACCGGCCCCCGGTCACCCGGTAAAACCCGTTTCCCAGCATCAGGCCCAGAACGTTCTCCCCCTCCCGCAACTGGCCGGTGACGTCGTAAACGCTGTATCGCCAGGTTTTCCGGTAATCCGTCCAGGCCGGGCCGAAAAGATCTTCCCCCACCCGCTCGCCGTTGATCCGGAACTCGTGAAATCCCAGGCCGCACCCGTACAGCAGCGCGCGCCGGACAGCGCGGTCCAGGCGGAAAGATTTCCGGAATATCGGCATGGGACCCGACCGATCCGGGGGCGGGCCCACCGACTCCGGCGCGGTGATCCACCGCGCGCCGGCCCAGTCCTCCGTCCGCAGGGGACCCATGGTCCAGCTGGCCGGCGCGCTCCAGGGGCCCGGAACCCCCGCGGCGTCCCACGCCCGCGCGGTCCAGTACAGGACCTGGTGCGCGGCCGGTGCCGGTCCGGCATAGACCATCACCTGCTCCTCCGTGGTCACCTGGCCCGAATCCCACAACGGGGTCCCCCCTTCAGCCAGGGACTCCGGGGTCAGGCCTACCCGCACCTGGCAGGCGGTCTGCCGGGCCCCCCGCATCGGCGACCGCAGGGCCCACGATAGCCTGGGATCGGGCGTGTCGACGCCAAGGGGATCCCGTTCGAATTCGCACCGCGGGTCCGTAACCACCAGGGTGCCCGTTGTGCCGTCTACCGCCATGGCGGTCCACGCGGCCAGCATGATCCACGCCAGTATCCAGGTACCACGTTTCATGGTCGGTTCTCCGTCCGCCGCGTCAGTGGCCGGTCTCCACACCGGATCAGTATAAAGATTGAACTCCCGGAAACGGGACCGTCCCCCGTATTTTTTTTCACTTTTTCCGGGAAGAATTCCGGCGCGAAACTTTTCCTGGTTAACAGGAATGGTAATCTGCAAGGCTCTGGAGAACGTTATCTTGTGGAAAACATGCGCGGAAAACACAAATTCTTGTGGTTTTATACCAAAAACGGAATGTAAATTCTTGACAATTTTTCTTGAAAGTGCTATATTCTTTACCGCGCCGACCCGGAAAACGGCGCAACGGAAAAATATGTTACCATTTAACCGGAAAGGCTTGCGCCCATGACGCCCCGTGGAAGGCACGACATCCCTTGTTGCTCGTTCTGCGGCAAACCGCACAACGAGGTCAATAAACTTATTGCCGGCCCCGACGTCAATATCTGCGATGAATGCGTCCGCCTGTGTTCGGAAATCATCGCGGAGGATCGGGTCCGCCGTCGCAAGGTGGTCAAGCGGCGGGTCCCACCCCCCAAGGAAATCAAGGAATTCCTGGACCAGTACGTCATCGGCCAGGACCGGGCGAAACGCATCCTTTCGGTCGCCGTCCACAACCATTACAAGCGCATCATGACCGGCGCGGAAATCGACGGCGTCGAGATTCAGAAATCCAACGTGCTGATGATCGGTCCTTCCGGCAGCGGAAAAACCCTTCTCGCCGAAAGCCTGGCCCGCATGCTCGACGTGCCCTTCGCCATCGTGGACGCCACCACCCTCACCGAGGCGGGCTACGTGGGCGATGACGTCGAAAACGTGGTGCTCAAGGTCCTCCAGGCCGCGGACTACGACGTCGAACGGGCCCAACTGGGCATCGTCTTCATCGACGAAATCGACAAGATCGCACGAAAAAGCGACAGCCCATCCATCACCCGCGACGTCTCCGGCGAGGGCGTGCAGCAGGCCCTGCTCAAAATCCTCGAGGGGACCATCGCCTCCGTGCCGCCCCAGGGCGGCCGCAAGCATCCCCAGCAGGAATGCATCCAGGTCGACACCCGGAACATCCTGTTCCTGTGCGGCGGCGCCTTCAACGGCCTCGAACAGATTATCCGTAAGCGCCTGGGCGCCAACACCATCGGCTTCAACGCCAAGAACAAGTCCCGATCGGAAATGCGCGTCGGCGAAGTCCTCGCCGAGGTCAAGCCCGAGGACCTGATCAAGTTCGGCATGATCCCGGAGTTCATCGGCCGCGTGCCCGTGGTCGCCACCCTCGACGACCTCACCCGGGACGACCTGCTGCGCATCCTGACCCAGCCGAAAAACGCGATGACCAAGCAGTACGAAAAACTGCTGCAACTTGAACGGGTGAAACTCACCTTCCAGCCCGAAGCGCTCGAAGCCGTGGCCGACCTGGCCATCCAGAACGAAACCGGCGCGCGCGGCCTGCGGAGTATCCTCGAGGCGATCATGCTCGACGTGATGTTCGACATCCCCTCCCGGTCGGACATCCGGGAATGCGTGATCACCCCCGGCGTCATCCTCCGCAAGGAAGAACCCCTGCTCGTCTACGAGCACGACGCCCGGTCCGCCGACGCGAACGATACCACCCTGCCGAAAAGCGGCACGGCCTGACCCTGTTTTACCATGGCCGCTGCACACGACGCGGAGATCTCGAAAACGCCATGAAGGTCCGCCTGGCCGATGCTATCCGGTGGCTGCGGATGGGGGCCATCCTCCCCCTGGCGCTCTGGTGTCCCTGCTGTTACGCGGGCAAACCCGCCCCCGACTCCACCGCCCGACGGTACACGTTCGAAGTTGTCCGGGAATATCCCCATGACCCCAGGGCCTTCACCCAGGGACTCCTGTGGGAGAATGGACGGCTCTACGAAAGCACCGGCGCGGTTGGCGGACCATCCACCCTGCGCGAAGTTGACCTCGAAAGCGGCGGCGTCACGCGGATCACCGAGGTACCCGGGGTCTTCGCCGAAGGGCTCGCCTCGTTACGGGACGGACGGCTCATCCAGTTGACCTGGAAAGATGGACAGGCCTTCGTCCGTGACCGCGACACCTTCCGGATCACCCGGACCTTCCGGTACGACGGCGAGGGCTGGGGCCTCACCTGGAACGGCGAGCACCTCATCATGAGCGACGGGTCGGCCTGCCTGCGGTTCCGCGATCCCGAAACCTTCGACGTCAAGCGGGAAATCACCGTCCATGACGGGTCCCGGACCGTGCGAAACCTCAATGAACTGGAATGGGTCCGGGGCCGCGTGTGGGCCAATATCTGGCAGAGCGACTGGGTCTTGATCGTCAACCCGGACGATGGACAGGTGGAAGGATGGCTGTGCCTCCAGGGCCTGTTGCCGCAATCCTTGCGGGCCGGACGCGACGTGGACGTGCTCAACGGCATCGCGTGGGACCCTGAAAAAGACCGGCTGTTCTTCACGGGAAAACGCTGGCCCCGCCTCTACGAAGTGCGCGTGAAGGAAGTCGAAAACGCGCCTGGCCCCTGATCCAGCCCCGTGACGGCCCCCCCTCCGGGGCGGCACCAATCCTTCGCCGGACCGGTACCGCCCCATGATTCCCCCGTGGCACGCCATCACTCTGGAGATTCCGCGCGGCACCCATCCGCGCTCCCCATGCGTGTTTCTACCATCATCGTACGGCTTAAAGTTTCCGTTGAACGGAATATTCAGAAAAACCTGTCGAAAAGATCTGTTTTTTTTCTATGCGTTCCCTCTCCATCCGAATTTCTTAATTTCTTTGTTGACATTCCGGCGGAAATCGCTTACAATGTTAGAAGAGCGGTCGTGGCAGGGCTGGTTGAAACGGCCGCGGGTTTAAAATGCGTAACGGGCTGAAATGCCCTGGGAACTGGGGCAGATGACCGAACACACCGAGCGGGAGCAGACAACACAAGTCGCGCGCGCGGATACGGAAGGCGGAGGCGCGCGGCTTTCTCACGGGGCGAAAGTCAAACGCGGGCAACTCACGGCGGTCCAGCAGGGACGTTACGGAACCGGACCCGCGCCGTATGGATACCGCCGCGGACCGGACGATTCCAAGCCCTTGATCGTCGACGACCGCGAAGCCGAAGTGGTCCGCATGATCTTCCGCGAGTACATCGCCACCCGCAGCACGGGAAAGGTAGTCAATTTCCTCCATTCGAAGGGTATCTACACCCGCAAGGGCAACAAGTGGTCCCGACAGGCCATTGCCATCATCCTCTCCAACCGTACCTACCGGGGACGGGTCACCTACGGCGACGTGGAAACCGAGGGGCTCCATGAACCCATCATCGAACCCGCCCTCTTCTACAAGGCCAACGCCATCAAGGAACGTAAAAGCCGGAAACGCCAGGGCGAAACACCCGATGAAAACGCGGGCTGATCTTTCGTGGCGTTGCCGCTGATTCCCGCGCGGGTAGTGCCCCCTGTCATGCTCTGTGAGGGTCCGTGACGCATGTTTCCGGAAATCCCATTACGCAACCTCTTTTCTTACAACAGGTTAAACGATCAGAAATCCGCGGGTTTTCGCGAAAAAAAATCCCGCGAAAATTTTGATTTGACGGTATACTTCGTATAAGATTTGCGCTCGTTCTTTTCTGAAAGGAAAAGACTTCGATGGTGTACCCCCGGCGGATACACCCCGTTCGGCGTGCGGACGGGGGGTGCGCCGGTAACAGATGGCCCGCAACTTATAGGAGGATGTATGAGTTGCACAAGGGTATGCATCTTCTGATCGACTGTCGGAACGTGGCCCGGGAAGTTTGTCTCGATGACAAGCGGATGCTGAACGCGATGGCGCGTGCGGCAGAACGGGCCGGGGCTACCGTGGTCTCTCAGATCCGGTACAAATTCGGGCAGGACTCGCCTCCAGGGTTCACTGCCGTGGTGATGCTCGACGAGAGCCACTGTTCCGCGCACACCTACGCCGATCTCGGGCTGGTGGCGCTGGACGTGTTCACCTGCGGCAAAACCAATCCTCGCGACGTGCTGCGCTACCTCCTGGAGGAGATTGACCTGGGTGACGTGACGGTGACCGAAACGCCACGTTTCACGCTGGGTTCCCCCCTCGAAGAGTCGCCCGAACGGAAGGTCGAGCCGGCGCTCGCGTAAGCGCGGCATAGGCGCGCCTCCCCCTCGCGCGGTTGTTCTCGCGTGACCGACCGTGTGCGTTGCTTCGCGGATTCGGGAAGGTAGGCGTGTATCCGGACGCGCTGGGGTTTCCCCGCATATTCCCGGACGGGCGCGGGACGTGGTGTATCCGTGCCGCTACCGCGCCCGTTCGGAAGAGGGGAAAGTGTTTCCGGTTAACGCCTGCGCAGGAGACCGCGTCCGGAACGTTTCCCCCGGGATGTCGCCGCGCGGACGGCCTCGGGGGGACGCCACAGCGACAGTACCGTCGGCGCGCCCTCGTACTCGATCCGGGGAAGGTTCTGGCCCAGTGCCCGCTCAATGGCTTCCAGTTGCACGAGGTCGGCGGGGGTGACGAAGGTAATCGCGTCACCGTCGCGGTTGGCCCGGGCGGTCCGACCCACGCGGTGCACGTAATCGTCGGCGGTGGGCGGTATATCGTAATTAATCACGTGACTCACGCCGTCTATGTCCAGGCCTCGCGCCGCCACGTCAGTCGCCACAAGGATGGGAACCTTCCCCTCGCGAAACCGATCCAGCGCCCGGCTGCGTTGCCGTTGATCCAGGTCGCCGTGAATCACCGCCACCGCGATCCGGTGGCGTTTCAGGGCCGCGCCCAGCCGGTCCGTGCGGGCCTTGGTCCGCAGGAAGATGATCGCCGATTCCACCGCCTCCGTCTCGAGGAGGTGAAGCAGCATCTTGAGTTTTTCTTCTTCCCGGACCGGTAACAGCCGCTGGCGGACCGCGTCCACCGTGCGCGCGGTAAACTCCGCGCCTACCCGGACGGGATCGCGCATGAAAGACGCGGATAGCCGCTCCAGTTCGGGCGCGAAGGTAGCCGAAAACAGCAGGGTCTGGCGACCAGCCGGCGTTTTCCCCAGGATCCGCTTCACATCCGGAAGAAAGCCCATGTCCAGCATGCGGTCCGCCTCGTCCAGGCACAGGATTTCCACCCCGTCCAGCTTGACGTGGCCCCGGCCGAGATGATCCAGCAGGCGGCCCGGCGTGGCAACCAGCACGTCAGGGCCCTGCCGCAGCGCCTGGACCTGCGCGCCCATGCCCACCCCACCGTACGCCACCGTCACGGTCAACCGCAACGCGTCCACCAGGGGACGCGCCACCGTTTCCACCTGCGCGGCCAGTTCCCGGGTTGGCGCGAGCACCAGCATGCGGGGCGCGGCGTGTTTTTTTCGTGGCCCTGGCGCCAGCCGCGTCAGCGATGGAAGCAGGTAGGCCAGCGTTTTACCCGTGCCGGTCTGGGCGGTGGCGACAAGGTCCCGCCCTTCCAGGGCCGGCGGAATGGCCAGTTCCTGAATCGGCGTGGGCGTTTCAATTCCCTGGGCCGCCAGGGTTTTCACCAGCCGCGGATCCAGCCCTTCAAATGTTGCAAACGTCATCGTGATCCTGTCAGTCTTTCCGGATTCCAGCGCCCGATTCTTCGCCCGGGCGAAGATACACGGATACCCCGCCATCCCGGGTGTGTCGAGCCCCCTTGCGTGACGCGCATTAACATGGAGGGATTATATCACACCCACCCTCCCCGCCGCGCTTCCCCATTCGACGGGCAACTCCCTCCGCCTCGCCCCACCCAGGGTACGCGTGGCCCCCTCGATACGGAACCATTCGACGGGCAACGCCCTCCACCTTGTCCTTCCTTGACGCGGGAACCGCCACTTACTCCATTCGACCAGCGGCTCAGCGTCCGTGTTCCGTAAAGTCGCGCTGTTCCTGGGACTACAACCCTCTTCCATCGCGACGAACGCGACAGGCAACATTCGCCTCGCCATGCTCGCCCCCACCGAAACCCCCTTGTCATTTCGACACCGATATTACCTGTCATTTCGACGAACAACGTGAGGAGAAATCTTTCAGCCCCCCCACCCCTCCTCCCCATGTCATTTCGACGAACGAAGTGAGGAGAAATCTTAAATGACACGATGACTTCTGACCATGGAATAAAGATTTCTCGCTGCGCTCGAAATGACACGGTTACCACGACGAACGCGGAGGCAACCTTCGCCACGCCCCACTCGCACCCACCGACTCCCCCCTTGTCATTTCGACGAACGAAGTGAGGAGAAATCTTAAATGACACGATCACTCCTGACCATGGAATAAAGATTTCTCGCTGCGCTCGAAATGACAGAGTAACAGTTTTGAAAAAAACATGCCCCGATCGAAAGACCAGCCTGGAGGCCAATTCACAATACCTTTATTACCTGTATGAAAAATATATTTATAAAAAGTTGATTTTATCCATTCTACTGTGTTACCCTTATCTTCAGCGGGTTGCCCGGACAGGCCCGCCTGGACAACGTCGATCAGATCCTATTGGTGTTCGTGAGTGTTTCGACCCCGCATAGGCCTGGCTGACAAAAGAAAACCTGCGGGGGCCGGACCCGCGAACAACCAAAAGGAAATGGTTGATGAACATTTACGTAGGCAACCTGTCTTACACCACCACCGACGAATCCCTCCGGGAAGCCTTTGAGGCCTATGGTGAGGTCTCTTCCGCTCGCGTGGTCATGGATCGGGAAACCGGTCGCTCCCGCGGCTTCGGATTCGTCGAGATGCCCTCCGACGAGGAAGGCCACGCCGGCATCTCCGCCCTGGATGGTCGGGACCTCGATGGCCGTGCCATCAAGGTGAACGAAGCCCGTCCGAAGGACGACAACCGCGCGCCCCGCGGCGGTGGATTCCGGGACCGCAGCGGACGGAGCGACTTCCGCCCCCGGCGGTACTGAGTCCCCCTGACCAGACCCTTCAAACCGGTTCATCGGCTTGCCGATGGGCCGGTTTCTCTTTGCAGGCTGCTGATCCCCGAAAACATGCCCCGGGGCAGTTGTTCGTATACCGGAAGGTCACCCTGCCACCCGGAATTGAGCATTCCCTGGGGTTTCATCATCCATGGAGCACTTCCAGGGGCCTCATCATCCCTGGCGATCACGGGCACGCATGAAATGTCCCTGGAAATCTCGAAAAGGGTGAAGATTTCTCGCCGCGCTCAAGATTTCTCGCTACGCTCGAAATGACACGGTTACCGGGACGAACGAAGCAGGCAACCTTCGCCACGCCCCACGCGCCCCCACCGAACCCTCCCTGTCATTTCGACGAATGAAGTGAGGAGAAATCTTTCAGAACTCCCGCCCCCCTCCTCCCCACCTTGTCATTTCGACACCGATATTACCTGTCATTTCGACGAACAACGTGAGGAGAAATCTTAAAAGACACGATAACTTTTAACCATGGAATAAAGATTTCTCGCTGCGCTCGAAATGACACGGTTACCGCAATGAACGAAGTGAGGAGAAATCTGGTCAAGCAGTTGATCCAGCGTGTCCCCAAAAAAGGGCCGGGGCCCGGCCCGCGGCATCACGCCGCGCGAACCGGACCCCGGGAATCCGCGTTCAACCCACCAGGTCACGAGCGACGCCGGAACGACCTCGCGCCCAGCAGGGCCAGGCCAAGACCCGCGATCATCAGCCCCGCCGGTCCCGCCACCGGCACGCCCGAACCGATCACCAGCGTGAACACCGGCGACGTCACCGACGTCACGCTGTCACTCACCTCGCACTGGTACTGGCCCGCGTCCGACTCCGATACCGGGTCGATCACCAGCGTGTCCCCGTTCTCGCCCGACAGCGGCACCCACGCCTTGGACCCATCGTCCCGGAACCACTGGTACGTCACCGACCCGATCGCGCCCGTCACCGTCACGGCAAATTCCGCCCGGCCGCCCACGGGCACCGTCAGCGTCGTGCCCGTGGCCGTCACCGTCAGCGGGCAGTTGTCCTGAATCACCACCGTCCGGGTCGCCGTGGCCGTGTTGCCAGTACTGTCACTCACACTGTAGGTCACCGTCCACGATCCGGGCGCCAGCGGACCCGCCGGGGGCTGACCGCTGATCACGATGGACCCGGTCACGTCGCCGTCCACGTCGTCCGTGGCCGTCGCGCCCGGTTCCACGTACGCGTCGCCGCACGACAGCGTCAGCGGATCATCCCCCGCCAGCGTGATCACCGGCGGCGTCACGTCATTCACCACGTTCACCGTCAGTGTCACGCTCGCCGTGTTCGCCGACGCGTCCGTGGCGGTATAGGTCAACAGGTATGTGCCAAGGGTATTCACGTCCACCGAGCCGCTTACCGTGTAGCCGGCCGCCGGATCACACCCGTCGGTCACCACCGCCGAAGGCGGTGTGAATGAGCCGCCCACCAGGACGTTCACCGGGTTCGGCCCGTTGATCGTCACCACTGGCGCCGTCGTGTCCGTCACGGTCACCGTGAGCGTCACCATGCCCATGTTCAAGAAATTGTCATACCCGCGGTACTCCACGCTGTACACGCCCACGGTTGGATTCGACTGGTTCAGTCCACCGAGATTCCATACTATCGCCGCGCCATTGCCCGCGCACGTGTCGGTCCAGGTTGCGGCCGGCAACGTCAGCGGGACACCGCATTCCGCCGTCAGGGTGTTACCACCGCTGATTGTCACCACCGGCGCCGTCGTGTCCACCACGTCCACCCAGCGGGTCATCGTGGCCGTATTCCCGTTGCCATCGTTCGCCGTGTACGTGAGCGTGTACACACCCGTCATGGCCGTGTTCACCGTCCCGCTCGTGGCCACGGTCACCGATCCGACACACTGGTCGGTCGCGGTCGCGCCCGGATCCGTGAAGACCGTGCCGCACTCCACCGTCATCGAGATCGCCCCGTTCACCATGATCATCGGCGCCATCGTGTCCACCACGTTCACCACGCGGGTCGCCGTGGCGGTATTGCCCGTGCCGTCCTGCGCGATATACGTGATGGTATATGTTCCCGGTATGGCCGTGTTCACCGTCCCGCTCGTGGCCACGGTCACCGATCCGACACACTGGTCGGTCGCGGTCGCACCCGGATCCGTGAAGGCCGTGCCGCATTCCACCGTCAACGGGTCAGCCCCGTTCACCGTGATCACCGGCGCCATCGTGTCCACCACGTTTACCGTGCGGGTCGCCGTGGCGGTATTGCCCGTGCCGTCCTGCGCGATATACGTAATGGTATATGTTCCCGGTATGGCCGTGTTCACTGTCCCGCTCGTGGCCACGGTCACCGATCCGACACACTGGTCGGTCGCGCTCGCGCCCGGATCCGTGAAGGCCGTGCCGCATTCCACCGTCAACGGGTCAGCCCCGTTCACCGTGATCACCGGCGCTGTCGTGTCCACCACGTTTACCACGCGGGTCGCCGTGGCCGTGTTCCCGCTGCCATCGTCCGCCGTGTACATGAGCATGTACGAACCCGGTATGGCCGTGTTCACCGTCCCGCTCGCGGTCACGGTCACCGATCCGACACACTGGTCGGTCGCGGTCGCGCCCGGATCCGTGAAGGCCGTGCCGCATTCCACCGTCAACGGGTCAGCCCCGTTCACCGTGATCACCGGCGCTGTCGTGTCTTTCACGGTTACCGTCAGGGTCGCCCTGCCCGTGTTGTATCCGTCACTGCCGCTGTATTCCACGCTGTACACGCCCACGGCCGGGTTGGACGGACTCAAGCCTCCAAGATCCGATACCGCCGCTGTCCCGCTGCCCGCGCACGCGTCGGTCCACGTCGCGCCAGGCAACGTCAGCGACACGCCGCATTCCACCGTCAGCGCGTTCCCACCGTTGATCGTCACCACCGGCGCCGTCGTGTCCACCACGTTCACCGTGCGGGTCGCCGTGGCGGTATTGCCCGCGCCGTCCTGCGCGGTATACGTGATGGTATATGTTCCCGGTATGGCCGTGTTCACCGTCCCGCTTGGGGTCACCGGCACGTTGCCGCTCACGTTATCCGTGGCGGTTGCCCCCGCGTCGGTGTAGGACGCGCCGCACTCCACCGTCGCCGGGTTCGCCCCGTTCACCGTGATGACTGGCGGCGTGGCGTCCGTCACGGTGATCGCCCAGGTTTCCTCGTCGTATCCCGCGCTGTTGGTGGCCCGGATCGTCACGGTGTGCGGACTGCCCGACACGGTAGGAGACGGCCAGTTCACCTGGCCGGTCGACGCGTTTACCGTCAGCCCGGATGGTCCCGCGATCTTGCTCCACGTAATGGGTGGGGTGCCTGCCGCCAGGCTGGGCGTTTTCGCGTAAGCCGCGTTGTCCGGAACCGTTTCGTTTTCGATGAACTGGATCTGGGGGGGTGCCACCGATACCAGCCCGACGTTAGAAACTTTCACGCTGGAAATCGAGGACGTCTGGCCCTGGAGTCCGAAAGCCAGCAGCAGCCCGTGGATGTAACTGTCGTTAGCGCCCGCGCCGTGGTCCCACGGGGCATTGAATCCCGCGCCCTGCGGCGTGGCCAGGTCAAACACGTAGCGGTTAACGCCCTGGTTGGTCCGGATCACCGCGTACCGCCGCTGCATGTTGCCGTTGATACCCTCGTCACCGATCCCCCGGCCGTTCACAGCCCATTGCACCGTCAGGGGCAGGTCGTTCAGCGGGGTGCCCGACGCCACTTCCACGTCAAGGTAGAGGTAGCGGTTCGCGTTCCCGTCCGTGTTGACCACGAAATCCAGGTTCTCGATCGCGAACACGTTGTTCGTTATCGTCTGGGTAATATTGGCCATGCCCCCCTGCAACATTACAAAACTGCCCGCGTACGCGCCGTGTTGCGCCGGCTCCCACGAGCCCACGCCACTCATGCCAGGCCATTCCCGGGTCACCGACGTCGCCGGCAGATCCGAGGCCTGGAGCAGGGCAATCCGGTCGTACTTGTATGTCGCGCCCGTCGCCGTGATGGCAGGATCGATCCGGAAGGAAGTTATGCTTCCGGCCGCGCCGGGCCAGACGTTTGAACTGTACGCGATCGGAAGATTATGCATGTCCATGATCGCGGTAACGTATCCGCTCAGGTTCGGATAGCAATACCACGGCCGCCCGAGGTACCCGTTAGGTCCGGTACCCGGAAACGCGAATGTCTCGGCTACCTGGCCATTACTGTTGGCAAACCCGGACACACTGTACCGCACCAGCAGGTACCGGAACGCGTTCGGGTCGAAGGACAGGTCACTCACCTGGAAATGGGGATCGTTTCCCGTGATGCCGGAAACCGTGAGCGTGCCATCGCTGGCCACGCCAAGGTTCGTAATCTGGTTCGCGATAAACCATCCACTCGGATGGGATGCGGGCGGCAGAATGTTATAGGGCCAGTCCGGATGCGGGTATCCCTCCACGGCGAGGGAATGAATCTTGAAGGTAATGCCGATCTGATCTCCCGTATCCAGGCGCAACCGCCTGATGGTTTGTCCATCCCACGCGCCCGTTTTACTCTCTTCCGCCAGCCGCCGGGGAACGTGAATCTGGTAAAAATCCCGTCCTGGTTGCACGGTAAAGGTGACCGACTTGGCTTCAGCCCAGCTACCGTCCGCGTTCGTGATAAAGAAGATCTGCCATGTCCGGGCAGATATTGCCGTGGTCTCCACATCAATCTTGATCCATCGGTTCGCGCTGCCCGGTAGATTCAGGTTGTCTGGAGAATACACGAAGGGATCACCCCCGTTGGTCAAGCCTTGCATGGCCCCGCCGGAGGCTGCCAGCCCCAGGATTTGATTAGGACTGCCCCATCCTTCCAGGTTCCCGTTCGTATCCCACCCCCAGGACACCGCGAACGCCGGAACGGACCATCCCAGCAAGCAAGACAGTACGCACAGCACCAGGAATTTCTTCATGCTACCATTCCTTTTGTTGAGAATGTTTACCATTCCACCAGAATAAGGAAACCTGCCCGTTTCCGGTTCTTGGAAACACCTGCACTATGAGTTTAACACATTTTCCGCCCCGCGCGTGAAAAAAATACAAATGGTGTGGGAAATTGGTAAACAATGACATCCCTTGCCCTGTAAACAAAAAAATATCCCTGAAAAATTCGGAGCCGAGAAAAGATTTCTCTCTACGCTCAAGATTTCTCTCTACGCTCAAGATTTCCCGCCGCACTCAAGATTTCCCGCTGCGCTCGAAATGACACGGTTACCGCGATGAACGAAGCAGACAACCTTCGCCACGCCCTGCTCACCCCCACCGACCCCCTGTCATTTCGGCACCGACATCACCTGTCATTTCGACGAACGAAGTGAGGAGAAATCTTTCAGCCCCCCATCCCTCCACCCCACCTTGTCATTTCGACGAACGAAGTGAGGAGAAATCTGGTAAGCAGTTGCTCCCGCGTGGCCCCACCAAAAAAGGACCGGGGCCCGGCCCACGCTATCATGCCGCGCGAACCGGACCCCGGGAATCCGCGTTCAACCCACCAGGTCACGAGCGCCGACGAACCGACCAGACGCCCAGCAGGGCCAGGCCAAGCCCGGACAGCAGGACGTCACCAGCCATTTGCGTGGCGAATCCACCCAGAATGACCCGCCGCGCGCACCCGAACAACCCGTCCAGCTGCAGGAACGCGTCGAGTTCCGCCTGCGATAACTGCCCGTCATCGTCCGCGTCAATGGCTTCGAACAGCTGCTGGGATAGGTTGCTCAAGGCTACCTGGATTTCGGCCGCGGACAGACCACCCGACTGGTCCGTGTCCAGCTCGGTAAACCGGCGATACACGTTGCGGAACCATTCCCGGGCCCGTTCTGGAGAACCGGCGGAAACCGTAAGCGTAACGGGACGACCACCACTTACCTGCTCGCCAGCCTCGGGACGCTGCCGAATCACCGTTCCCGCCTCCGCGTCGTCGCTGGGCTTGTAGATCACGCCCCAGACCATCAGTCCCGCCGTGGTCAGGGTGGCCTCGGCGTCGTCCAGGGGTAAACCGACCACGTTCGGCACGGTTACCTTGCCCCCCTGAACCTGTTGCCCGCCACCATTCCCAAGCCACTGGGCCGACGCTGGCATGGCCCATCCCAGCGCCAGGCAGGCACCCACCAGTACCAGCAACGCGAAACGTGTTCCTCTTCCTTTCACCATGGCTGCTCCCTTTCGTGTTGTGGCGGATTTCCGGTCGACCCCGGGACGATCGGCATCTCCGCGCTTTGTCACAAGGGGTAATACGGAGGAAATACCATGGCGTTACGCGTGAACACACCCTCCCCCCGGTCAAATTTCCCGTTCAGCCAGAAAACCCGTCAGGGCAGGGTTACCCAGCGGCCAGGCTGACACTGCCCGCCCAGCTGCTGGCCAAGGGGGGACCGCGCGACCTCGTCGAACCATGGCCCAGCCTCGGGTAACTGGAACACCTCGCCACGCTGGCCCCGCCGCAGTCGTTGGGCGGCATAAATACTCTCCACCGTCGAGACCGTCACGCCCTGGTCGGCATTCAGGCGCGCGATCTCGTTGTACAGGGCCTTGCGGTCCTTGTTCTCCTCGGCCAGCAGTTTCTGGGCGGCGTTCCGCGATTCGGCATCCCCTAGGCTGTCACAGTCCCGCAGTTCCAGGTATCCCCGGTTGTTCTCGCCGAAACATCCCCCCTTGCGGTAGGCTTCCACCTGGGCGTGGCGTTCCCGCATGCGCCGGGCAAGGTCCGTCACGAGGGGCGAAGTCGTGTGCTTCAGGTCATCCGCCCAGGCCGTGGGCACGGGATTCAAAACGTCCAGCGCGCCCCGCCACCAGGACTGGGGCCCCGGCGCGGGTTCCAGGCCCGGCAGGGTATCCGTCTTCCCCTCGACGTAATCCAGCACGCCCGACGCCTGTTCCTCGATGTGCCGGATATCCAGCGTGATGTGGGCGGTGATGGTATGTTCCGTGCGGAACACGCATGCGTACAGCAGGCTGGCCGTCGTCATGAACAGCACCGCGGTCAGCATCGTAATGGGTCGCGCGCGCATGTCCTGGTCTCCCGTGCCGCTCATGGGGCCCCGCCATTCGCCTCGAGGGCGTCCAGCAGGGCCATGGGATCGGCCTTGATATCCACGGTAAGGTTGAGATCGCGACTACTCAAGGTTAAAGCGCCCGCCAGCCGTTCTTCCGCGAGGCGGATATCCACCGCGCCCCCGTCGAAGGGCCGTTGTGGTTTCGAGCCCAGCACGTCCAGCACGACACCCGCGGCCTGGCGGCCTCCCGCGTAGTCCGTAACCTTGCTGCTCATCAGTAATTGTCGCACAAAATCCGTGTTCACGGAAAAACCGTTGCCCGCCGTGGCCCGGAACCGGAAATCCGTGGGCTGGAACGCGGACAGGGCAAACCGGGTCCACCCGTTCAGCTCGCCTTCGCAACGGACATAGGGCGGATTTACCTCGGCGCAGAACCGGCCCAGGTCAATCCCCCGCAACCGGATCGTGCCACGCGCCGGCATCCCGGTATCCAGGGGCGACACCTCTACCCGGCCGCCCAGCGAGCCGTTCCATCCGGACGCGGACAGGTCTTCGACGCTTATCTGTTCCCCGGACGCGGTCATCCGCCCGCCGATCGATGTCAGCGTGCCTCCTGCCATCCGGGCCGCCGCGATGGACATGTCGCCGTCTCCCGTGAACTGGCCACCAGCCTCCCGCGCGAGACGCCCCACCCATCGCGGGCGTTCCAGCGCGATCCGGCCGTGCCAGAAGGATAAACGATCGGCCGTCACCTGGTATTCAATCGTTCCGTGCCACGCGTCCGTGTCCCATGGCCACCACCACGCGGGAACCCGCAGGCTGGCGTCTCCTCCCTGTGCCTCGCTCAGCCACCCCCATCGAACCAGGGGAGCCATGTCGCTGCGCAGGGCGAGATCCGAAACCTCCAAGCCTCCCGCGCGCGCTTCCAGCCCCCCTAGGTCCAGCGCGGTCCGGTCCGCTTCCACCCGCGCCTGTTCCAGCCGCGCGGACCATCCCTCCGGCCCTCCCCACCGGAGCGATCCCCGGGCCCGCGCGCTCAACGTCCAGTCCGGCGGGAGGAAATATGCCCCCCATCCCAGCGCGGTGGACGTGATCGCGTCGCTTTCCCAGATCAGCAGGCCATACTCGAAGGTAAACCGCCCGCTCCCGTGCATGGTTACCTCGCCCCAGGCGCCTTCCAGGCCAAGGGGCCCGGCCAATTCCGCCACGTCCGCCGTGGGTATCCGCCAGCGTCCCCGTAACCGGCTGCCTCCCAGCCATTCCGCGTTTTCCACCCGCAACCGGGTCTTACCGGATAACTGGCCCTCTCCGGTTACCAGCCATCGTCCACTATCCCGGTAGACCCGCCCCGCCGCCCGGACCTGTCCCGGTTGTCCCAGCGGACGCCCCTGCCAGCGCGTTTCCGGCTCGGCGGTTATTTCCCACCGGATCTCCGGTCCAGGCGCCACTTCTACCATCCCGGACCATGTCCCCTTGAGATCGTCCAGCATGTCCCAGCCCCGGGTCAGGCGTAACCACCGGGCCAGGTCCACCCCCGCGGCCCGCGCGGTGATCCCGTGCCACGCGTGCGGAAAACCGTGGGCCACGATATCCAGGGATTCCCCCACGGACGCTTCCCGCAGACGGACCTGGAGCCCGTCCCGGTCCGTTGTGCTCTGGATCGCCCACCGGGCCGATCCGCCCGGCGCGGGCCACCCCCCCGACAGCCATCCATCCACGCTCGTGGGCCCGGGCAATCCCCCGATGCCCCCGATCGCGCCTTCCAGTCGCGCGTCCAGCCGCTCCGGCAGCCACGTCTCCCAGGGTGAAAGCCACGGCGCCAGCCACGGCATCTGCTCCCGTAACGCCACGGGACGCCACCCCGACAAGTCCAGCGTGAGGGCATTGCCCTTGTCCGTGGCAGTCCATCGCGCTTCCAGTTGCCCCGCCCCGCCTGCGTCCAGCCGCGTCGTGAACACCCCGTCCCCATCCAGGGCGCATGCCACGTCCAGGTTACCCCGGTACCACGGCGCGTCCTCCCTCCCCAGCCGGAGCCCCGTCGCGCGCGCGCTGCCTGTCGCTGTCACCAGCCACGCCCCCGTCTCCCGGCGCGTGACCGCCACTTGCCCCGATGCCAGCGCCAGGGAATCCCAGGCCAACCTGTCCCCCGTGAGTCCCCGGCACAGCAGCGTCCACGCCAGACCCTCCAGCGTGCCACGATCCAGCCGCAGGTCCACCCGCGAGACGCCCTGCTCATCCCACGTCGCGTCCACGGATCCCGAAAGGGATGACTCCTCCGAGGGACCTACCCGTAACGCGGCGGCGCAGCGGCCACCAGTTCGGGTTCCCTCCAGGCGTAGCGTCGTGTCGGCGGTCACGGAAAAGGATCCCTCGGCCCATCGGACCATGCCCGAATCCGCGCGCGCGGAAATCTCGACGGACCAGGACGCCGGCAAGGCCCGTGTCCGCGCTTCCACCGGACCCCCTTCCACCGTCACCGGACCCGCCGGCGTATGCGACGTTATCCGCATCGATCCGATCCAGACCGTCCCGGGGAGGCGACGGCACAGGGTTTCCAGCGCGCCCGCCCATCCGTTGCCCCCGCTGGACGGCTGGACCGCGCCCGGGGCGTTGGAACTGGCCTCGCGGATCCACGCGCCCAGCCGGACCGCGTCGATCCGCAATGACCCGATACGAAGAGCCCGGACGGGACGTTCCCGCCATGGCCACGTGTACGCCAGCGAGACCGACTCCGCCTCTACCACGACGCCACCCCCTTCCTCCGGCTCGAGCCGGACGCGTTCCAGCCGGATTTCGGGGTATACCTCCGACACCACGATTCGAGCCCTGCCATGGAGCGGCCCCAGGGAGAAGGTCAAGCCAAGCGGTCGATTCCAGAGCGGCCCGTCCGCCTCGACCCGTACCGGTGTCAACGCCCCGCTGACCACCGGTAACCACAACGGCAACGCGCCCGCGATCACGAGCCCCGTGATAAGCCCCACCCCCGCCACGCGCGCGATCCATCTGATCCACGCGCGTTTACCTCGGTTTGTAGCACGTGAAGCGTCTGTCATGCTTTTCCCGGAGCGCCCACGCCTCGTTACGTGGGCGCGGCCAATCTGAATGTCTTAATCTTACCCCCCGAGCGCGCGGGGAAACACGGTCTCTTAGTCGTAATTCACCATTCCGTAGTCTTTACCCCCGAGCGCCCGAGGAAACAGCCCGGCCGTTGAGATGAAGTTCTCCCATGTTTCTCCCGTGCTTCATTCGGGGCGCGCGCGTACCTACCGGTTCGTTCCATGTCCGGACCACGCGGGGCGATCCGGACAGGCCGCGCGCGTGATAGAATGAGCGTGGCGGTAAACGACCGGACCGGCCGGTTCCCGGGCTGTTCCCGGGACGCAACCGACCCGCCGGCCGAAGACAGCCGCCGAAAGGAGGGGTTATGGGTATGCCAGCGCAAGCGCGGGGCATCCGTTACCGTTCTCCACGAACATGGATGGGGCTCCCGCTCGTGGACATCGCCCTGGGTCCCGACGCTGAACGGGGCGAGACGCGGGGGCGCGCCCGGGGCGTGATCGCCGTGGGCGACATGGCTTCCGGGATGATTGCCGTGGGGGGCTTCGCGCGCGGCGTCATCGCGGTGGGAGGTTTTGCCGTTGGCGGCGTCAGTTTCGGCGGCCTGTGCGTGGGGTTGCTGGCTTTTGGCGGCCTGGCCCTGGGAGGCCTGGCGATTGGCGGCCTTGCCGTCGGCTTGCTGGCCGTGGGTGGCGCGGCGGCGGGGCTTGTGGCCGTGGGGGGTGTGGCCTGGGGATGGTCCTTTGCCCTGGGAGGAGGCGCGGCCGGGGGCCACGTGGTCAGCGGAACCCGGCAGGATCCCGAAGCGCTGGCGTTTTTCCGCCAGTGGCTGCCTTTCCTGTTGCCGCCGGGGACGCGGTAAGAAACGCCCGATCGCGGGCGCGGTATAACGGGGGCGGGCGGCCCGGGGGAGGCCGCCCGCTAAAGAGGGACAGGCGGTTATCCGGCGCGGCAAAGCCCGCCGGTACCACGCGGGGGGCTAGAAACGGGCCAGTTGACGCGGGGAGTCGGTGTTCCTCCGGTTCATTCCGGGTAACGCGCGGGAAGCGGCCGGCCTTGAAGGTTCAGGCGCGGACTCGCCGCCTTCAACGACGATGTCCCTGTCCACCTTGCCGGTTCCCATGGAGACGTCCGTCTGGGCGTCGGCGGAACCGCCCTCTACGATAGTACGCAGTTCCTTCACGACGGCCTGGAGTTCATAGGCCTGGGAACTGAGTTCCTCGGCGGTGGCGGAGATTTCTTCGGAGGCGGCGGCGGTGGTCTGGGCGGCCTGGGAGGACTGCTGGCCGGCGGTAGTCAGTTGGCTCATGCCCTGGGCAATTTCCCCGGCGGCGGCATTGATGCGTTCCAGTTGGTCGCCCATGCGGGTGGCGGATTCCACGATGGCCTCGAAATTGTTGTTGATCTTGCGGATGGCCTCGGCGGAGTCGCGGACCTTGGCGGCGGTGCCCTCGAGGAGCCCCTGGGTCATGCGGGCGGCCTCGGCGGCCCGGGAAGCCAGGGCCCGGACTTCTTCCGCGACCACGGCGAAGCCCTTGCCGGCTTCTCCGGCCCGCGCGGCCTCGACGGCGGCGTTCAGGGCCAGCAGGTTGGTCTGGAAGGCGATTTCGTCGATCGTTTTGATGATCTTGCCCATTTCCTGGCTGTCTTTTTCGATCTGTTCCATGCGCCGGGTCATTTCGACGACAGCCTTCAGGGAGTCGCCGCTCATCCGGATGTTCTCGCGGGTCAGGTCGGCGGCCGTGACGCTGGTCCGGGCCATTTCGTCGTTCTGGGCGGCCATTTCGGTGATGGAACTGGCGGTTTCTTCGGAGATGGCGGCCTGCTCGGTGGCGGTGGAGGAAAGGCTTTCGCTGGAGCCGGCCAGTTCAGCCGCGGCGGCGGAGGTCTGGGAAGCGACGTTCCCCAGCACTTCCACCACCCTTCGCACGGGCCGGAGAATCGACCGGGTCAGGCTGTACGTCAGCACGATACCCAGGACCAGGACCGCGAGAACGCAACCAACCAGCACAAACATGGTAATCCGGGCCACTCGCGTAACCGATGCCGTGTACCCGTCCAGGTAGGCGTTGTTGGCTTCGACCACCTTGTCGATCGCTGCCATGGTGGCCCCCATTTTATCGGTCAGTTCGCCCATGGCCAGGGCCTGGTTCTGGTCATACAGTTCCCGACTTTTTTCGGCGACGGCCAGCAATTCATCGAAACGGTTGAACACTGCTGTCCGGGCCGCCTTCATCTTGGCCTCGTAGACCTCGCGGGCCCGGTCGCGGTCGCCCGCCTGGATGGCTTGCCTGATGTCCGCCACGGTCTGGTGAAACTGCCGGTGAGGCTCTTTCATTTCCTCGATCAGGCGGCTAATTCCGCGTTGTCGGTTTTGAAGGTGGGCAGCCATTTACTGAAGTTACAGGCGGTATGGTCGTCGCCGCCTTCGAAGGCGACCCCTTCATTTATCAGGGCGAGGACGTTCAGTTCGAGGCGGTAATGGTCCCCCTGGAAGCGGCGGAGTTCCGCGATGAGTGCCATGGGATCGGCGATGCCGAGTTGGTCGATCTGTCGGCAGGCTTCCAGGAACTGGTTATTGGCCGTTTTCTGGTTCGCGCGAGCCTCCTTGTAGGCTTTCCAGGCGGCTTCGATTTCGGGCGTGAGGGAGGACTGTTCGAACCGGGCCTCGGCGGCCTGATAGGTTTCCCGGGCCTTGTTGATGTTGTCATACTGCCGGGCGCGCGTTTCGGGGTCCAGGCCGGGAATGGCCAGGGTACGAAGGGCACCGCAGAGGTTTTCGATGTTTTTTTCCACGGTTCCCAGGGCCACGGCCGCGGGAAGTTCATTCTGGGCGATGTTGTTCAATTCCGCCGTGGCGCGCTGGAGCGTCACGATACCCGCCATGCCCAAGGTCATGGCCAGCAGAATGATGACGCCAAAGCCGCTGGCGATTTTGAAGGTGAGGCTTTTCCGAGACGTCGTGTTCATGGTCCCTCCTTTGCCCGGTGCCGGGCGTTCCTGGTTACGTTCCTTTACCCAGTCAGCACGAATCGATCCGGATACGCCGCGGCGCGGCGTAGATGGCGTGTCAGGTCAACTTGAACAGCAGGTCGAGGCGCAGTTCGCGGAGCAGTTCCTGGATGTCCGGGGAGGCGCCCCGGATTTCCACGGTACCGCCGGTGGAAGAAATCCGCTTGTAGAACAGCAGGAGTTTGCCGAGTCCCGCGCTGCCGATAAACGGCACGGCGGAGAAATCGAGGACAAGTTGTTTCACGCGATCTTCGGGTAGCCCCTGGTAGGCGGTTTTTAACTGTTCGGCGGCTTCGCCATCTATAGGACCACTTACTTGCATGATTGCGGTGTTTCCATTCAGACTCGTTTCAATGGTAGTCATAACCTTTCCTTTCCTGTTTACGGGAAAATCGTACCATATTTTCTTTTTTTTGTCAATAGGTATAATTGGAAAACTTTATTTTTTAAGTATACCAAGAATACGTTCCAGATCCAGTTGTCGGACCTGGGAAGAGCGCGGACGGTGAAAGGCCGCGCGGAGGGTACGACCGTCGTGCAGCCATTCGATGGAATCGGCGGCCCTGCGCATCATGAACAGGCCGCGTCCCCGTTCGGCGAGCAGGTGATCGGGCAGGCGGGGATCGGGAACCCGCCCGGGTTCGAATCCTTCGCCACAACCGGACAGTTCCAGCACGAAGTCGTTCCGGACCCAGGCCCGGACCCGGATGGGCAGTTCGGGGTTCTTCTGGTGACCGTGTTCCCAGATGTTTGCCAAGCCTTCTTCCAGGATCGAGCGCAGCCGGAATTCCGGGGAGTGAAGGCCCAGTTTTTCCCAGTCGGGAACGAGCGTCGCGGTGATCAGGTTGATGGACCGGTAGAGTTCCTCGTCGGCCTGGGGGTGCAGGATCCACTGGCTGGCATGATGGACGGGTTCGATTTCCATCAGCAGCAGGGAGACGTCGTCGGCGGAGGTGTTCAGGCCATCCGGTTCGCCGACCTTCTCGCCGGAAAACGCGCAAACGGCGGCCAGGAGGGTGTCACCCAGTTCCCGGGCGGACGCGTCCGGTTTTTCCTGGACAATGGCCCGCAGGACGCGGGCCAGCATGGGCGCGGTGAATCGCCGTTGCCGGTTACGCTGGGGCATTTCCAGCAGGCCGTCGGTGCAGGCGATGATCCGGTCTCCCGGTTTCAGGCGTTCGGCGGTCACGGTCATGGATGTTCCGGGGAGGATCGCGATGGGGCCGTTGATCCTGCCGGAGTTGGGGTCAGGGAGGAGGATGACCTGGCCGTCCCGTACGAGGAAGGCCGGGGGGTGTCCACAGGCGGCACAGTGCAGGATCGCGGCGTCATGATTGATGTCGGCGAACCAGCCGGTGACGAACTCCGAATCCCGGAACACACCAGACTGTTCAAGCAGGGCATTGAGCCGTTCGAGGCGATCGCCGAGGGAGTGGCGCGGAACCCGGAGCAGGTTGTCCAGAATCAGGGTGGTATAGATCCCGCGGAGGACGCAGTTGACCTCGTGTCCGGACTGGTCGCACAGGGCAAGAGAGGTCATGGACCCATGGGTGAGGTCGTGGGCAACGCGGACGAGGGCATGGTCTCCGCCCGCTTTCTGGCATGGCCAGACATGGGCATCGACGAAAAGGGACAGGTTATTGCCAAGATCCACGTGCCGGCGCCGGGGACGCGTCACGGCGTCCATGAGACGTCGAGCGAGGGCGATGTCGATGTCCTGGCTTTCCAGCAGCCGCCGCAGGTCGGTAATGTCCATGAGGCTCTGCACGAGGAGGTGACGCTCCCCGACGTTTCCGGTCATTTCGCGCACCCGCACGACGCGGCTGTGATGGCGTGGCGTATGGATCCGGGCGTCCCTGGCGTTTTCCGCGTCCGTTTCTTTGGGTGGGTCCTGTTCCAGGAGAAGCAAGTCGCGCCAGGGCTGCCCGATGAGTTCGTCGCGGGATCGATCGGTGAGCCGTTCGGCTTCGCGGTTCGCATCCAGGAGCAGGCCGGACCCGGCATCGCTGACGAAGATCCCCGCCTGGACGCAGTTCATGACGGTTTCCAGGTAGGCCGCGGCTTCCTGTCGTTCGGTGACGTCCATGCACCCCCCGGCGTATCCCAGGAACTGGCCTGAAGGGTCGAATCTCGGTATGCCGTGGTCCTCGACCCACCGGTAGATCCCGTCGTGACGCAGCAGGCGATAGGTCATGGTGAATTCCGCGCGGACGGCGAGGGCATCCTGGTAGGCTTTGATGACGCGATCCCGGTCATCCGGATGGACACCGTCGAGCCAGCCATGGCCCAGTTCTTCTTCCATGGACCGGCCGCGGAAGGCGAGCCACGCGCGGTTGAAGTCGACGCACGCGCCGTCGGGTCCACTGATCCACACGAGGGCGGGAATCGTGTCAGCCAGTTGCCGATAACGGTGTTCGCTTTCGCGCAGGGCGTTTTCCAGTTCCTGGCGTTCGCGGATGTCCATCAGGACCAGCAGGAGATAGTGTTCCCCGCCGGGGGTGTCATAGGGACGGACGATTCTCAGCACGGGGATACGGGAACCATCAGGACGGTCCAGGAAGAACGTATCCTGTTTTTCCATGTCCGCATCAGAAAGGTGAAGAGGGCAGGAATCCGGAGGGACTCCGCAGAGCAGTTCCGCGCAGGACGTGCCGACGGTGGCCTCCGGAGCGCGTCCGACCATGGCGGCCAGACCAGGATTGACCAGCGCGACCCGGCCATCCTCGCGGCGCACCACCAGGACACCGATGGGGAGGGCCTCGAGCAGGCTAGCCAGAAACCGTTCCCGCTCGCGGAGAGCATCCCCGAGACGCCTGGATTCGGTGACGTCCAGCAGGAATCCCCGCCAGGTGATCCCCCCATCGGGGTCGCGGGAGGGGATGGACTGTCCCAGGAACCACAGCCAGTTTCCGTTGCGGTGACGCAGGCGGAATTCGTGTCGCCAGGGCATCATGGTGCGTTCGGACCGCTGGATGGAGAGCATGAATTCCGCCATGTCGTCGGGATGGATCCGGTCAAAGATCGGTTGCGCGGAACGCGCGAGGGTTTCATGGGGAATGCAGAAAAACTCGTACATCCGGTCACTGGCGAAGGGCAGGCAATAGGTACCGTCGGGATTTTTCCGGAACTCGTAGGCGATGCCAGGCGCGGCGGCGGTCAGTCGGCGCATGCGGTCGCTCCAGGCGAGTTCCACCTGGCGGGCGGCCACCTGTTCGGTGATGTCGCGCAGCACGGCGAGGATGCGGGTGTTGTCCTGCCGGTTGGTGAGGCGGGCAGAGACGGCGCACTGGATGATCCGGCCGTCCTTGCGTCGATGGGGAATCACGCGGTGCACGGTTTCTCCGGCCTGGACCCGGCGCCACATGTCGGCGACGGCCGCCTGGTCTGGCCAGACGTTGAGTTCGCGCAGGGAACGGCCGATCAGTTCGTCCCGGCGGAAGCCAAGCAGTTCCTCGAGGCGGGGATTGACTTCTTCAATCGCGCCATCCGGCGGGCACAGGATGAGGAAGCCGTCGGGGCCTTCGCGGAACCACTGGATCATTTCCTGCTCGTAGGAACGCGCGGCCTGGTCCAGCAGTTTTCGGCGGTGGATGCTTCGGGTGATGCCGCGGAAGCCAAGGAAATCGCCCCGCTCGTTATAGAAGGGTTCACCCGATATGGCAACCCAGAGCCATCGGCCATCCCGGTCCCGCAGGCGGCATTCCACGTCGTGGAAGGGGACGTGTTCCAGCACGCACTGGCGTAGATGATCCCGTATGCCTTCCATGTCTTCGGGGTGGACGATTTCCATGGGGTGCAGGCCGGCAGTGATGTCGAAGACGCGGCCATCCAGGGTGTTCGAGGAAAACCAGGTGAAATGGATGTGGATGTCCGTTTCCCAGAGCACCGCGCTGCCACCCTGGAGGATCGCTTGGAGCCGGGCGTTGGCGGCCTCAAGGTCCCGGGTGATCCGGATCCGTTCGGCGGATTGGATGCGGAGATCCCCGCTGATCCGGGCAACGCGGTACGTGAGCCAGCACAGCAGGCCGGAGAACACGACCAGGAAAACGAGTAGCATGGGGTGGTTTCTGAACCACCGGGCGAAGTCTCCCGGTCCCAGGGGTGGCGGCTGCACCAGTCCCGCGCGCCGGAGGGCTTCCCAGACGGGAGCATAGTTCAGGGGTATGGTCCATCCGGCCAGGCCAGCGCTCCGGGCGGCAGGATGATCGGGGGTCAACCTGATAAGGGCGTGTCCAACCTCCAGGGCGGTGGCCTCGTCCAGGGTCCCGGTGACCACCGCGCAGGGCCAGTTGGGATAGGGGGACGTGGTGGACAGGGGGGCGTGGTCCCGGGAAGGATCGAGGGGCTTTGCCCACAGGGACACGAACAGCGAGGGATCGATTTCTCCCCGGGCGGCCATGGCTTCTAGATGACCGGCCCGGACGATACCGGCGTCCGCGCCGCCTTCCATGACGGCCCGGACCACGGCGTTGTGATCATCCAGGAAGAGTACCCTGGCGCGGGCAAGGGGATCGAAGCCGTTCTGGCGGAGATAGTCCAGGGCGGCGGCCCATCCGCCAAAGGAATCGGGATTGACCGCGGCGAGACGCTTGCGGGCCAGGTCGGAGACATGAACGATGTCCGATCGATCCGCCCGCCTGAAGATCACGCTGCCGAACCACGGCAGGGGTACGTCGCCACCGGCAGTTTCCAACTGGGTGGCGACCGCCCGGGCGAGTCCCTTTTTCTCGAGGTTGGCGTACAGCCCGGAATTGACAACCAGCAGGTGTACGGACCGGTTTCGGGCGGCCTGTTCTACCGCTTCAAAGGGCAACGGCATCAACTGGACTGGCTGGCCCAGGACTTCCGACAGGTACGTCGCGGTGGGCGTCCACATCGCCTGGCACGCGTCCTTGCCCTGGTTGACCAGGACGCCGAGTTTGATCGGATCACGGGGCAGGGTTTCTGGAGCAGGCTCCGCCAGGGTATCCCCGGCGCGGGCACTGGCGCACGCGGCCAGCAGGCACACCCCAAGTACGCGGCGTACCCATTGACCGCCCTCAAACCATCTTGCAGACCCTCTACGCATACCTTGTTCCCCCGGCATCCTCCGCGCGCGGTAGCCTCGCGTGGAGTGCTATGTTTCCTTAGTATATCCCAAAAAATGCTTTTCTGTTAGGAATATAAAGTCCCCCGATGCCCTGGCGGGCCATCGGGGGACCACGAATCGGCGACCTGTACTACCAGAAAATTAATTCCCGACGGTTACGTTAAGGGTGTACGCGCCGAAGCCATCCAGTCCCATTACGTCGGGACTGCTCGGGGCCACGGTGAAGGAACGCGTGGTTTCGGCGGCTCCTGGCGCCTGGGTAACCGAGAGGGTATAGCGCGCGTTTGCCGCGTCATAGGCCAGGCCGGTAATCGTCACGCCTTCAGGAACCGTCAGCCACAACTCGTCGTCGTCTCCATCAACGGGTTTCTCGGTAATCGTCACGCCTTCAGGAACCGTCAGCCACAACGTGTAGGACACGGCGGTGGTTCCCGCGTTGGCGGGGAACACGATCTTAAAGTAGTCGGTATCGCACTTGGTCAGGTACCCGGTGTACGAGCCGTTTGTCGGGGAGAGCGTAGTTGCCGTGTCAGCACTGATACCATGATCATCCGTGTAGACGCGCACCCGGTACTGGGCGTAACCGAAGTCTGCATCCGAGACATTTTCAAACTTCACGTAATACTGGCCATCCCTGGGAACGGTGAAAAACCGGTTCTGGGTGGTTTCGCAGTCATCGCAGGTCACAGCGGGATCGCACGTGACCGTGGCGCCATCGACGCGGGCGCACGTGGAGGCTTCAAAGACGCACCAGTCAATCGCGCCGTTGGTGATCACCTGGAACTGGTAAGGCGTATTTTTCGTGAGGGTAATGGGGTGGAAGGCCACTTCACCTGTCCGCAGGATGCCGGTGGTCAGGGCGACGCCGGCCCCCTGGCTGGCGGCAGTCAGCGACGCGCCATCCTGGGTACCCGCTCTCGGCGTGTATCGAACCGCTATGGTGTACGCAAGGGTATCCCGGTACTGATAATCGTTCGCGGGGCGTTTCCCTTCCTTGAATTCGTATCCTTCGACCGAAATGAAATAGTAACCTGACTGGGGCGCGACGAAGCCCGCCAGACGGACGGCCTTTTCATTTACATCGGCCTTGGTGAGGTTGACATTGAGTTCTTCGTTCGTGAGGCGGACATACTCTTCAGTCGGCTGGAGTACATGTTCCCACTCGAGACTCAGTTCATTTTCCCGGAGGCGGCCCTTTTCGTCGGGCGAGGAAAACAACCGGACAATGCTGCCCACGGCGATGGACTCGGTATCCAGGTTTCGAATGATGATATCGAAAGGTTCACCCGCCTTGTCTTTACTGATCTGGAAGCGATACCAGTTGACCGTTCCCGTCTGCAGGTAACCCGTGACCGGATTGCCGCCGACCGTCAGATCGGTCACCCCTCCACCGAACAGGCCTCCCCCCGTTTGAGGACAGCCGGCCATGATGACGGCCACGCACACAAACAATACGCCACTGAACACTTTTCGCATGGGTTGTTCCTCCTGCGTTGCACACTTTGCCGCTGGTTCGCACCTCACGTACGGTGCACCGACGACAAAACAATTTTACCAGTAGTGGTGAAAAATGTCAAGGAACTTGATTAGGATCTGGAAAATGAAAAAATGAGCCACGTGAGGTCCACGTGACGTGGCGTGTTTGCGGGGTGGGGCATTGGTCATTTCGACAGACGCAGTGAAGGCGCACGGTGACTTGTCATTTCGACGAACGCAGTGAGGAGAAATCTTATGGGAGGATAGTGATACGGGAAAAGATTTCTCGCTTCGCTCGAAATGACACTTGGGGTGAGGTGTAGGTGGGGAGAAAAGATTTCTCGCTGCGCTCGAAATGACATGAGGCGGGGTGGGTACTGCGAGGTGAAGATTTCTCGCTTCGCTCGAAATGACAATATTTTGGAGGGTACAGGATAAACTGCGTCAGGGATGACGCCGCGGAAGCAACCACGACACGTTACCCTGTCATTTCGACGAACGCAGTGAAGGTACACGGTGACTTTGTCATTTCGACGAACGCAGTGAGGAGAAATCTTATGGGGGGATAGTGATATGGGTGAAGATTTCTCGCTGCGCTCGAAATGACACCCGCAGTGAGGTGTAGGTGGGGAGAAAAGATTTCTCGCTTCGCTCGAAATGACATGAGGAAGGGGTGGTTCGCGGGGTGAAGATTTCTCGCTGCGCTCGAAATGACAATATTTTGGAGGGTACAGGATAAAGACGTTGCGCGCGCAGGCGTGGCGGCGGGCGATCATGTCCTTGCGGGCGCGGACGCCGGGGGCAGCGCGTCCGCGTTGACGGCCCGCTTTCGTCATGTCCTTGCAGGTGCGGACGCCGGTGGCGGTTCACCCCCACGGGCGAGGGGAAAAGGCAGAGGGATGTTGTCTGCCCTTGATCGGATACGGTTCACCCCCACAGGCGCGGGAAAAAGTATCATGTCATCGCTGGCGCGGACGCCAGTATTCGGGCCGTGCTGAACATGGGGCCGGATGAATAATGTCCTCGCGGGGGCGGATGGCGGACGTTGTGCGCGCAGGCGTGGCTGACGCTGGCGCAACTGGGGGGAAGGAATCATGTCCTGGTGGACGTTGCCGCGGCATCATGCCGGGCGGTTTTTGGAAAAAGAGGGAAGGGAATCATGTCCCGGTGGAAGCAAGGCACTTCGCCTGGGAGGCAGTGATTCGGGGAAAGGACGATGTCCGGTGAAGTGGGTAGCGTTCCGATCAAAAGAACCCATGGTCAGTGTCCCAGGAAAGAGCCCGAACCACCAGGCACTCCGCGTGGTTGTCCGCAAATTTCTGGCGGCGTGTTTTGCCTTTTCCACGACGTCGTCGCGCTAAGTACGTGGCGCGAGGTGTCCCGGGGACCACGAAACAGGACTGTTGGCGAAATGTTTGCCCCGCGTAACGCATGGCGCTGGATCGTCGTGGGCCCAGCGAAACAGGGCAGCGCGTCCGAAATTTCAATGTTGCCAGATTCATGGATAAAGACGGCAGGGGCAGGGTTCAGGTATATTGATTGAAGGGGGGAACGAGGCGCGGGAGAAGCCAGGCGGATGTCCCTGCTGGAGGTAGAAAATTACTCCGTGGTGTTCCGGCGCGCGGGCGGCGTGGTCCGGGCGGTGGACGGGGTGTCTTTCACGCTGGAACGGGGGGAGCGACTGGGGGTGGTGGGCGAGTCGGGAAGCGGGAAGACCACGCTGTTCCTGGGACTGATGGGGCTGCTGCCACGCTGCGCGGCCATGATCAGCGGCACGGTCCGGTTTGACGGCGTGGACCTCCCCACTGGTGGAGGGGCGGCGATCCAGGCGTTGCGGGGACGCCGGATGACCATGGTGTTCCAGGACCCGATGACATCGCTGAACCCGTACCTGCGGGTGGAGACCCAGGCGCTCGAGGCCGTGAGGAGGGGACAAGTCCAGGGCGCCGGGCATGGCCGGGCGGGCCGGGCGCGTGTCGCGGCACTGCTGGAATCGGTGGGGATTCCCGAGGCGGGACGGCGCGCGCGACAGTATCCCCACATGTTTTCCGGGGGCATGCGGCAGCGCGTGATGATCGCGATGGCCCTGGCTCCCGGCCCGGACCTGGTGATCGCGGACGAACCGACCACGGCACTGGACGTCACGGCGCGCGCGCAGGTACTGGACCTGCTGGAGGCTGCGCGGCGGGAACAAGGAATGGCCATGGTCCTCATCAGCCACGACATTGGCATGGTGGCGCGGCACAGCGACCGCGTGATGATCCTGTACGCCGGGCGCGTGATGGAAACGGGGCCCACGGCGACCGTGCTGGAACACCCGGTACATCCCTACACGCGGGCCCTGCTGGCCTGCCAGCCGTCGCTGGCGCGGCGCGGCGAATCGCTTCGGGCCATAGCGGGCGCGCCTCCGCTGGACGGCGCCCCGGAACGGGGATGCGCCTTCGCGGAACGGTGCGCGCATGCCACGGGGCAGTGCTGGTCGGAAACGCCCACCCTGTCCGACGCGGGGGACGGCGTGCCGGGACACTTCGCGGCCTGCTGGCGGCACGGGGAAGGACTGTGGTGATGGAAGACCTGGGGCGTGCCATTCCCGCGCTGGAGACGCGCGATATCGAGGTCAGGTATCCCGTGTTCCTCGGTGGCGCGCTGGGCAGGCGGGTATGGCTGCGGGCAGCGCGGGGCGTCAGCCTGCGGGCGCACGCGGGGGAACGGGTGGGGCTCGTTGGAGAATCGGGGTGCGGCAAGAGCAGTTTTGCCCGGGTAGCGGCTGGACTGGAACGCCCGGCGTCGGGCGAGGTGCTGATTGATGGCCGGCCCGTCGAGTGGGGACCGCGGCGAGCCGCGCGAGCGTTCCGGGGCCTGGTTCAGATGGTGTTCCAGGACCCGTATGCGTCGCTGAACCCGCGGATGACGGCACTGGACGCGGTGGCCGAGGCGTTTCAGTACCGGGTGGGGCTGGACCGGGCGTCGGCGCGGACCGAGGCCCTGGCGCTGCTGGACGAGATGGGGATCGAAGGGGAACTCGCGCGGCGCTACCCGGTATCCCTTTCGGGCGGGCAGCGTCAGCGGGTGGCCATCGCCCGGGCGGTGGCGTGCCGTCCGAGGGTGCTGATCGCGGACGAGGCGGTGTCCGCGCTGGACGTGTCGGTGCAGGCCCAGACGCTGAACGCGCTGGAAAGGGCCCGGCAACGGCTGGGCTTCGGACTGGTGTTCATCTCGCACGACATATCGGTGGTGCGGCACGTGGCGGACCGGCTGGTGGTGATGTACCTGGGGCGGATCGTGGAAGAGGGGCCGGTGGAAGCGGTGCTGGACACGCCCCTGCATCCGTACACGGCGGCGCTGGCGGCGTCGGCGCGGTGGGAACCGGGGGGTACGCGGGGCGAACCGCCGTCGCCGCTTTCGCCGCCCCCGGGTTGTCCGTACCATCCCCGGTGTCCGCTGGCACGGGCGTCCTGCGCGGAGCGGGAACCGGATCTCGAAGCCACGGACGAGGCGGGACGGCGTACGGCATGTCCCTACTGGCGGGATCTCCGGACGGGGGTAAGGCCGATGTCGGTGACGGGAAAGCGGGGCGGGGAATTCAGCCCGTGAGTTCCTTCGGGTTACGCATGTGGGCGATGGCATCCTCGAAGGAGATCAGTCCGTCGTTATAGAGTTGCTTCAGGCAACGGTCCATGGGGACCATGCCTTCGCGGGCGGCGGTTTCCATGACGCTGTAGACCTGGTGGGACTTCTGGTCACGGATGAGGTTGGCGATGGCGTTGTTGTTGCGCATGATTTCGAAGGCGAGGACGCGGCCTTTACCGTCTTTCCGGGGAATCAGGCGCTGGGAGATGATGCCCAGGAGGACGAGGGATAACTGGAAGCGGATCTGCTGCTGCTGTCCGGGGGGGAAGACGTCGATGATGCGGTCGATGGATTGGACGGCGTCGTTGGTGTGCAGGGTGGCGAGGACGAAATGGCCGGTTTCGGCGGCGGTGAGGGCGGCCTGGATGGTCTCGAGGTCGCGCATCTCGCCGATGAGAATGACGTCGGGGTTCTGACGAAGGACGTATTTCAAGGCGTCGGCGAAGGAGTGGGTGTCTTCGCCGATTTCCCGCTGGTCGACGATGCTTTTCCGGTGACGATGGAGGTACTCGATGGGATCTTCGACCGTGATGATGTGACAGGCGCGGGTGTTATTGATCTGGTCGATCAGGGCGGCGAGGGTGGTAGTTTTGCCGCTGCCGGTGGGGCCGGTGACGAGGAGCAGCCCGCGGCGCGCCTTGGCGAACTCGCTGACCCATTCGGGCATGCCGAGTTCGAATAGATTGGGGATGGTTTCCGGGATGGGCCGGAGGGCGGCGGCTACCGCGCCCCGCTGGCGATAGACGTTCACGCGAAAGCGATGCTTGTTTCCGTAGGCGAGGGAGAAGTCCAGTTCGTGGCGGGCCTCGAAGGTTTTGACCTGGTCCTCGGTGAGGAGGCTGTAGATGAGCGATCTCGTGTCTTCGGGCGTGAGGGGATCGGTTTTGGTCCGGTAGAGATCGCCGTTGATCCGCAGGACGGGTGGAGCCCCCGCGCTGATGAGCAGGTCGGAAGCGCCTTGGGACCGGACGAGGTCGAACAGTTCATCGAAGCTCAGCATGGTTTTCTTCGGGTGGTTCAGGCCCAGCAGATCAGGCCCAGTTCGTGCTTGTTGAACAGGTCCGGGTGATTAGGCAGGACACGGATGGTGAAGCCGAGTTGCCCGGTCTGCCTGCAGGGAACTTCGCCGCGGTATCGCCAGCGGCCGTTCCCCAGATCCTCGATACCGTCCATGGTCACGTGATCACCCTCGGGGATCTGGTCGCTGGCGTCGAGGTTGCCGAAGAAGACCTCGACGCGCGCGTCGTTGGGCGTGAGCGAGCCCAGGGTGACCTCGGCCAGTACTTCGAAGGAATCATCATAGGTCAGGCCGTCCACGCTGCCGGAGACGGTAAAGTGGTCCACCCGGACCTCGTGCCAGTGCTGGGTAACGCGGGCTTTCCAGTCCGCGAGCGCGTACACCGGCGCGCGGTTATTGGCAAACAGCAAGGCCCGGCGCCGGCAGCAGGGGATGTAGAAACGGACGGAGTAGTCTTCGACCATGCGGTAGGTGTTGAAATTGGGGCAGATGGTCCGGATGGCGGTTTTCATCCGGCCGACCCACTCCCGGGGCACGTCTTCCCACTTGCGATCATAGAACATGGGGACGACCTCGCGCTCCAGGATCTCGTAAAGGGCGTTGGATTCGACGAGGTCCTGTTCCTCGGTGGTGTCGTAGATCTCGCCCTTGCCAATGCTCCAGCCGTTTTCGCCCAGGATTTCGGCCTCGCACCACCAGCCGTCGGGGATGGAGATATTCAGCGCGCCGTTGGCGGCGGCTTTCATGCCGCTGGTGCCGCTGGCTTCCATGGGACGACGCGGGGTGTTCAGCCAGCAGTCCACGCCCTGGAGCATGTACCGGGCTACGTTGATGTCGTAGTCCTCGATGAAGACGATGTGCTTGCGCAGCTCGGGATCGTGGGCGAAATGGACGATCTGCCGGATGAGTTCCTTGGACTGGGTGTCCTGGGGATGGGCCTTGCCTGCGATGATCAACTGGACAGGACGCTCGGGATTCAGCAGGATTCGACGCAGCCGCTCGGGATTCTTGAAGAGCAGCGTGGCGCGCTTGTAAGTGGCGAAGCGGCGGGCGAAACCGATGGTCAGCACGCCGGAATCGAGCATTTCCTGGGCGGCGCGGATCTCCGAGGAGGGCGCGCCCCGGTTGATCAACTGCTGCAGGCGGCGGCGGGCAAACCCGACCAGCCGCTCGCGCCGGAGTTCATGCACCCGCCAGAGTTCGATGTCGGGGATCGCGCTGATTTTTTCCCAGATGGTCTGATCATGGGGGGTGTTGACCCAGTCGGGACCGAGATAACGGTCGTACAGTTCGGCCAGGTCGCGCGAAATCCAGGAACGGATATGCACGCCGTTGGTGACGTGCCCGATGGGGATTTCATTGAGGGGCACGCCCTTCCAGACCTGCCGCCACATGTCGCGGGCGACCTCGCCGTGGAGTTTGCTGACGCCATTGGAGGCGGCGGACAACTTGAGGGCCAGCACGGTCATGCAGAAGGGTTCCCGGGGATCGGCAGGGTTCTGCCGTCCCAGGGCGAGGAGGTCGTTCAGCGTGATCCCCAGCTGGGCGCAATAGCCATCGAAATAGGCGGCGACGAGGGAGGGATCGAACATGTCGTTTCCGGCGGGAACCGGGGTGTGGGTGGTGAAGATGCTGCTTACCCGGACTACCTCGCAGGCCTGCTGGAACGAGATCTTGTCGCGCGCCATGAGGTCCTTGACGCGCTGCAAGGCCATGAAGGCGGCGTGCCCCTCGTTGATGTGGTAGACGGTGGGGTGAATGCCGAGGGCGCGCAGGGCGATGACGCCCCCCATGCCGAGCATGATTTCCTGGCGGATGCGGGTTTCGCGGTCGCCGCCGTACAACTGGCCGGTGATGGCGCGGTCCGCCGGGACGTTTTCCTCGTGGTCGCAGTCGAGCAGGTAGAGGGGCACGCGGCCCACCTGGCACAACCAGACGTAGGCCTTGACCTTGTGGTTGGGGAAAGGCACCTCGATAACGAGTGGGGCCCCTTCCTTGTCGCGGACCCGGGTGATGCCCATGTTATGGAAGTCGTTGCGGGGGTAGAGTTCCTGCTGCCACCCGTCGGCGTTGAGGTACTGGCGGAAGTAGCCTTCCCGGTAGAGCAGGCCGATCCCGATGAGGGGAACCCCCAGATCGCTGGCAGCCTTGAGGTGGTCGCCGGCGAGGATTCCCAGGCCGCCGGAGTAGATGGAGATGGATTCCTGTATGCCGAACTCGGCGGAGAAATAGGCCACCAGGAAGTCCTCGGGAGCCTCGGGATGCCGGCCGCGCCACATGCCGCGGTCCTGCAGGTATTCCTGCAGGCGGGAGGCCACGCGGTCCAGGTGCAACAGGAAACTGCCGTTTTCCGACAGTTCCTTCAGGCGTTTCTGGGAGATACGCCCCAGCATAAGCCTGGGGTTCTGCCCGGTTTCGATCCACAGGTCCCTGTCCATGCGGAAGAACAGGTCGATGGCTTCCGGGTCCCAGCACCACCACATGTTATTGGCAATATCTTCCAGTTTGCGGAGTTTTTCGGGAAGACTTGGCTTAACGGTGTACTTAATGACGCGAGCCATGAGACCTTCTCCTCTCGGGCGGGAACCAGTGGCTTCGCAACGGTCTCCCGTGCCCGTCATTTACCAGAGCATACCACACCAGCATATGGTTCAACAAGGAAGAGCGCCCCGCAAACCACGCAAGATCCGTTTAACTGGCTCAGGAGGCCGGGGCACCACGGGTGGACAGGGTTTCCACGAAGGCTTCGATCCGGGTGGCGATGTTTTCCTCCGCCCAGATCCGGCTGTCGTTCATGTCCGACTCGATGATCAGCGTAGGCAGGCCCCACCGCTCTTCCAGTTCCCGCGCGAGTTCGTACTGTCCGATGGAGTAGGCCCGGCAGGAACGGTTGCTGTGCATGACGAAGCCATCGAGGTGGAACACGTCGGCCATGCGCTTGAGGTCGCGCAGGCGGTATTCCAGGCCGTGATTGATGTAGCCGCCGATGTAGGTGGCGGCGTACTGGCGGAATCGGTCATTCCAGCGGTCTGGGGCCTTGTAGCAGAAACTCTCGGCGTAGGTGGACACCACGAGGGCCGCGCCGGCCGCGGCGAAGGCGTTGGAGAGTTCCTTGATGTGGTGCCAGATGGCGATGTTGTCCCAGCCCAGGCGATACCGTTCGCCGGGTACCGCGGCAATGCCCTGTTCGACCCGTTCCTCCATTTCGGCCAGGAGCAGTTCGTAGTACTCGATGCAGATGGGCGTACCGCGCAGGGTCACGATGGGACCAAGGTGGATGAAGGTGTCGAAGGAATTCATGGGGGCGGGACGATGGGCCATGAGGGCCTGGACGGACCGCCAGAGATCAGCCGCGCGGTCCGACAGGTCCAGGGTAGCCACGAACTGGTCCCAGTCGAAGGGTTTCCCGGTAACGAGGGCGGTGACCTCCATCAGTTCGCGGAGTTGTTCTTCCATGTAATCGACCACGTGTTCCGCGTCCTCGACGCCGTACTGGAAGGGCGCGTCGATGATGACGAGGGGCACGCCGAAGATGCGCTGGAGTTCCTCGTACCACTTGATGACGGTGCCGCAGATGTTGTTGCAGCAGACCAGCAGGTCAGGTTTCGGCAGGCCGCCCGGGATGGGGCTGATGCCGGTGTGGATGGAGGCGATGTCGGTGCGGGCGTAGGAACACAGTTCGCGGCAGTAGCCCAGTTTTTCGGCCTCATCCAGCAGGGCGTCGGCCATCTTGGTGGCGCCGCACATGGCGGCGTGATTTTCGGGATAGATGGGGATGATGCCGGCGGCGTAAAGGACTTCGACGGGCGCGCCACTGGTGACCCAGGCGAGTTTCTGTTTTGAGCCTTCGGCCATCTTGGCGCCCATGTAATAGCCGGTCATGATTTCCTTCATGCGACTGTAAGCCTTGATAGGCGCGCGCGGGGATTCGGCAGTCATGACGGGATCTCCTGTGGGCGCGGAACGCGCCGGGGTTGCCGCGAGGCGGTATCCATGGCGAACAGGGCCGCGCCGAGGGCCCCGGAGAACTGGGGATCGGCGGGCACGCTGATGGGGGTATCCAGTTTTTCGGCAATCATGGCGACCACGGCGGGGTTTCGGGCGACACCGCCGGTCATGACGATGGGCGCCTGCAGGCGGGCCCGTCCCGCGAGGCCGGCCGCGCGGGCGGCCACGGCCCGGCATAACCCGGCCAGGATATCGGCGACGGGGCGCCCCTGGGCGGCCAGGGAAACAACCTCGCTTTCGGCAAAGACGGTGCACGTGGAAGAGATGGCCGCGGGGTTGTCGCTTTCCAGCGCGAGGGTTCCCATCTGCTCGAGGGGGATTTCAAGGGTCCGGGCCATGACCTCGAGAAACCGGCCGGTGCCCGCCGCGCACTTGTCGTTCATTTCGAACCGGACCACCGCGCCGGAGGCGTCGATGACGATGGCCTTGGAATCCTGTCCGCCGATATCGATAATGCCCCGGGCGGTCGGATCGAGGTGGAAGATGCCGCGGGCATGACAGGTGATTTCCGTGATGGAGCGGTCCGCGTCGGACACGGCATTCCGGCCGTAGCCCGTGGCCACGAGACACGCGACATCGTTCCGGCTGGCGGACACGGCACGCAGGGCGTCCTCGAGGCTGGCGGCGGCCGCCGCGGCGAGGTTCGCCCCGCCCGGCCGGATGGCCCGCGCGACCACGGTGGCCGCGTCGTCGATCAGCACCACCTTGGCGGTGGTGGAACCCGCGTCGACACCAGCGTAGCAGGGCATGGTCACGCGCTCCGTTTGGCCCGCAGCATCTCGGAAAAAGCGGCCAGTCGGGTGCGGTACTGGTCGGACGGAGCGCGGTGCTGTTCAACGGTCAGCGTCAGGGTGGGAATACCCGCCGCGGCCAGCGCGCCCGCTTCAACGGGATGCTCAAAGGCCTTGGGATCGCAGGACTGGGTCAGCAGGAACACGACGCCATCGACGCGGCCCTTGCGCGCCTGGTTCACGAGGGCTTCGCCGGGGTGGACGGCCGTCATGTGCAGGGCCGGGCAGGCGCGCCGGCTGAGATAATTTTCCACGAGCAGGTCCAGGGGGTCGTCGGCAAGGTTCGACGGCAGGGCGAAGGACCGGGAACCGGCGCACAGGTCATCGTCGACGACCAGCAGGCCCGCGTCCTCGATCTCCCTGATGAAAGCCGGCCGGGAACACATGCTGCCGGTGACGAGGACCCTGGGCCGGGCGGCCAGTTCCGGGTTTTCCTGGAGATGATCCTCGCGGATGGCCTGGCACAGCCAGTCAACCAGTTCGGCGTGTTCCGCGCGGTCCATGAAGAACGCGGCCATAACGATGGCGAACATGTCGTAGCCGGAGAGCACGGCGGGCCGGTCGCGCCGGAGGGCGTACAGGTCCTGCATGAGCCGCTGGTGGTTGAGGTACATCCGGACCGTGTCGAGGATCAGGCCATCCGGGATGAGGGTATACCGCGCCTCGATTTCCCGGCGGATCCGCTCGAGTTCGCGTCGGAAGAACTTGCGGGGTGCCGGCCCGTCGGTGCGGTTGGGCAGGGAAACGATGTAAGCCGGCACGTTCGCGACGCGGCGGTTCCACAGGTCGGCGAGGTTCTGGATGGTATCGCAGGTGTGCACGAAGACGACGCCGTCCATGAAGTCGAACCGGCCGTCCAGCGCGGCTTCCAGGCTGGCCCTGGCGAATCCGCAGGCGTAGGTTTGCACGAGTTCATCGGCCCGGTGGGTATCGATCTCCGGGGCGAAGATCCGGATGGGATGCAGCCCAGCGGCGTAGAAGAGTTCCTGAGGCGCGTAACTGCAGAAATAGCCGACGGGATGGCGATTATGGGCCTCGGCGTTCCGTCGGGCGAAGGCGATGGGATCATCCAGGGCTTCGCGCGTGTAATCGATGATTTCCTGAACCTGTTTCATGCTCGGCCGTCTCCATGGAAAGATCACGTTCGCGGTCGCCGGGCTTCAACGTCTTCGCCCGCGCGATGGGGGCTCTCCGGACCGCTCCAGCGCGCGAATGTCGTAAGACTCGCCTACCAGAAACAAGTCCACATCCGCGCGCCATTCCGACAGGGGAATGACGCTGCCCCGGTTGAGCGTTTCCGGTTCCTTATCATAAATGAAATAGAGGACGTAATTCCCTTCGGGGACCCGAACGGTCTGGGATTGTCCCGCGCGGAGCTTAAGGCGCAAGCCACCGTTATCGGAAAGCAGGGCGGCCTCGACGTCGCTGTCGGAGAGGTTGTTGACCCGGATCTCGTAGGAGCCTGACCGCAGGCGGTGGGCGAAACGGGGCAGCGACGCGCGGCGGACCCGTTGCCGGGAGGCCTGTTTGCCGGGAGGTTCGGGTTCGGATGCCGGGGCCAGGTCGGTTTCTTCCGGGGAGGTGTCGGATCGCGGACGGTCCACGCGATCGTCTGGGGCACTGGGAGTGTCGGAAGCGGAGGCTTCGGCGGGCTCGGAAACGGGTCGCGGGCGCGTGGTTTCCGGCGAGACGGGAGACGGGGTGTTTTCCGTGCTGGGCGCGGTGTCCGCGGGTGCCTCCTCCACGGATTCCCGCGCGGGCTCCGCGGGGGGCTCTGAAGGTTCGCCGGATGGTTTCCTGGGCAGCATGTAGAGACCGTTCTTGCGGACCAGGACGCCATTTTCAAACCGGGCGGTAAAACTGGTTCCGGAGGGATCGCTCCAGCGGTACACGACCACCTCGGCGTTCGGCTTGAGCACGGGTTGAGGTTCCATGCCCAGGACGGCCAGGACCTGCTCGTACGTCATGCCTTCGCGGATGGCATCGTACAGGGCCTGGTCCAGGCTTTTTTCCTCGAGTCGGTTTGGTCCGCGCACGGGGCGACCATCTTCGAGGATCTGTTTTCGGACCAGCCTGCCGTTTTCGACCCGGGCGGTGAACCTGAGCCCGCCCGCGCTCCACCGGTAGATTTCCCCGGACTCTCCGGTGCCTGCCACCCGCACGCCGGGTTCGCCGAGAATGGCCCGGATTTCGTCGTAGGTCATCCCCTCGGATATCCGAAGCAGCGCGTCCAGGGTCAGCGGAGACGCCTGTTTCTGTTCGCCTGTTTCGCCACCGTTGTCCGTCGCGGTGGTTTCCGGCGGGGAGGCTTCGGCCGGGGGTTCTCCAGGCGAGACGTCGGTGGACCCGGCGGTCGCGAGAGAAGCCGTGGTTTCGGTCGCGGGCGGAGTCGTTGCCTCCGTCGCGGGGGCTGGAGCCTGGCCCGGGCCCGTGTTTTCCGGGGACGGGTTTTCCGTGGGGGCGGTATCCGAAGACGTCATGGCCTGGGCGGACGCCCTGGACTGTTCCGGCGCGGGCTCCGTGTCCCGGGACACCACGGGAGCGGAAGGGACGGTTTCGAGCGTGGTCGGTGTGTCCGGCAGGGCGGGTTCTGGCGGGGGCGCCGAGGGTGGAGCGCACGCTGAAAACCATAACACGCCGCAGACTAACAGCAGGCATATCCACGGCGGGATCCGTCCAGCGCGGTATGGCCTCACGGGTATGTCACGCGGGCAGGCGTGTTTCATGGCAACGGGTCCAGTTGCCTCCATGTACTATAGTATGAAGCAACGACGGCGCGAAATCAACTGACCGTCTACCTCATCGCGATTAGGTCCTGTTGAGCGGGCCTTGTTTTTCGGGCGCGGCGCGCCATCGCTCCCCCGATCTGAACGTACGCCTGTTCACGCGGGATTCCGGGGGATGTGCCCGCGGACGTAAAAAACCGGCCCCCGGAACCGGGAGCCGGTGGAACGACCACGTGAACAGGAGACGATCAGATGACCTGCTGCTGACTGAGGGTTTTGACACCAATTTCCTCCCACTCGTCTTCGCCGTTCTTCTGGGCGGGCGCGGCCTGACCTTCCGCGGGAGCCGGAGCGGGCGATCCGGATGGAGCCGCCTGAACTTCGGGGGCTGGTGTAGCTGCTGGCGCGGGGGCTGGTGTAGCCGCTGGAGCGGGGGCAGGCGCTGGCGCGGGCGCGGGGGCTGGTGTGGCCGCTGGAGCGGGGGCAGGCGTTGGCGCGGCTGCTGGCGCGGCTTTCATTTCAGTTTTGGGAGCAGGCGCGGGCGCGGCTTCGGCCTTCTGGTCTGGAATGGCCAGGGCCAGAATACCGCTCATGACGATCAGGATGATGGCCAGCAGGCCGAGGATCTGCAGGCCCTTGCGGATATTGCCACCCGCTGACAGGTTACCCACGATGCCCGGCGTGAAAATGCCACCGAGCAGGCCGATGGCGAAGATCATGCCAAACACCTCGGAACTGGCGCCGGTCTTGGAGAAGGTCACGCCGACGAGGGTGGGAAACATGGGGCCCATCACGAAGCCCGCCAGCAGCACGGCCGCGGCGCCCACGCCCGCCTCGGACGTGGCGGCCATGACAAACAGGGCCACCGCGGCGACAATGGCCAGCAGGGGCACGTAGAAAGGCGTGATGCCGGAGAAGAACGCCATGATCACGAGGGCGGTTACCAGACGGGAGAGCATGATGGCGATCCAGAAGAAGGACAGGATGGTGTTGGCCTTCGCGGCGTCATACTTGAGTCCCGTCAGGTAGGTGGTGATGAAACCGCCCAGGGTGGCCTCAAGGCTGATGTAGCAGAAGAGGGCCAGGCCGCCGAGGATCACGCCGGGGTGGGTCAGCACGCCCACCGCCTTGGCGAAACTGAAGGCGCCCGCGCTGGGGAAGTTCGTCCCCATGACGGTCCAGATGATGGGCACGGCCAGCAGCCCGGCAATGATGCCCACGGTTTTCTTGTAGCCCAGCTTGCCCATGAGGTTACCGATGATGAAAGGCGTGAGGAACGAGCCAATGCCAAAGAAGACGTTGAGCATGTTCGAGGCGCGCGCGGGATCCTTGCCGCCGTAGAGGACCTGGGGTCCCAGGACGTTACCGACGGTGTTCACGCACATGGCCGCGAAGCCCAGCGCGAAGAAGGCCACGAGGGCGGTGTTGTAACTGGCCGCGCCGGCCAGCATCAGGACGCACAGGGCGGCGACCGCGAAACCGATGAGTCCCACCGCCTTGAAGCCCAGGGCCGGCGTGACAGCTCCCACCAGCAGGGAGAAGATCAGGCAACTGAACATCAGCGTGGAGATGAGCTTGCCCGCCTGGGCGTCGTCGATTTTCAACTGTTCCTGCAACTGCAACTTGACGCTGCCGAAGATGGCGAATACCGCGCCCAGGGCAAACACGCCCGAAAAGGCCGTCAGCATGTGAATGGTCGCGTTCATCCGGTATTACCTCCCGCGTTCGTTGGTTGTCGTTGAGACGCGTTCCGCGTCGATCCATCGCAATGAGCACCGGGTAATAAGGTACCAGTTTTTCCTGTTTCTGTCAAGTTTTTGCGCGGGAATTATGCCGGGCAAAGTGATCCGGCCGTCCCGGATTTCCGGAACGGCCGGACGCTTACCGCTCAAAACAAAGGAGGACTTACTTGCGGCGCATGCCCGCGATGCCCGCCAGGGCGCAGGCGCCGGCCACCAGGGCCAGGCCAAGGCCACCGGCCACGGGCAGTTGGGCAAATACCTGAACGATCACCGGATTAGAGATGTAGATGCTCTTAGTATCCGGCACGTCGATCTGCACCGTGTAGGAACCGGCGTCCGCCTGGGTGACGTTCGGGATGACCAGCGAACTGCCGGTCTGACCCGCCAGCGGCGCATTGTCCTTGAACCACTGGTAGGTGATCGTACCCGTGACGTTGCGGACCGAGGTGTTCAGGGTCAGCGTCGCACCCTCTTCGATCTTCACCCGGGCCGGGCCGGTGATGTTCACGCTCGGGAAGATGTCAGGCGGCGTCTGGGCGGGGTCAAACACGGCGGCCACGTACTGGGCGGGAGTGGATCCCTGGTCACCGACGAAATAGTCATATTCAGTCTTGTTGGTGAATCCGTCCCCGTCCGCGTCGCCATAGGGACCAAGGGCCGCGACACCGTCCGTTATGGCGCCAATGCCGCCTTCCGGAGGCGTGATGCCGATGTCACTCAGCAGGCCCAGCAACTGGTCCAGCGCGGCATTCGTGGTCGGATCATCCAGCGTGGCGAAGCCAGCGAGGACATACACCAGCGCGCCGGGCAGGTGCGGCGCGATCGCGGGAACTATACCGCGCAGGTCCGCCTTCATCGGGACGTTCGCGAGCGCCTCTTCGATCAGGACCTTGATGTTGAAGAAGTTACTCTGGAACTTCGCCAGGGCTTCCGCGTGATACGGGTTTGCGGCATCATTCAGGGCCTGGGCCAGCACGCCCAGTTCATACTGGCCATCGGGCACGCCATTCGCGGTCACCGGGATTTCGGCCTGTGGATCAACCGGCCCGTTGATGTCGGCGTTGAGGCACTGCACCAGCCCGGCGAAGGGGGCCACGGATTCCAGAATATCTGAGCTCAGGTTACCCAGTTCGTACAGCGAGCAGTACAGGGTGTCGAATGTCGCGCAGAAGTCGTAACTTCCATCGGGCGGCCATGTATCGATCGGATCATCATAGGGTCCGGCCAAAACCCACGTGGGGAGCGGCGCATAGGGGGTCGAGCCCGCGCCCATGGGATTGCAGCCCGCGCCATCCACCGGGGTGTGTTGCGCCAGGGCGGGTACCGCCGCCAGCATCAGAATCATCAAGAACGCCATTTTCTTCATGTTTCGGATCCTCCTTCTTTGAGTCCTTGTTGCCGTTTCACGACGCTTCCGGCGTCGCCTGTTCATCTGCTACTGGAACCACGGAACGCCTGCCTGCACGCCTGCGCCACATGTTCACATCCAAATGATACCGCATTCACCCGTGAATGTCAAGTACTTTTTTTGCTTTTTTTCACCCGATCAAACGCCTGTTCCGCCGCGTGAAGCACCCGTTCTATTTCCGCCTGCCCGTGCGCCGTGCTGATAAAGCAGGCCTCGTATGGGGATGGCGCGAAATAGACGCCTGCGTCGAGCATGGCATTAAAGAATATTTTCCACGCCGCGGCATCGGCCTGCCTGGCTTCGGCCATGTTCCGGACGGGCCCCGGGTGGAAAAAGAATCCGCCCATGGTACCGCTGGCCGCCACGGAGAAGGGGATGCCGACCGCCTCCGCGCGAAATTGTAATCCATATAACAGTTCGGAAAGACGTCGGGCCGCCGACTGGAAGACGTCTCCCCGTTCGAGTTCCGTGAGGGTGGCGAGGCCTGCGGCCATGGCCACGGGATTACCCGAGAGGGTCCCCGCCTGGTACACCGGTCCGGCGGGGGCCACGTGATCCATGAGCGCGGCGGGGCCGGCGTAGGCACCCACGGGCATGCCACCACCGATGACCTTGCCCAGGGTGACGAGGTCCGGGGTGACGCCGTAATGGCCGCTCGCGCCGTCGAGGGCCACCCGGAAACCGGTCATGACTTCGTCGAAAATCAGCAGGACGCCGTGGGCCGTGGCCAGGTCCCGCAGGGCTTCGAGGTACCCGGGGACCGGGGGGACGCATCCCATGTTCCCCGCGACGGGTTCGACGATGACGCAGGCGACGCGGGAACCCTGCCGTTCGAGCAGCCGGGCCACGGCGTCGGCGTCGTTGTAGGGTACGACGTGGGTCAGTCGGGCCAGGTCGGCGGGCACGCCCGGGCTGTCCTGCAGGGCCAGGGTGGCCACGCCACTTCCGGCGGAAACCAGCAGGCTGTCGGCGTGGCCGTGGTAACACCCGTCCATCTTGACGATTTCGTTGCGTCCCGTGACGGCGCGGGCCAGGCGGATCGCGCTCATGACCGCCTCGGTGCCACTGCTGACAAACCGGACCCGCTCGGCGAAGGGAAAATGTTCCCGGATTTTCCGGGCCAGGCGGGTTTCGGCTTCGCAGGGACATCCGAAACTCAGGCCGTTTTCGATGGCCGCGCGGGTGGCTTCCACCACCCGGGGATGGGCGTGGCCCAGGGCAAGGGGACCCCAAGACAGCACGAAATCGATATAGGTGTTGCCGTCCACGTCCTCGAGGAATGGTCCGAATCCGCGACGCACGAAAAACGGATGGCCTCCGGCGGCCCGGAAGGCCCGCACGGGACTGTCAACGCCGCCCACGAGGATGTCGAGGGCTTCGCGCCAGCACTGCCCGGAACGGGATCGGTTCATGGGCGGTTCTCCGGATCGAGCGCGCGGCCCAGGCCCGCGCGGATACGCTGGATGAGGTTTTCGGCGGCAGCCCGGGGATCGGGCGCGGCGGTGACGGCGGTAACGACCGCGCAGATCCGCGCGCCGTGGGCCAGGGGCAGGTGAATGTTGTCGGGCTTGATGCCGCCCATGCAGGTGAAGGGAACGCGCAGGTGAGGGCGGACGGTGGCAATCAGTTCCGGCCCCACGGGTCCGGTGGGCACGGCCTTGGTGCCCGTGGGGAAGAGGGGCCCGATATTGACGTAGTCCGCGCCGGCGTCCTGGGCCTCCAGGGCCTCTTCAAGGGAATGGGTGGAAGCCCCCAGGATCAGTCGCGGGGCCAGGTGTCGCGCGACGGACAGGGGCAGGTCTTCCTGTCCCAGGTGCGCGCCGTCGGCCTCCACGGCCAGGGCAAGGTCCAGCCGATCATCGATGACGAGGAGCGCGCCCGCGGCGCGGGTCCGCTCTCGGAACGCCCGGGCCTTTTCGAACAGGGCGCGGTCGGGGCCGGATTTTTCACGGAACTGGATGAGCCGGACGCCGGCGGCCAGGCACGCCTCCAGGATGTCCAGCGCGGACCGTCCCCCGCACAGGGATTCGGTAATGACCACGTATAGCGCGCCGGATTCGAACAGGGCGCGCAGGGTGTCCCGGGGCGAAGGGGTCATGTCAGCCGCCCCCCACGAAACGGGCGAGGTCTACCGCGTCACCGTCGGCAAGGGAACGTTCCGGCCAGGCTTCCCGGGGCACCGGCTCGCCATTGAGCAGCATGACCACCGTTTCCGGATTGAGTCCGAAGTGGGCGGGCAGATCGTTCAGGGTCGCGCCGGCAGGCAGAACGGCCGGCTCGTCGTTCACGTGAATGGTGATGATGTCGCTCATGCGTCGCTCCCGTACGTTGCCACCCGAACCATGGTGAAGGAATATTATATAGGAAAGGTGCCATGGTAAGGGGGAACGCGGTGGTCCATGCTGGTGACCGGAAAGGGACAATCCGGTATGATGAGGGGGTATGTCATGCCACGTCCATCATTTCCGATTCGTGCCGCGCGACCGGGGTGTTTCCGCGGGGCGCGCGGGCGTGTATCCGCTGGGGGTGGCGCTGGGCTGGGTGCTGCTGTGGGCGGGGGGCATCGCCGGGGCGGACCA
>JAGPFE010000118.1 GCA_018056705.1 Candidatus Hydrogenedentota bacterium | reverse complement strand
GTACTTGGTGCTTTTGCCGTACACCCGGGTACAGTGAGAGCGGTACAGCGCGATCCGCTCGAACAGGTCGGAGTCGTTGGTGGTAACCATGCCGCCCTCACCAAGGGTGGACATGTTTTTCTGTTCGTGGAAACTGAAGCACCCCACGGTACCGAGACTGCCGGTTTTGCGTCCCTGCCACGTCGCGCCCACGGCATGGCAGGCGTCTTCCACGACCGCGAGCCGATTCCGTTCGGCGATTTCCAGAATGGCATCCATGTCGCACGGTTGACCGTAGAGGTGAACCGGCACAATGGCCCGCGTGCGGGGCGTGACGCGGGCTTCGATGAGATCCGGATTGATATTCCATGTTTCGGGGTCCACGTCCACGAAATCAATCTCCGCGCCAAGGGTAGCCGCGGCGGCAGCGGTCGCGATCCATGTCAGGGGCGTGGTGATCACGCGGTCGCCTGGCCGGATGCCGATACCGACCATGGCCAGAAACAGCGCGGCCGTGCCGTTGGTGACGCAACGGGCGTGCCGGACGCCGCAGTAGGCCGCGAAGGCTTCCTCAAATCGCGCGCAAGCCTCCCCGCTGGTTGGCGCGTGACGGGCCAGGGTGTCCAGCGCGGCTTTTTCGTCCTCTGGGCCGTACACGTTGCCAAACTGTATGACAAGGTCGTGGCGGATTTTCGGAGCAGTCATGTCAGCACATCTCCTCAGCGGTTTTCATGGCAAGATCCAGCCCGTCCTCCAGGGCGAGCATGGGGGTCGTCAGCACGGACCGGGCCAGCGTGTTGTCCAGGGAAACGTCGGCGGGTCGGGGCGCCCGACCAGGCATCGTGGACGAATCAACCGGTTCGATCAGCCTGTCTGAATAGCCGAGATGCCGGGCGATCTGGCAGGCCATGTCATATCGGCTTAACCTTGTGTTGCCGGCGAGATGCAGAAAGCCCTGGTAGTCGGATGCCGCCACTTCCAGCAGTGCGCCGCCCAGCGTGACCACGTCCACGGGAGTGCGAATTTCATTCACCGGGAACGGCGCTTTTTCTCCGGCCCGTAACCGGCGCAGCAGGCCGGGCAGGAACGCGTTACCCGCTCCCAGCAGGGGAATCCCGGGCACCAGCGAAAGCCGTGCGATCACCGTGTTTCCCCCTCGGGCCGCTACCCGGGCCTCCGCTTCGGCCTTGGATCGTGCGTAAATGTTCACGGGCCCGGGACGATCTGATTCGGTGTACAGGCCACGCCTGCCGTCAAACACGGTGTCCGTGGAGCAGTAGACCAGGCGCGCGCCGTGTTCCGCGCAATAGGCTGCCAGGGAATCCGTGGCCATCGTGTTGACCGCGAAGGCCTCTTCGGGGTGACCTTCGCAATAGTCGATATCCGCCAGGGCCGCGGTGTGAATCACTACGTCCGGACGGAACTCAACCAGTAACGCGCGCGTTAGGTCTCTGTCGGTGATGTCGCGAACGACAACGCGAGAGGCGATTTTTTCCAGTGCCGGCCGGGATGTTCTCGTAACGGCCAAGGTTTCCCACCGGTCGCGGGCCTGGACAAGCACACTACCAGCCACGAAACCACCGGCCCCCGTGATCATGATCCGTTTCATGACAAGATCTCCCTCTCCACGCGCGCAAGTACTTCACGGCGGCCGGGCCCGCGAGGCGATGTTACCATGGGGCCGCCACGGTCAAGAACCAGACTAAAGCATACCAGACCGCGCGGAGCCGGGGCTATCTTTTCCCGGCGTGTTTCAGGGCGCACGCTTTACGAGATAGAAGGGCACCCTGGCGGTCGTGGGTTACGTGGCTTTCGCTTGCCCTCGGGATGGAGGGAGAAACGGGGGAATGCTCGAGGCAGCCATTTCTGTTGCCTTTTGGGGCTTCTGAACGTTTTGAGACCGACCCAATACCCGGATAAGATCTTGCCTTCGAAGTACGCCATACCCGCGGATGCGTACTGGCAAGGCATGTTTCTGGCGCGGATTGCCGGGAAAATGGAAAAGGCCCATCAGAAGGACGGACCCTTATTCCGAAGATGCAGTACCCGGGGTGGAGGGAAACGGCCGCGCGTTGCCGGCGAGCACGGCCGCGCACGCGTCCACCCATCGGTTGAGGGTTTCCAGCCCCAGCCCGAGGGCGTACCAGAACGGTGCGTACGTCAGCGTGATCTGGCCGCGGAAGTTCATGGGCAGGTGGCTGTAATTCCAGATACGCAATCCGACCGCGGTGAAGATTTCGCCGGACACGTACTCCACCAGGAAAATACCCAGCATGTACACGAACGCGCGCAGAAGAAAGGGCACGCGCCGCTGGATCAACCACCCTGAAATCGGGTACACCGCCACGCCAAGTATACCGTAATCGAGCATCATCCACGGTGACGTATGCCCGCGCATGTTCCAGTCCCCGCGCGCGAGTCCGCCGAACGCGGTGAAAAAAACCTCTATCAGCAAACCCAGCAGGGCGAACAGCAACACGCGTATGATGGTCTGCCGTTTTCCTTCCATCGCATACTCCCTTCCGCGCGAAATCCAATCCTGATCCGGACCATTGTGAACGTATCGCCCAGGAAAAAGCAACAGGTGCGATGGGTTAGAATCCAACGGTGCCAAGGTTCAACGCGCCACCCGGCGGAAGCAGCATGTCAGGCAGTCGCGTGATGCGGTCTTCCGTCCTGAATTCAAGGTCAAATCGTCCCGGCGGAAGCTGGGGAAAGAGTACCGTTCCTTCCGGAGAAGAGATCTGGCGTGCTGGCCACCACGGACCATGCCGCGGGTGACTCAGCATGACTTCAACCGGACGATTGGCCAGGGGCGTACCTGCCGCATCCGTGACCATGCAGGCGATCGCGCTGGCAGGAGCCATTACAATGGTCCCATCCATGCCAGCGTCTTCTTCTGAAGGAGCCACCTCCAGGAAATTGTTGGCGAACCACTTGAGTTCGGGATCCCATGCCCGCAGGCACCACTTCCGGTCCGCCGGAAACACGAACCGGCCCCGGCCCCGCGCGTCGGTGGGTTCGCCCCGGAAGGGGGGTGGGTCGAAAGCGTTGGGCCGTTCCGTGACGATGGGAATCATGCCCTGGAGGGGGGCATTGTCCAGCGATACTACCAGGAGGTCGGCGATGATCCGGGGAGGAGCGGATCCGGCAACCGGCGCGCCGGATGGTTCCGCTCCGGATGTCGCCGGGGGAGGAGTAGCGACCGGACGAGAAGGTTC
>JAGPFE010000117.1 GCA_018056705.1 Candidatus Hydrogenedentota bacterium | reverse complement strand
CTATACCCCCCATAAGATTTCTCCTCACTACGTTCGTCGAAATGACAAGTCACTGTGCACCTTCACTACGTTCGTCGAAATGACAGGGTAACGTGTCGTGATTGCTTTTGCGGCGTCAGTCCTGACGCAGTTTTATCCTGTACCCTACAAAATATTGTCATTTCGAGCGAAGCGAGAAATCTTTCCCCCCCCTTGTCATTCCGCCCCCCCTTGTCACTTCGCCCCCCTTGTCATTTCCTCTCTCCTTTGTCATTTCGAGCGAAGCGAGAAATCTTCTCTTCCCATCAAACAAGTCCATGCCGTTCAGCATGCGCCTCGTAACCCATTTCACCCTTCATCAGGCATTTCCCTTGAAACGCGCCACGTTTTTTCCGTATTTCGCGACAGACTTCCAGGAGGTGAAACTCGCAGACGCATATCCCCTCTTTCCGGCACATCACCAGCCTGCCCAGCCGGTTAACACGAAACCCGGGCCTTTTCCCACGGGAGGAAAAAGGCCCGGGTCATCCCATCGCGCGCCGGGATACCGGCTTTCAGCAGGGCAGTTCCCAGCCTTTCCGGTATTCCTTGCTGACAATTTCCTTCGGGTTCGGCACGTTCGTCACCACGCCGTTGATGTTGTCCCAGTGCAGTTTCTGACCGGATTTCACCGCCAGGTTACCGAACTGCACCATTTCCGTGAAGGGACCGGAGTAGGAGAAGTTCGAGCAGGGCAACTTGCCTTCCTTGATCCCGCGGATCCAGTCGAAGTACGGATTTTCGTCGGGAATCCGCTCCAGCGTTTCGGGCGGCATGGTGTAATCCTTCATCAGCGCGGACGGCACCAGCCGCGGCTCCCCGCCGTATTCGCCCGCCGTGAGCATGCCCTTGTCGCCGATGAACAGCGACCCGTTGAGATCCTTGTCGCCAAGGACCTCGTCCGCCGGAATACCCTCGGGGCGCCTGGGCCGGTTGTACACCTTTTCGCCCGTTGCCGGATCCGGCCAGTGCCCGTCGTACCAGTACACGTCCACGGGGGGCATGTCTCCCCGGGCCGGAAACGCGTACTTGATGGTGGTCGTGATAGGGAAGGTCTGGTCGTTCCGGCCCCGCTGCTCCACCACCTCCACGGTGAAATCGGACGCTTCGTAGAGTTTCAGCGCCCAGTAGGCGGGATCCATGATGTGGCACGCCATGTCCCCCAGGCAACCGCTACCGAAATCCTGCCAGGCCCGCCAGTCGTGGGGGGCGAGTTTCTTGTTGTACGGACGCCAGGGCGCGCAGCCGATCCAGCGGTCCCAGTCGAGGTTTTCGGGTGTGACCATCGGCGGCAGCGGCTCGGTCATTCCCTGGTTATCCCACACGGGACGGTGCGTCCAAATGTGTACCTCGCGCACCGGTCCGATTGCCCCGCTCCAGATCATTTCGCACAGGGTGCGTACGCCGTTGCCACAGTGTCCCTGGTTCCCCATCTGGGTCATCACGCCGGTTTCCTTCGCGGTGACCGTGAGCAGGCGAGCCTCGGCGACCGTGTGGGTCAGCGGCTTCTGCGCGTACACGTGCTTACCCATTTTCATGGCCATGTACGCGGCGGGCGCGTGGGTGTGGTCCGGCGTGGACACCGTGACCGCGTCGATCTCGGGCATCTGCTCGAGCATGTTGCGGTAGTCCTTGAACCGCTTGGCGTCGGGCAGGCGGTAGAACGCCTCCGCGCACCGGTCCCAGTCCACGTCGCACAGGGCCACCACGTTTTCGCCCAACTTGGCGACGCTCATGATGTCGCTCAGGCCCTTGCCGCCCGCCCCGATGGCGGCCACGTTCACCTTTTCGTTCGGCGACAGTTTCCGGGGAACCACTTTTGCCGTGTTGGGGGCCTGGGCGATGGCGGACCCCGCGGCCAGGGTAGCGGTCGTGGTCGCGGCCGCCAGGAACGCCCGTCGCGTCAATTCGTGTCGATCCATGCTCCAACTCCTTGTACCGTGTTTGAATATTTCGATGGCGGGTGTTACCCGGCCTTTCCCGCGGCCGGACCCGCCCGGTTATTTTTCCGGATGGTTTCCCGGTTCCCCGTTCGCCACGCCGTCTCGCGCGCCACCCGTGTCCGTCGGCACGGGATCCTGGCCCGCCAGTTCACGCGATAATTCCTCCGCCGTGGCAAACCGTCCTGTTTCCAGGAACCGGATCACATGATACGCCACCTCGCGGCTGGTTACAAGGAAATTGTGGGCGTACGGCAGCACGGTCCAGTCTCCCATGCCTTCCAGGCGCGTGCCCGCGACGGTGATCACCCCGTCATTGGGCTCCCCGAGTGTCAACCGCTGTCCCCGGTTCCCGGCAATCACCCCGAAGGGCACCGTGGGCACGGGCAGCGTGTCGAAAAACGCCTGCGACGCCAGCACCCGCGCGCTTTCCCCCGTCACCCACTGGTAGATCGGGTTGTCCCGCAGCGTGCGGGCCAGTTCATGGGGATGATTGGGCGGCGCGATCATGACCAGCCGCCCCAGGCCCGGCGGATATCCCCGGCGGAACGCCAGCCGCGCCACAATGTTCGCGTGGGAATGGGCCACCACGTGGTAAACAGGCGTGGACAGGTTCGCGCGGATGAACTTGAGGAACTCGTCCGTGATCACCTCGATGTCCTCGGCGCGCGCGCTGTAAGCGTAACTGAGGGTGTGGAAGCCCGCCTGCCGCAGGCGGGTATCAAGCATCCACAGCGCCGCCCGGCTGCGTCCCATGCCATGCAACAGGATCACGGTCACCTGGTCCCGCGCTGGCGCCCCCGCGTCCGCCGTCACGGCGTCCAACGGCATCGCGCCATCCCGTGATAACGATAAGACTTGGTCCGCCCCGGCGATGCCCCCCGCCCACAGCAGCACCCAGCCCAGCGCCACCCCCAGCGGATACACGCCCGCGCGCCCCGCGGAAACACCCCGGTCGCGCGGCACGAATCGGAAATGATGGACGCGGCATGACATACCCCTTCATCATACCGGATTTTCCCTTTCCGGTCACCAGCACGGGCCACCGCGTTCCCCCTTACCAGGGTACTGTTTTCTATATAATATCCCCGCAATCTCCATGGTTCGTGTGGCAACGTACGGGAGTGACGCATGAGCGACACCATCACCATTCACGTGAACGACGAGCCGGCCGTTCTGCCTGCCGGCGCGACCCTGAACGATCTGCCCGCCCACTTCGGACTCAATCCGGAAACGGTGGTCATGCTGCTCAATGG
>JAGPFE010000065.1 GCA_018056705.1 Candidatus Hydrogenedentota bacterium | reverse complement strand
GACGGGTGCCTTCGCCGTGGCCGCGTCCGGCTACCTGTTCTGCTCATCCAAGAATCAATCCATGACCCGACTCTTGGGACTGGTACGGGTATGCACGATATCCTGCGCGGTCGCCGGGGCCATCCGGTTGTTCAGCCCGGACACGCGCCCTCTTTTCGATACGGGTGGCGTGAACACCTTGGCGGTTTCCCTGGGGGTTGCTCTGGCCCTGGGCGAAGCCCGGATCTTCACGCGGACCCTTTCTACGTGGGACATGGTCCTTCTGACTGTTGTCGCCCTGGAAACCGGATGGACGCATCCCGCCGCCGCCCTGCTTATCACGGGAATTCCCGTCCTGATCGCGGCAGCCCGGGCCAGGCAAAGCCATCCTCGTCAGGAGGCTTTCCCCTTTGGGCGGGCGTGATGCTCGCGGGAATCACGCTCTTCGCCACGGTATGCCAGATGGACACGCTGGCATCCTCCGTTCGGGACGTGGCCACGTGGGTGCGGGACATGAGGGCGCTTCTCACCGACGCTGGATGGCTTGGGCTGGGTCCCGGCATGGCGGTTACCATGCTTCGCCCGGATGATCCCTGGTCGTTTCCGTTACGGAGTCCGTCCTGGCCACCTGTCGTCGCGATGGAACTGGGACTGGTCGGCCTGACCGCGCACGCGTGGCTGTGGCTCATGCTGTTCCGGCGATCTCGCCAGATCATGGATCGAGGGTGGGCGCGGGCCGCGCGCGACGCGCTTCTGGCACTATTCCCGGCCATGCTGCTCCTGCCCGTGGCTCCGGCGCTGTTCCTGTTTCCCGGGGCGCTCCTGTTTTTCGGATTCACGCGGGACGCGGCGCGGCCGCAGAGGGACAGGCTGTCACCTCCGCCGGTCCCGGGACTCATTTTCAAGACAGGAGCTTATCTCCTTGTGGCGGGCCTGTCCTGCGGGCTGATGCTGAACATATTCCGGTTTGACTGGATAGCCCGGGAATCCGACACCATTACGCGTTCCTTCCGTGTCGCCTGGACCGCGGAACAGCAGGGGCGTTACGAAGCGGCCCGTTCGGGATGGTCCGATGCCGCGTGGCGGCTGGCCGTGCTCATGCTGCTGGACGAGTCTACCGGCGTGGAGGATTCACCGGCAACCGCGGCAGTACGCCGTGTGGGCATGGACCGGTTGCTTGCGACCACGCCGGGATGGTTTTCTCACCCGGACATTCGGGATAAACCGCCCTTGGCGTGGCCCCTGCTGACGGCCGCCCGTGACGCCGCCCACTTCGGCCAGGCCCGCGCGGCCCGGGCCCTTGGACATCCCGACGAAGCCCTGCTCTTTCTGGAAACGGTTGCCAGGAGTAACGTAAACGCCTGGCCGGAAATCTTGGTCCTTGGCGGACAGGTATTGCGGGAAACCGGGCAGGCGGAAACCGGCGACGCCATCCTGCGCCTGGCGGGAGAACTGGCTCGCGGGCTACCGGCCCTTCCCCCCTGGGCCCCCGCGGCTGCCATTTCGTATTCCCGCTTCCTCGCGTCGCTGGGACTCGCTCCCCCCCTGACCCCGCCAGCCACGCCGTGACGGATCCCCTTCAGCGGATATCCGCGTCGAACCACTTGATTACGGCCATCAGGCCCCGGGCGCGTTTCAGCATGGTGGCTTTCAACCCCCGCCGCCGGAGTTTATCCTTGGCCTCTTCCCGGTCTTTCGCCACCACGATCCCGCCGACGAAGGACTTTTCCGTGTCCTTATCGCCTTCCGCCCGTATGGCGTGATACTCGAACGTTGCCACTGGACCATCTCCACGCGTTCAGGACATTCCACCTGAAAATATAATGCCATTCCGGGGCCTTGGGATAACAATCGTGAAGCCCAGGCCGGGCCTGGCTGGCGCAAAGATTGGTAAAAAGCCCATCATCCTTGAAATTATTCCAACAATAGTGATAAACTATTATCATTATCGGGTGGAGAAACCGGATGTCAGCAAGGCTGGCCACGGCAGTCTGTCGGTTAAAGCGGCAGGAGTTCCGTCGCGCGGGGATCCTGCTCTGCGCGGGGATTACCCTGGTTATGGTGTCGTGGGCAACGGCCTTCCACCACCATGGCCCGGAGCCCTGCGACCGTCATCACCATCCGGAATGTCCCGTGTTTCTTGCGGGGGTGGCCGTAGCGGACTCTGCCGCCTTCGTGGATCTTCCGGCTCCGGAAGTGTCCTCCGACCTTCCGGAGACAACCCCGGAAATCCCGCCGCCCGGACACGCCTTCACGCCGGACAACAAGCGCGCCCCTCCTACCGGTTGAGGACCGTCATCCCCTAAATCCGGTCCATGCCGTTTTCCCTCGCCGGGCAGTTCCCGGTTGAGGTGCGCGCGTGTTCTCGTTTCCCCTGAACGAGCAGATTTTCCAGCAACAGGTTTTCATGTCCAAGACATCAGAAGGAGTATTTCACATGTATTGGTATTTCAAGAGGTTCAGGCGTCTGCCCGCGACCACGCGTCGCGGTTTCACCCTGATTGAACTGCTAGTGGTGATTGCCATCATCGGCATCCTGGCGGCGATCCTGCTGCCGGCGCTGGCACGGGCCCGGGAGTCGGCCCGTCGCGCGTCCTGCCAGAATAACCTGAAACAACTGGGCCTGGTTTTCAAGATGTACGCCAACGAGGCGAAGGGCGCGTTTCCGCCGGTCAAGGCGACGAACTGCGACGGCACGCCCACGGCGGCTTTCGCGGCCACCCCGGACGTCGTAACCATGTATCCGGAGTACCTGAATGACCTGAACGTGCTGATCTGCCCAAGCGCGTCGTTTGCCGATACCCCGGAAAAAGTATGGGACCAGGGCAACAATCCTTCCACCAACTGGCAAGAGGCCTTTGAGGAGGGCCATTTGCCCACGGCCAACAACGGCGTGGTGGAGCCCTGCGAGATTTACGACCACCCTTACATTTACTTTGGTTGGGCTCTGAGTTCCACCCTGCTGAGTTCAGCCGAGGCGATCGGGAATTTTGACGTGAACGTGATGGAGGAACCCGACGGGTTAATTCACCAGCTGGAGGCCGATCCACGCAGGGCCCACGAGGACTGGCAACTGATGGTGCCGCTTACGGCGGCATCTCCCAGCCTGACCGTGTACCGGTTACGCGAGGGTATCGAGCGGTTCCTCATCACCGACATCAATAACCCAGCCGCGGCCAACCAGGCCCAGTCCGACGTGGCGGTGATGTGGGACGCCCTCGGTGAAGAAGCGAGTCACTTCAATCACGTGCCGGGAGGTTGCAACGTGCTGTTCATGGACGGTCACGTGGAATTCCTGCGGTACGTGCCCACGGCCTCGGAACCCAACACGGGGAACAAGTTCCCTGTCAACGGCGGAGGCCTAGTGGTGCACGAGGCTACCCATGGGGGGCATGATCACCAACACCCCTGAGCGGTCTTGAGACCTTCGCTGGCGGGTCGGCAGTTTCGGCTTCCGGCCCGCTTTTCATTTACAATTTCCGGACAGATCGGGACAGCATCTCATGGAAGTACGCGGTACACCAATTGAAGGCTTGCTGGTTATTCAGCCGAAAGTCTGGCGGGATGACCGGGGGTTTTTCCTGGAGTCATACCAGGCACGCCGGTATGCCGACGCGGGATTACCGGAACGGTTCGTGCAGGACAATCACTCGTGTTCCGCCCGGGGGGTGTTGCGGGGCCTGCATGGCCAGTTTCCCCGGGCCCAGGGGAAACTGGTGCGGGTCATCGAGGGAGAAATCTGGGACGTGGCGGTGGACCTGCGGCCGGGATCGCCTACCTACGGCCGGCATTACGGCCTGACGCTTACGGCGGACAATTTTCTGCAGTTTTACATCCCCCCCGGTTTCGCCCATGGATTCTGCGTGCTGTCGGACCGGGCGCAACTGGAGTACAAGTGCACGGAGTACTATTACCCGGAAGATGAGTTTGTGCTGCGCTGGGATGACCCGGCGCTGGCGATTCCGTGGCCAGTGAGGGATCCGATACTGTCCTCCCGGGACCAGGGGGGGCTGCCCCTCGCGGCGCTGGAAGAAGCGCTCCGTTCCCGGGGGTGGAACGGCTAGTCCGCCCGTATCAGCCGAACCATACCAGGGCCAGGACGACGACCGCCGCCAGCAGGATCCGGTACCACGCGAAGGGTATAAACGTGTACCGGCGGATGTAGTTCATGAACACGGCCACCACCCCGTAGGCCGTCAGGAAGGACAGCGCGCAACCGATGACCAGCAGGCCCCATTGCGCGGGAGTGAATTGCAACCCCGCCTTGAGGGTCTTGAGCCCGGCAGCCCCGGCCAGGGTGGGTATCGCCAGAAAAAAAGAAAATTCCGCCGCCGCGGCCCGGTTCACGCCCAGAACCATCGCCCCGATGATGGTGGCGGCGGACCGGGACGTGCCGGGAATCATGGCCAGGCACTGAAACAGGCCCACGGCGAGAACCGTCCGGAATGGCAGGGCCGCGGGGTCGGTAAACCGGACCTTTCGGGGCTTCTTCTCCAGGACAATCAGTATGACGCCACCCACGAACAGGGCAGCGGCCACCACGCCTGGCCGGAACAGGTAACGATCGATCAGGTCGTCCAGCAGTACCCCCAGCACGGCAGCGGGCAAAAAGGCGGTCATCACCCGGGCCCACAGGGCAACGGCTCCCGGGGCGGGATGCCATGACATCCCCTGGAATGGCCATAACTGGCGGCGGAAATACAGGACGACCGCGAAAATGGCCGGCAGTTGAACGATCACCAGGAAGGCATTGGTGAACCCGGGATCGCCCGGGGGCAACCACGCGGCAGCCAGAATCATGTGCCCGGTACTGCTGACCGGCAGAAACTCGGTGATCCCCTCGATGAGCGCGAGCAGCAGGGCGGATAAAAGAGACATACACGGGGCTCCGGAGATTGGGATGGTCGTTCACCTGGTCGCCATATTCTGATCCCGCGCTGACCATAAATCCAAACCGACATCACGCCCGAATGGTCTGGTAAAGTAACGTAACGGATTCAGGTCTTCGACCAGGAGGAGAACAGGCCATGCGGTATACCGGTATGATGGGCGTGATATGGCTGGCAGTGGCGGGACTGGCAACGGCGGACCCGCCCATGACCAGTGGCGTTCCCGCCATCCGGAACGTGATGGACTACGGGGTCACCCTGGACGGATCGCGGGACTGCACGGAAGCCTTTCAGCGGGCATTGAACGACGTGGCCGCCCTGGGCGGGGGCGCGGTGGAAGTACCCACGGGACGCTACCGGTTCGACGGGTCACTGGAAATTCCATCGAACGTAACGCTCCGGGGCACCTTTGCCTACAGTCCGGCCCACGCCGGTATCCGGGACGTTGGGCAGAAAGAACCACCCGTCTTCGGCAGCGTGCTCGAACCCCGCGGCGGGGCGGGATCCGAGGAAGGCGCCCCCTTCCTGCTGCTGCGGGATAACGCCACGGTACAGGGCTTCACGGTGCACTACCCGGAACAGGATCCCCAGGCACAAGAGCCCACGCCTTATCCATGGACCGTGATGATGCGTGGCAACAACTGCGCCCTGCTGGACATGCAACTGCTCAATCCCTTCAAGGCCATCGACGCATCGGAGAATCAGCGAGTCCTGATCCGGAACATTCATGGCCAGCCCATTCGCCTGGGCATCTACGTGGACAAGGTATTCGACATCGGCCGGATTGAAAACGTGCACTGGAACCCCTGGTGGTCCTTCAGAACGCCGGTTTACGCGTGGCAGATGGAACACGGCGAGGCCTTCGTGTTTGGCCGGACCGACTGGCACTACGTGCTGAACACCTTCTGTTACGGGTACCACGTGGGCTACCACTTCATCGAAACGGAACAAGGCGCGTGCAACGGCAACTTTCTGGGCATTGGCGCGGACGACTGTAACACGGCCGTGCTGGTGGACCAGGCCGCGCCCATGGGCGTGCTGATCACCAATGGCGAATTCACCTCGTTCAACGGGGAAGACCCGGTGATGATTCGGGTGTCCCGGCACCACAGCGGCACGCTACGGCTGGTCAATTGCGCGTTCTGGGGACCCTGCCGGCGGATCGCGGATATCGATGGAACCGGCATGGTCGGCTTTGGCGACTGCACGTTCCAGGAGTGGAGCCGCGCGCCGAAAGATTCGCCCGACGCAGGCAGGGAATTCCCGGCCATCCGGGCCCTTGGTGGCTCGGTCATGATCCGGGGTTGCGAGTTCATGGAAAACCGGCCGCAACTGGAAATCGGGCCACGGGCTTTCCGGGTGTTATTCTCCGAGAACTTCACGATCGGCAAACTCCGCGTGATCAAGGGCAAAAGCGACGCCCACGTGCTGATCAGGGACAACATGGCAACACCCACGGACCAGCAGTGGAAAAAACGTTACAAGACCATGCCCGGGTTGCGGGGACAACGTCTCCGCGAAACCATCCGCTGAATTGCCCTGGGGGCTGACGATACCGATACCCGGAGCGGCTCCACGCGAGGGCATCCTGCGCTGGCTTCCCGAGCAGCCGCGTTGGCCGATCGATGGAACGCGCCATGCCACGATAGCCTCAAAGCCTCACCCCCGCGCGCGGTTACCGTTCAATGACGGCTTGTGGCAGCCACGGTTACAGGCCAAAGGCCAGGCCGATAACCACCGACAGCAGCGCCAGGAGCAGCAGGAAAAACGGCATGGCCCCCAGCGGGTTGGGGGTGTATTCGAACGCCCGTTGCAGCACGACCGCCGGCTGGCCCGGATCCGACTCCAGGTACACGTACAGGTCCGTAACGCCCGTGAAACCGGCCCTGGGTACCCGGAATTCAAACACGTATTCATCCGTTCCCGTCCTGGTGATAAACCGGGATTCATTCACCGTGACCCTTCGGCCATCCGCGGCCACCAGTTCCACCCGGTCCACGTACGCCAGGCCGCCTTCCGCCGCGTGCAGCGTCAGGACCGTTCCACCCGCTTTCGGTCCCCGGGGCGTGGCACCCGGCAGGCCGTTCACCTTGGCGATCTTGACCAGTCCCGCCGCGCGATCGGATAGCAGCGCCCCCTGAACCAGGCGGAATCCGCCGGGCGCGTATACCCGGGCCGTAACCGTCTCGGGACGCGCGGTCGCGGCACTGACCTGGTCCGGCGTGGGATTGATCTCCTCGTTCAGCACCACCGATTCGTACCTCGGTGACACCGGTTCTTCGCGCGATTCCGTTCCGGCCAGGTAGTCGTACCGGGAAACCACGCCAAAAGTCCGCAATCCCGCCCGCAGGATGGCATATGTCAGGTTGGACTGTCCCGCCGGTAACGTGATCCGCAACGGCGTGCCGCTCGTGGGCGTACCGTCGGGAGTCCTTCCCCGCGACAGGGCCGCCGTCACCGTCGCGTCCGCGCTTTCCAGTGTCGGCTTGCCGCCAACCGACGGACGCTCGGCCCCGGACGCCTGGTAGAAGTAGACACTGAAATCGTACAGTCCCGGTACGCCGGCATCCAGGGTGCCGGGCGCGTCAATGAGGCTGCCGGCAAGAGACCCGGACGGAACCGCCGTGTCAACCTTGGCCGACGCGGCAGCTATACGCCGGAGCAGCACAATGCCATGGAGGGGACCGGCAAGGTTCAACGCCGGCACTTCCAGCGTGGCAGTGTCCAGATCGCCGTTTTCGGCCAGCAGGGGCACCACGGCCGGCACGGAGGTGTCCGGCAACGTGAAGGCCATGACCAGCGTTCCATCAGTCGGAGAGGCCTGGTAGCGCAGGTAGGTGAAGGTAACCCCGCCGGGCGTTTCCGCTTCCCCGTCCCGCACGCGGAGGGTCACCGTCAGCGAGGACAGGCCGGGCGCCCGATCCGCGAAGGACGGCACCTCCACCACCGCCGACGTTCCATCCGGCGCGGCGTTGTACAGGGTGGCCGCCACGCCGTCGAACATCGCGGTCATGCCGTCCCGAAGTCCCTTGCCGTGGATCGTCGCGGTTACCCCACCGAAAATCCAGGCCCAGGACGGCTCCACGGCTTCCACGTCGAAGGACGACTCGAACGTCGCTTCCAGCGTCACATCTCCGGAAAGCGTGATCTCCTGGATGGGGCTGGTTGGATCGGCCAGAAGCGTCGCGCCGGGCCCCGTCCATTGGCTGAACACGTAACGCGGCGCGGGCGTGGCCACCAGGCGAACGGTCGCGCCATGGGGAAACAGCGTGTCCACGTTTTTGGCCGGCGTCTCCCCGGAGGGCACGGTTTCCGCGGAGACCGTTCCCCCCGTACCCGAGGTCACGACGAGCCGGACCGGTGGATGAAACAGCGCGCCGACCTGCCGGTCCGCGTCCATCACCACCACGGTCGGGTTGGCCTGGGGGTCGTCCACATCGCCGGTCCACCGGTCGAACACGTACAGGCCGTTCGCCGTGGCGGCCAGGGTCACCGCCACGCCGGGCAGGTACCCCGCGGCAGACAGGGGCGGGTCCGCGGATATCGTTCCGCCGGGCCCGGGATCATCCAGCAGCAGGTACCGGTTGGTTTCGGGAATCATGACCGCCCCGACGGTCCGGTCGGCGTTCATGATCACCGTGATCAGCGACTGGGCCGGGTCGGCCACGCCTGCCAGGTCACCCGTCCACCGGACGAAACGGTATCCCGCGCCAGGCATCGCCGCGAGGCTGACGCTGGTGCCCGCGGGATACCCGGTGGCCGGTTGCGCGGGGGTCACCGTGACTACGCCCCCGGACACGGTATCCAGATTCAACCGGTACCGGTCCGTTACCAGCGGGTGGAACTGCGCTTCCAGGGTGTTTTCACCCACCCCGAGCGTAAAGGTCAACGGGTTGACCGTGCCATCCCCCCGATTCACGTCGTTCACGAGCCATCCCGTCAGCGCGGACCGGTCGTCCGGGCGGGCCGTCGCCGTCACCCGCGCGCCGGCCCAGAAGGTCCCTGTCCCCAGGGCAAGGGCGGACGAATCTCCCAGTTCCACCACGTTTTCCAGGCCATACTCCGGCTGGCTGACCACGATGGAAACCGTCCCCGACCCGTCTCCCGACGTGGTAGTTTCGAGCGTCGCCGTCGCGCGAACCTGGGTGCCCCGGAACAGGTACGCGTCCCCCGGATTGTTCCGCGAGCGGACCAGGATCGACACGGGCCGTTGCGCGGCCTCCCCGAGCAACCCGGAAAGGTCCGGGGACGTTATGAACAGCAGGTTATACCCATCGGCGCCGGGAGGCGTAACGGCCACCGTTCCGGCCGGCGTGTTCACCGCGCGTAAGGCCGCGGGAATCCACGTGGTCTCCGTGCCGTTTTCATCCGCGAAGAACACTTCCAGCGCATCGCCCGCCTCCGCGAGGGTGAGACCCGCCTCGGGATCGGCCCCCCCGGTCACCGGGAACCGGCCCAGGAGCGTGACCGGGACCGGCAGGTCTGGCGGCAGCACGGGCGGCACGCAGGCGGTTACGCGAAGGGCCGAGATAACCGGCACGAACGCCCCCGCCATGTTTACCCGGGTGAGGACCACGCCATTGTCCCGGCTCACGGTGGGCCGGGCGTCGGCTAGCCGCCACAGGGGCAGGTCCGGATGACTGGTAAAAATGCCGTTGCCGTTCTCTTCCACCTGGTCCAGCAGGGTGCTGACCCCCTGGACGGAAACGCCCGCGTCCGCGGCATCCGCGGGAAATCGCAATCCACTGATGACCAGAGAACAGAACAGCGATCCCAGGTCTTCCAGCACACCCCGATTCCGGGACACCAGGGTCACCTGCACGTAAGGCGCGTTTTCCGGCAGGGTGCCCGGGATCGCTTGCCGCACCGCCTCCGCCCAGTCGGCCACATCCGCGTAGGTCGATCCCGTCACGGCGTCGATCAGGTCCTCCGGCGCGTCGGCCACTTCGACCACGGCGATCACTTCGTCGTCTGCGTCCACCAGGCCCGCGCCGGCCAGCAGGCTCAAGCCGGGCACTACCACGGTGATGTTATCCCGGGGCTGGAGGGTCACCATGCCGCCGTCGGCCTTGTCCGTGGATCCGTCCTCGACGCGCCGGGCGCACACCGTCCGGTATCCGCCGCCCTGTCCCCGGGTCACGGCTGCCCAGCAGATCCCCGGTCCCACGGTCTCAAACAGGGCCCGGGGCAACCCGTTATCATCGGGGTCCACCCATGCCGCGTCCAGGGTTTCCACGTTCACGGTCACGGCATCCTCGGGCGACGTGGTACCCAGGTCGCCCCAGACCACCCAGTCCCCGTTTTCGCGGGCGGCCCGGGCGGATCCCGCCAGGGTATGCACGGGCAAGGTCGCCGTCTCCGCGACCGGCGGGACGAACGGCCCCGCGTTCAGCGTTCCCTGGTACCCCGTAATGGTCAGCGGTCCCACCATGGCGGAGTCCGGTCCCTGCCAGTAGGGCACGGCGTAAGGCGCGGGGGTCTGCCAGACCGGGCCGATCACGTGGTAGACAAACGCCGGTTCCGGCAGGTCGCCCTTGACCGGCTCCGCCGAGACGGGCACGGTCAGGCAGGGGGAAGCGGCATTGCCTGACCGGGTGCGGAAGGTAACCCGGTTCACCGGGGAGACCGGTTTCAGCGGAATGCTTCCCGGCCGCACTTCTTCCGCCAGCACCTTGTCCAGCAACCCGGCCATGTCGGGGCGACTGCCATTGCCGGCCGGCGCGGTACCTCCCGCCAGGACCAGCCACAGCACCAGCGCGGGCGGCAATGCCGCCAGCAACGCGCGGACCAGGCGGCCCCTTGCCGGGTTGTTCGGTTTCTCCATGTCCCGTCCTCGTTTCCGCACAATATAATACACGCGGCGCGGCGCCAGGGAACCAAGTTCCCCTACCGGAACACCGTCCCCGCGGCAACCATGCCCTTAAAGTATTATTCCCCCGCCTCCGGCCCGGTTCCCGGGGACGCGGTGTTCATGGCCGGTGACGTATCCAGCCCAGGCGTTCCCGGCGGGTCGGCGTCCCCTGCCGGCTTTCGGGGCAACCATGCCAGGGCGGCCAGTCCCCCGGCCACCATGGCCATGCACACGAACTGCGTGGCGGTCAGGCCAAGCACGTGACGGGGCTCGTCTCCCCGCATGGTTTCCAGCAGGAACCTCCCCAGGCCATACAGCACGAGGTACCCGAGAAAGATGTCCCCATGCCGCTTCCGCCGGGGATACGCCCACAACAGCAGGCCAAACAGCACCCAAAGAAAAACCGTCTCGTACAACTGTACCGGGTGCACCGGCAGGGAAACCTTCGCGCCCGGAGATAGCAACCCGGCGTCCAGTTGCTGGCGATAGGCACCCCACCCGGACCGCGGATAGCACACGCCCCACGGCAGGCTGGTCCTGCTTCCCCAGCAGCATCCGTTCAGGAAACAGCCGATCCGCGCGATGCCGTGGGCAAGGGCCAGATAGGGCGACACCAGGTCGGCTACCGGCAGGATCGGCGCCCCGACCCACCGCAGGTAGAGCACGACCATGAAAATCCCCCCGAACAATCCACCCAGAAACACCATCCCCCCGTTCAACAGGAACGACAGCCACTTCCAGTCTTCCCAGGTTCCGTACTGGATGACCCAGTAGAGTTTCGCCCCTACCGTGCCTCCCACGAACGCCCAGATCCCCGCCATCGTGGTAACCGGGTAGGGCCGGGGCAGGCGGCGATTGTGGCGGTCCGCCAGCAGGGCCGCCACCACGAACGCCAGGGTAAAGGTTGCCGTGTAGGAAAAAAACGTCAGGTTGCCGATTTCAAACAGGATGGGACGCATGAATACCTCGGGTCGCGATCCGGTTAGAAGCCATCAAAACGGATAACAGGTTATCCTTTTTTACGTCGCGCCAGCAACAGCAGGACCGGCGCCGTCAGGGCCAACGGTGGTTCCACGCCATGGGTCACCAGCCGTTTCGAGCAGCCGAACCACAGCGAAAAGAGGGAACCCCCCGCCCGGGATCCCTCCACCCCTTCGCCCGACGGCTGGGCCGGACACCGCGTCAGCCGGTCCCGTGACACCACCCAGTACCGCGAGGTCACCGGCGTGAATGTCGCGCTCAGGCATCCCCCCGCGCGCGCCGGCCGGGGCGCGCTTTCATCGAGAAACGCGCCTTCCTGGGTCCACGCCGTGCCCAGGGGCAGGGGGGATGGATCGTCGGCGGATTGCCGGAACACCCGGTATTCCAGGCCCGTCACGGGCGTCCAGGTGATCCGCACCCCGTCCGACCGGTCCGTGGTCGCCTGGACATCGGCCGGAACGGCCGCCGGCGCGCATCCGTTCACCACCAGCGAGCCCTGTTGCACCACCACGGGCAGGGCGTTGCCCGCGGCGTCGGCCGCGCTCGACACCAGCGGCGGTTCCGTGCCGTAAAAGGCGGGATGTCCCGTGTCCAGCCCCCGGAGCGTCGCCGTGCCGTACAGGTCGGCCGCGGCGCGGAACGCCAGGGTGAGCATCGCTCCCCGGGGAATGGCTTCCTTGCCCCCGGCAATGGCCACCAGCAGCACCCCTTCGCCGGCGGGCGCGTCCACCGGGTCGATCACGTTGAAGTCGATGCCCTTACCGGCGGAGGAAAGGGCCGCCGCGGGCGCGGCGGGCGTCCGGAGGGTCCTGGTCTCGCCATCATCTCCCCGGACAGGCCGTCCCGCCCGGTCCCGCTCGATGATTTCGAACCATGCCGTGTCCGGCGTCACCCGGGACCGGTCGTAGCCCACCCCCAGCACCAGCGTGGAGGGGGGCGTGTCGTCGGTCCAGTCCAGGCTTACGGACACCTCGGCCGTCGCGCCCGGCGTCGCTGCCACCCCGGACTCCAGGGTAACCACCACGTCCGCCATGCCCGGCCCCATGGCCAGCGCGCAGAGCCATCCCAGCCATTTCATCCTGGTCCCGTAACCCGACGCCCGGTGTCGTGTGCGCATCGCCCGTTTCTCCCTGGACTAGCCGGTTAGCCTTCCTGTACCACAGTATACGTTTTCACCCCGTCCCCGTGACATCCCCGGCGAACGGCCCAACCGGCGACGCCCCCGCGCCGCTTCGACCAGGCAGGCAACGGGCCCGGCTCCGCCACCAGCGAGGGACGGAACCGGGCCCGCCGGGATCAACCGCGTGGAATCCGTCAGGCGCGGCGGCGTCCCATGACCCCGAGCAGGGCCAGCCCAAGGCCGGCCAGGAGGAAATCGCCCCCTGCCGCCGTCACCAGGTCCTTGATAAACAGCCGCCTGACGCATCCGAAGGGCCCGCCGAGGCCAAGGTATGACTCGATTTCCTGCCTGGACAACGTGTTATCCCCATTCTGATCGATGGCCTGGAAGGTTTCCCGGCTCATGGCAGGCAGCACGGTCAGCACTTCTGTCGCTGACAGCGCGCCGTTCCCGTCGCGGTCGACCGCCTCAAAGCCATCGTACAGCATGGTCATGACCAGCCGCGGCGCTGGCGCCGAGCTTCCCCACGCGGGAAGCGTGGTACTCCCACCGCCGGTATCTCCACCGCCGGTATCTCCACCGCCGGTATCTCCACCACCGGTATCTCCACCGCCGGTATCTCCACCACCGGTATCTCCACCGCCGGTATCTCCACCACCGGTATCCCCATCACACGGACCCGTGGAAAGGACGAGGTACACGGTCTCACCCGGGGACACAGGCATGCCGGGAGCCGGACTCTGCCCGATCACGGTGTCTGCCGGGGCGGTTGGGTCGCATACGCGGGTGAACGCGCCAACCGTGTAGCCATTCGACGCCAGCGTGGACTGGGCGGTGGTCCGCGCCTGGCCCGCGTAAGAAGCCATGGTCTGCGAGCCGGCCTGCCAGCGCAGGTAGGGATAACTGGCGCCCTCCTGAATCCCCCATACGGTGCTGAAATTCCAGGTCTCGAAACTGGCCTGCTGCCGCATGGCCACGGACGTCAACCCGCTGGCCCCACTGATCGGCGACTGGGAACCCCCAATCGCGTAAGCCTGCCGGGTGGTCTCGATATCCCAGTAGCAGTTCGTGAACCCGCCACTTCCTGCCCCGGCCAGTCCACCCGTCCGAATGCCCTCGTCATACGGGTTGGACGCGATAACCCTGCCCGCCGCGTAACTCCCACTGATCGTGCCCGCGTTATACCCCGCCACGCCTCCTGAATAAGAATTAGAATAATAAGAAGTAGCGGTACCCGTGGCGTAACTCCCACTGATCATGCCCCTGTTATACCCCGCCACGCCTCCTGAATAAGAAGAATCAGAAGAAAAAGAAGTAGCGGTACCCGTGGCGTAACTCCCACTGATCGTGCCCTCGTTATACCCCGCCACGCCTCCTGAATAAGAATAAGAATAAGAAGAATAAGAAGAAGAAGAAGACGTAACGGTACCTGTGGCGTAACTCCCACTGATCGTGCCATCGTTATACCCCGCCCCGCCTCCTGAACAAGAATAAGAATAAGAA
>JAGPFE010000002.1 GCA_018056705.1 Candidatus Hydrogenedentota bacterium | reverse complement strand
ATTCTTGCCCGCGGCGGCTTGCTCTTCCCAGGCTTCCACCACTTCCCCCCGAAAAAGTGCGACCTCCACATTGACCCAGATTACGACATCTGGCTTCTCCTTCAGCAGTAACTCCGGCCACTGGTATATATTGCGAACATAGACAACGCGTTCAAAAACATACGGAAAGAAGTCGTGCGTCCCCCTTCCAAAAGAATCGCAAAATACGACCTGCCCGGCCCCTGGAAAACTCTTACCTTGGAGCACGCGTCGCATCCGGATGCCTGCCACCAGGGGTATCCTTCTGGCAAGAAAGGCATGGAGACAGCGGAGGGCAACACCCTGGAATCAGGAAGTAGGATCTTCACCTGACGATGGAGGCGCTCCACGTCGCAGGTGTGGAAATTCCTGGTACATGGCCTCCCTGGAAAGACGAAGAGCGTCCATATCCCCTCTTTTACGCGCGACACGCTGCTGTAACTTGTAGGCCATGACACGGTCTTCGGGCTCAACCGCCTCCCGGAAGATTTTTTTCAGGAGAAGATGGGTCCTTTGCTCATCTCCTATGTTTAAAGCATGCCTGGCCAAGGCCAGTTTTTCTTTTATACCAAGATTTTTTGGTGTAGCCAGGTCATCCAGCATGGCGCTAAGTAACGTAGGTAGGCTTAACAGATCCTCAATGTTGTGCCAGATGACGGGTTCGAGCACATCAGGATTTCTATTGTGTACGAACTCAGACCATCTCTCCGGGATTTCAGAACCGGTAAGATCTACTTTACGCTGGTATCCAAGCACTTCCCGCTCAAGAGTCCGCAAATTACACCGTTTCAACGCCGTTTTCCAGATTTTCCTGGCACAACGAGCCAGATCCAATTCCGGCACGTCATCCCATGGCCACGGCACCTCACGATGAATCGCGTGGGCCTTCAACAAGTCCAGATCAAACCTGGAACCGCTGAATGTGACTATGAGGGTCGGCCGGGCAAACTTTCGAAATATGGCCCTTAGCATGGGACCGACTTCCAGGGTATTCCGGGAAAAATACTGGCGGATACTCAAACGGTAATCGCTTGTTTTTGAATCTTTCGCGAGATACGCTATACCTACTAGAAATACGAGCGTATCTACATCTCTAACAAATCCGGTCGTTTCCATGTCCAGAAATATCGTCGACGACCAACGAATCTCAGCGACCCTGGATTCGTTGGTCAACCACGCTACCATCTTTGGGTTTCGCCACCGGAACAGATGCACGCTCCGGTGTCCCCTTACCGCAGGCATGGAAAGGTAACATCTCCGTACCGCGTAAGTTTCAGGATGTGTACCCTCCACTGAAAAAACTAGTTTCCCGGATTTAAAACACTGATCCTTCATGTCTTCCTTTCATATGAGTCCAGACCGCCTATCTTTAAATGACGCACCACCTATCCTTTTCGGAATTAAAAAATAAAACTAGAATAACTTTGTTAGTATGATAGCAGGGTGTCACCCGCTTTTGCACTTAAAATCTGGGCATTACCCTGGCCTCTAACAATGTGATATAATCGTAGCAATCAACTGGGGATGGAGTTCCCCCAACAACCGCCGATGTGGCTGATGACTCCTGTCTCGCGATTGCGGGATGGGATTTTTTTTATTCCGCCCCGCGAATGGAAAGGAAGACTCATGCATTTGGATTCGGTGTACGCGATCGCGGCCCTGTGGATGGGACTGGCCGTGGTGGCCACGGCCCTGGCGAAACAACTGAGGATCTCGGTGGCGCTGATGGAAATCTGCGTGGGGGTCACGGCGGGATTCGTCGCGGAACACTGGTGGGGCAACACGGAAGCCCTGGGATCGGGGGAACCGTGGCTGCGATTCCTGGCCAGCACGGGCGCGGTGGTGCTCACGTTTCTCGCGGGAGCCGAACTCGAGCCGGAGGTGCTACGCCGCAAGTGGAAAGAAGTATCGGCGGCGGGCCTGATGGGATTCTTCGCGCCATTCGTGGGATGCGCGCTGCTGTCGCGATACCTGCTGGGCTGGGACGCGCGCGCGAGCCTGCTGGCGGGGGTAGCCCTTTCCACCACTTCCATGGCCGTGGTCTACGCCGTGATGCTCGAGACCGGCCTGAACCGTACGTCCTTCGGCAAGGGTATCCTGGGCGCGTGTTTCGTGAACGACCTGGGCACGGTCATCGCCCTGGGGCTGATCTTCGCGCCATTCACGGCCAGAACCGTTACCTTTATCGTGGTGTCGGCCGCGGTGATCGCCCTGTTACCGTTCACCAGCCGATGGATCACCCGCCGGTACGCCCACGGCACGTCCGCGGTACGGACCAAGTGGATCCTGTTCATCCTGTTCGGGCTGGGCTCGCTGGCGGTCTGGTCGGGCAGCGAGGCCGTGCTGCCCGCGTACGTGGCGGGAATGGTTCTGGCCGAATTCGCCGTGGCCGATCCGCACTGGATTCGCCGACTGCGCACGCTTACGGTCGGACTGCTGACACCGTTCTATTTCCTGCGGGCGGGATCGCTGGTGTCCCTGCCCGCCCTGGCAGCCGCTCCGCTGGTGTTTCTCGTGCTGCTGGGCGGTAAGGTCGTTTCCAAGATATTCGGCCTGTATCCCGTGGTTGGCCTTTTCGAAAAGAACCGGAACCCGCGCTGGTATTACACTCTGATGATGTCTACGGGGTTGACTTTCGGTACCATATCGGCCTTGTATGGCTACTCGCACGACATCGTCACCCGGGAACAGTACTCTTTCCTGGTGGCGGCCGTCATCGCGAGCGCGGTGGTGCCGACCATGATCGCCAATTTCTTCTTTCTGCCGAAGCACTTGCTGCCCCGGGCCAACGAGGATTTTGCCGACCTGATGGAAAAAAACGGGGACCCGGCCCTGGGAAACGGAGAGGAAGGCCTGGCGTCGGAATAGTCTCCGGGAGAGGATACTCCGTTCCGCGCGTAGACCCAGAAACCGGGAGGCTCAGGGACCGTGACCTGGCTTGGGCGTTTCCGTCCGTGATTCCGGCCGAAGCACGGCCCGCAGGGCGTCCAGCCGGGCGGTCCCTTCGCGCAAGGTAGGACAAATCCACCCGCCCTCATCGAATTCGTTCCAGGCGTACATCAGAACGGTCTGCGCCCGCGCGACATCCGGATGATCCCTCACCCAGACCAGGGCGTTCCGCGCGTGAACGGCCAGTTCCCCTGGAAGGGGCGGCGCGTAATACTGCTCCATGTCCCCGCCACGCACCCAGGGCACCGGTGTTTCCACCCGGGGGCGCATATCCCACCCCGCCGTGACCAGGGGAATCACTTCCCGGCGGGTAGCCGCGAAGGCATCCCACCAGCGTTCCGTGTAATCGGCCAGCGCGCGATAGGGGGCCGCTCGCGCGCCCCCGTTGGACGCGTACGCGCCAATGGCGTCCAGCCCAAGCAGGTCCGCCTGGCGCGCGAGCGTTTCGGGAGACCATCCCTGGGCCACAATGTACGGCTCTCCGGCGCCGCTATCCCTTGCCATGTTCCGCAGGCTATCCATGGCCGCACGGGCCTGTTCCCAGGATTCAAAACGACCTGGTCCCACCAGGTCGTCCACGCTGTAGAGGAAAACCAGCGGCCTGCCGTTCAGGACGGCCTGATACATCGGATCCCGGAACAGTGCCGTGTAACGCCGCGCTTTTTCCGGCCAGGCGGACAGTCCCCCCCGACCTTCCCATCCTCCCTGCAGAATGAGGCAGAAATGGATCCGGTCCTTGATCGGACTGGACAGGTACAACCGTAACCCATCGCTCAGGGCATGGGTTTCGGGATATACCACGAAGGCCCAGTAGTCAAGCCCCGCGTGGTGCGCGTACTCGATTTCCCGGTCCATGATTTCCCGGGTGTTTCCCCGCGCTTCCACGGTGTTTTCGCCCGTGATCCGACCGTAGAAGGGCAGGCGGTAATGCCACCTGGCCGGGGCAAGCGTCTTTTCCACCAGCAGGCCGACCTCCGACGCCGGTCCGTGCCAGGCATCCCAGCGGATCGCCCCCACGATCAGGCCATCCGATGATGCCGGATCCTGGGACTGCGCCCATCCTGAAGGAAGAAGCCACGCGCCACCGGCAAGTGTCCACAGCAGAATGGCCAGGGGTACGCGTCGCATGAATGGCTTTTCCTTTCGTCTTGAGTTGACACGTTCCCTCACAGGAACCGGGCGTGTTCCGGGCGCACATAGTCGAATAGACTATGGCCTATCCCGCGCAACATCCGGTCGAGCCGGACCAGTGGCAGCCCGAGCACGTTGTAATAACAGCCATCGTACCGGGCAACCAGCAGGCTGCCGGGGCCATCCACCGTGTAGGCTCCCGCGCGATCCAGCGGACGGACTGCCTTGACGAAACAGTCGATTTCCGCGTCCGCCAGGGACCTGAACGTCACGTACGTGGATTCGCTGCCCACGGCGGACGCTCCCGTGGCGGTATCGATCACGGCCAGGCCCGTCACCACCTGGTGAGTATTGCCGGAAAGCCGGCGCAGCATGGCCCGGGCGTCGTCGAGGTCGACGGGCTTGCTCAACGGCCGTTCCTCGAGAAACACCAGGGTGTCCGCGGCTATCACCAGGGCGGGTTCCGTAATCCTGGACAGGACGGCGTCACGCTTGGCCCGGGCATTCGCTTCAACAATCGCCGCTGGTACGCCTCCCTCGTCATGCTCGGTCGCGTCACTCGGCATGACCCGGATGGTCATACCCAGTGCTTCGAGTAACGCCCGTCGCCGGGGCGAAGCGGATGCCAGGATAACGGGGAGCAGGTCTCTCATGAAGTATTCCGCCTGGGACCGCCCACCTGCTTGGGATTCCGCCGGGGCGGGTTGGACTCCGGCCGGACGGTCGCGTCCCCGGACGGATGACCCGCGGCCGGTTCGGATGACACGGAATCTCCGGAGCGCGTGGGTTCATTGCCGGCGGGCGCCGGAGACGTCGTCGCGCCTGACGTCCCGGGAAGGCTTGACGCCGAGGAAGCGGGCGAACCGACCCCATCCGGTCCGGGCGCTTCAATCGGCGGCCGGGATTCCGCGGCGCTGGATGTTCCGGCGATGTCCGGCGGCAACAGCAACGCGTCGGGCACCCGCTTGCCGCCGGGACCGATCGTTTCGATCACCTGGTCGTTTTCAATGACCTTGGTTCCCTCGGGCAGCAGGATCTGGGTGGCGGCGGGATCCGGCCGGTACGCCGTGTTAATCTCCCCGATCTCTATGTGGGTTTCGGTGTTCTCGTCGTTCCGGATGAGAATCCGCCAGGGCAGGTAGTCCTGGTCGCGCAGGTATAACCGTACCCGGACGAAATACGACTCGGCCTCCGTGCCCGCCTTCGGGCGGATTTCCAGCCCTTTTGAACCCCGGGGCTCGCCGGGCACGCTGAATATTTCCAGGTCGTAGGCTTTCCGCAACGTGTCCAGCGTGTCGACGAAACCCATGAAAAGGATTTCCGCCTGGGGATTGTTGCCCAGGTCGAAGACCGTGACCTGGCGGATTTCGGCGTCATATTCGTAACCCCGGGTATCGTCTACCAGCGTAACCCGTTCCGGGTCATCCATGCGGTAGATGACTCGCCGGGGCCGAATGTAGGTCAGCGTGCCCCGCGCCACGATGGTCTCGTCCGGCGTGATGACCGTCTGGGTAAAGGGAGCCTCCAGGGCGATCACGCGGTCCCGGCTCTGGGTAAACGCCTTGAAAAAACGGTCCGCGCCGGTGTCATCCGCCGCGCCGGAAGACACGTAACACAGGAGCACCAGGCCGAACAAGCCAAGCGGAAACCACGGGTCAGTCCAGTTTTTCAAATGGGGAATCCTCTTCGTCGTCGGGAACGGTTTCTGCCCCGGAACCGGGTTCTCCTGGCGTCACGGTGGACGGCGTACGCGATGCCTTTGCTTCCTCGGCGTCGTCGCTGATGGACACGAAGTGAGCGCGGGAAGGCGCTTCTTCCTCCGGTTTTTCCAGCACCCGTTCCGCCCGGGGAATTTTCTCCAGCAGGGCCTCGTGAACGCGGATGATATGGGCAATATCCGCCCTCAACCGGTCACGGGCTTCGGTCAGGGCACGAATCTCCTGTTGCAGGGCTTCGGGAAGTTCCTCGCTTTTCATGCGGGCCCGGGCGCGTTCCAGCCGGGCTTCCTCCAACAGCGCCTGGGCCTGAGATTTCGCGGAAGCGACGATGGTTTCGCTGATCTTCTGCGAACTGATCAGGGCATTGCGCAACGTGGTTTCCATTTCCTTGTACTGGACCAGTTGCTCCCGGAGCGTTTCGGTTTCCTTCTGGAGACGACGATTTTCCTGCAGGGCCCGCTCCAGGGCATCGGCGGCCCGTTCCAGCAACTGGTCCACTTCCACCCGGTCGTACCCGCCCACGAGTACCGCGCGGAGATCGGCGTTGATCAGGTCGCTGGGCGTCAACCCGGCGCCTTCACCCAGCATCTCCGAAACCAGCCGGTCTTTGCGCATGTCGGCATCTCCTCGCTTTCCCGGCGTCGTCGCCGGCTGTTTCCTTATTTCACCTGGCCGCCCAATTCGCGGGAACGTTCCGCGGCCGCCCGCACCGCCCGGAGCACAAGATCTTCCAATCCACCCGCGCGAAAGGTTTCCAGGGCCGCGAAGGTGGTTCCGCCCTTTGACGTGACTTTTTCCCGAAGCGTGGCCGGTGGTTCCCCCGTTTCCACCAGCATCCTCCCCGCTCCGAGCGCGGTGTGGATGGCAAGCAGGCGGGCCGTTTCGGGATCCAGCCCCTCCGCGATCCCCGCCCGGATCAGCAGTTCGGACAGGTAAAAGAAATAGGCTGGACCGCTCCCGCTCAGGGCGGTTACCGCGTCCAGCTGGGTTTCCTCCACGAGCACGGCGATTCCCACCGCCTGAAAAATCCCCAGGGCAACCTCCCGATCCGCGTCCCCGCACGCGGCGTTCAGCGCGAGGGCCGCCGCGCCCGCGAGCCGCTGGGCAGGCGTGTTCGGCATCACGCGGATGATCGCGCGGTTATGGCCAAACACCGTCTCAAGCGCGCGGAGAGGCACCCCCGCCATGATGGAAATCACCCGGCTCTCCGGACCAAGCGCCGCGGCGGGACCGACACAGGCTTCGCGCCACTGCTGGGGTTTCACCGCTACCAGCAGGGTCCGCGCGTGACGGGCAAGTTCCGTGGCATCGGCACAGGTCGCGCATCCCAGGGCGGCGGCATCCGCCTGCCGCGCGGGATCAGGGTCATACGCGGCCAGTTGCCCGGCCGTGGCGGTACCCGTGGCCAGCAATCCCCGCGCGATGGCCGACCCCATGTTGCCGAATCCCAGGAATCCAAGCGTTCCTTCCAGGCTCATCCCGCCGTTCCTTCCGTCGTCGCGCTCGCGACCGCCAGCCATGGGGCCCGGGCGGCCTCGATAATCACCGCGGTTTCATCACACTGGGGCAGCAGGGGACACCGCGCGCAATCCTTGAAAACCTTCGAGGGCAGGTCCAGTCGGTCGATCTCCGAGAACCCCATGCGCAAAAAGAACGCGGGGATCCGGGTCAGCGCGTATACCCGCCGAATACCCAGAAGACGGGCTTCATCCACTGCCGCCCGGGTCAGCATCGCGCCGATACCCTGTCCCTGCCATGCTGCCCCAACCACCAGGGATCGCACCTCGGCAAGGTCCGCGCCGTCAATGTGCAGGGCGACCATGCCCGCCACCCGGCCACCGTCCGCCCGGCACACCAGGAAATCCCTCAGGTTCTCATATATTTCGTGGGATTCCCGGCGTAACACGTGTCCCTCTGCCGCCGCGTCATCCAGCAGCGCCTTCATCAGGGGCACGTCCGACACACCTGGTTTTTCGATGAATTTCACGATGGCATCCCGTTAATAAAACTCAAAAAAATCATCGAAAGTTTAACACAACCATGACCACAACCCCGGAACGCTGGATCGAGTCAGAACATCCAGGGAATCCCCATCCGCTCGAGGCGCGCCGTTTCCCTCGCGAAGGCTTCCATGTCCCCTCGACACCGCGCGAGCACCGCTGGACGATATAACCCGAAAAAGGCCGATCGCACGGAGACCCGACGCAGTAAAGCGTCCACTCTTTCCTCGTCTCCACCGGTCAGCGCCTCCACCATGGCGAGGGCCATGGCTGCTTCCGGCCCGTCAGGAGACCTGGACATTGCCGACTCTGCCAGGGTGCGGGCGGGTTCGGCATAGCCCAGGGCCGCCAGCAGCAGGGACTCTCCCACCAGGGAAATCACGTCGGCAGGCAGGGGCCCCGGCAAGGTTCTTCTCAGGATAGACACGACCTCATCGGAAGGAGACTTTTCAGCGGGATACACGGCATCCGTCCAGAATTTTCGGGCATCTTCCGCGGTGATGGCACACGCGTCCCATGCCGATGTATCGCGGGGCGCGTTAAGGGAATGTTCCACGCAAACCAGGCGCGAAGAAAACTGCCCACGAAACCGCCAAGTTTTCGTGGCAGCAAACTGGTTCTGAATACACGCGTCGAACCGTTCGAATAAAGGAGGGCCGTATGGTTCTTCTGTCCAGGCCAGCCAGACCCGGGAATTCGGATACCGATCCAGGCTCACCACGGCCATCTCGATGGCCTGCAAGGGGGAAATGACGGCACCGAACCGGATCGACCTGGACATCAGTCGCGCGTCATAAGTCCAGCCAGGACCGCAGAATTCTTTTTTATGCCGGAACACCTGGAATATCCGATCGGATGGCACTACCATAAGCCGGTACCGATCCGCGAGATGGTATTCGAAGGTCGGCGCGCCCAGTGAGGTAGCAGAAAGAACAAGATCTCCATCCTGAACCTCGTTCCGCAGGGTTTCCGCAACTTTGATCCAGTCGGTCCGGCTCACGGAAGCCAGGCAGGTTATCCAGGTCAGGGCCAGTGGCACCACGGGAAGCAGGATCGCCGCCGGAAACCATCGCCTGGGCACCACGGCCAGGGTCACGCCGATCAGCAGGTACAACGCGGGCACCGACGCCGACAGGTAGCGCGGCATGAAACAGGGACGCCAGCCATAAGACAGGAGAATCAGTAGCACCGGCGGCAGCACCGCCATAATCCAGACCATCCGCAGGGCGGCACATGCTTCCGGGGTCCCATGTCGGGTGGTTTTCCGGTATACCAGGACGCCGGTGACCAGGATGGCCGCGAATCCCGTCACCGCCAGCAGCCATTCCAGGCAGTCCCGGATCAACACCATCTGTGGCAGCCATTGGTTCCACCGCTCGGGAAAACCCGCGAGCACCTCGCCCATCCGCTGGGGCGCGTCTGGAGCCAGCACGGCAAACAGGCTTCGCAGCGCGTCCGGGGGGTGGTACATGGAATAGGCGAGTTCCGATACCATGGGCAGGTGAAGTACCCAGTATACCAGGGGAAGCCAGCACACCACCGCGATCGCCGAAACGATTAAGACCTCTCGTATCCGGGGCTTTGCCGCGATGCCCGTGGCGGCAACCCATCCGATTGCGATCGCCGGCAGCATCACGAGGGTGGTCAGGTGTGTCCAGGGCAGCACGATCAGCGAGGCAACCGCGCAAATGCCCGGTAGTACCTCACGATGCCCGCCTTGAATCCGGGCAATGAGTCCCCACAGCACCAGGCAGGCCAGCAGGGTCACGAGCGGATACGGCCGTATGGACTGACCATGCCAGACTTGCCATGGTGAACAGGCAAACCACAACGCGGCGATGAGCCCCACCCGAACACCCGACAACGCCTTGCCGGCCCGGAACAGGGTCCAAGCGGCCATCCCATGCAGCGCCACGGAGAACCACCGGGCCACGATCCCGGCTGAACCAAGCAGTCGGGCCCATCCATAAACCAGCACGTAATACAGGGGAACCGCTTCGGGATTCTGCTGGCGGATGATGGCCAAATAATCAGCAAAACGCTCGCACCCCAGGTATCCCGCGCAGTTGTAGTCGTCATACCAGACGGACTGGCTATCCAGGTTCCAGGCCCGGAGCACCACGGCAAGGGCTACCGGAAAAAGCCAGGGAGGAACCGGTCCTTTCGCTCCCGGTTTCAGCCTATCTGGAAAGAAACGCGCCATTTGTTCAATTACTTATTTTCCGATAGGTTTAGTCTTCGCGCTTCCGTTCGCTCGGGTTAACCGTTGTATACGATCAAACGTTTTCCCCAAACGGAAACTTTTTATGCTGTTGACAGTATAATTAAAAGCGGTTGTGATATGCTTCAGGGGTGGAGAATCGTGCCATGCAACACACGCGCAGCCTGACGCGGAGACCGGCCCGGGCCCAGGATCTGGGCACGGGAGCCATCCTCAAGGTAATCAGCCAGATTCTACAGGTCATCGGCTCCTATCTCAGTGGCAAGGAAGAGACAACGACTTAAGTTTTCGCGCCGTTAAGCAGGTAAAACCCCGCGGGACGGTTTTTCCGGACAGGAGATGCTTATGAAACACGCGCGTCCCATGACGAAAGGTCCGGTGAGGGCCCAGAATGGTGTGTCTTTCTCGCTGATCGGTGACGTGCTGACTTTCCTTGGTCAGTTACTGGGGGTTGTCGCCGAATTCGTGATTCAAAAGGAATCGGCCCGGGCGGTGGAAGACTGGTAAGTGACGGACATGACTCGAGGTGAAACAAAAGGGAAACGCCGTCGTTTACGGGTACTGACAGCGCGGAGGGCGGCTAGCCCATCGACGGGACAACTGCTGATGTTGCTGATGCAACTGCTGGATATACTGGCACCGGCCTGGCTGGCCAAGGAAGGCATCGGGCAGTCCGGTGGATAACCGAGGGAGGATCAAGACCATGAGACATATTCATCGCGTGAACGTTCCAGTTCGGGCCCAGACGGGTTCGAGCCAGGGACTGTGCACCAACGTGACCGATGAACTGCAGGCCCGGTTCTGCTTCGTGCTGGCGTTCCTGACCGAGGTACTCGTACCGCTGGTCCTGCCGTTCATCCAGAGTAAAACATCGGCCAGTAATGGCACTTCCACCACCACGACGACCTGAGTCGCGCGGATAAGGATCGTGGTATGCGACGGATGCGTTCCCTTTCCAGGATGCCGGGGGTAGCGGCGTCTATCGCCCCGGAAGTGAAGTTGACCTTCCTGATCCAGGTGCTCCAGGCGGCCGTGCCCCTCTTTCAGAACAAGAATCCCCAGAATCCCCTTCCGCCGGCATCATCCGGTTCTGGATCCTCCTCCTGAAGAAAACCCGTCAAAACGCTTGAAATTATTTGGGGATTGTGCTTTAATAATGGGTAAACTCTTGACTGATGGAAGGGCCGAACATGAAACACTGCAAACCGGTCAGTTTGCGTAAAGCGGACGCTTTTACCAATTTCATGAACGCCGTCTGGCGGGCGTGGATGGATTTCCGCTACGAAAAGAAAAACGAATACGCGCTCTGATGCCCCTTTCCTGGCGCGTAACGTGGCGGATAACATGTGGATATACCTTTGTTAGGGGCGGGGGTGGACACGTGAGCCCATGACCGTGCGGCTGGCCCCGGAAGTGTCGGTACGTCTGGCCGACCCGGATGACGCGGGTCGGCTGGTTTTTTATTACCGGTCGCCGCGGTTCTATTCAGCGCTGCTCGACCAGCGGCGCGAACCGGTCATGGCCACGCGGGATGAACTGGCCGATATGCTTTCGGGAAAGGACCGGACATCGGGCCAGTTGTTTGCCCTGGTTCGCGACACGGGGGCCATCATGGGATTTGGAGGCATCCGGGGAAGCAGCCTGGAAAACCTGGCAGGGGAAATCTTCCTTCTCCTGCCGGACGCCCCGGACTACCTGACGACAGCCGCGCGCCTGATGCTGCGGTTCCTGCTGAAGCGGGCATTTACCCGCGCGCGACTCAACAAGGTGCTGGCGGTAGGCCTGGTGGACGAGGAAGACACGTGGCTGACCCTCGCGCGGTCCACCGGATTCCAGTCCTGCGGGATACAGCGGCAGGTTTTGTATGCCCGGGGGCGGTGGTTCGACCTGGAAACCCTCACGCTGAAACGGGAGAACTGGTCCGATGCCCTATGAAACGGACATGTATCTTCGCCGGGCTGAACGGGACGATCTCGAACAGGTGGTGGCCTGGATGTCCGAACCGGATTTCACCCATTTCCTGTATGGGGACCCGGCCCAGTCGCCACGCCAGGTCCGGGAAAAGATCATCAGCATGCTGGGCCGGCAGGCCGGGGCAATCATGCCGCCCGCTCTCTACCTTGTGATCGATTCACCAACCCTTGGCCCCGTCGGCATGATCAGCCTGCAGCAGATCAGCTGGCGTAACCGGTCCTGCGCCCTGGATGTGTACGTGGACCGGCGGCATCGGGATCGGTGGCTTACCGCCGCGGCCGTATTCCGCGCCCTTGAATACTGCTTCGATGAACTGAACCTGCACCGGGTCTCCGCGTTCATCTACGCGTTCAACCGGGCTTCCTGGCGGGTGTTTGAACTGGCGGGAGCCCGGCGGGAACTGGTTTTCGAAAACCACGTGCCCCGGGACGGAAAACTGGAAGACGCTTACGGCTACGGCCTGCTCAAGGAGGATTTCGACCGGGTCCGGCGGGAACGGGCGCGCTTCGCCGAGGGCATGTCGCTGCGCGCGATGATGGAGCGCCTGCTGGCCGAGGCGGACCCCGGAGAACAGGACCGGTGACCCGGCCAGCGTTTATCGTGCTGCTGGCGTTTGCCGCGGGATGGGGCCTGGTCCGGGCCTGGCGGGCCCGTCAGGATTATGCGATGGATGGTACCAACGTTGGGGGGCGCCGAGACCTGATCGGTATGGCCATTCAGACCCCCCTGTTTTTCCTGGCGGTGTGGTTCGCCTGGAACGAAGGCGCCTTGTCCCGGGTCCTTTTCGCGCCGGCGCCATGGTTGCTGGGCCTGATAGCGGGCCACCTGATCTTCGCGGGGTCACTGCTGGTCACCCATGGCCACCTTGAAGACGTCATCGACGTCTTGTCCGGTCCAATCCGGCTGGCGCGTTTCGCGACGGGGCGGTTTGACCTGACGCTGCGGACGTTCGCGGTGGCTTTCACGGAGGAACTGATTTTTCGTGAAGCGGCCCAGCGCGCCGTGCTGCATCCATGGATTGGCGCGGTCCCGGGCATCCTGGTTACCGCGGCCTGTTTCGTGGCGGTACACGAACACCTGTTCCGGAACACGCCGCGGGGCCTGGTCGAGTTCGCGGGCTTTGCCCTGCTGCTGGGGGTCCTGTATCATGCCTCGGACAGCCTCGCGCTGGTGACGGCCGTGCACGCCGCGCGTAACCTGGAAAGTTCGTGGCTGGAGGAGGAATGCGGGGATTCGGGGCAACCCGATAAGGTCGCGAATCATCCCGTGGATGCCATCCATGGCACTGGTTGAACTTATCAACGTCAATAAGCGTTTCCGGACCCATCACCTGTTGCAGCAGGACGAAGTAACACACCGTCGACGGCTCTATAAACGCAACGAGGTGGTCGCGGCCCGGGATATTTCCTTTTCCATCGAGCCCGGTGAAATTTTCGGGTTGCTGGGACCCAATGGCGCGGGAAAGACCACCACGGTCAAGATGATTTCAACGCTGGTGCGGCCGGACTCGGGCAAGGTACTGGTAGACGGTTTCGACACGGAACGGCAGCGGCGGGACGTGCTCAGCCGGGTGGGCGTGGTGCTCGAGGGTACCCGCACAAGCTTGTGGCCCCTGACTCCCCTGGAAAACCTGCTGTATTACGGGGCGCTGAAAAATGTTCGGGGACGGGAACTCAGACAGCGGGCGCACGACCTGCTGGATTTCATCGGCCTGCAGGACAAGAAAAATGTCCAGGTCCGCCGCCTGTCCCGCGGGCAGAAACAGAAACTGGCGCTATGCATTGCCCTGATCGCCGATCCAAAGGTCCTGCTGCTCGACGAACCGACTACCGGGCTCGACGTGCAGAGCAGCCGCGCCATCAAGGACAAACTGCTGGAAATGACCCGGGAACAGGGCCGTGCCGTGCTGGTAACCACTCACGACATGCACGTGGCCCAGGAACTCTGCGACCGGGTGGGCATCATCAACCGCGGGCGGCTGGCGGCCTGCATGCCTACACCCCAGTTGCTCGAGCAGTTCAGCGGCCGGGTATTCGAATTCCGGGTGGACCGTGAAGTCTCCCCGGAAACCTTCCGGGAGATTCCGGGGGTGATGGAGTCCTGGTGGGAGAAAGGCGCCGAGGGCAGCCTGCTGGTGGTGCGCCTTACCTCGGACGAGTCCGCCCGTTCTGCGGCGCTGTACGGCGTGGTGGAACGGTTGCGCGCGTCGGGCCTGCGCCTGATCGGCCTCAACCAGCGGCGCGAAACGCTGGAAACCGTTTTTCTGCGGATCACCGGCGAACCCCTGGAAGAAACCGATCCAGAAACCGAAACGCCAACCGAATCGGGAGAACCCTGAGGTGCGCGGCTTTTTTCTGGTCATGAAAGCGGAACTGATCCGGACGTTTATCGTCATGCGCCGCTACTGGTTCCGCACGCTCACCGGCCTGATCATCGGGTACGGCATGCTCATGGTGCTGATCGCCGGGTTCATTTACAGTCGTCCCATGGTGCGGGAAGGCCTCAGCCGGCTGGACGATCCGGCCGCCGCCACTAACTTCGTCCTGGGATTCATCATCGGCATGTACGCTTTCGGCGTGGTGGGCATGTTTACCCAGGGGATTCAGGGTATGGCCACCACGGGCGTGCTGGAACAGCTCTGCCTGAGCCCTTATGGACTGACTACCAACTTTCTCGCCCAGACCTTCATCGCGTCCATCACCAGCATCCTTTCCTCGGGGTTCATGGTCTACCTGGTCACCTGGACCGTGGGTGGCGTGCTGCACTGGGACACCCTGCCCGTGCTGGTGCTGCTCGCCCTGACCTTTTTCAACCTCATCGGCTTCGGTTTCATGGTGGGTGGACTCGTGCTCATTTTCAAGCAGGTGGGCCAGGTCGCCGTGATCCTGCGCATGGTGCTCTTCGGACTGGCCGTGTTCGCCCGGGAAGAAATCCTGAACAATCCCCTGCCGGTGCGGCTCGTGCTGCACCTCCTGCCGGTAACCGATGCCGCTATCTGCCTGAAATACGTGCTGATCCAGGGACAACTCCGGGAAGGACAATTCCACTCCGTCTTTCTGCATCCGTGCTTCTACTGGCTGGTGTTTAACGGTACCATGTGGACCCTCGTCGGCCTGGCGGTATTCCGATGGATGGAAGATTACAGCCGCACCAAGGGTACCCTCGGAACCTACTAGGAAACCGCCATGACGGGAGAACGGACACGCCGGTTGCATCGCTTCGAGATCGACGGCCGCCATTTCGTCATCGACCCCGAAACCTGTTTCTGCCTCGAGTGTGACGAGGTTTCGTGGGCGGTTTTTGAACGGTACCCGGACGAATCCTTCGAAGAAGCCATGCACCGCCTTGGGGATCGTTTTCCCCGGCGCGATATCGAAGAAGTCATCAGCGAGATCGAGTGGCTGCGCGCGGGCGGCTCCCTGTGGCCGAAAACGACCCTGGAGGCCCTGGCCCGACGGTACGAGTCTCCCCCACCAGGGCTCTCCGAAGTCACGATTGTGCTCCATCCCCGGGAAAACGCCCCGGGGCTGGGGCCCTGCCATGACGACGCGCCACCAGTTGCCGCACGGGGACGATTCAGATCCTTGTTTGGGCGGACAGCATCCGATCCCCCGCGATCATCGGCTCCAGCCGAGACCATGGACGCCGATCCAGAACCTCTCCAAGATCTTGTTCTGCTCTCCGGTCAATTATTGCTTGGCCGATCAGGAGTCGCCCGAAGTTTACGGCTCATGCTCAGCCTGCCGGCAGGCGCGGACGCGCGGGAACGATGGCGGGAGTCGAAAGACGTCCTAAACCAACTCTGGAAAACGGCCCAGCTCTCTGAAAAGACCCTTACCGTGGGACTCGTCCAGCATGGGGATCCAGCGAGTAACCCAGGAAATGCCGCATGGCAATGGTCCTTGGAAACCGACGCGGGTCCGGACACGATCACCATGGCGCTGGATGAAAGGCCCGGAAGGCTTTCCCCGGAACGCGTCGCCGCGTGGTTTGAATCCCGGGAATCGGAAAACGATGCCATTCGCGGCTCTGTCATCCTGCAACCCGTGGATCCGGCGTTCGACGGACTGGTGCGTCACTGGCGGAAAACCGGTTTCCGTCGCGTCATTCTGCGGGACGGATCCCTCACCGCGTCCTTATCTCCTGGTACCCTGCAACCATACGTCCAGAGCGCGCGCCGCAACGCCGAAGACTACGCGGCCGACCTGCTGAAGGGAGACCTGTACCTGTGCGAGCCCTTCGCGACCTGGTTTCGCCACATTTACAACGGGGAACCCGTCTGGAGAGGCGATCCCGCGGGCACGGAACGCCTGGCGGTCGACGCGGGCGGGACCATTTACCCGGATGAATGGTTTCTCGGGCGCGACGCGTGCCGGCTGGGACACATTGGCTTCGGTCGACAGCGGTTCCAGTGGGATACCCAGGCGGCCTGCGTGTTCGCGGACCTTGGCGTGGCCACCACGCCAGCCTGCTTGACCTGCTGGGCCCGCGGCCTGTGTGGCGGCGGCGTGGCTTTCGCGCACTACCAGCGAACCGGCTCGGTGAATCTCCCCGACAACGCGTGGTGCGATGCCCGCCGCCACGTGATCGAGCATGTCATCGCGGCGTTTAATACCCTGTCCGCCGCGGGCATCCCCTTCAATGACCTGCACCGGGCCCTTGGTCGACGCAAAGACCACACGCCCTGGCGCATGATGATCCGAGCGGCGCGCGGCGCGCTGCTGGTCGCGCGGCCGATCAGGGAAGCCGACGCGCCCATGCTGACCCGGTGGGAGCGATGGAATCCCGCGGCGTGCTTTACCTTGATGGATTCCGGGGTACTCCTGGCCACCTGCCATGACCGGGAAAACGACGCGTTGCATCCCAGGCCGTGGCTGATGGAACTTGCCCTTATTCGACCTGGAAATGATCGCCCTATCGGCCTGTTAAGGCTGATGCCGCACCGGTTACCCGCAACGCTGTGGGCCTTGCTCTACCTTAGAAACCCCGCGGACTACGCCCATTCCGGCACCCGACGGGGGTTGCGGGACCTGCTGGATGCCACGTTACGGGACCGGGCGGTGCGCGGGATTCTGGTTCCCGTGGGTCCGTGGGACGAAGGCCTGGCGGCGTGCCTGGAAGCCATCGGCTTTACCCGCTTGGGCGCCCTCCGGGAAGCCCTCTTCCTGCACGGTGGTTATCACGACGTGGCCGTGTTCGCCCTGAATTCCGGAAGGATGGCCCCGGGTCAGCCCTGACCGGGGTCAGGACGATGGATCCCGGTCCGTCTGGGGAACCGGCACGCTCACGTCGTCCCACGCGGACCCCCGGGGCGCGAGGGGAGGCACGGAACCTCCAGGCATGGCCTCCGGTTCCGCTTCCGGACGCGTCGTGACAGCCTCCCGCGGCCCCGCCTGGGCGCGTAGCGCGTCCAGTTCCCGCCGTAGCGATTCGAGGTCCCGCTGGACGGCCTCATGCTGGGCGCGCAGGGCCAACAACGCGTCGAGTAACAGCCGGTTTTCCTGGCGTAACAATCCTAGCGTCTGCTCGAGCGAATCGGTCTGCCGGAGAACGGCCCCGTCGTTGTCCGCCGTTCCGGCCGTTCCGGCCACTGGCGGTGGTGCCGCGGCAGGCGCGGCGGTCTTGGGCGACGTGGGCGGCGGTGTCGTGTCCGGTTGGCCCCGGGAAGGCGTCTCGGGCGCGACCGGCGCGGACGTGGCGGGAAGAGGCGATGGCGTGGCGGCGTCGCCGGTGGACGCTGGTTCAGGAGTTGACGCCTGTGGGGAGGGCGCCAAACCGGTGGTGGCTTCCCGGGCAGCGTCGGTGGCCTGGGGGGATCCGGTCGGCGTCCCGGACCCGGCCGAAGCGCCAGGTGCCGGCGCGGGGGGAGCACTCTCGGCTGGCAATGAGGAAGACTCGGCGGTCAGTTCAAGGTCATCGAACCAGCCTTCACCAGCGCCCCGCAGGGTCAGCCGCGCCATCGCGAAGTCCGTGCCCGCCGGCACGTCCATGGCAACCTCCACGTAGACCCATTCGTTCCGCCGGGAAAGGGCTGGGCTTCTCGCTTCTGCCAGCAGCCGCGCGGGACGCCGCTGCCAGCACTGCAGCCAGAGAAACGCGTCGGCGCTGTTGCCTTCCGCGCGGACCCATCCCGCGAACTTCACGCGCCGGGCACCTTCCGGCACGGCCACGTGCTGACTCCAGTTATTGTCCGGTTCACGCCGGTAGGGGGTGGCTATGACCAAGGCGGCCGCGCGCGCGCCACCGTGGCCGGGTTCAACCATGCGGGCGTAAGCGCCCGGCGCGGGATACACGAAGGCCTTCCACGCGGCGGGCAGGCCCATGACCAGTTCCTCGAACCCGGGATTCCGCAACAGGTTTGCCCCGGGGTCGCTCCAGGCAGATACCCCAAGGGTCAGCACGACCACCAGACGGATCCCTGCCGCCAGTCGCATTTCCATTCTCCCGGTTAACGGACGGCCATGCCCTGCATCCGCAGTTTCAGGTCCTTGGCGCTCGAGGCGTTCTGAAGGGCCACTTCGGCGGTGATCTTACCCGACTTCCACAGGTCGAACAGGGCCTGGTCGAACGTCTGCATGCCCCACTGGTCCCGGCCGTCCTCGATCAGGCCCACGATTTCGCGGAACGGCTTGCCCTGTTCCATGAAATCCCGCACGGTACGCGTGCCGATAAGTACTTCGCAGGCGACCACGCGGCCCTTTCCCTGGGCCAGCGGCAGGATCCGCTGCGAACAGATGCATCGCAGAATACCCGCCAGTTGTTTTCGGATCTGGACATGCTGATGGGGTTCGAAAAACTCCATGATGCGGTTCAGGGTTTCCACGGCATCCACGGTGTGCAGCGTGGAAAAGACCAGGTGACCGGTTTCCGCGGCAGCCATGGCGGTTCGCACCGTCTCCACGTCGCGCATCTCGCCGATGAGGATCACGTCGGGGTCCTGGCGCAACGCGCCACGGAGGGCGTTCGCGAAGGACAGGGTATCATGGCCAACCTCGCGGTGGGTGACCACCCCCATCTTGTCCTCGTGAATGAACTCCAGGGGGTCTTCCACGGTCACGATATGGTCGGGCCGGGTCCGGTTGATCTCGTCGATCATGGCGGCCAGCGACGTTGATTTGCCGCTGCCCGTGGGGCCGGTAAACAGCACGAGGCCGTTTTTCAGTTTGCACAGGTTTTTAAGCACCAGCGGCAGGCCCAGTTCTTCCACGGTCTTGATCCGCAGGGGAATGAGCCGCATCACGATGCGGGGATGGCCGTCATCCAGGCAGACATTCACCCGGAACCGCGCGATATTGCCGTACATGACCGAGGTATCCAGTTCCAGCAGTTTCTCGAACTTGATCCGGTCCTTGTCCGTGGTGATTTCGGACAACAGTTGTCGCAGGAGGTCATCGGTCAATTCCGGGTATTCCGGCAGACGGATCAGTCGCCCGTCGATCCGGAGGATGGGCGGGTTGTGCACCTTGAGATGAATATCCGAGGCGTTGCGGTCAACGGCCGCCTGCATAATCACGTCCATGCTGATCATCGGATCGTACCCTCGCTGCTTTCGGCGGATGCTCCCTGCCGCGTCGCGCGCGCTCCGCCGGGTGATCGCCTTTGTCATCCATTATCACGACAATCCCCTGGACAGGTAAAGTTTTCCGGCAGGTACGCGTTTTAAGTAAGCGCAGGGCCGGAGGAAGTAAGATTTCTCGCCGCGCTCGAAATGACAGATCTACGGGAAAAGGGTAACGTCTCGTTCGAAATGATCGCGCTAGGCAGTACCGCGTGACAGGGTGTTTTTCGATTTCAACGGCCGTTTTCCTCCGCGTACCCCTTCGATACAGTTACGCGGCACCACGGCGCGTTGGTACCACCCCGGTACGTTGTTCTCGCCATAACGCTTTGGTGTCGCGTCGCGTGTGGTCATTCACCAAAGGGCGTTGTCATCGCCATCGTGCGCGGCATCGCTCCAGGTATGTTGGTACCGCTTTTTGCAACCTTGGCACCACTCCGGTATGTTGGTACCGTCAGGGTGATCTGTCATTTCGACGAACGAAGTGAGGAGAAATCTTTCTTCCCCGTCCCAGAAAAGTGACTGAACGATCCTCCCCCCCTCCCTCCGAAACCATCCGCGTGATCCGGCACGACAGCAAATCGCGATTTCATTCAGCACCCACGACGGCCCGACACGCCCCGCCCGGAAGGATCCGACGAAGCGACCGGTGCTATAATCATCCCGATTTTCCGGTTTACCCACAACACATCAAAAGGAGTGGTATATGCGTCTCAAGGACAAGGTGGTCATTATTACCGGCGCGGGCATGGGCATGGGCCGGGAAGCGGCCGTACTGTTCGCGGAACACGGCGCGAAACTGGGCCTGTTCGATATCAACGAAACAGCCGTGCGGGAAACGGCGGGGCTCGTGGCGGCCGCGGGAAGCGAATCGGTGATCGTGGTAGGAGACGTGGCCCGGGAGGCCGACGTCCAGCGGTGCGTGGAAGAAACGGAAGCCCGGTTCGGAAAGATCGACGTCCTATACGCCAACGCGGGCGTCCTGAATAAGACCATTGACAAGTCGGTCATCGAGACGACCGAGGAAAACTGGGACCGGATACAGGCCATCAACCTGAAAGGCGCCTTTTTCCTCACCAAGCACGGCATTCCGCGGTTGATCAAGAATGGTGGCGGGTCGGTCATCCTCGTGGGATCTATTTCGGCCCTGGCGGGTTTCACCCTTGCCCAGGATTCCTACACCTGCGCCAAGGGCGCGCTCATCTCCCTCACCAAGTCGCTGGCGGTGCAGTTCGGCCCCATGGGTATCCGCACCAACATCATTCATCCCGGCATGATCGACACGCCGCTTCAGGCCCCGTATCTCAACGAGGAACGGAAAAAGGCTATCGCGGCGGAAATTCCCATGCGCCGACTGGGTACCGCCCGGGACATCGCCTACGCCGCGCTGTACCTGGCGTCAGACGAATCGACTTTCTGCAACGGCGCGGAACTGGTGGTGGACGGCGGCTTCTACGCCATGTGATATCCGGCATCCGGGAACGGTTTCACGGGCGCGGCGGGGTAACCTGTCGCGCCCGTTTTTTTATTGGCCTGGAAACGGGTATTCTCCGAAGGGACGGGCATGGTGGCTGTCGTAAAAGTCCACCAGTTTACGCACGGCTTCCGGGGTCAGCCGTTGAACCCGGCCCACGGTCAGCGCGGCGTGCAGCACGCGGGCCGTGTGTTCTACCTTGTCCATCTTCATCGCGGCTTCGAGGGGATCGGCGCCCACGGTAATCGCCCCGTGCCGGTCCAGCAACAGGGCGTCGTACCGGCCAATCCAGGGACGCACCACGTCTGCGCCCTCCCGGCTGCCGGGGGTGGCGTATCCCGCGGTGGGAATGGCCATGAGACCCATGATAACCTCGGGAACCACGGGCGCCGTCATGTCATGGCCCGCGATGGTCAGCGCGGTGGCCACGGGAGGATGGGCGTGGACCACGGCAACGATGTCCAGTCGCTCTTCGAACGCGGCGAGGTGGGTGAAAATTTCAGACGTGGGGTTCCGGGTACCGCTTATTTTTTCGCCCCGCGCGTCCACGATCACCAGGTCCCTGGGCGTCATGAAACCCTTGGAGATCCCCCCGGGCGTGCACAGGAAGCGATCCGGCGCGAGCCGTACGCTCAGGTTTCCGTCGGTGGCTGCCACCAGTCCCAGGTCGTAGAGGATACGTCCCGCCTCGCAGATCTGTTCCCGGGCCAGTCGCTCGCTGGCATGACAGGCTGTTTCAGGGGTCATGGGCTCGCTCCAGAAAAGTCGTGATCCATCAGGCGTTCCGTCGCCCGGGTTGCAGCGCCAGCCACACGACCAGCGCCACCACGAAAGCAATTCCGGCGTGCGTGGCCAGGCTGCGCGCGTGCATCCAGGACCACCCGACCGTCAGCAGCACCCGCGCCGACTGCCAGGGCGCGTAGGAAACCACGGATTCGCTGACCACCTTGCCATCCGGTCCCTCCATGACCGCCTTGACCTTCAGCAGGGGAATCCAGCAGGTCGCCAGCAGAATAACCACCCAGTTCAGCCAGAACGCGGGACGCCGCAGCACCATGCCCAACCGTCCCCCCCAGCTCAACGATGCAACCGGAGACGAGGCAGGCGCTTGCGACTCTGAAGCGGGTAAACGTTCTGGGTCGGTCATACGCGGTTCTCAGAACACCGGCGTGCACCAGTGGCGATAGCGTTCCACCTTGCCCTGCACCACCTGGAAGTACAGTTCCTGCAACCGCCGGGTGATCGGGCCCGGCTGACCGTTACCGATAATCCGGCGATCCACCGAGCGCACCGGGGCCACCTGCGCGCCCGTGCCGCAGAAAAAGATTTCGTCGCACACGTACAGTTCAGTGCGCGCGATGTCCCGTTCGATGACTTTCAGGCCGAGCGCGTCCCGGGCCAGTTCCATGACCGTGTTCCGGGTAATGCCCACCAGGATGTCCGCGTTGGGGGGCGTGGTGATCAGCGTGTCACCGTACACGATGAACATGTTCATCGCGCTGCCCTCGGCCACCGTGCCGTTCTCGCGCAGGAAAACGGCCTCGTGGAAGCCCGCCTGCTTGGCCTCCGCGGCGGCCAGCGAAGAGTTAATGTAACTGCCCGTGGATTTCACCCGGCTCGGTATGGCGTTGTCCGACAATCGCCGCCACGAGGAAACGGCCACGTCCAGTCCATTGTCGATGTCACAGTAGTCGCCCAGCCGGATGACATAACAGCAGAAACGGCTTTGAACGCCTACCACCGTGGGACCCAGGGAACACTCCGACTTGTAGATGATCGGACGGATGTACACGCCTTCCCGGAAGCCGCTGCGTCGCACCACTTCGAGGCAGATCTTTTCGATATCCGCCGGGGTTTCAGGAATATCCATGCACAGCAACCGGGCGTTACGGGCCATCCGGTCCACGTGCTCCTTGAGCCGGAACACCAGGATGTTGTCTTCGTCCCGGCTGTAGTAGCCCCGTATCCCCTCGAACAACCCCGTGCCATAGTTGAAGGCGTGGGTCATGATGCTGATTTTCGCGTCCTCGATGGGCACGTACCGGCCCTCGAAGTACGCCTCTTTCCCGGGCTCCATGGTTCTGCTCATTTCAAGTTCCTTGCTGCAAAACACGCCGGCCACAAGGGGGTTATGGAATACCCCCCGCGCATAGTATCCCCCTTCGCGAGGGTCCGGCGCAACCGAGTCCTTCAGCCCCCCTGCCTCCGGGGATTACGCCGGCAGGGGAAACACGCCGAGTGCCGCGCACAGTGCCAGCATCCGGCGATGGGCTTCGAAGGGAATTTCGGGTAAAGCGTCGGTACCAAAAAAGGCCACTTCGGAGGCGTCACTGCCGGGAATGGGTGTGCCGGACCACCGCAGGACCGCGCATCCGAACACGACGACCGGACCCGAAAGCGCGTTGTGGCCCATGGCTGAGCCAAACAGCCGGAGGGTTTCCGCCCGGACGCCCGTCTCTTCGAACAGTTCCCGGGCGGCGCATTCTTCGGCGGTTTCACCTGGTTCCATGAAGCCACCCGGCAGGGTCCACCGTCCCAGGCAGGGCTCGACCGCGCGACGCACCAGCAGCACCCGATGGTCCGGATCGCGTACGATCACGCAACTGGCGGGAGCGGGATTGTCGTAGAAAAAACGGCGACACCGCTCACAATACGGGCGTTCCCGTTCGCCCTCCCACTGCCAGGTCAGCGGGGCACCGCAGGTGCGGCAGTAATTCCAGGACAGCGGCGCGGGTGGTTCCCAGGTCATGGCCAGATCCTCTGGTTACGCTCTTACCATAATGCAGCCCGCGTGTCCATGGCAAAGGCGTAACGATTCATGACTGGGCGGGCAACGACTGTCAAGGTACCTGGAGCAATCCCCCAACGCGTCCCCAAAAACCGAAGGCCCTGAAACCACGGAACACTGGGAATACGGGTATAATAGTAGTGCGTCGGACGATAAAACTTCTGCTCATAGTTGTTAACGGTTGTTCCGCATGGTTTTCCAGGTCGGAGAATCACACGATGCTGCCAACTGCCAAGGTCGATGAAATGATTCGCCGGGTCGATCTCTTCCGGGGACTGACCCGCGAAGACGTCCAGAAAATTTTTTCGAAGGGCATGGTCGTCCGCAGCCTGAAGGACGAGGTGATTTTCTACCAGGGTACCACGGGCAGCCAGATGTACATCATCCTCGCCGGCAAGGTGGGCATTTTCGATGGCAACACGCTGATCGCTACCTTGCGGACCGGGGATATGTTCGGCGAGATGGCCCTCGTGAACCGTGAACCCCGCTGTGCTACCGCCAAGGCAATCGAAGATTCCCTGCTGTTCGTGCTCACTGAGACCACCTTTCAGACGCTGCTGACCAAGAGGGTATCGGTGCAACTGTTGCTGAACATCATTCACACCCTCAGTGAACGACTCAAGCAGCACAATGCCGCGATAACCCGCGCCGTCACCATGCCCGATTGTCGAGAAAAAGCCGAAACAACGCGGCCTGCCGCGGACCACGCTACTCCGCCTGAATGACCATGTGGTCCACGAGGATTTCCACGGGTGACGGAAAATCTTTGTACTTGACCAGTTCGATGCCGAGGTAACGGGTCTTGGGGCGCGTGGTGAAAGGTAAGACCACGTAGCTCCACTCCGACGTGGCGGTGAATGGCCTGCTCGCCAGTTTATAGGTGTCATCTCCCGCGATGTGCAACACGAGCGGCACGGGATCATTACTTAAAACTTTAATCTCCATGGAGCACACGTAGGACTGATTGGGTTTACACATGACATAGGGGATCACGCGTTTTTCGCCGTTCCGCTCTTTTTTGACGGCGAATCGTACTCCGCTCCAGGGAGACGCGTCCGTCTGAACCCACAAGGCTCCCGATCCACTGAAAACCTGCTGCGGTTGCGTGACCATCCGCAATGTCCCGCTGCATTCCCATGGCATCTGTTCAAACAGGTCCCCTTGTGATGGCTCGAAATCAAAGTGAAACAGGATCGGGAAATATGTCTTTTCCTGTTCAGTGGGTTGAACATCGGATGCCTTGCGTTTAAGAAGCAGGGGGAGAATATCCGCGGCAAGGTGCTGCGTAAACAACGCCTTACCAGTTAGATTCAGATGATCTCCCGCCCCATAATGATCGCTGGTCAACCATGGCACCTGGCTATAATCCAGAAAGAGCACCCCATTGGCTTCCAGATATTTTTTCAATTCCTCCATGTAGTCACTCAGTGGTTTCGGATCGTGCGGTCTCTCCAGCGCGATCCTGCGTTTTGCCCGGATGAACAACAACTGGATATTGTTTTCCCGACACATGCTGACCATATATGGCAGGAACGAACGGGGCAGTTGACGCGCGAAATCGTAGTAACGGGAATCCGGTTCGGCTTCCGCTGCCTGTTGCATCCGAGATACCAGGGCGGGAATATAGTTCTTCTCGCTGAATACGGTTTGGATTGCCGCTTCCGGGTTCACGTCACCCTCCATCCGTCGAAAAACCTGTTGAACGCCATGCCTTACGATGTTTTCCACGCGTTGCCGAACGGTATCGCGTTCCCGGTAAAGCAGGAAATACCGATGTAAGACGCGTTGCGCGAGGTTGGCATGGATGAGAGTGGTCAACTTTTCGAAGAGGGGATCGTCTCCTTGTTTCATCAAGTCATGCCGTTGCTTATAAATCCCCGTTGCCCGGTACTCCGGGTAGGTGAGGTACGCGTCCCTGAAAATGATCGCCAGAAATTTCGGTTTGTTCTCGGCTTGCAATATGGCGTTTTTGATCACCAGGTACCAGAACGCGGAAGCTGATCCGCCCTGCGCGATCATTAACGTGGGAATTCCGGTGGTTTTTTCGAAAAGTTCCGGGTCCAGGGAAGCGTACGTTATGGAATTACCCAGAAATACCATGTCTACGGGCCGATCATTGAGCATGGAAATCACGTCTTGCCTGGTCAATAAATCCGTGCTTTCCGGTTTGACATCCGAACCAGCTGGTTTTTGTATCGACACATCGAATAAAAGACCGGGAACCCATAGCATGCCCGTTAAAAATACCGGGAAGGAAACGGCCAAACATAACAGGATCGCTTCACAGCGTTTCTGAAAATCAGAACTGGACATACACAAAATCCGTCTGAGACGCGGGGGCAAATATCGTGACAGCCACCAGGACCAGGGCACAGTACACCCACTCGAGCAATGGATAACGTTTAGCCCTCGACGTGATCACGCGGTCCACGCATAAAAACAGGCTGTAGAACAACACCAGCGAGAAAATAAATGCCACGAAAACCGTGGCGGTCTCACTCCGGATTCCCGCGTGCGTGAGCGCGCCGATGACCCATCCCATGCTTTCGGCCCGAAAAAGCAACCAGCCAAAAGCGGTAAAACAAAACATCAGTCCGGTTGCCAGTGTTTTGCCATACCAACTTGAAGGACTCCAGTGTCCTCCCATGCCCAGCCGACGGTACCCGTATATCAACAGGCCCCAGTAAATACCCCACGCGATGTAAGTCCACGCTGCCCCATGCCACAATCCGCTGATGCCCATGGTCAGGAGAATAACCAGGAAGTTACGGAATTCGCCCGCGTGCCGGGATCCTCCCAGCGGAATGTAAATATAATCGCGAATCCAGGTAGAAAACGATATATGCCAGCGCCGCCAGAACGCCGACGGAGACACGGAGAGGTAGGGAGCGTCAAAATTCTCCATCAGGTTGGGACCAACCAGCTTCGCGCTTGCCCGGGCCATGTCCGTGTAACCTGAAAAGTCCGCATAGATCTGAATCGTGTAGGCAAAGACCCCCGCGGCCAGGATTACCAGGGGTGGATGATCCAGCATAAATACCTTATCGGCAAACACGGCGACATTGTCGGCAATTACCAGTTTTTTCAGCATGCCCCGTATCATCAGGGGAATCGCAATTCCCAGCCACGCAACATCCCATGGTCTCTCCCGTTCAACCTGCGGAAGGAAGGTTATGGGACGTTCAATGGGACCTGCCACCAGCATCGGGAAATAGGCGATGGACAGCGCGTAATCAACCAGATTTTTTCGGGGCAGCATCTGTCCACGATATACATCCACAAGGTAACTGATCATCCGAAAAACGTAAAAAGAAATCCCGACGGGCAGAAGCACATGGCTAACCCGATCAGGCATGGATATGCCAAGATGGGATCCCACCCAACTCAGGTTCCAGAGCAGAAAGTCGGCGTATTTGAACCAGCCCAATGCGAACAGGACAATAAGAACACCGGCCAGCAGGGTAACTTTCCGGCGAGCATGTCCTTCCCGCAGGTACAGTCCACACGCGTACGTGATAATAATCAGTACTCCGAGTAGGACCGTGGCCCCATGACTGAACTGCCAGTAGAAGTAGCCACTGGCGCCCAGCAGGGAAAGATTCTGAAATTTAGGTTTCGCTAGAAGCCAACAAGCAACCGTCGTAATGCCCAGAAAACCGAAGTATTGCCAACTGGTAAATGCCATTTCGTTATGTTATCCACCCGTATCGGAATTATCGCCTGCCCCATGGAAGAACCGGAACATGATCCGATTATACTGGAAAAGCGCGCATCCTTAAATCTGAACCACCGGGCGGAACTGGATCCTCATGTTCCATTCCGCTGACAGACATCCCGTAGTAAAAAACCGCCAAACGGTTCTGAATAACTCATTGTCATTGTTTTTGTGCCCCTTCTCATGCCAGATGATCAGTCCAAGAATTGGACTGATTGACTGGGTGTTGCGCCTGCCGTTGGTGGGAGGGTATGTTGATGGTACAGCAACCAGACAAGGAAACCAACGCGCGAAACGGAATCAGGTTTGGCTCGTATGTGACGGGAAATATCCCCTTGGGAGGACGCCCCCGTTTTGCGGGAGCGTTATGATACCGGTAGCGTCAGCGACCTATTCCACTGTACCCGGATATCCTGAACTCCGTCCGATCCTGTCGAAAGGTAGAGGTGGCTCCGTGATGTTTTATCAGTGGGACCAGTTTTGAATAGGATCGTTCAAGCCAGCAATACGGAAAAATAATGAACCCTCCCTTGAATCATCCCCTGGAATGGATTCTCTCCACGGTTGAGAAACCATCTCGATACGTGGGAGGCGAGTGGAACGCCGTGGTGAAGGATCCCGCGCGGATCCGGTTGCGGGTAGCCCTTGCCTTCCCCGATCTCTACGAACTGGGCCTGGGGAACCTCGGCCTGCAGATTCTCTACGCCATCCTGAACGCGCGGGAAGAGATCTGGGCGGAACGGGTGTGTCTGCCCGCGCCGGATCTTTCCGCGCGCCTGCGGGAAACGGGACAGCCCCTGTTCCTGCTGGAATCCCGGGATCCCGTGGGCTCGGCCGATGTCATCGGCTTCACGCTCCAGTCTGAATTGACGTACGTGAACATTCTGGAGATGCTGGACCTGTCCGGGTTGCCCGTCCGCGCCGCGGACCGGCCGGATTACGCGCCCCTGGTCCTCGCGGGCGGTCCCTGCGCGGTCAATCCCGAGCCTCTCGCGCCGTTCGTGGACGCGTTTCTCATCGGGGATGGAGAAGAGGCCATCCTCGAGATCGCCGAAGCCCTGCTGTCGCTCGGACGCGCGTCCCGGAACAGGCGACTGGACGCCCTGGCCTCCATCCCGGGCCTGTACCTTCCCGCCCGGTATCCCGTAGAAACGGTGGATGGTCGCGTGATGGCCGCCCCGGAACCGAGAATCCGCCGACGCACGGTCATCGCGCTGGACCGCGCGCCCCTGCCGGCGAAACCCGTGGTGCCCTTCACCCAGCTGATTCATGACACCGCGGGCATCGAGGTGCTGCGCGGATGCACCCAGGGTTGCCGTTTCTGCCAGGCGGGGATGATTACCCGGCCCGTTCGGGAACGGGAAGTATGCACCGTCACGGACGCGATCAACACCGTGCTCGACCGCACGGGACTGGAAGGCGTGTCGCTGGTGTCCCTGTCCACTTGTGACTATTCACGGGCCCGGATACTGGTGGAACAGGCCGTCGAAACCGCCGGGCAACGGACGGCTTCCGTCTCACTGCCTTCAATCCGTCTCGATTCTTTTTCCGTGGAACTGGCAGACCTGGTAGCGGGGGTTCGGCGCAGTGGCCTGACCTTCGCGCCCGAAGCCGCCAGCCCAAGGCTACGCGCCGTCATCAACAAGAACATCCCGGACGAGGACCTGATCCGGCTGGCGGAAGAGGCGTTCCGTCGGGGATGGCGTCACGTGAAAACCTATTTCATGATCGGCCTGCCCACCGAAACGGACGACGACGTGATTGCCATCGCGGACCTGTGCGCCCGCCTGCTGGATGCCGGGCGCCGGATCCGGCGAGATGCCATGGTGCGCACTGGCGTGTCCACGTTCGTGCCCAAGCCTCACACGCCATTCCAGTGGGCGGCGCAGATTTCCCGGGAAGAAACCGAACGGCGACAGGGCCTGCTGCTCGAGCGCCTGCGGCGGCACCGGGCCATCCATTTCGGTCGGCACAACCCGGCCGCGTCGTTCATCGAGGGCCTGATCAGCCGCGGGGGACGCGAAGCCGGGAACCTGATCGAGGCCGCGTGGCGCGCGGGCGCGGGATACGAAACCTGGGAGGAAAAACTGCGCCTGGACCCCTGGCTCCGTGCCATCGATCAGACCGGCTACAATACCGTGGCCGCCCTGGGACCCCGGGAACCCGGCGCGCGGTTGCCGTGGGATCACATCGACACGCTGGTCAAGCCGGCGTGGCTCGCGGAAGAGTGGCGGCGCGCGCTCAACCTGACCGTTGAGCCCGACTGCCGCAAGGGCCGGTGTAACCGGTGTGGACTGGTTGAAGAGATGCCCAGGGCCTGCGGCAACATGATCATCCGCAGCAGGAATGGCCGCCGGGAAGAAATGGAAGGGGCCCCCGGCGGGCACCACGACGGGCCCGCAAGACTGAACGTGGACACTTCAAAAGCCCGGTTGCGGTTCCGGGTAGGACGGGTGGGAACCACACGGTTACTCAGCCACCTCGAAGCGGCCACGGCATGGATCCGGGCCTTGCGCCGGGCGGGATTCCCCCTGGCCTATTCCCAGGGATTCCACGCCCATCCAAAGGTCACCTTCGCCCTCGCTTCTCCCGTGGGAGAAGAGGCTGAAGATGATCCCATGGACGTGGAACTGACAGGGGCCGTGGATCCCGAAACGGCCCGGCGCGCGCTGGCGGCCATGTTGCCAGCCGGTTTTTCGGTACACTCGGCCCGCGCCGTTCCCCTGGACGCGCCATCGCTGATGGCGGACCTCCTGGCGATTACTTACATCCTTCTCATTCCTGTTCCACCGGGCGACGCGCGGCAACGGCTTGACGCCCTGGCGGATCGGGAACAACTGTTGATCACGCGGACCGTGAAACATCGATCGGCACCCAATGGCCGGGCCACGGTGAACCTGGACCTGAAACCGCTGATCGATGAACTCCACGTGGAAGAAGGCGCGCCGGACGGCTGGACCGCGATCCGCCTGCGTACCCGTTCCCGGAACGGACGACTGGCCAAGGCCCGCGAGGTGCTCGACCTGCTGGGCATGGACCCCGTCCACTGCCGGATCATCCGTCGGGAAGTTACCCTGGCCTCGGAGGCCTCAGTGGAAATGACCCTGGACCGCTAGGGCACCAGGGCATCCAGGCCTGACTGTCGCGCCAGCGTTTCCGGTCGCCCGGTCCAGTCCTCGTCCCCGTACAGGCCGATTTGAGACCGATCGATCGGCCGGAACCCCAGGGCAATGACCGGAGAATCTGCCGGCAGGGAAAAATCGCCGCGCGGGGGATCCGTAAATTTCGGGTCAACTACCGCGCCCCGGAAATCGTGTCCCCGGACCCGCCATCCATCCAGGTCATCCTCGCCAAACCGGACCGGGCCCGCGGTGTTCCAGTAGATGTTTCCCTCGACCACGAACCTGGCGTCGTCTTTCCAGTTCGACCCCAGCAGACGACCATTGTCGTAATACACGATGTTACGCAGGAAATAGAACGACACGTGATCCTCCTGTCGAGTGCGGATGATCTGCTCGTTGGCCGAAAACGCCAGGATGTTGTTCACGATGCGGTTTTCCCTCCCGTAGTGCTGATGGAACCCCCCGGTAGTGGTGTTGTAGACGATGTTGTTCTCCATCAGGATATCGCTGCTACCTTCATCGGTGTACAGCCCCCAGCCGCCGTAGAGTTTCGGGTTGGACCGGACATCGTGGAAGCAGTTGTTCCGCACGATGGTACCGGGTGATATGCCCAGGGTGTAGATGCCGCCCATGTCGTTCAACTGGCCCTGGCCGATATGGTGAACGTGGTTAAACTCGATCATGTTGTGGTGGGCGGAAGACGGGTCGTACCCCCAGGACCAGCCCACGGATATACCGGTGTACCGGAACCACCCGACCTCGTTGTGAGAAAGCCGGTTATAAGACGCCCGACCGATCCACAGGCCTACCGCGCCCCGGAAAATCCGGCCGCCATCCATGAAAATACAATTATCGATTTCGTTCCACTGGGCCGCTTCCGCCTCCGTGGACGGGTTTCCGCATTCCCCGATCCGCGCGCCGCCCGCGCCAAGGTCATATACCTCGCATTGCCGCATGAGATTGTGCTGACAGCCGCGCCGGAACCACACGCCATAGTTGCTCGCGTGGATTACGCGGCAGTGTTCCAGGACGCAGTGCCGGGCGCCGGTCCATTCCACCGCCGCGTTCACGGAGTGCGCCGCCTGGCTGTCGGAGTGGCCTTCCGGACCGATCGGGTAATCCGTGTGCGCGAAGGTGATTCCCCTGAAGCGCGCGTGCTCCACGAATTGTTCCGCCTCGGGAACGCCCCGCAGCACCAGCAGTTGCCGGGCCCGCGGCACTACCGCTTCCACGTTTTCCGGCCGCTCACCGGGAAGCGGCCTGTAGCGGATGATACCTTCGCGCGTGCGGTGCACCCATTCTCCAGGCTGATCAAGGGCTTCATCCAGGTTCTCCACGAAATACCATTGATTCCTGGCCCACTGGCCAAAATACCACGGCGCGCGCCCGGTGAACGTGACGATTCGCTGTCCCTCGTCCAGCGAAGCCACCCGGAACAGCGACGTTTCCCACGAGTGATAGACCACCAGCCGAGCGTCGCCCAGCCCTGCCCAGTTTTTCAGGTCCCCCTCGTGATACCGGAACGCCGAGTGACTGGGCACTTCCTTGCCCTCATTGTCCTTCTCGGTTACCGTGCCGTCAATGAAAAATAGTTCTACGTCCCGGGGAAAATCGCCCGGCGCGTTGCGGGCGTTGGGCATCCGGGCGGGCACGCGCCGCTGCCCGTTGATCCACAGCGCGCTCACGGGAACACCCGGCGCGCCGCATCCCTCCGGAACGGGCGCGGTCCAGGTTCCGTCCGCCTCTTCTCGCCATCCGGTAACCGGGACGCCACCGTCCCAGATTACTTCCGCGTCGTCATTGGCCTCGAAAATGACCGGGCTGACCGGACCGCCGGAATCCTCCGGCGTGAGCGTCACGGGCTCGACAAGGGGATACCTTCCCTCCCTGAACACGACCCGAACAGGCGTTTCCCTGCCGATGCCGGAGGCGCGCAGGGTCCGTAACCGGTTCAGGGCTCCCGCCGGGCTTGCCAGGGGACCATCCGACCCATCCGCGGTGGGACGTTCCAGCGATCCGCTCCAGGCGTCGTTACCATCCGGTGCGACATGGATGATCACCGGATCCGCGGCAAACGCGGCACTTCCCCCCAGCAGCACCAGGCAGCACAGCCACGCGAACCACGCGCCTTTACCTTGCTGAACCATGACCCTTCTCCCTTCGTTTCACGCGACATCAGCAGATCTTTTCTACCCATACCGCGCTGTTGTCCCGGATACCGGACCAGTCTGCCGCTTCCGGCGTGATCCGGATTTCGCGCTCACCGGCAGGGGCCGCGTCCGTCACCCTGCCGTGAAAACTGCGCAGGCCGCCCAGCCACCACCGGTCGTCACACACATAGACCATGTCACCGGGGCGCGCGCGGAGCCGGTCCCGAGCCACGGGAGACAGCGCCACAACGAATCCTTCGCCCAGCCCGGCATCCACCCGGGCTACTCCCTCAACGATCTGGCCTTCGTTCAGGTTTGGAGCGCCTCCCTTGTACAGGCGCAGGGCGTCCAGCTGGGTGCCGGCTACAAGACCCAGCAGGCGCGCCATGGGCTGGGGCCGGGTCGCGAGCGCGACGGCCATGCCGATCGCCACACTCGTCACCAGCCCGAACAGCGCCCGCGTGAACGCGTAACTTTCCGGGCCCATACCGAAGGAAAACGGCCCGACCAGGATCCCATCCACGCCGGGGATAAACGTGACCAGGCTGAGCAGGCCGCCACCAACTAGCGTGGCCAGGGCCGCGGGCTGGTTGTAACGGGTCCAGAACATGCCCAGCAGGATCGCCACTACCATGGGCGGGGTCACCGCCGCGGTAAACATGGCGTGGGCATGGTAGATGGTGCCCCGGGACATCACGGGCACCAGCACCAGGCCCAGGGCCGCCGCGCCAAGGCTCACCAGCCGGGCCACCAGCAGGTAATGCCGGTCTTCCCGGTTGGGCGCCAGGTAGGGACGATAGATATCGTTGATGGCTACCGCGGCCACCGCGTTGATCAGCGTGTCGGCGGTGCTCATGAGCGCGGCGAGCAACGCGGCCAGCACCAGGCCAAAGATACCCGGCGCGCAGAGAAATTCCGCCGCGTCGATAAACGCCCGTTCCGCCGTGGTGGACAACTGTCCCTGCGTTACCAAGGCCCGGGCCACCCATCCCGCGCCACTGACCGCCACCGCCGCCAGCGGCGACAGGACTAGGATCCACAGCACGGCCATCTTCCGCGCGTCGCGAAGGGTCCGCAACGCCAGGAAACGCATGATCATGCCCTGGTTCATCAGCACGAAAGCGGCGGAATTGGCCAGGCCGTCCTGAACGTAAATACCGATGAAACTGAACGCGTCCGGACGATTCCACTCGGAGAAGAGGAAACGATGGCCCCGGGGCAGGGCTTCCCAGAAGGGACCGAATCCCCCCGCCTGCCAGATGCCCGCCGCGAACAGGGCAAGGCCGGCTACCAGCAGAATCGCGCCCTGAAGCAGGTCCGTCATGATCACCGATGTCTGCCCCCCCGCCATGACATAGGCGGTGATGAACACGCAGGTCACCGCTGCCCCGGTCATCACGCTCCAGCCCATGAGGGGTTGCAGGGCCTTGCCGAGAGTCAGCAGGTTCACGCCGATGTAGCCGACCAGGTAAACCAGCATGAACGCCGTGGCGGCCAAGCGGGCCGCGGAACCGAAACGCAGGTCGAAATACTCGGGCACCGACTGAATCCGCCGATAATACAGAATTGGCAGCCAGACCACCAGCAGGATGGGAATCCAGAACCAGTCGTTCAGGTAACTCTGGGAACTGCTCAGGCCATAGGAAAATCCGGCCTCGCTGTACTTGACGAAACTGTAACTGCCGACCATCGTCGCGATCGACGAAAATCCGATAAGCCACCACGCGAACCGTTGTCCCCCGAAAAAGTAATCGCTAGTGCCCTTGGCGTAACGGCCGAAATACACGCCGAACAGGGTAATCCCCACGAAATACGCGAGCACGATAACGTAATCGACCTCTGTGCCGCCTTGCGGAATCATGGTGCTGCCTTCCCCGTTCGCGAGCAGGACTATTGTCCGGAATTTACCGGCCAGCATGCAACCCCAAGCGACCGGGCCCCCGGCCCGTTGGAGCGTCCGTGCTATCATGACCCGCGCGGCACGCCAAAACGGAGCGGGACCTGATTATAGCGATGCGGATGTGTGGGCTGGTCGTGCTATAATGACCCGCGCGGCACGCCAAAACGGAGGACATGGCCATGGCCACGCTATGGATTGCTTCGCTGCTGGTGGCGGGAATCAGTGGTGTCACCCCCATCCCGGAGGAATTCGCGGACCGCGACGCTTGGGTCGCGCGTCATTTCGGTACCCCGGACACCCCGGGAGAGCCCTTCCTGTCTTTCACCATGAACGGACAGCCGGCGGCCGGACTGCTGGCCGGATGGAACCGCGCGTACGAGACGGCATCCGTAGACGACGCGCGCGAGCGGCATACCCTGCGGTTCAGCGATCCAGAGACGGGACTGGTCGTCCGTTGCGAGGGCATCGCGTGGAAAGACTATCCCACGGTGGAGTGGACAGTCTATTTCAAGAATGAAGGAGCCGCGGACACGCCGCTGCTGGAATCGATTCAGGCGCTGGACACGTTGTTCCAGCGGGGACCGGAAGGAGAATTCCTGCTGCGTTACCACCTCGGCGACCGGTACGCCATGGACAGTTTCGCCCCCATGACGGCCACGCTGAAGGCCGACGCCAGCCTGTCTTTCGCGCCTGAAGGCGGACGCCCCACCAATGGCGCGTGGCCATACTACAACCTGGAATTCGGTAACGGTTCGGGCGTGCTGATCGCGATCGGCTGGCCTGGACAGTGGGCCTCCCGTTTCGCCCGGGAAGGGGACACCGGACTGCGGGTTAGGGCCGGCCAGGAACTCACCCACCTCGTCCTGCACCCTGGCGAAGAAATCCGCGCGCCCCTGATCGCGTTGCAGTTTTACCGGGGCGACTGGCTGCGCGCGCAGAACATCTGGCGACGCTGGATGTTCGCCCATAATTTCCCCCTCGACCACGGCAAGCCCCCCGGTCCGAAACTAGCCATGGCCACCTTCTGGCCCTTCCACTCCCAGACCACCCAGGAGGGTGAAATCACGTTTCTGGATATCTGCCGGAGGGAAAACCTGCCGCTGACCACCTGGTGGATTGACGCGGGATGGTACGTGAACGATGGCGGAGACTGGGGATGGCCCAAGGTCGGCACGTGGGAGGTGGACCGAAAACGGTTCCCCGGCGGTCTCAGGGCGGTTTCGGACCACGCCCACGCCCAGGGAGTCGAACTGCTGGTCTGGTTCGAGGTCGAGCGGGTCGCCGCCGGGTCCTGGATCGCCGAAAATCACCCGGAATGGGTTCATGGCGGCCGGAACGGTGGCCTGCTCAGAATGGATGATCCGGAAGTCCAGGCATGGATCACGGATCACGTGGACAGGATGCTGACCGACGAAGGCATCGATTTCTACCGGTCCGACTTCAATATCGATCCCTTGCCGTACTGGCGGGCCAATGACCCGGAAGACCGGCAGGGTATCACGGAAATCCGTTACGTCGAAGGGTACCTGCGGTACTTCGACGCGTTACGCCAGCGGCATCCCGGCATGCTGATAGATTCCTGCGCGAGCGGCGGGCGGCGTAACGACCTGGAAACCATGCGCCGCGCGGTGCCCCTGTTGCGAACGGACCTGGAACAGATCCCCGAGGCGCATCAGAGCGTGACCTGGGGGTTCGACCTGTGGTTGCCCTACCATGACAGCGTGAACTGGGAAAAATCGCTCTATGGATTCCGCAGCACCCTCGCGCCCTTCCTCGTGGTGAACTGGGATATCCGGGAAGCGGGATTCGATTTCGATCAGGCCCGTCGATTCATCGCGGAATGGCAGCAAGTGGCTCCGTATTATTTCGGCGACTTCTATCCCATAAGCCCCTATGGCACCACTGACGACGTGTGGTTGGCCTGGCAACTGGATCGCCCCGACCACGGGGATGGCGTGATCCAGGTCTTCCGCCGGGCGAACAGTCCCTACGAATCCGCCCGCTATCCTTTGCGGGGCCTGGACCCCGAGTCCCCCTACCAGATCATCACATCGGACGACGGACAGGTCCAGCGGGCAACCGGCAGGGAACTCATGGAAAAAGGAATCCTGATTACCATGCCAGAACCCCGTTCCGCCGTCCTGCTGTTCTACGAGAAGAACGGGAACTGACTGGAACGCTCATCGAGACCGCGAGTGTCCGTCCTTTCCAAGGCACTGGAAAGGACGCTTCACGAAAGCACGCTTCATGAGATTTCAGCCGCGCGCGGTCACGCTCGACGACACCGTCGGACGCCCCAAGCCCCCGCCAGGGCAAGAGCAAGGGCAACCAGCGCCAGCCCGGCAGGCCCCGCCACCGGTATCGCGTCGGTCACGGTAATCCATTGCCGTTTCGTGGCCGAATCACTCTTTTCAATCGTGTTGACCAGCAGCGTCACGGTATAGGTACCCGGCTCGCGGTACACGTGGGTCGGGTTCTGCTCGTCGCTCATCTTGCCGTCGCCGAAATACCACCGCCACTGGATGATGGACTTGGTGGTGGACGTCGACCGGTCGGTAAAGGTAACCTCGAGCGGGGCCGGACCACTGAGAGGCCACGCCTCGAAGTCGGCGGTCACGATCGCTTCCAGGTATTCGCCCGTAACCGTGGCCGTACCGTGGGCCGGCACCACGACCTCGTCGGGATTCGGATCCGGCGGATCATATCCCTCCAGGTCACCCCACTGGATCCGGGCCGTGCCCGCGGGAATGCCGGTCAACAGGGCGTCACCCGTGCCGGCGTGCTCGTTGCCATCCGCGTCCACCACCAGCCACGCGGCCGTGTCTGGCGTGACCTGCACCTGGAGCGAACCGTACAGGCGTACGTACGTGGCGTGGAAGTCGTTGATAATGTCGCGGGTGATATTTACCGTCATGTCCGCGGGCGTCTGCCAGCCCTCGATGTCCCGGAACCGGATAATCTGCTCGCCGTCAGGCGCGGCCTGCATGCCGCCGCTCGACCGCCACTCGCCACCCAGGAGCCGCCACTGCGCGCCCGCGTTCACCGCGCCGTCGGGATGCAGAAACACCCGCGCGATGCCTTCGCCTTCGCCGATCACCGGAACGTACGCGCCCGTCACCCGGTAGGTGGCGTTGTTGTTCAGGATGAACACGGTGGGATTGGGCGTGGGCTCGGTGTAACTGGCCAGGGGCAACCAGCGCGTACTGATCGTTCCGGCCGGAACACCCGTCAACACCTGGTCCCCCGTGCCGGTGATCAGATGACCATCCCCGTCAGTCAGTTCCCACTGGGCCGTGTTCGGGTCCACGTCCACGATCACCGTCCCCTTGTGACGGATGTATTCCCTCGTCAGCGTGGTCGTCTTGTCGCGCTCAAAAAACAGCGTCTGGGGCACCGGCGAGGTCCATCCTGGGAGGTCCTTGAAGGCGAGCGAACTGTTCCCGTCAGGCACTTCCACAACCTCGCCACTGTTGAGCCAGGGTCCGCCATTGATCCGCCATTGTCCACCGGCGTCCAGGGCGGACTGGGGAACCAGAACAACCGATACCCGGGCGATCCCTTCACCAATGCGCGGGGAATAGGCGCCATTGAAGATCACCGACATGTTCGGGTACAGGAACCGCGTCAGCGTGGCCGGCACGGGCCGATCATAGGTCGCCAGAGGCAACCATTCCAGCGTGTAGTTCCCCGTGGGCATGCCGGCCAGCGTCGCGTTGCCGGTTCCAGTCTGATCCACTCCGTCCGGACCGGTCAGCCGCCAGGATGCCGTGGACGGTTGCGTATAGATATTCACCGTGCCCCGTTCGCGCACCCACACCGGCGCAAGGTCAACATACACGTCCGGAGTGTTCAGCGTCACGATGACCGGCTGGGGGGATTGCCAGAGATTCGGCAAGGTGTTGAAGGTCACGCCCCATGTGCCGATGGGCAACGAAAGGGCCGTGCCGGATGGCATCCATGGACTGCTGCCCACCCGCCACCGCGGCGTGCTGAGCAGTACTTCCGGTGGCTGGAAATTCACCCGGACACCTGCCTCCGGCGCGATGCCGGACAGGCAGGTCGGATAGTTCACGAACCGGCTCATCACGAAGTCCGACGGCTTGCCTCCGCCCCGGGAAAGCCCCACCAGGCCGAACACCGTCGGATCCAGGTACTTCCAGGTGATGACGATCCGGCCGTCGTAGAACAACTCCACCTGCACGTCGACCTTCTGGCCTTGGATCAGCCCCACCCGCACGTTGTCGTAGGTAATCACCGCGCGGTTGGGTAACTGCTTGAAGTACACCTTCCCCCCCTGGTCGGGTTTCAGGTTGTAGAACAACCCCGATACCCGCGGCTGGCTGAAATGATTATCCAGGCTTACCGAACTGGTGGTGTCTCCCGCATCAAAAGTGATGTAGCCGTTGCTCCCGATATAGATCCGGCTGTACTGCTGGCCGTAGAGGGACACCTTCTGTCCATACTGCAGGTCGACCGCCGCAAACCCGTCATCGGGCAACGGTATCTCCGTGGAGCCTTCAATGGCCGTGCGGTAATCCGTCACGTTTTCTTCCAGGCAGGCCACGTAGAAATTATTGGAAAGGTTTGGCGTGAACCGAATCCTTTTCCCGGACAGGTTATTGTTGTATGTCGTGAACTGTTGCGTGAACCAGTCCGTGGGATTCCCCTGCGAGGGCAGACCGGTGAAGTTCAATTCCACCTCGTTGAACGGGAAGTTCCGCAACTTGATGGGCAGCCATTCGATCTGGTTGAGCAGGTTGTTGGGATCGCTGGAATCCGGATACGTGTAGCCCCAACTCCAACTGAACACCTTCACGCTGGCGGTGATGTAGGGATAGAGTTTCGCGCCCAGGTTGAGCGACGCGTTCTCGTTGTACGACGCGATGCCCGTGTACCCTTCCGGCGGAACGGTCACCGGTAACTGCTGGCCCTCGGTGGTGAAATAAATCTGGTCGTTCACATCGATGCTGTCGCAGGTCAGCGTGCCGTTGGCTATCGCCGCGATATCCAGGCCGACCACGACGCTGGGCTTGACCGGCAACCAACTGGGCAACTGCGGCAGAATCCCCTGGGACAGGGCAAGGGAGATCAGGTCCACGCTGGTAATATTCGTGCGCCCCGCCTCGTCCCGCAGTTCAGAGACCTCGTCCAGCAGCCATGAACTGAAATCGTCCCGGTCAGACGCCACAAGGTTAAAATCCGGCACGTAAGGAACATCCACCGTGAACGGCTGCAGAAATTGCCCGATCAGCGGCACCCAGCTGAGGTCCACGGCGCCTTTCAGGTAGAATTCCGCGCCGAAATAAAACCCCCAGGTCCCATTCGCCGGACCCACTCCCAGAAGTCCCGTGTCATCCAGCGTGATCAGGCCATTCACCGACGCGTCGTAATTGAAGCCCGCGTTGGCCCGTACCCGGACCTGGATCACGAAGCCGCCGGGGTCGCCGTATCCGCCGCTGGGGATCCATCCGGAATCGAAGCCCAGGTTATCCAGGCCCTGTTGCGGCACCAGAAACTGCACTTCCTGGCTCTGCAACCCGCTTTTATCGGGCAGGCTCTCCCGGACGGGCGGGTAGACGATCACCTTGCCTTCGATGGGACGCTCGGGGCCTTCGACCTTCATGGAAACCGGCGGGAACGCTTCGGGCGGCGTGTCGGTGTATTCGAACACCTGCACCATCGCGCGCTGTCCATCGTCGATCCGTATGAACCTGGGCCGCAGTATGCCCTCGGGCGAGCGTTCTTCCCACCACTGTTCCGTCAACAGCACCTCGCCGCCCCGGATCAGGCGGGATTCGAAGGTCGGTCCCCCGGGCACCTGCGGGCGGCTCATCTCCAGGATCAGGCCTTCGCCCAGATCGGCGGAAACCACTTCCGTGCCGTCTTTCATCACGGTCGACTTGGCTCCCCTGGCCAGCCATTCATCCATGGCCTCGGCCTGGGTGGTCACGAACAGCGGGTTGGCATGCGCCGGATCGCCCCAGCGCGCGATCTTGCGGATCACCTTGCCCTCGGCATCACGCTCCCAGACTTCCACCGAGCCCTTTTCGCGGGCCAGGGCCTCCAGCGAGGCGTTGTCCAGGCCTCCCGTTTCACAGTGCGCGCTGTAGACGACCGCCGCCTCGGCCCAGGCGGTTCCAGTCGTCCCCGCCAGGCCGCCCAGTACCACCGCGCCGGTCACCAGCAGCGCCAGTAACCGCGATCCCGACCGCTTTCGTGACGCCATCATGCCCGCTCCCGCCAGCAATCCCACCAGCAACGTGAGCCCCAGCGGGCCCGCCACCGGTATCGATTCCATCACCCGCACCGTGAAGGGCGCGGATGTCGCCGTTTCCAGTTCATCGACCACCACGCACACGTACTCCCCTTCGTCTTCGAACGACACGTTTTCCAGGGCCAGTACGGGGCCATCCACCTTGTTGCCCTGGTTGTCATACACGGTTTCGCCATTTTTCCGCCATTCGTAGCTCAGCACGCGGCCAAACACGTTGCGCGGCGACGCCTCCAGCACGACGGCGTTCCCCCGGCCCACGGTGACTTCCGCGGAACCTTCCCGGTCCACCGCCAGCGGATTCGGCTTGTACGCGATCTCGTCGTAAACCGGCGCGCTCACGTTGCCCGCCGCGTCCCGGAACCTCGCGTAGACCCGTTTCCACCCGGTAGAAGCCGTCAACTCCCAGGAACGGGTCGACGTGATCGCTTCCCAGCCGGTCCACTGCGCGCCGTCCGCGCTGAAACTCATGGACGTGACCCCGCATCCGCCGGCACCGTCCGACGCCGTCACGCCCAGCGTGACGAAGATGGAACGGGTGTAGGTGGCGCCGTTTTCGATGGTTACCGATCCGGCCGGCGGCATGGTATCCACCGTCAGCAGGCCGTTCGCGCTCGACGTGCCCGAGTTGCCCACCAGGTCGGACACGGTGATCGCAATGCTGGCCGGCCCATCGGGATCCTGGCCCTCGATCACGGTATACGAGTACTCGAACGCACCGCCCGCCCCGCCAACACGGGTTGCCGCGTGCCCATTCACGGTAACCGTCGGGTAGCCGCCCAGGCCACCCGGATCCGTTATCCGGAAGCCAATCATCACTTGCTGCCCATTCCCCGCGCAAGGCGGATCTACCGTCACCAGGCTGACCGTCGGGGCCGACCGGTCGATCATGAGCAGGCTGTTCTCGCTCCTGAACCCCGCGTTGGCCACCCGGTCCCGCGCGGTGAGGACGATCGTGGCCGCCCCTTCCGGTTCGTTCGCGCGCACCGTGTAGCGGTATTCATACGTGCTGCCACTCACGCTGTAATACTGGGCCGACACGCCGTTCACGCTCACCGTGGGCTGCCCCTGGATGGACGTGTAGGCATCGGTCGCGTCAAAGCGGATACGCACCACGTCCCCGCCCTTGGCCACGCTGGGAATGACCTGCACGTTGGCAATCACCGGGGGCGTCCGGTCAATCAGCAGGGCGGAAGTGTTGTTGTAAACCGTGGTGTTGTTCAGCACATCGTTCGCGGTAAACCTCAGGGTAGCAGGTCCCTCGGGTACCATGGCCCCCACCGTGTAGGTCCACGTGTACACGTTCCCCGACGCGCCCGAGAACGTGGCGGCAATGCCGTTCACCGTCAGAGTGGGCGTGCCACTCACGCCCGTGTAGTCCGTGATCGTCGCCTGAATCGTCACGGGGGTGTTGTATTTCGCCTCTGCCGGCGTGGCCGACACGTTCGATACCACCGGCCCGTTGGGGTCCAGGTTCAGCAGGGTGGTGGAAGATACCGTTCGGACATTACCTACCATGTCCACGGCGGAAAGGGTCACCGTGGCCCAGCCCTCAGCCACGCCGGAGGGTACCACGTAGGTCCAGGTGTACGCGTAGCCGGACTGGATCGGCGCGGGTGCCGCGAGCCCGTTTACCGTCAGGGTGGGCAACCCGTTCAGGGCGTAGTTGTCCATGACGGTCGCGGAAATCGTTACCGTCATGCCCGGTTTCGCCAGCGTGGGCGAACAACTCAAGCCGGTTATGGTTGGTGGCGTCCGGTCGATGGTCAGGACCGTTCCCGATGGCGTGTACGACGCGCTGTTCCCGGCGTTATCCTGGGCGGTAATAGTGATGGTCGCCGGGCCCTGCTGTTCGGTCGCGGAAATCACCGTCGTCCACGTGTACGTCGTTCCCGACACGGACGGCGCGCCCACGGGCGTTCCGTTCAATTGCAGGGTGGGCAGGGACGCCAGGCCATAGTTGTCCGTTACCGTGGCAGTAAAGGTCACCACCGTTCCGGCCATGGCCCAGGCAGGCGCGCAACTGAAACCGGAGATCACCGGCGCGGTCGCGTCCACCAGCAACAGCGTATCCGCGTAGCCTGTCCGGGTATTACCGGCCGTGTCGGTCACCGACAGGTTGAACGCCGGGTATCCTTCCGGCATGCCTCCCGGAATAACAAAGTTCCACGAGAAGGTATCACCGCTCTGGCTGGAAGGCGCGCCCGCGTTGAACCCGCCGATCGTCAAGGTAGGCGGCCCCGCCAGGCCATTCGCGTCACTCGCGGACACGCTGACCGTCACGGTGTCACCCGGGCGGGCATAGGGGGTCGATGCCGCTAGGCCGCCCAGGGAGGGTAGCGTGTTGTCGATCAGCAGCACCGAGGGGAAACTCCGCGATGCCGGGTTCGAACTGGTATCGGCCGCCGAAATATGCACCGGCGCGTACCCGTCCGGTAGCGATCCCGGCACCACGTACATCCACGCGTATTCACCGCCGGAAAGGGCCGGATCCGCCACGGGATTACCGCTTACCGTCAGGGACGGCAGGCCGCCCAGCCCCACGTTATCCGTCACAGCCGCCCGCAAGGTCACCAGGACGCCCGAACGGGCAATCACCGGCAAGGCCGTCAGGGATCCGATCTCCGGCGGGGTCGTGTCGGTTACCGTCACCGTAAAATCCTGCTCCACGCTGTTGCCATACGTGTCACTCACCCGCGCGCGAATCGTGTGGGTGGAAGCCGTTCCCGCGTCGAACAACGAGGGATCACCAGACCGGACGGTTACCGAAGCCGTGTTCGATGCGTCCAGCGTGAACCGTCCCCCCGCATTGTCCAGTAACGTCCACGTGTACGGCCCAAGATTGTCCGGGTCGTTGGCAACCAGGGTTCCAACGGACGTCCCCGCCGGCGCGTTATCGCCCACGGTCAATCCCGTGGTGGTAATACCCTGAAGCCCAGGTCGGGGCGGAATCACCACGGCGGCCAGTCCCCAGTTGTCCCCGTAATTCCACGAAACCGTCGCGCCTGACGGTGATCCCGCGATAGATGAACCCCGGTGCTGCTGGCGGCTGATGGTGATGCCCAGCACCTTGTACACCGTGTCCTGGCTCCACCGCTGTACGTGGGCAGGCGTGTTGGCAATGTTAAGCGTGTCCCCCTTGCAGGTCGTCGCGGAAATGACCAGGGATCCCGCCGGCGCCTCCGAGCCCGTAAAGACCATGCTGACCGAGGGCCGGTTGCTCTGGAATGCCCCGTCGTACTTGGCCAGGGGCAGCAGCGGCGATGGCGTTCCTGGAGGCGAGAACTGGGCAAGGTTCACGTTGGACAGAAACAGCACGCCTACCGCCTTGTGCCGGGAGTTTCCCGTCAGACGCACCTTCAGGCTTACCGTCCCCGATGGCGGCTGCTTGTAATACAGCAGCGCGGCCCGCTCAGCCATCGTGCTCGGCTCGGAATCCACGATGAGGTGAAAATTGCCCTGGCCGACGAACTGGACGTATTCCACGCCCCGGTCATCCCGGTTGGTCACACCGGCCACGGCCAGTTCCGTTCCCGCGGGCACGTTCACGGAAACCGTGAATTCCTGGGAGTCCCCTTCATCCTTTGCGGTAAACGTGTTCAGAACGGTCACCGCGCCGTAGGACGCCGCGCTCAACCACAGGGTAAACCCCGCGACCAACACCCATAACCCGATCGTATGACGTTTCATCCATCTGCTCCCGGCGGGTTTGTTTTTCCACTCCCCACGCGTTTTACGCTTCTTCATCCAATCTGCCATTCCCATTTTATAGTATCGTCTCAATTTTTGCAAGAAAAAAATGTATCCAACCGGTAAGAAAACCGGGCACTTGCGAATCTTGGCAGGTCGTGCTAAAATTGAAAGAGAGAGAATGTGTTGGGTTCGTTCAGAGTGACGGAAGGTGGTTTATGCCTCTTTTCACGTTTATCTGTCAGGATTGCGGCGCGGAAACGGAAATCCTGGTACGTGGGGAAAGTGCCCCGGTATGTCCCAAATGTGGCAGTGAACGCCTCGAAAAACAAATGAGTCGTTTTGCCGCCCTCAGCACTTCCTCCACCGATCCAGTCTGTGGTCCCTGTTCGGTGGGAGCGAGTTCCCCCTGCGCTTGCCAGGGGGGACAGTGTCCCCTGTAAGGATTACGCGTGGCGGAAACAGCCTCAGCATCCACGGAGCCACGTCGGGCCCGGACCTTATGGGAATACCTGCGGGACGGGTTCGTTGCGGCTCATCGGCGGCGGCCGGTCAGTTTTTACCTGCTACTGACCGCGCCGGTCGCGCTGGCGTTGGGTTCGGTACTGGGACGGGTTCGTCACGATGTGCGGTTATTTTCCTTTACCCTGATCATCCTGTTTCTCTTCTTCGGCGTGCTGACCATTGAGGGCGTGCGGGATTTCTTTCGCCTCCTGCGAAAGTACCTGCGGGATCACCGGCACGCTTACCGGGAAACCGTGGGCGATCCCCAGTTTCAGGAACAGTTGTACCGGGAGTTCCACAGGGCCCGTTCCATGACTCCCGCCCCGGCGGAACCTGCCCCCCCGAAGGAATAATTTTCCCCGTTACACCCTGTTTGTCCGCCTTACGCGACCTGAAGCCATCACTTTTTATGGTTTTTCTGGTTCACGTCCGGGCATTCCTTTTGCTATATCAGCCCGCGCAAGGAGTCACCCGTGAACCCGGAAGCCATCGCATCGCTGCAGGTTCAGCCATCTGAAACGCCGGGCAGAAAACCGGACGGAATAGCGTCGGGCCCCGCGACCCGCCCCGATCCGGCGCTGTTTTCCGGGGTGCTTCGGGAAACCCTGGGCACCCGCGTTCACGTGGTCCGCAAGGGTGAGAACCTGAGCCAGATCGTCACGCGAACCCTGAAAATAACCGGCGACCATGAGTCCCTGGCGCGCGGAAACGTGGGCGAGGCTATCCAGCGCGTCGCCCGTCACAACGGGTTGAAAAATCCTGACCTGATCTTCCCGGGTCAGAAACTGGACCTGTCTCCCTTGTTTTCTGCTGGCCAGCGTCCTCCTTCGGGGAGCGGGTCTCTTCCCCTTCCGGGCGCGGCACTGGGTCCTTCCCGGGCAACACTGCCCTCCGCGTACCCGGTGACCCGGGCCGCCGTGGCCATGGCCATGACCATGGCTACCGTGCCCCCTTCTTCTCCCGCACTTTCCGGAACCCCCGGCGATGATCCCGCGTTAAAAGCCCTGGTCGGTAAACTGCGCGACGTGGAAGCGGCTCTCGCGCGCGCGCTGCCTCTCGCGGCCTCCGTCCGCGGGAACGCCGCCAGGGCCGTACCGGGCAACGGGATACCATCCGAATCTCCCGTCCGGACCGCGCTGGCCGGCCTGCGCAGTGCTCCCCCGTCATGGTCCGCGGTGTTGTCCGGAAACGTCACGGTTACATCCGATTTCGGATACCGAAAGGATCCTTTCACGGGACGCGGGGCGTTCCACGAAGGGATTGACCTGACGTCCGATAATGGCGCGGAGGTTAAGGCCTTTGCCACGGGCGTGGTGACCCACAGCGGCTGGTTGCCAGGATACGGCAAAAGCGTGATCCTTCGCCACGCGGACGGTACCGAAACGCTTTACGGGCACTGCGAGAAGATCCACGTGTCCGGGGGAGATGTGGTAGCGAAGGGCACCGCTATCGGCGTGATGGGATCCACGGGACGCAGCACCGGGGATCACCTCCATTTTGAAGTGCGGCGGAACGGCCGGGCGATAGACCCCCTCAAGGTGCTGCTGGGCGAACGGGACTACGGCCAGTATTACGCCAAACGGAACATGGCAGACCCCTCCGCATCCGCGGGCGCGCACCGGGTCAACGCAATCCGCCGGGCCATTCGGGGCTATTCCACCCTGCCGGCGGTCACCTTGCCTCGACACGAACGGCCGTGACGGGGCCGTTCCCGGTCATCCGGGCGGCGTAGACCTCTTTCGGCGCGCAGTCGAAGTACAGGTTGGTATCCGGCCCGAACCACCCCACCATCCACCACGCGTTGCGTTCGCCGTACACATTCTCTTCGGGAGCCCACGTCCATCGTTCACTGGACACGTGTCCATCGCACCAAATCACGTTGACCCGGCCGTAATGCCGAAAGTGCAGGCTTGGTGACAGGTACACGTCATCACCGGGCATGCCGCGTGGATGGTCCACGGACACCGGGCGAGGTGGTTCGATAAAACTGTACTCGATGATCCGGCCGTTCATGGGCATGGCCGCGTCGGCGAACATCACCGTCTGCCCGGGCTGGGCGATCTCGAAGTCCCGCATGCCCTGGCGGCAGGCCAGAACGGGATCCGGTTCCACGCTCAGCCGGGATCCCACGTAGGCCATGTTGTAACCATATCCCCCGGTGCCGCCCTCGAACACGTGATTCGCTTCGCCATGACGAGCGTATTCGAAGAACTCGGGACACTCCCGGATCCGGCCATCGGGCAGGTATTCATACAGGGGGCCCCGGCGGAAATCGAAGGCCGACCGGTCGTTCGGCGTCTCCCGGGTTCCATGCCAGCGTAACCGTCCCCCGAAGTGATCCGGATCCGCCCCCGGCAGGAGAAAATCGTACAGGTCTGCCGCCGCCGGCACGTAGTACCCGTCGTGTTCCGCGGCATACATCGTGTTAGCCAGGTACAACTGGCGGAGGTTGTTCACGCACTGGACGGATCGGCCCTGGGCCATGGCCCGGGCAAGGGCGGGCAACAGGATGGCCGCCAGAATGCCGATGATGCCGATCACCACCAGGAGTTCGATCAGCGTGAACCCTTTAGGGCGAAACCGTGGTTGGAGGCAACCGGTCATGGACGGCGCTCCACGCGCGGTCGCCGCCGGAACAGACGGTACAGCCCGGGTGTCAGCAGTCCCGGAACCAGCAGCGCCGCCGCGACAGGGCTCACGGGCAGGCTATCTTCCGTTTCCACCGTCCACGTGGCCTCGCCCAGCAGGGAGGTTCCCGCCGGATCGGCGTAGAGCGCGATAACCAGGGGAAATCCCCCCTTCGCGTCCGGCCGATCCACGGCCACGGTGAACGCCGCCATGCCCGCCGAAGACAGCGTGACCTGCCGGCCCGGCGCGACAGGGTCCGCGTCAGGCGTCGTCACCGCGCCCCCCTCGACCACCACGGTCACCCGGGTACCCGGGATAAGGGTGTTGCCCCACGGGTCCCGGATGGGATCACTCTGGAAATAGAGCAGGCCGGGCGCGCGGGGTGGCGGATTCAAAAGGTAGATATCTACCGGACCGGCTGGATCGCCAGGTAAAACCGGTATTTCTACCACGCCTTCGATCAGTCCATCCAGCGAAACCAGCCTCACCCGGGCCGTTCCCGCCCGGGTATCGCCTCGCAACATCGCCGTCAGGGTTCCCCCGGCTACCGCTACCTGCGTGCCAGGCGCCACGGGGTCGACATCTGGCGTTTCCACCGCCAGCAGGTCACCGTCCACGGTAAACACCGTACCATCGGGCACCGGCTGCATCTGGGCGTCCAGCACGGGTCCCGAGGTAACGGCCACGGACGTGCCGGGATTGCCGACCCGCGCGGTACCGGTCACGGTAAGTACAAGAGGCGGCGCGGAGGAACCGACGTCTCCGGGACCGGCGGTCGAGGCCAGCGTGAACACCCCGGGATACCGGCTCGTGAAGGTCAACGTGTTACCCACGGGATCCCGCGACAGGTTCCCGATACCGTCCTGGCTCCAGCCCGTCCCATCGTACCGGAACGGTTGGAGAGCGGTTTCCTCAAGGCCCGCGATGTCGGCCGAACTATAGGCCACGGTAAACTCGGCATCCCGAATGCCCGCCGCTTCACAGTCCGCGATAGACATCCGGAACTCCCGGATCACCCCGCTCCGGATCAGTCCCGTCACGGGCACCGATGGCGCGGGATCCGCCGCGTCCAGGATATCCACGGTACTATTGAATGCCCGGATGCCGCTCCGCGGGCCCCGGGAATACAGGGCGATCCGGTCGCCGTTCCCCCGTGTGGCCTCGCCCAGCAGGGTCCCGGCGGGACTCCCGCCTTCTTCCGCGGGAATTTCCAGGGCCAGCACCGTGCTCTCGGGACGGTTCGGATCGGTCCCCGCCCAGCGCGTTTCGTACTCGTCCAGGATGCCATCACCGTCCGTGTCCACGTCCGGCGCGACATCCGCTACCGCGTCGATTTCCGGGGTGATGGTACCGATGCCCGTGGCTCCGGCGATGAATGCCGACAGCCGGATGAAATGAAACCGGGTCAGGCCCGCTGGCTGACCGTTCGCGTCCACTGCCCAGGCGATGTCAAACGCGTCCCCGCCACCCGACCGGGGCGTCAGGCCGACCCGGAACGGATCATCCGGGCGTACGTAGTTGTCGAGATATTCCTGCTGCGTGGGATTGAGTTCACCGTAGCCCCAGTCGTATTCCGTGCCGTCGCTGTTCGGGTTGAGCACATTACCCGCCAGGGGAGGCGCTGGATTCGGAATGCCTTCCGGCCGCACTGACGCCGGGAGGTTTCGACTACCCGGGATCACGTACCACGGATCGTCGGGCAGGCCGTTCCCGTTCACGTCCTCGCTGATCTCGATGAGCATCGGCTCCACCCATTTCCGCAGGGGATTGCCACCCACCCAGAATGCGTTGCCGTAGACGATGCAGTCCAGCCCCATGGGATTGCGGGGATCATCCTCCACGGGCGTGTCGAATTTCAGGAGGATGTAACTGCCCGGCGCGGGCCCCGGCCGACCAATGCTGTGCACCCCCGTGTTGTCCGGAGCGCCCGTGGTCCCGCCCGTGGGTTTCCCCACGGCTCGCGCGGGATCGTTGAACCCCGGGTTGGCATCGATCGCGTTGTACGCCACCACGCTGTCGGCCCACGGATCGTCCACCCCGGGCACCTGGGGCCACGCGAGGGGCGATCCTGCCCACGTCGCCAGGGCCACACCGATCAGCACCGAGACAGCATATGCTGCTTTCCCCCGCCTGCCGGGTGGCAGGTACCTCTTCCCACGACTCCGGTCCGCCATATTTCCGTCTCCCGCGCTACGGCGCGCGTACGCGCCTTCACGGAAAAACCGGCCTGTTTCGGCCCATGGGGGACCTTGCCGTTGACCTTCCCGCGAAGGCGCGCTGCCGCGCGATATGCCTGCCGGCAGGTCTTCGGACTTCCGGGCGGGCCGGGGAGATCCCCGGAAGGCCTACCGGGCGCCGCTTCCCAGCCGCCCGACGGGGGCCGCCAGTGCGTTATCGCGCCTTTCGTTCCCGGTTACCGCTGCGGGGCAGTTCCGGATTTGCACCGGATTCCCTCTTAGCGCCGCGATCCCTTGAGACCGCGGCGACCGGCTCCGTCATTATATCACGGGTTTTTCACGTAGGTGATCTTTCCCTCCCGTGAAAACCTGTCCACCTCGAACGGAGCGGCGCCCGGAAGTTGGTGCTCCAGGTTATTTCCTTTTGTTTGTTTGTTTCTTTTTGTGTGTTTCCGTACAATGGAGCACATATTCTCTCATCCCCTGCCCTTATACAATCAGGAATCATGGCCATGGACGAAATGCTCACGGTCGAAGAAGTCGCGGAAATCCTAAAGGTCAGGCCGCTGACCGTTCGCCAGATGTTCCGGGAACGCCGTTTGCGGGCGTTCAAGATCGGCAAGGCGTGGCGCACCACGCGCGCGTGGCTGGAGCAGGATCTTGCCGCGATGAGTAGCGGCGGCTCGGTGGCCTTCCCGCCTTCCCCGGAAAATCCGCCCGCCAGGCGCCCGGCCCGCCGTAGCCGGGGCCAACGGGCCATCGGCCAGGAGTCACCAAGGGAATCTTCCGCGTCCGCCCCGGACGCGGCGCCGCCTAGGACGGAAAACGCGGAGGTTTCTCCGTCCTCCCCGGAAGACCCGGTTTCCACCGAGGCTTCCCAACCACGGGAAGAGGATCCCCAGCAGTACCTGTTTTGATCTGGAAACCTAAAATTTACTTGACAAAAACCGAATTATCGTGGTAGTATACACGGGAAATACCGAATATGCCGATATTCAGGGATAAGGATCGGCATGGAAGGATGGCCGTATGAAGAACCGGGTGTTTACGACGGGTGAAGTCGCTGAAATCTGTGGTGTTTCCGCCGATACCGTGTCACGCTGGTTTGATCTGGGCCAGATCGATGGCTATCGGCTGGGACCCGGCGGTGACCGGCGGATTCCCTACCAGAGCCTGCGCAAATTCATGCTGAGCCATGGGATCCCCCTGGACCGACTGGAAGAGGGAGAACAGCGGATCCTCGTGGTGGATGATGACCCCTACTATCTCGACATTATCCCGTCCGCCCTGGCCAACGACGAGAATTACGTGGTGATCACCGCTTCCACGGGGTTTGACGCGGGCGCGATGGTGGTCGAACACAACCCGCAACTGGTGATCCTGGACATCCACCTGTCCGACATGGACGGTCGCATGGTAGCCGAACGGATCAAGTTGCGGCCGGAAACCCGGAACACGCGAATCCTGGGCATATCGGGATACATCGACGATGCCGAAATTCGCGAACTGTCCGATTTCGGGTTCGACGATTTCCTGAAGAAACCTTTCCCGGTTGAAGAAATCCGGAACCGGGTCAAGGCCCTGATCGACATGCCCAACGCGCGGGTCCGCCGTCCCCGAAACAGTCCCTGAAACGCGTCCCGCCCGTGCTGGAATGAATCGGGATTACGAACGCGTCAGGAACGTTCCGGCTTGGCCGATCGCTCCAGGAGGGTTTCCATGGCCAGGCGGGGGTTGATTGCTCCATCAAGCAGGCGGCAGACCATGTCTGTAATCGGCATTTCGACGTTGTGCGCGGCAGCCAGGGTCCGGGCCGCCGGCGCGGTGTAGATGCCCTCGGCCACCTTGGGGGATGCCGCCAGAATCTCCGCGAGCGACTTCCCCTGCCCAAGGGCCTCGCCAACCGCGCGGTTGCGGGAATGCCGGCTGGAACACGTAACGATCAGGTCACCCACACCGCTGAGCCCCGCGAAGGTAATGGGATGGGCACCGCAGGCCGTACCCAGCCGGACCATTTCCGCGAGCCCCCTGGTCATGAGTCCGGCCTTCGCGCTGTCGCCAAGGGCGAGCCCGTCACATACCCCCGCCGCTATGGCCATCACGTTTTTCAGGGCCCCGCCCAGTTCAACGCCAACAAGATCCTCACTGCGATACACCCGGAAAACCGGCGCGAAGAAAAGATGCTGCACCGCCTCGGCCACGTCTTCCCGGCCACAGGCCGCCACCACGGACGCCGGCAGGTCACGCCCTACTTCCTCGGCGTGGCTGGGTCCACTCAATGCCGCCACGGGACCGCCGGGCGCGGCGTCCAGGATAACCTCACTCATCCGCATGAGCGTCTCTCGCTCGAGACCTTTCACCACGCTGACCCGGATGGTCCGCACGGGAAAAGCCCATTGCGCCGCCGCTTCGCGCAGCCCCCGGGAAGGGATAGCGTATACCACGAACTCGGGATCGGCACAGGGCTCGTCCACAAGCAGGACCGATTCGGGCAGGGTAACCCCGGGCAACAGGCGGGCATCTTCCCTTTGGGCGCGCAACACGTCCAGGGCCGGGCCAGGTCGACGCCATAACTGGACCTCATGCCCGTTGAGGGCCAGCCTTCGCGCGAGGGCCAGTCCCCACGCGCCACCACCGATTACCTGGACCTTGCTCATGCCTTGTGCCGGCCTCCCGTCATGCCTGGGACCCTGTCAGTTCAACGCCGGGGCATCTGGTCCGGGCCCACGCTGAAGTTGATGGGCGTCAACTTGTTCAGCAGGGATCCCGCGAAGCCATGCGAGAAACCCAGGGCGAACAGGTTGGTCATCTGGTAATACAGCACGCCGCCCAGCAGGCCACCCAGGAACGTGAACAGCATGAGCCACGCGTTGGGCAGGTGAATCATGCCAAACACGAAGGCGGAGCACAGGCACGCCTTGAACAGGTCCCTCCGGCTCCGCTCGATGGGAAACGCCCGGGCGAACATCGTGGCGAAATAGGACGTGAAGATGAACTGCTGCACCCATCCCCAGGTGACATAGCCCGCCCACTGGCCGCCGATAGCGAGGGGATCAGCCAGTACCGCAAGCCGTTCCCGGGCGGTTGGTCCACGAAGGTTGAAAAAGTGCCAGGGTTTCAGCGCCTCCCGGAACGGTTCCAGGAACACCTGGAAAACAAGGTTGAACGCGAGAATCATCACGAAAGCCCCCAGCAGGAACGCCACGACGAAACGCAGGGCATTCCGGAAATTGTCCAGACGGACCATGAAGGGAATCCCCACGAACAGCCAAAGGGCGTCCAGCGCCAGGATCAGCGCGATCAGGAACGGCACTTTGCCGCCAAACCTGGGGTACCACTCGGCATACCGCGCGTCAATTTCGCTGCTGAAGGTAATCGCCGCCGACACGTACAGCGCGGTCATCATCGCCACGACGAGCAGCACTTCCCGCCAGTAACGGACGATGGCCGGCAACGCTCCACCCCGGGGCAGGTAATAGGCCAGGGGATCCCCCAGCCCGCGGCATTCCCAGTAAAAATACCGCCAGCCGAGCGTCCGCCGGTGCGGAGGCAGAAACACGTCGCGTTCCCAGCGGTAATGCACCAGCGGCGACAGCACGAAGGCCCACACAAGGGTCGGGATCCCCAGTACCAGGCGGAATCGCCACATTACGGGACCATCAAGCCAGTAGTCACACCATACCACGATCATCATGAGCGCGAAGACACCCCAAGCCTCCGCGAAGTTCCACCATCGCAGGTAACGCACGCGGTCCGCGGAAACCTGGTCCGTCCAGGCGATAAAGCCGCTGTCACGGTCCAGGTTCACCTCCCGGAAACATCGGCTTACCTCGTTCAGCCAGCCCACGATCTGTCTCCTCTCACCTGACACGGCTTGTATATGAACTTAAATTACGCGGGCGGAGAACCGGTTGTTTGCGGTACCCCGCCCGCAAAAGCATCGCGGAAAAGCATACACGGCTCAGCAGGGCAGTTCCCAACCCTTCCGGTATTCCTTGGTCAGCAACTTGTTGAGTGCCTCGTTGCTGGTAATCTTGCCGTTCACGCAGTCGTAGGACACCGGTTCTCCGGCTTTCAGGGCGATGTTGCCGAAGTTAGCCATCTCCGTGAGCGGTCCCGCGTAGGAGAAATCGGAAACCGCCTTCCTGCCGGCATAGATACAGTCGATCCAGTGCAGGTAGGGATTGCCCCTGGGGATCCGCTCCAGGGTCTGGGGTGGCGGGGTGTACTCTTTCATCCTGGACGCGGGCAGCAACCGCGCGTCACCGCCATACTCGCCTGCCGTGGCCATGCCGTCCGTGCCGATGAACAGCGAGCCATTGTCGCCGTCTCCGAGTTTTTCTCCTTCGGGGACACCTTCCGGCCGGGGCGGCTTGAGGCCACCGTCATACCAGTAGACCGTTACGGGTTCCATGGCCCCGCCATCGGTCTGCCGCGCCGGGAAGGAGAACTTGATGGTGGATTTCAGCGGGTAGGTCTGGCTGGTCATGCCTTCCTGAGTCACCACCTCGACGGTGAAGGACTCGGCGCGGCTCAGGCCGAGGGCCCAGTTGGCGGGGTCCATGATGTGGCAGGCCATGTCGCCGATGGCGCCGCACCCGAAGTCCCACCAGCCGCGCCAGTTGAACGGGGCATACTTGCTGTTGTACGGACGGAACGGGGCGGCGCCGATCCACAGTTCCCAATCCATGGTTTCGGGAACAGGTTCCTCGGGAAGCGGATCCGCTATGCCCTGGGGCCATACGGGACGGTTGGTCCAGATGTGGGCCTCCCGGACCTTACCGATCGCTCCTGACCAGATCATCTCGCACAATTCACGCACGCCATCCCCGCAGTGACCCTGGTTGCCCATCATGGTGATGACGCCGGTTTCGGCGGCCACCTGGCGCAACAGCCGGGCTTCGGCGATGGTATGGGTCAGGGGCTTCTGCACGTACACGTGCTTACCCATCTTCATGGCCATGTAGGCCGCCGGGGCATGGGTATGATCGGGGGTGGAGACGGTGCAGGCGTCGATCTGGTCCCCCATTTCTTCCAGCATCTTCCGGTAGTCCTTGTACTGCTTGGCGTCTTTCAGCCGGTAGAACGCTTCCGCGCAGCGTTTCCAGTCGGGATCCGCGAGGGCGACGATGTCCACCCGCTTGCGGTCCCGGGCGCAACTCATCACGTCTTCCAGACCCTTGCCGCCAGCCCCAATGCCGGCAACGCGTAGTTTCTCATTGGGAGACAGTTTGCGGGGTACCACCTGGGCGGCGTTCACCCGGAAGGCTGTTACCACGGCGGTGGTGGTGGCACAGGCCAGAAAGGCCCGGCGAGTCAGGGTATTACGGTCCATACATTTTCCTTTCTTCTCCCCTGGGGGGTGTAGATAACGGACACAACAGGCACACTTTACCACTGGTTTGACCTTTCCGGCCAGGTCTTCGTTTCACGTTTTTCCTGGTTATTTGCCCGGACAGGACCGGCGTTGTATGATGACTGGACCTGTCAAAGAACGACAATAAATGGGAGAGAAATCGATGGCGAACTCGCGCGCGATCTGGGGACTGTTGCTGGGATGCGTCGTGTGCCTGGGACATGCCACGGCCGAACCGATTACCTTTTCCTCCCTGCTGAATGAACTGGTCAGCCTGGAGCGCCTCGCCAGGACACCGCAACCGGCTTACATTACCCGGCAGGCCTCCAGTTACGACCGCCGTTCCACGGATCCATCGGTTGCCACGGAAGAAAACTGGTTTGCCAACGGCGACCGCAACCAGGTACTCCGGGTTGATGAAACACCCCTGGGCACGGAACACGTCCTGCTGGACGTGGACGGACCCGGGGCCATCGTCCGCATCTGGTCCGCCAACCCGAATGATGGCGGCATTGTCCGGATTTACCTGGATAACCAGCCGGAACCCCTGTTCGAGATGCCCCTGCAGGTCATGCTGGGCGGGGGCACCAAGCCCTTCCTGGAACCCATCGCGCACATGCGGGCCAGCGGCTGGAACAGTTACCTGCCCATTCCCTACGCGAAACACTGCAAGGTAACCGTCTCTAACCCCGACATCTATTACCACGTCAACTACCGGACGTATGCCACGGGCACCGAGGTGGAAACCCTGACACCGGCGATTCTCGAATCCGGCATGCCCGCCTTGCGCGAAGTGGCCAAAGCCCTCGCGGCCCCCTGGGAAAAGGGCGCGCGGCCGGCGGAGCCCCTGGACGACACCCCCTATGACGTCACCCTGGCCCCGGGTGCCAGCGAATCCCTCGAACTGGATGGGCCCGCGGCCATCCGTGAAATCACCTGTTTCGCGGACGCCCAGGATAAGGAAAAAGCCCTGCGAGGCATCCTGCTTGAAATCGCCTATGACGACCTGGCACCGATGGTGATCACGCCGCTGGGAGACTTTTTTGGTACGGCTCCAGGGCTCAATCCTTACCAGTCCCTGGGTTCGGGGGTGCTGGACGACCATACCCTCTACAGCCGGTGGGTCATGCCGTTCCAGCGCGCCGCCACCATACGCGTGACCAATCACACCGACGCGGAAGTTACGCTCCGTGGAACGGTCAGGACGGGCCGCTGGGCGTGGGATGACCGGTCCCTGTACTTCCACGCCGGTTACCGGGCCGGCAGGGACGTTCCCACAAGACCAATGCAGGACTGGAATTACCTGGCGGTCAGCGGCGGGCCTGGCCGCTTCGTGGGCGTCATGCTCCACGTCACTAATCCATCCAGAAAGTGGTGGGGTGAAGGAGATGAAAAAATCTACGTGGACGGTGAATCGTTTCCCAGCCACTTCGGCACCGGCACGGAAGATTATTTCGGATACGCCTGGTGCAGCCCCACTCTGTTCACCCATGCCTTTCACAACCAGCCCCGGTGCGACGGCCCGGGAAATTACGGACAAACCTGCGTGAGCCGGTTTCACATTATCGACGACATCCCCTGGAACACCGGCTTCCGGTTTGACATGGAGTTGTGGCACTGGGATGACGTCCTGTTCAACCAGTCCGTCGTCTCCTACTGGTACGCCGTGGCCGACGCGAAACCTGGATACGAGCCGGTCACGCCGGACCTGTTGACCGTCCCGGTGTGCGAACCGATCGAAGGCGTGGCCGGCGCGATTGAAGGCGAGTTCATGCGGGTGATCGAAGTCACCGCGGGGACCACGCAGCGCCAGTCGGGCCCCTGGGACTGGAGCCGGGGCGAACAGATGTGGTGGACCAATCCCACCCGGGGCGCCACGCTGAAGCTGGGCTTCCAGGTGCCCGAGGCGGGCCGCTACACCGTGTTCGCGCGCTTCACGAAAGGCCCCGATTACGGCGGGCACGCCGTGAAAATCAACGGGGTGGACGCCCTGAAGCCAACCGATTTCTACAGCGCGGACGTGGAAGTAACCGACGAGATCAACCTCGGGGAATTCGATCTCCGGCAGGGGGAGAACACCATTGAGATCACCTGTGGCCGGAAGAATGTCAAGGCACTGCCCGCCAACATGTTCGGGCTGGACTATATCCGGCTCGAACGGCGGTAATGGCACCACCTGAGAGGAACACGCCCATGAAACAACGTGCGGTGGCTTTACGCGGGATGGTATACCTGCTACCAGCCTGCGGCCTGTTGCTGATCCTGGCAGGCTGTGGCTGCGGTAGTCCATCCAGAAAGGCCTCTGAGATCGCCGCGGAGAAAGCGATCGAGGCGGCTGCCCGGGCCCATGGGCAGAACGTCAAGGTAGACCTGAACGCCGGTGGAGAAGGGGCTTCCAAGGTTACGATTACGGATGAGGATGGCACCAGAACGGTCGCCACGACGATCAGGGAAGGCCAGACCGAAATGGTCTCGGAAGGATCCGGAGGACGCCAGACCATGCGGTTCGGCGAGCGCGTGACTATTCCAGATTCTTTCCCCAGGGATGTGCCCTTACCCCCCGGCCTGGTGCCGACGGCTGCCGTATACGATGAAAGTGGCCCATCGTGGACGGTGCAGGGCTCCCTCCAGATTAAACCGGCCGACGTCAAGGCTTTTTACGCGGAACAGTTGCCAAAGGCCGGGTGGACCTCTCAGACCACGCTGGACACGGCGGAACTGATCTCGCTGACCTTCGAAAAAGACGATCGCGTGCTGTCCATCATGGCCGGCCCGGAAGAAAACGGCACGACGTTATCCGTCGCGGTTTCCGCCCAGTAGGTCGAATCCCCCGGTTTCATGGCTCAAAGCGCGCGCGGAGCCGCGTGGCAGCCTTACCAGGTTCGGGCGTGAAACGGATGCCCCGGCCATTGTCCGTGATTTCCACGGAAACCGCTCCGTTCGCCTCCACATCTTGAACGCGCGCGTTTTCCGGGTGGCGCAGGCGCAGCACGATCGTGTCTGGAGCATTCCGGCGGGGTGGAGTCACCACGGCATCGACGTATCCCATGTCCAGCCTGGACTCGAGGGTGTAACCCACCGGGCCGAACAGCGTGGGCAGGTCTTCCACGACCACCCGCTGTCCGGAGGTCAACCACTCGGCGGGCATGAAGGGCGCGAGCCAGAGTTCCCGGCCCCGTTCCTGGGCCAGCACCAGGCGGACCTGGCCCAGAAAATAACCCGTCTCGTGGGTCTTGTTGTAGGCTCCCGCGATGAAATGCTCCCAGATCGAAAGGTCCTCGGTATTGAGTAACGAGGCCAGCGCGTTGAAAAAGGATCGCAGGAACGGTTTTTCGTCGTCCCGCAGGGCGTGAAACTCGACGGTTCGGGCGTAATAGGGCTGTACCTTGGCAAATCCGCCCAGGTTGAACCAGTCCGCCCGGTTGGCCTCCTCATCGGTAAACTGGAACCATCCGGGACGCAGAAACTGCACATCTTCCATGTGCTGAATGATCCAGCCCGCCCGGGGATCTTCCGGCGCAAGCACGCCCATGGGGACAAGGTGGTGACTCCCCAGTTCCACGTCATAGCACCAGCTGCGCCCCACGTCTTCGCCGTCATAGAGCGCGCCCACAGGCAGGGGGGCCAGCAACTGGCAGGGATAGTAGGGCCCCCACGCGCCGTTTTCCAGGCGTACCACGGGCGCCCTGCCCCGCGCGATATCGTAGGCCCGCAGGATATCCTGCCGGAACGCCTCGGCATCGGCGACGATCTCGTCCGCCCCGGGATACCCGATCGCGGTCAGCGCCCCGCCCGCCTCCCGAAGGCCCGCGCAATAGTTGCCGTTCAGGTAGAAGTAATAGGCGAACACGTTCCAGTCGGCCAGCACCCCGGGCGGCATCAGGCCATATTCGGGCACGCGGTTTCCGGCGTTATCGGTTCGCATGGTTTTGCGCCGTTCCGCCATCACCCACCGGCAAACCCGGTTCACCGCGTCCGCGCGCGTTGACAGCCAGGCGCGGTCATCCGAAAGCGCGACGTATTCGCCCAGGGTCCACAGGTGCCAGCCGGTGCCCAGCACGGTATAGCCGGTGGTCAGGTACCCCTTGTCGTTGTACCGGTCGATGAAGTACTCGAATCCCCGGCGGGCGAAATCGTCCTGGCCCATTCGCGCCATGCCCCGGATCACGGAGTGGGCTTCACTTTCCAGGGGACCGTAGGCCATGCTGGCGATCCAGGGGGCCACGGTGCGGCCGCCGTCATTACGCGCGGCCATCCAGCAGTGGACGATCGACGCGGGCACCACCCTGTTAAGCAGGTCGTCGGGCAAATCGAACCTCGCGCCGCTGGACATTACCCCATCCCAGTATTCGAGGGTAATCCGGGCCAAGTCGTCCACCGCGTCAAGGCCGGGAATATCTCCGGGAACCGCCCCCTCCCACGCGGGAAAGAACACCACCAGCCGGGCCCCGTTGGCCGCCGTCACGCGCAATAGCGCGTTGTCTATCGCGAGGGCGAGGTTACCGGTTTCGGGAACCACGGCGGCAACCAGGCGTTCCCCGTGGCGCGCGAGTACATGCCTGCCTTGGGCGTCCCAGTCCAGGGAAACTGGTCCCATCGAACCGGAAAAATCAAGGGTCAATCGGGCTTCCTTCCCCGTTTCGGGGTTCAGGGAAAAGGCTGAAACGCCCATGACGCGGTCCCGCCACCAGAATGGCCGGTCGGTTCGCGGAGGCGAATAGGGAGCGACATACACCCGATTTTCAACCTGGACTCCGGGACCGCCTCGGTCAATGCGCAGCATGGGATACCATGCCTTTTCCAGGGCACGACGGGTGAACGATGGATCCTCGCCTTCCAGGATAACTGTCATCCGGCAGGGGTGATCCCGGGCAACTTTCGATACCTCGTTGTACATTGCCGGGTCATCTTCAAAGGACACGTCGCCCGTACGGGTTACCACGAACTTCCGGTTATCCGCGGCAAGAGAGAGCATGGTGGGACCGCCATCCAGGCCGGACAGATGCGTCCGGGCCATGGCATGTTCGCGGGTCTGTTCCGGCATGGCGCGCACCCGGTCCAGGATGGTTTTTCCCGTGTTCACCTGCTCCCGGGCCCTGGCGGGCGTCATGTCCCGATGGGACGCGTCCGCGACCAGCAGCCCCGCGTGAGGCACAAACACATAGCCATTCCGGGTAACGTCGCTCACGGCGACGCCAAAGGCGTCATCCGGCAGGTGAAACCTCAGAACCGTCTGTTCGACCTGCTGCCACGACGCGGGAACCGCGTGAATAACCTTCAGTTCCAGTGGTTCACCCGGCGTCCAGGTCCGGGACACCTCCGCCGTGCCTGCCAGGGCCCCGTTGTACAGTTCCACGGTCCAGGGCGCGCGGGTATCCCCGGGCTCAGCCATGATCCGGAGCACGGTCTCCGCGTAACGACAACGGGAAAACGCGCGGATCCGTTCGAGTCGCGTGGGTCCGGGAGACGCGGGAAGGATGAACCGGACTTTCGACGTTCCATAGGGCACGCCGTCGGGTATTGCCGTCCAGTCGGGCAGAAAACGCCATGTCATGCCGTCCGTTGTTCCCTGGCCGGGCAGCGCGCGCCAGTTGCCCTGCCAGCGGGACCCGGCTTCAGGCATGTGCCAGTACTCCACGGATATACCTGCCGGCGAAGGCATGCCCTCAGAAAACACGAGTTCCAGCCGGCCCAGCCTCCGGCGTTCCATCCACTCTAGCCCCACGCAAGGTCGTCCGTCTCCAAAGGCCGGCACGGTAATCCGTCCATCCTCGCCCGGCGTCACGGGCTGTTCGGGATACAGTTCCTCTTCGGACATCGTTTCCAGGCGCGTGGCCTGGCAGCCTTCGGTCCGGGCAGGATCCCAGGCCAGCAACCGGGCAAAGGGCGCGATGTCCACGGTGGGACCCTCGGCCTCTTTCGTGGCGTCCGGATCAGGTTCCAGGCGGGGCGTGGCCCAGTTTGCCACGTCGCAGGTGATCCCGTCTCCCGCGTCCGACACTTCGAGGCGGAGTTCCCGCGCGCCCCGGGTGGACACGCGCACCGGCACCGGCTCGTCCCCTTCGCGCAGCACGCCGCTTTCGAACACCTTCTTTCCGTCGACCAGCACGGTCATGACCACGCTGCCCGTACCCGTTCCCCCCTGCCACTGAACACCCGCGTCCGCCTCGAACATCCGGTACGCGCCATCCAGGGCCAGCACCGTCACGGCGGGGGCGTGCGTGCCCAGGCCGCATGCATAGGTCCGGGAACCCATCCGCAATCCCAGGGGTGTGGTTCCCGGAGCGTGCGCCGCGGTGTCCAGGCCGACCTGTCCCCAGCCCTGCTGATGGGAAACTACGAGGGCGAACAGGCCGCGGCCGGTCGTCACCGTGCCGGGCGGTTCCGCCCCCGCGAGCCAGGTCATCACGACGCCACCCAGTACCCCGATCATCCCGAGCCGCAGACGCGCAGCCACGCGTGTCATCAGCAAGTTCCTCATGTTACGGGACGGAAGTCTCGCCGGACGTTCCAGGTAACGCGGCTTCCGTTCCATGGTGAGATTTCCAACGGTGATACGCCAGGATCAGCCTCGCGCTCATGCCGTAAGAAGCCGCGCCCCCCTTCACGCGGTTAACCTTCAGGTACGCGTCATTGATCCGATGCTGCACCTGGCTGACCCGCCCGGCATGGCGATTATAGAAAGCGGCCGCGGCCTGCAGGTCCCGCCGGATGCCCGGTAACACCCTGTCCGACAGGGATCGCGCGGCATCCGGATCCACCCGGTTCAGCAGCCCCAGGATCTGCCGCTGGGCCATCAGCCAGCCCGAATAGCGCGCGTAAGCCGACCGCGCGTGTACACACGCCAGGAACCCGAAGAAATTGGCTTCGTCTTCACTGGTGATCCCCCGCTGATGGGCCTTCTCGTGGGCAATCGTGTGGGCGAGATGGCACGGCGGTACCAGGGGATTGTAGTTGGCTTCGCCGGTATAGGGGGCGTACACCCCGGAAATCAGGGTGTAACTCATGGCCCGAGCGAAAAAAACGGGCTTGGCCCGCGCCCTGGGACGACTGAACGACGGGTGCAGGCCCAGTTCCCGGCCCACCTCCACATAGGCCTTTTCCAGGGCGGCATCCACGGCAGCCCACCCCTCCGGCGGCATGCTCGGTTGACCGGGGTCCTCCACCCCCATGGCATCAAGAAACGCCCGGTTGGTTTCCTCTACCAGCCGCGCCGCGAAAAGCCGGAGTTCTTCCACGGCAGCAGACTCGGACTCGGGAACCTGGTCGAAGGCTTCCCAGCCCTGCCGCGCGATAAACCCCGCCCGGCTGTAGTTGAACCCCCACGTGACGTAAAAAACGCTCACGATCGCCGCGGCCAGCATGATCAGCCGGGTGACGCAACACGCCATGGCATTCCGCAGGCGGCGACGACGACGCGCGACCTGGATAATGCCCCGGAATACCCAGAACAGGGGAACCACGAACACCGCGATCACTACCCACTCGGCCATGGAAAAGGGCACCACGGACGTCAACCGGGTCAGGAGAAGCGCGATATGAAAGCCGACCCGTTCCGTAAACCACCGTTCGACAACCTGCGGATGACCCGTTCCCGCCCGGGCCACGAGAAAACACGCCAGGGCTAGCACGGACAGAAACAGGGTCAACAGGAACCGCGGTGGACGATCAGCGGGGTACGACACCCCCGTCGGGGACGCGGAAAACGGCTCACAGGGCGTGTCCATGGGAAGGGGATCCATGGTGCCCGATCCAGCCCCTGCTTCTGGAGCGGGCGTGCTGGACAAGGGATCATCGGGATTCGTCATGGCGTCACTCCCCGATACGCTCGGCCGGAACGGACCGTACCGCGTTCAGCGAAAGTCCGGACACTTCCAGTCGGGCGTCGTAGGGGCCAGGAAGCTCCCAGCCAAGGTTGAATGAAGTCAGCCTAAGTGTTTCCGGTAAGGCCTCCTTCAGGGCGCCCCGATCCTGAATGGCCCGCAGCGCCTCCCCCAGGAGGGGGAGGAGGTCGGTTTCCGTTTCCCGCCACGCGCCGTCACCGGTTGCACCGGACCAGAACCGGTCGCCCGCCACGGTATAGATGAATTTTTCCGTCGCGCCGGGAAAGCCCGCATCCACCTGGCAACTGCCAGGAGGCACGGCGTAACGGATATCAAACAATGGAATGCCGAACCAGAACATGTCCCGGCTGCCATCTTTCGATTCCACCGAGACCGTCCAGTAGGCCGTGGCCTGTGCCGTATGGAGGGAGGGGTCCAGTCCGGCCGCCAGGGCGGGATCCGCCCGCGCGCCGTCCACCCGGAACCGGAAGCGGAAAACCAGCCTGACAAGATCCCCCAGGGGTGGCGCGTCCAGGCGCTGCTCGATGAGCAGGTGGGGCCACGGCTCACCCCGCTGACGCAACCTGCCTCCGTATTCCCGGCCACCCTGGCACGCCAGGACGACGGTGGTCACACCGTTGTCTCTTCGGACCGTCACCTGCCGGGTTTCCGTTCGGGCTGTCCACGCGTCCGAGTCACCGTCCCGGGCCATGATCCCCGGTTCCAGCAGCGTGGCGGCATGCCACTGGGCCAGTCTCCAGGCGGGAGGATCGGTAGTGTGACGTCCCTCGGGAACCAGGAAGCCCAGTTCATTCGGTCGATCCCAGGGCGCGCGGGTCGAAAGCCGGAACCCCCGGGTAAATCCCGGGTCGTCGAACAATTCCCGTGACGCGCCCGCGTTACCACAGGACATCATGGGACACGATGGAAACAGGGACGATTCACCGAGCACCATGCCGGCACTCGTTATGAACACCGCGGACAGCAGTCCCGTCCAAACGGGTCCCTGGACACGTGGCAGTCTCATTCCTGCCAGGGAGAAGCGAAGGCGTACGAGCCCGATCCTGCTTCGCACCGGACATAGCCTTCCGCCTGTTCCACCGCCGTGATGCCCGCGGCCTGTTCCAGGGGTTTACCGCCCTCGGTCACCGGGCCCTTCCCCCTGGTGGGAATGTAAATCACGGCGCGGGTGCCAGCCGGGATGGTCACCTGCCACTGGAACTGGCCATTGTCCTTCGACCACGCGCTCGCGATCCGGCCGACCGGGGCCTCGTGCCATGCCTTCACCCAGTCCAGTCCGGGCACGGGCACGGGCCGCATGATCACGCGGCGAAAGCCCGGCTTGTCCGGGTCGGGCGCGATGCCGGCCAAGTGCTCGTAGAACCAGATCACAAGGTCCCCCACCAGCATCACGTGATTATGGGAATTCATGGCGGGATCGGCGGTATCCCCGTTCCACAACTCCCAGATGGTGGTGGCGTTCTTGCGAACCATGTACCCCCAGCTGGGATAGGTATCCTGGGTGGTAATGATCCAGCCCAGGTCCGCCCGGCCGAAGCGGGTCAGCGTGCGCATGAGCCACTGGCCGCCGATGAGGCCCGTGCCGATATGGTTGTCGCACTCGCCGGTGATCTTGCCGACCAGGTGATCAAAAATGGGTTGCCGGCGGGATTCGGGCGCGATATTAAAGGCGAGGGCCAGGACCTGGGACGTCTGGGATCCGTTACCGTACCAGCCGTGCTCGGCGTTCCACAAGGCCTTGTTGAAAGCTTCCGTCATTTCGGCGGCCAGGGACTGGAAGGCCTGGCGATCGTCGTCTTTTCCGAGCAGGCCGGCATACTTGGCCATGAGGTTGAGATCGTAGATGAAATACGCCGTGCCCAGCAGTTCCGGCGGCGTCTTTCGGGCGGGATCCTTGGAATGGATCAGTTCGGGGGACTCGGGGGGCACGCACCAGTCGCCATAGGAATCCTTGGGCAGCAGGCCATCCTTGATATACCCCCGCATGTGCTCAATCCATTGTTTCATGCCCTCGTAATGGGCTTCGAATACCCGCGCGTCGCCATACTGGGCGTACACCATGTCGGGGGCGATGATGAACGTGCTCGGCCACGTGACGTTGTCGTTGTAAAGAGGCCAGTAGGAAGGGCACACGTCCGACACGCTGCCATCCTCCCGCTGGGCGTCATCCATGTCCGCCACCCATTTCGCGTACAGGGCAGCCACGTCGAACAGGTAACTTTCACCCTTGCACTCCGCCGAACGGTCACCCAGCCAGCCCTGGCGTTCGTCCCGCTGCGGACAGTCCGTCGGGATGCTGCGGTAGTTGCCCCGCACGCCCCAGGTGACATTCCTGTAAATCTGGTTGACCAGGGGATGGGAACACTCGAAGGAACCCGCGAGCCGCAGGTCATCGTGAACCACCCGGCCCTCCAGGAAATCCAGACCGGGTTTTTCCGGCAGGCCCGTGACTTCCACGTAGCGGAACCCGTGATACGTGAACCGGGGTTCCCACGCCTCCACGCCCTCACCCTTCAGCGTGTAGATATCGGTCACCTTGGCGTCGCGGATGTTGGCGAGGTAGAGCGTGCCGTCCTCCTTGAGCACTTCCGCGTGGCGCAATCGCACCTGGGTACCCGCCGGACCGCTCACCCGGATCCGGCACCAGCCCACCATGTTCTGGCCCATGTCGAAGATGTACACGCCAGGCTTGGGTTCCGTAACGGCGACGGGCTTCAGCGTCTGGGTCACGCGGATCGGTTCGCAAGGCTGGCTCCTGAGCATGCCGCCGGGCGCGTCCACTCGTTGAGCGGCCCGCCACGCGTGATCATCGAATCCCGGTTCACTCCAGCCGGGCATTTCCATGCGCGCGTCGTATTCTTCGCCGTCGTACTCGTTGTTGGCCCGGATCGGTCCATCGGTGGTCAATTTCCAGGTTTCGTCGCTCACCACCAGGTCGCTCTTGCCGTTGGCATACTCCAGCCGCAACTGGAACAGCAGCTTGGGATAACCGTAGGTACGGGTGAAGGTGGGAGAATTGATCCGCGGCGCGTAATACCGCCCATTGCCCAGCCACGCGCCCACCGCGTTCACGCCGGAACGTACCATGTCCGTCACGTCGAAGGTCTGGTAATAGACCCGCTTGTCGTATTCGCTCAGGGCCGGGTCCAGCACGTGATCGCCAACCTTCTTCCCGTTGACATAGCACTCGAACAGGCCAAGCCCACACACGTAAGCCGTGGCCCGGCGGATCCCGTTACCGGCCTCGAATTCCTTGCGCAGCATCCGGGCGGGCAGCCGCCGGGTATCCGGAAAGTTGGGCGCGCCCCAGGGTTGGATATCCCAGCCCCCGAGTTCACGGGCGGGCGAGCCACCCGGTGCCGTTTCGGCGGTAGCCCAGTCCGTTCCACCATCCCCCGCAGCCGTCTGCCAGGAGCCGTCCGACACCACTTCCAGCGAGCCGCCGTCCTGGAATACCACCTGGATTCCCGCGATCACGCCCGCCGGGTTAGGGTTATCTCCCGCGTTTTCAGCCACCCCGGCGATCACGTTCGCGCCCGGCTTCAGCAGTCCGGCGATGTCCACCACGGTAACCGCGTTGAAGTTGTCCGCTCTCCCCGCGTTGTTCCCGTTGACCAGCAGGACCATGGAATTGTCGGCGGTGAACGCGGCCCGGGCTTCGCTGACCTTACGGTCCGGCGGCAGGTTGATCACCACCCGGACCGCGCATTTTCCGGGAACCGCGCCCCCGTCACGCAGGGCCTCGCCGTGCCAGATCCACTTTGCCTTTTCAAGCAGGCTTTTCAAGGGATGTCCCGTGGCGTCCCCGTTCTCGTCCAGGCCGATCCACGTCGCCTTCCAGTCCTCCGGGTGAAGCAGGCCCATGGTCCAGAAGGCCGGTTCGCTCCAGGCGGACGCCTCGTTTTTCTCATTCCAGGCCTGAACCTTCCACCAGCACACCTGTTCCGAGGTCAGCGGCACGCCCTCGTAGGGAATCTGCGTGGTCCGGTCGGACTGCACCTTGCCCGAGTCCCACAGGTTCCCTTCGTTCTTCTGCAGGAGCGCCGGGTCCGAGGCTACCAGCACCCGGTACGCCGACTGGGCGGCTCCCCGTTCCTGTCCCGACACCACCCAGCTGAGGCGGGGAGCGGTGGTATCCACGCCCATCGGATTCACCCGGTATTCGCACCGCAGACCGTCCACGGTAAGCGGGGCAGCCGTGGCGGATACCGTCGTAAGGATCCCCCACGCGATCAAGATCCCTGCCGTCAGCAACTGTACCTGTTTCATGGTGCTTTCTCCTGGCGCCCTTACCGGCTTTTTTTCATCTCGAGTCCCGAACCACGCCACGCGCATTCTACATTCCGTTAATCATGGCCACAACCGCGATTGCCAGTCAAGGATCTACGCGTTTCAGGATCGCCTTGGAAAGTCCTCGATCGAACGTTCACCTGTCCTTGCCCGTGGTGAAACTTGGAAATTGGGAGCGAGAACTCCCCCATGCCTTACGGCCGGCATGGCACTCCCATTCGGTCAGACTTGGAAGGAGATATCTCGTTACTCAACGCTTCTGACCGGAAATTTCGGTAAATGCTGCTTCCAGGTTTCAAGGTTAAACATCGCGCAACCGACAACAATCTGTCGTTTCCATGCGCCGGATTTTGGACCCTCCAGTGGAATTTTGCGTTTGAGTTCCTCCGTCTTATGAAGTAACATGGCCGGATCGATGTTCTTCGACGCGATTAATACCCAGTAGACGACCGGCTTGGTTAACTTTTCTTCCGCCCACAGGTAGATAAAGGAATCCCGGTATTTTTGAACCAAGATATCGTTGACTTTTCCGGAACACAATTCTTCAAAAAAAGTCTCTTTTGCCTCAATGGTCGCGGAAGGATGTTCCGGATTTTTTATTTCAATGAATATGATCTGGTTCTTTTCTTCCACAATGAAATCTACCGCTTTCATGCAGTGCGATAAACCGTGATTGCAATCGTCAAACTTGCTACCTTTCGTGCCAACCGGCAAGGTGATTTCCAAAATACCCTCTCTAAGCGTCACCATCTAGGTATCTCCCAATACCCGCCGGATCTCCCGGTTGTAGAGATCGGAAAAAGTTTCCGAAATGGCATTGGGGTGTATATCGAGATACTGGGAAGTTGAATGGCACTCTATTTTTTCGGAAGTTTCATCCCTGAACAAAGCGTGAAAAGCAACATGGTCTTCAGGCTTTCGCCTCAAATCGATTTCCTTGAGAATCACATAATCATGGGTCGCCAGAAAAATCTGGACGCCCATTCGCTGAAGTTCGAGCAAAATCTCGATGAGTGGCCCGATTAGCCTTGGATTGAGATTGGTCTCTGGTTCGTCCCAGAATAAAACCGATCCATTTAAAAGCGTTCCATTCTGGATAAGCAGCCACAACAATCCTAATTTGCGCATACCTTCAGCAAGTAGCGTAAACTCGAGATTGCCTTGTTTATTGACAAGAAAGAATTCGTCGTTACGAACCGCAACTTTACCGTCGATAATCTTTTTCAAGTTCGCGAGTAACTTCTCGCGATTCTGATCCACGGGACCTCGTAAAGCAGGACGATAGGCCCTATCCAGAATATCCGCGTAGATCTCCTCAAAATGAATTTCCCGTTGAGCGTAAAGCGAACGAAACCCTGGAGCGTTAGCAAGCATTTCCTTGACGGGGATATACACGCTTTCCACGGGATTAGCCGTCCATTCATGCATACCCGTAATGGTGGCGCTTTGTGCCCTAATCGCGTGATTAGAAAATGTCACACTCAGTTTACAATTGGAACGACATACTTCGACGGAGCATCGACTACTCGATTTTTTCCGCCTGACCAATCTACCTAATGCCTGGCCTGATGGAAGGTAAACGCGGATTAATTTCTCGGCAAAATTCCCACGCGTCTTACTGACATCACACGCGGAATAAGCCGCTTTCATCAGGTGCGTTTTACCCGTACCATTCGCGCCAACGAGCACGTTCAGCCCCTGGCATGGCTGCAGGTTGAATTTTTCGAAGACCGTAAAGTCTTTAAATTTAATGCCTGTGATCGTCATCGCGCGATTCGCTGTCCATTTTCAGGTTATCGTATCACACCCCTGAAATAACAGCAAGTCGTACAATGGGAAACATGCTTCGGAAATGTGTTAAGTCTCCGGCGTGGGTAAAGGGCTTGGCTGGCACCCTAGCACTGTGGATGTGCGCGTGCCTGGTGGAACCATACGCAGCGGACGATCTCGAACGGGACGGTTCCTGGCAGTTCCGCGACCGTGTTGGCATCCCGGTGGCCGAACCGCTGGTCCTGCTCGACCGCGCCGTGGCCGACCTGGTGGACATCGCTCCAGCCCTGGCGGCGCGGGGCGCGCGCGGGGTCATCTGCCAGCCGGGGGATCCCCTGCCCAGCACCCCCGGCGACCGGGTGGCGTTACGGGATCTCCGGGACCGGCTGGACACCATGGGGCTGCGCCACCTGTTTTTCCGGCTATCCTTTCCCCCGGCGGATGCCACCGGACTCCGCGGACTGGACCTGTTCATGGGACGGGTAGAGTCGCTGGCCCGGACCGCTCGATGGTGCGAGGCCCGGGGGCTATGGCTGGATCTCCCGGTAACCGCGTCCCTGTTTTACCTGGATCACCCGCTGCCTGAACAGGAACTGGTCCGCATGGGGCGCCGCGTATACGCCACGATCGCGCGATGGTTTCCTGACGCTGACCTGCTGGTATACGGTGGCCTGGAATCCGCGCCGGGGCCAAGATGGCGCGCCCTCGTCGAAGGCCTGGTTGAGGGCTCGGGGATCGCGGAGTCCCCCCGCGTAACGATCGTCCGTGCCGTCGATCCCGTGCCCGCCGCGCCCGAAGACGTCACCATGACGTTGGGGGGCGTGGCCCGCATGGTGGCCGGCTCTTTTTCGCTCTCGAACCGGGAACGATGGGAAAGGCTCGGGGGCGTCGCCGCGCTACTGGACATGAAACGGTATCAAGCACTCCCGGAAGCCAGCGACGACGTGTTGAGGGCGTTCCGGGTCGCCCGGGACTTCGCGATAGCCGTTTCCGACCGATGGGCCGTGTTCCTGCCTGAAAACCCAACCGGCGCGGTTCCACCCGATGGACCTTCCCTGCGGCTGCTTTCCCCGCTGCGCGGGCTCCGGCGGCTGGGAACGCTGGACAACGATCCCCGCGCGCCCGGCCAGGCCATCCGGGTTTTTGAGCGTGAGGGACGCGTGGCCCTGCTGCTTCCCGAGGGGCTGACCTCATCCCTGGAGATCCCGGGCAAGTACTGGATATGCGCCTCGGTCTCGCTGGCGGAGGGAACGCGCGCCTTTCACCTGGGTCGAAACGGTTCCGTCGTGATTCCTCCCCACCCCGGTCCCCTGCTGATCACCGGCCTGCCGGGGGATGCCGACCTCGTGCGGGCGGGCTGGTCGTGGGCGGTGGATCCGCTCCTGGAATCCGGCCCCCGCCGGCTGAATTTCATGGCGTCGTGGACCAACCGCGGCCCGCTGACCCGCCAGGGGGACCTGGCGTCCGTCGCCGCGCCGCGGTGGTCCCTGGGTGCCGCGTCCATGCCTTTCCGGGCCGCCCCCGGTGAAACGGTTTCCCTGCGCCGCACGCTGCAGGGGGTTGCCCGGCCGGGGGAAAGGTTTTCAGCGCAACTGCTGCTGCAGGAACCCGGACAGCCTCCCGTGAGCCGGACCGTGTCCGTTCCAGTGTTTCCCCGGCAACTGTGGAGCATCGCGCTGGATGGTCCCTGCCTGCCGGATCGGGTGCTGCTGGACGCGGAATCGCTGGATACCCTGCGGGTGGTGGCGGCCGCCGAGCGGTCCGGGCCTGCCTGTTTCGACGCGGACGGAACGGTGCTGTGGAACAGCATGGATCCCGGGCCCTGGCTGTGTGGGCCCGTGGTGGTCCGGCAGGAAGACCAGCACCTGATCGCCATGGGCAACCGGCAGGGTGAAATCGTGTTCCTGGACGCGCGCGCCGGCCGCGGCGTCGGGCGGGTTTCACTTGACGGCACCCCCGCTCGGGTCCTGGTCGCCGTTGGCGAATCCCTCGCGATTGCCCTGACGGACCGTGGCACCTGCTACGGCCTCGATGGAACGCGCAAGTTATGGGCGGTTGAGCCCGAAATGAACGTATCGCGGATCTGCCCCGAGCGCGCTGGAAATACGGTGCTGGTCTGCGGCACCACGGGACCCCGGGGAGAAGCCCTTTGCGTCACCCCGGACGGATCCATGCCATGGCGGGTATCCCTGCCCGGCGTTCCGGTGGCCGTGGTTGCCCTGGACCAGGGCGGCTGGATGCTTGGACTCCAGAACGGCGGCGTGACGCAGCTGGACGCTAGGGGGAACCTGGACACCCTGGGGTCACCCCTTGCCGCGCCACTGAAAAGCCTAGTGCCATTACCGGAGGTGTCCCCGGCATCGGATTCCGGGCAGCGCGCCCCCACGAACCGGCTCCGGCTGGCTGTCGTGGCCCGCGGGGAACTGGTAACGACCGATTCCCTTCAGGATTTCCGGGTCGCGCTACGCTCCCGCGCGCTGGAACAGGTATGGTACGAGCCGGACAGCGGCACGCTGATCGCGGGCGCGACGGACGGCACCCTGTACGCGCTCGACGCGTCAGGACGCCTGCTGTGGCGCGACAGCCGCGCGTGGGGCGCGCCCCGGTGGGTATTCGCCCGTCCCGCGGGACGGGATCGGCTGGCCGTGATGGCCGGTTTCGCCGACGGGGTCATCCGGGCCTGGGATGGTGGTCCCGCGCCTTCCCGGAAATGAGCGGAACTTTTCCCGGGTTATGACAGGAAGTCGGTAAACAGCCATGAAATCCTTCGATCCTGAACTCATCCAGGGCGGCGTGTTCCGTTCCGTCTGGAAACTGGCCTGGCCCCTGGCACTGCTGTACACCGTGAACGGCATTCACGGCGTGGTAGATCACCTGCTCGTGGGCTGGTATGTCCAGGGTCCGGCCAGTGCCGGCAACGCGGGCATCGGGGTGGCCTGGCAGATTTTCATGGTGGTGAGCGTGTTCGTGGCGTCGCTGTTTCACGGGGCAAACGTGCTGATCGCGCGGAGCGCCGGCCGCCGCGACGCGCGGGAGGTCAGCGAGATTTTTTTCACCGCCCTGGCCGGATCTCTCGTCTTCCTGGTCGCGGTGGTGGCTCCCCTTGGCTGGATGGCCGCTCCGTACCTGATCGCGTGGCTGACGGATGAACCCGCCGTGCGCGTTCACGCGCTGCCCTATCTTCGGGTCTTGTTCGCCTGCGGCACGCCCGTGTTTCTCATGTACCTGTTCACCGGGGCCTTCAACGCCTGCGGCGATCCCAGGGTACCTTTGCTCCTGGCGACGCTGACCACCTTCCTGAACGTGCTCGTCAGCGCCCTCCTGATTCCCGGCGTTGGCCCCCTGCCCCCGCTGGGGACCCTGGGAGCCGCCCTGGGCACCGTGATCGCCCCGGCCGTTTCCTGCGCGCTGGCCCTGGGACTGATTTTCACGCGCCGCGCGATCATTCCGCCGCCACCCCATGGTTGGCGTCCCCGGCCCCGCGTGCTGGCCCTAATTGCCTCCATTGGTGTGCCATCGGGCATCCAGGGTGTGCTGCTGAACCTGGGCGGCGTAGCCATGATGGCGTACATCGCCCGGGCTGGGCAGGGAGGACCCGCGCTGGCGGCGTATGCCATCGGTTACGCCCAGTTGTTTTCCCTGGTAACCTGGGTGGCCCTGGGGTTGCGCTCGGCCTCCGGGGCGGTGATGGGCCAGAACATCGGCGCGGGACAGGCCTCCCGGGGACGAGCGGCCGTGCGGACGGCGGCGATGCTCGGCCTGGGCTGGTCGGGGGGCATTGCCGTGGTATTTCTCCTCGCTGGTCGTCAATTGCTGGCCCTTTTCGGCGTGCGCGACCCGTTGACCCTGGAACTGGGTGAGGCCCTGCTACACCGCCTTGGCCCGGCTGGCATGGCCCTCGCGGTAACGCTGGCCCTGACCGGCGGGATCCAGGGCGCGGGGGAAACCCGATGGCCCATGGTTATCGCCTTCGTCAGCCAGATCCTGGTGCTGATCGGCGGCAGCCACCTGCTGTACGCCGCGGGCATGCTGAGCACCGTCCGGCTCTGGGACATGATTCTATTCGCCCAGATGACCCGGGTCGCCCTGACGGTCCTGCTGTTCCGTTCCCGTGGCTGGAGTGAACTCGAGTTCGAAACGGGAACCGCGATCCGCGCTGCCGTTGAGACACCCCGCCCCCGCATGGTCGCGGAATAACTTCGAGCGTTCCCTTCACGCGGACAGATGGCCGGCCAGTCGCAGGTAATGCCGCAACGCGTCGCGCCAGGAAGGCATGCTGGCGCATCCCATCTGCTTGATCCGGCTGTTCTCAAGCACGGAATAGGATGGCTTGCGCACCGGGGCCTGGAATTGCCGCGCAGGTACGGGTTCCGGCACCATGGCCGGCCGGATGCCGCACTCTTCCAGCACCGCCTGCCCGAATTCGTACCACGTGCACGCGCCTTCACAGGTAGCGTGGTACACGCCGGGACTTCCATGTTCGACGATTTTCCGGACCTGTTCCGCGAGGTCGGCGGCATGGGTGGGCGTGGTCACTATATCATCGATCAACCGCATGGGGCGCCCGGTCCGGGCAAGGTACAGGATGTTTTCCACGAAGTTCCGTTCCCCGCCGCGGGAGTGGCAGGCCGCCACGCCGTATAGCGCCGCGGTGCGGATCACCTGGGCTTGCTCGTGATAGGCCAGCGCGAGGTATTCCCCCGCCAGTTTCGACGCGCCCAGCACATTGACGGGGGACGGGGCGTCATCCTCTCGGTAGGGACGAGGTCGAGGTGGACCATCCAGGGTAGCGTCGCGGGTAACCTCGTGAAAAACCGCGCCGCCAAAGATGTAGTTGCTGCTGAAATGCGCCAGGCGTATGTTTCGTGCCGCGCAGACCTTGGCCAGGTTTCCCACGGCGATGGCGTTTACCGCGAAGGCCTCCTCGGGCTGCCGTTCACAGGCCAGAAGGTTATGAAACGCCGCCGTGTTGATCACGACGTCCGGCTTGTGGACATCCAGGACCTCCGCGATCCGGGGGGCATCCCGCAGATCCAGGACAACCGGCGCGTCCGACCGGTCGACCAGCACCAGGTCCACGTCCGAGAATACCCTCGCCAGTTCCGTTCCCAATTGCCCGCCCGCGCCGATAATCAGGATCCGCATGGTACATACGCCTCTGGTTCATCGCCCGCCCGGACCCGTTCCCACGCCGTCATGACCAGGTGAAACCCGCGCTCGATCCCTGGAAGTGGCGTCCGCAATATCGAGCGCGCCAGGGAACTGTCCAGCGTTACATCGAGGGGACGTCGGGCGCGTCCGGGAACACCCTCGATGTCTATCGGTCGCACCCTCCCCGGGTCCTGCCCCAGCCAATGCACTATACGTCGCGTAAGTTCCACCCGGTCAACGCGGTCCGATCCCGCCAGGTGAATCCGACCGGTGAAATCATTTTCGGACAGTTCCAGCAAGGCCCGGCCCAGGGAAATCACGTCGATCGGGGACCGTATTTCACCCGGAGGAGCCCATACGGGCCCGCCCGACGCGAGATCTTCCAGGGCGCGCGCCATGAATGGCCGTCCCGAGCCCAGCAGCGGCATCCCCATCACGAGGGTGAAGCGCGCGATCACCGCGCGTAACCCTTTCACATCGTCGATCGCCTGCTCCGCCAGGTATTTCGTCCTGCCATAATGGTTGACGGGATTGGGCATATCCCCTTCGCGCGACCAGCCGCGCTGCCCATCAAACACGTTATCCGTGGAGCAGAACACCAGTTTAGCCCCTGCGCGCGCGCAGGCTTCCGCCACCACCCGCGTGGCCTCCGTGTTCACCCGGAGCGCCTCGTCTGGATGGCTTTCACAGTAGTCGATGTTCGGAATGGCCGCGGCGTGGATCACGGCGTGGGGCTGGGTTTCCAATATGACCGGGCCCAGCGATTCCGGCTCGGAAGCATCCGCGCGGCACCAGGTCCAGTTGGATCGCGCGCGTGAAGGATTCCGCCGCGAGACCAGGAGCACGGTCCAGTCCCGCGGAGCCTGCGTAATGACCGAACCCGCGACGAAACCGCCCGCCCCGGTCACCAGGATTTTTTGACGCTTCCCCGTCATGCGCGCGCTCATGTCTCTTCCAGGTCTGGAAAGTCCAGGTCCCACGTAAACACGTGTTCCCCCGAGCGTGGACACTGGATGACCCACTCTCCCTCGGGTGAGATCACCCCGCTCGGCACGTTCAGGGCTCCCGTCGTGCTGGCCGCGTTCACCGTAACGATCCACGCCCCCGCTTCCCACGCGCGCAACCGCAGGTTCGCGTCATAGTACGCGGCAAAGCGAGGATCCGTGCCCGTGTCGGTGGTATGGATGATCAGCCTCGCGCCCTTTTTCGCCAACTGCAGCGTCAGCCGTGGATCGGGGTAGGGACCGCCCCCGGGTCGCACCCACAGGTCATTCCCGATCAGGCAACCGAACGACACGCCCCGGAACGTGAACACCGGCAGTTGTTCGCCAGGCCGTGCCCACTTGCGCTCGGCGTCGGTAGGCACCAGTTTTTCATACGTGCCGATGAGATCGCCCCCGGGACCATATACCCGGGACTGGATGTATACGTGCCCATCTTTTCGCGCGCCCGTGCCCACAACCGCCGCAAGGTATCGCTGGCGGCACAGGGTGGCAACCTGGGCCCAGGCGTCCCGGGTCCGCTGTTCGTGGAACAGCCCGTTGGGTCCCGTGAGGCTCATCTCCGGAAACACCACGAGGTCCGCCTGGGCATTCTCCAGTCGATCCAGGATCCTGGGCAGGTTATCTTTTTTTCCAGGAGCAACCACCTGCTGCACACCGAGTACCCGGATTTTTGCCATGCCGTATCCTCCAAGCCAAGCGTCACCGCCAGCTGGCGCGCCCTGTCATCATAACAAAGGACTAATCCTTCTTTTTCCCCCGGTACCTGCTGCCCGGACTTCGTTTCCGAAGTTTTCTGGCCGCGTGGCCCAGTTCCACCCCCTCCGGCGCGAGCTCAAAGCGGATATCCGAGACCACGAGCCGGCCCGCCTCGCGGTTTATCCGGCGCACCATCTCCCACTTCTCGTACAGGCACAGGTCCATCCATGAGGTGTCGGCCACGTGCACCACGAGCAGGCCATTCTCCAGCGCCGCCGGGGCGGTACACGCCGCCAGATCCTCCCCGGCGATCCGTGCCCACTGCCCCCAGATGCGGGCCTTTTCCAGCGTCGCCCCCAGTTCAGTGGTATGAATCATCCGGTGGAGGATAGACCGAATGGATTCCGGTTCACTCATGGGATAATACCTCCCCGTCTCGCACATGGAACAGCCGCGCGTCCCGCAATCGACGGGGTAGCGTTTCGAGGGGCCTTGCCGTAGTCACAAGGGTCTGGGCGTCGGGTGGCACGGCATCGAGCACCCGTTCCGAGCGTCGCTCGTCCAGGTCTGAAAAGATTTCATCCAGCAGCAGGGCCGGTGCTTCCCCGCAGGCTTCACGGGTCAACTGGGCCTCGGCCAGGCGCAGGGCGAGCGCCGCGCTTTTTTGCTGTCCCTGCGATCCGTACGCGTCCAGCGGGTGATCGTCCACCAGTACCTGTACCTCGTCGCGATGGGGTCCCCGGGTCGTGGCGCCCGCCTTCAGGTCACTCTCCCGCGACCGGCCCAGCACATCGAGGTAATGGTCCAGGTCCCGGATATCGGGCACATACCGCAGGCGGAGGGTTTCGCGCTGTTCCGCCAGGTCCTGGTACAGGGCCGACGCCGCGGCATCCAGTCGCGTGATCCAATCCGCCCGGTCCCGCGCGAGCGTCTCGCCGTCACGGGTCAGCAGCGCGTCAAAGGAATCCAGCAGTGTGGGATCGGGCCGCGAGCCCTTGAGCAACGCATTGCGCTGCCGCAAGGCCTGGCGGTAAGCCTGCAAGGCCCTCAGGTACCGACCGTGAATCCGGCTCAGGCAGATATCCAGGAAACGGCGACGGACCGACGCGGGGCCCTTCACCAGTTCCAGATCATCCGGGGCGAACAGCACCACCTGGACCCGGCCCAGCAGGTCGCTCAACCGCTCGGGCGTTGCGCCGTTGATTCGAAACCGTTTCTGACCCTGCCACCACCGTGCTTCGACCTCCACCCTTCCGGACGCCCCGACCGCCGCGATGGCTACAAAAAAACCGTCCGCGCCATGCTGGACCAGTTCCCGGTCACCCGTCGCCCGGTGGCTTCGCGCCGTGGCCGCGTACAGCACCGCTTCCAGCAGGGACGTCTTGCCTTGGGCGTTTCCCCCGAAAAACACGTTCAAACCCGGGGCCGGCTTCACGGCCACCCGCGTCAATCGGCGGAACTGCTCACAGTAAATACGTTCCAGGCGCATACGGCATCCTGCCCATGGCTCATTATCGGTCCCGTGGCGGCGCGCCACCAACCCGAACTCGCGCGTCCTCCCTGGTAATCAATGGGTTTCCGTCATCACCAGGCGTTCCGCGGGACCGGGATGCCACCGCCTGCCGTCCGGCGTGATCGATTCCCAGCGGCAGGTCCGGTTCAGCCCGTTCAGAATGATCAGTTTTCCCCCTTTGTCAAAGGTGTCCGCGCCATATCCCCCCGCCCGGCTTACCCGGCCGTATACCAGTTCCACGCCGTCCACCACGCCGGAGTAATCGTTCATGTGATCGTGGCCGCAGAAACAGGCCACCACGCCCGCGTCCCGGAGCGTGGCAAGGGCTCCGCCATCCTCCCGCTCGAAACAGGGCGTTTCTCCCCAGATGCCCGTAGCCGTACCCTCCTCCCACACCGTGGCGTACTGCTTCAGGGGAATGTGAAAAAAGGCCAGCCGGGGCGCTTCCACCGGGGACAGCCGGCGCACCCATTCCCGCCGGGAACCCACCAGGCCTTCCCGGCCGGTGTCGATCAGCAGCAGTTGCCAGAACCGTTCGCCGGAGGGGCTCACGAGATCAATCCGGTAGTGACTTTCATCTCCCTCACCCCGGTAAAGGGAGTTCGGCGCGTTCCGCAGTATCGCGTTCGCCCGGGTCCGATCCGATACCTGGTCGTGGTTGCCCCAGGTAAAGGCCCAGGGCACGCCCAGCGTGGCAAACTGCTCCACCGCGCTCCGCAGTTGCGCCTCACCGGTTCCGTTCGGGTTCTCCGACCACACGTCTCCGGTAATCACCACGAGATCAGGACGCGCGTGCTCGACCAGGGCCTGGATTTGCGCCGTCGTGCGCGCGTTGAAGGCTTCCCAGGTTGAAGGATCCCGGGAAAAATAATGCAGGTCGGTCAACTGGAGCACGTGGATAGCCGACGCGTCCCGGACGGTCAGTCGCGCGATACCCGGGGCCCCTGGTCCACTTTCATCGGCAAAAGCCCGCCACGATAACAGCAGGATGACCGCCGCGATCGTCCGAAACATCCGATCAGGCATGCCTGGGATACTCCTCGTTCATTCATTTGCCCGGTGCGCCGGCACGAATTGTACCGCGTCGAATCCCAGGGTATCACCCGCGCCGCGGGGATGCCGTCCCACGGACGTGAACCGCAGCGTGTGGGTACCCGGCCGGGGATCCGGTAGGTCCGCGTAGAAATCCCGTGGCCGCCACGTCGTGGCGTAAAGATCCACCACCGGTTCCAGGGACACACCATCCAGTTCAATCCTGAACTGCCCACGGTCTGGTCCCTCGGTCAGTAGCAGTACGAGGTGGGCGGCATCAGCGGTGGAGGTTTCAAATGTCACCGTCATGCTCGCGTCCGGTTCGGCGCCGGACCACACCACTTCCGAGCCCTTGTTGAGCCACCAGGCTTCAGCCGTGGACAGCGTCCCCGCGGACACCCGCGTCGCGTCCCGCAGTTTTTCCGCCTCGATCATGCGGCGGGAATTGTACACCAGCCGGTCCCTCGCTGACGGCAGGGGCGGGAACGGCTTGTGCGGCTCCACCTGGTACCAGAACGCCACCGACGCGTACTCGTCCGACCTTGGCCGGAACCCGTTGGGCTGGCCGTTTTCATCCAGGCCGAAACCGGCGCACTCAATCTCCAGCCGCAGGGACTTTCTGAACGTCACGGGATCCGGTATATGCCACCGGTAGGCCGTGGTCCGGGCAAATTTCCGGGCGGGCTCCACCACGGAAGCCCCGTAGAACGGCGTGTCCTGGCGTCGCAGGCCCCACGCGTCACAGAAATAATCTTCCGCCCCGGTACCCCGGATGACCGGTTCGGTTGATCCGTCGATGTACCAGAAATCATCGCCTTCTCCCCACCATCCTTCGGAAAGTTGGCGCGCGCTGAGTACCGTGCCCACGTAATGTCCCCGGCCGGCAATATCGGCAATCACGTAGTTCTTTCCGGGTTCCGTGGGCCGCGCCTGCCGGTACTGGGCATGAAAATAGCCCGTGTCGCGGGGCAGTCGTTTGACCTGGATCCAGTCCACCTGGGCGTACACGCCCGTCATGTCTTCGGACCCCTCATTGGTCAACGTGATCCGGGCCGACTTGCGGAAGGGCATCGGCCACCAGCAGTTCCGGGCCCGTCCATCCGATGTGACCGTGACGGGCAGGGAAACCAGGGGGGCCTCCAGCGCATGGCCTACCCCGAAGAAATCGCCCAGGGGCACTTCCACCGATGGCTGTTCTTCTCCATCCCAGTACATCCGCGCCACGATCAGCCGCGGGTAATTGCGGTCATAAAAACCGACGGTGGTCCAGAAGTGGGTGATGATCCCCGGGCCTTTCAGGTCCGCGACCACGGTGGTCTGCCCAGCGTTGAGGACATAGTAATCGCGGTTTCCCTGCTTCAGGTCCGGGTCGCACGATGAAGCCCGCCGGGACTCGACATCCCGGATCTTGGGCAGGCCGTTCAGCAGGTTACCCGGCAGAATCTGCGTCCAGCCAAGGGAAGGCCAGGCGACAGCCAGCATTGCCAAGCCATAGAGGGTCACGCCGAAAACAGGTCTGGTGGCACGCATGGGGGGGTCTCCTGTCCGATGCTGTGGTTTCTGGATAACGCTGGTCATGAACACAGGGTATCACTGGCGCGGCTCCCGGCTCAAGACATCGATAACCCCAAGCAACGCCAGGCCCGCCGCAACACAGGACCCAGTCCCGACCAAAAAACGCTAAAGTATTTTTTCTCCCCTGCCGATAAGTTTCACCGGAACGCCGAGACACGGAGGTCGAGGCAGAAATGACACGGAGGTCGCCAGTTGAATCCTGAAACCAGCCAGCGGGTGGCCTCATCCCACCACCCGCGTGAACGGCGCGGTTCCAGGTCTTACCTCAGAGGTCGCCATGATGCTATCCCCGTCATGGCGCCTTTTTTTGTGCAACCGCGCCCCGAAAACTCTACCCGATCCGGTCCGCGCAGGATTAAAAATGGTGGGCGAGGCGGGAATCGAACCCGCATGCCTTGCGGCGCCGGATCCTAAGTCCGGTGCGTCTGCCAGTTCCGCCACTCGCCCACGAGTCGCCGGCTCGATCAGCCAATTTTCGTGCCATCCGGGATGACGGCGTCCTTGAACACCACGACAATACCGTCCCGGATCGCCCAGCCGTCCCCGTCCTGGTCTTTCAGATCATCCCGGCCCCGGATAACCACGTTCGCGCCGATCCGCGCGTTGTGATCAATGATCGCCTGGCTGATCCGGCTTCCCGGACCCACGCCGATGGGAGGCACCCCCTCGGGTACCTCTTCCGGGGCCTCGAAGTAATCCGCCCCGAGCACGATCGCCCGGTGAATCTTCGCGCCACTGCGAATAATACTCCGGATACCGATGATGCAGTCCCGCGCCTCGGCATCCTCGATACGGGTACCGCTGCAGATGATCGCGTTTTCCACCCGGCTGCGCAGGATCTTGACGCCCGGCAACATGCGGGCATGGGTGTAGATCATGTGTTTCGGGTCGTGTAACTCGAACGGCGGATTCGGACCGGTCATCGCCATGCTGACGTCGAAGTAGGAGCGCACCGTCCCAATATCTTCCCAGAAACCATCGAACATGTGCGCGTAGACCTTGTACCGGGACAGGGCACCGGGAATCAGTTCCTTGCCGAAATCCACCCACTCGGGGTGATCTTCGAGCAGGCTCCGCAACACTTCCGCCCGGAAGGCGTACACGCCCATGGACGCCAGGTATTCCTTACCTTCCGTAACGGTCAGGTTGAAATCCCGGAACACGCTGGGGGGCGTGATCAGCCGGTCTAGCGTGGCGGGATCCCTGGGCTTTTCCACGAATCGCGTGATGCGGCCCGCGCGGTCCACCCGCATGATGCCGAAGGCCTGGGCCGCCTCGCGCGTCACCGGCAGGGCTGACACCACCAGGTCGGCGTCCTTGCGGATCAACGTGTCGAGCATCTGCCGGTAGTCCATGCGATACAACTGGTCCCCCGACAGCACGACGAAATGCGTCAGCCCGCGCTGGAAGATGTGGGTCAGGTGCTTGCGCACGGCGTCAGCGGTGCCCTGGAACCAGTCCCCGGTCTCGTTGGTCTGTTCAGCCGCCAGGATTTCCACCGAGCCGCCACTGAATTCGTCAAATTTATAGGTGTTCTTGATGTGACGGTTCAGGGAATGGCTGTTGAACTGGGTCAGCACGACGATCCGGTTGATGCCCGAGTGCAGGCAGTTACTGAGGGGAATATCAACCAGGCGGTAGCGTCCGCACAGGGGAACCGCGGGCTTGGCCCGGACCTTGGTCAACGGATACAGCCGGGTGCCCCGGCCGCCCCCCAGCACGATACCTCCAACGCCCCGCAGGAAATCCGGATCCGCCGCGCTCAACCGCATACACCAACCTCCATGTTACCCGGGTTAGCCCACCGGGAACCGTTCTCATTTTGCCTGATCACCCCGTTGCCGTCAAACGCCGCGGCGTGGAAATTCAATCCCACGCGTTCCATGTGGGGCTGCGCCGTTCGCGTGTAACCAGGATCCCTGTCATTTCGACGAACGAAGTGAGGAGAAATCTTATCGTGTATGCCCGCGCGCCGGGGTATATCCATTTCTGGCACCACTTCACAGAAAACTCACCACGCCGCGTTTTCATCAACGGTTTGATCCGTTCCGACAGGCGCGGGGATAATATGTCCGTTTCCCCCGTAACGCGATACGATCAGGATACGGTCCGTGTCGATCGGTTCAGGATGTTCCCCCGATGATCTCCCCTTTCGTCCGTTTGTGCATGGTTGGCTTCCTGTTTGACTTTGCCATCATGGCGGCCATCACGGTCATGCCTTTTTACGTGTACAACCAGCTGGGCGGGGGCGCCGCCATGTCCGGGGCGTTCGGGGGTATCCAGGCCGCGGCCTATGCCCTGACCTGCCTGGTTTCTTCGCGGTTCGTGCAACGGTCCCGTCATGGCCTGCGCTGGGCCTACTCGGGCATGCTGCTGTTCATGCTGTTGGTGCCTTCCCTGGCGTGGAACCGTTCGCCCATGCTGTGCGGCCTGCAGAGCGCGATGGGGTTCGGATCGCTGGCCCTCGTGTGGCCCGCCCTCTACTCGTGGCTGGGAGCCGATCCCGACGCGGCCCGTCGCCAGCGACGCCTGGGCTGGTTCAACATCTGCTGGAGCGCGGGATTCGCGTTCAGCCCGCTGGTGGCCGGGCCCCTGTATGATCTCGATTTCCGCCTGGCCTTCGCGGCGGTGCTCGCTATATCCCTCGTCGCTTTCGCCATCCTGTGGACCCTGCCCCGGGAACAGGATTACTTCGGCACATCGGCCCGCGATGCCGGGGACACGGAGAACGACGCCACGACAGACCGGCACCGGAATCTTAGCGAGGCCTATCTCGTCGCCGCGTGGATGGCCATCTGCCTGGCCAACGTGCTGGTCGGCGGACTGCGAAACGTATACCCCAAGCACTTCGAAGACCTGTTCAGCAAGGGGGCGTTGCGCGTGATCGCTGATATCCCCCCACCGGCATTTCTCAGCGGGGGCGCGGCCACGCAGTTATCGGTGCTCTTCTCCCTGCTCTCTTTCGCCACGTCGGCCTGTTTTCTCTTTTTCGGCGCCACCCGATTCTGGAAACACCGCCTGTGGGTGCTGTTGACCCTTGAACTGGTTGCCGCGGCCGGCCTGTCCCTGCTGGCTCGGACGCGTGACCTGCTGTCGATGGCCATCATCTTTATGGCCTGTGGCGCTTTTGTGGGGGGCGCGTTCTTTTCCAGCGTGTACTACGGCATTGCCGATCCCCGTCACAAGCATCGCCGGTCAGCCATCAACGAGGGCGTGGTGGGGCTTGGGGGGCTCATCGGGAGTTTCGGCTTTGGTGTCCTGGCCGAATGGCTGGGCATGGTTGGCGCGCTGGATGCCGCGCTGCCCATGGCATTATGCTGTGTGGTGGTACAGGTATGGATTACCCGCCGCGCCCTGCGACGGGTAAGACACCTCGAAGCATCCCGAAATCCGGCCCCGGTAAAATGATGACTGGCATCCGACCCCAACCACGCTGGAAACCGGTCGCGCGCGCCATGCTGGCAATGGCGTGCGCCTGGGTAATGTCCGGGCAGACCGCCGCGCCGAGCGAACCCGCGAAACCCCTCCCCGCCACTCCCATCGAAGAGGACGCCGAAATTTCCGGCACGCGCCTCGAGCTTCGCGTGCTCGCCGACGAGGGCGGACGGATCGACCGGTTTCGCCTCAAGAACGGCACTGCCAACATGACTGGCGCCCAGGGGCTGCTCATCGAGGGATTCGGCACGCCCAGCCGCTACGCGCCAGCCCGCCAGGTCGACGCGAAACTCGAAGCCGTGGACGATCCGTCGGGGCGACCCGTCCTCCGGTATTCCTACCTGTGCGAAGGACCCAACATAGATGGTCTTCAGGTCACCCGGATCATGGAACCCTTCCCCGATGAAACAGGCATGCGCGTAACCTGGACCGTGCGCAACACCGGCGACGAAGCCCAATGGCTGGCCCCTTGGACCGGCGCGGACGTGCTGCCGGGCGCGGCCGCCCGGGCCGGGGATCACATGGACCTGGCCACCGACCACGGCGTGGTCCGGGTCAGCCGCACCGGCTATCACCTTGCCGTGCGCAACTGGATCGCCGCCACCGATCCGGAAGCCCGGGAAACCCTGTACGCCGTGTTCCACGCCGATCAACTGCACGCCTTCCTCGTGTTATGGGATGAAAAGTCGGTGCAACGGGGCTTCCAGGCCTCCATGTGTCCCTTGATGCTCCGCCCTGGCGATACCTGGTCTACCACCTACCGCCTGGCGATGGTCCGCGGTCTCACCCACGTGAATTTTGCCACGGACGAACTGGCCGTGCAGCTCGACTACACCCCGGGCCAGCTGGTCGCCCTGATCGCCGCTACCCGCGACCTGCCCAATGCCGAAATCGAGGCCCGGGTGGTCGCCGAAAACGGCCGGGTTTGGAAACTCCCCCGCAAGCAGTTCAATGCTAATCCCGACAAGCTCATCCGCTGCACATACCCATGGGACGCCCCCGCCGACGGCGCGTACGACTTTCTCGCCCGGATTTACCTCGACGGCAAGCCTTTTCCCCTGGGAGCGGATACCGGATCCCCCCACGGCGGCATCGACACCCGCTTCGACGTGGGATCGCCCTCGGGGCGCCCCATGGAAGCCTGGACCGACGCCCCCTACCTTCTCGAGCGCAAGCCCGCCACGCGTACCGCGCGCCTGGCCTTTTCGGGACAGCACGAGGTGTGGATCGTTCCGCCGGTGGAGAAGATCTTCGCCGAAGACACGTTCACCCCAGACGGTCCGGCCAACCCGTCCATCACCCTGCGCCTGGCCAGGGGTGAGGCCGAGGGCTTCCAGTTGTGTCTGCGTCCCATGACGCGGGACTGGATCCGGCCTGCCCTGGACGTTACGCCGCTCGTCCGCGAAGGCGGCACGGAACGGATTGAGCCTGGCGACGTCTCCCTCCGGGTGGTCGGGTACGTGCCGGTGCGGATCCCTTCGCATTACGAGGGTCCCACGGGACACTGGCCTGATCCCCTGCTGCCCGGGCCACCCAAGGTGGCCGAACGCGGCCGGAATACCACGCTCTGGATAACTTTGCGCGCCCGCAGGGACCTGCCGCCGGGCGAATATCGGGGCGTGTGGCGGCTGACCGGCCAGGATGAACCGGATCGCGAACTGCCCGTCGCGGTACGGGTGTATCCCGTGGAACTGCCGGTCACGCCCGCGCTGAAAACGGATTTCGGTTTCTCCGAGGGAACCGCCCTGCGGGAATCCCGCAAGCGGGGCGGATCCCTGGCGGCCGACAGGCTGGTGGACGCCTATGTCCGTGACGCCTTCGACCACCGGGTCACCCTGCGCGAACCCCTCGCGTTTCCCGCCCCGGGGCCGGGACTTGGCGAAGCCCTGGCGCGTTACGCCCCCCGGGCAAAGGCGATGCTCGCCTCCGGGGCCACCCAACTGGCCGTGCCCGCCCCCTTCGCCGACGCGCCGGACCAGTTGCGGGTGATACAGGAATTCGTGAAGCGCGAAGGACTGGCCGGGCGGGTGTTCTGTCCCCTGGCGTACGAGCCCGAACCGCCCGCGTGGGACCGCCTGCGCCAGTCGCTGGACCAGTGGAACGCCATCGCCCCGGACATTCCCACCATGGTTTCCGCCATCGGCCTGGAGCCCTTTCTGCCCGACACGGCGGCCTGGTGGTGCGCGCACACCCAGATGATGGATGCCCCGCCCGCTGCCGCCATTCTCCGGCGCGTGGCCGACGGCCGGGAAACCTGGTGGTACCTCTCCCACCTGCCCGCCCGGCCCTATGCCAATTTCTTTGTCGACTACACCGCCGTCGAACACCGGATCCTGTTCTGGCAGGCCTGGGCTGCCGGCATCCGCGGCCTCCAGTACTGGTGCGTCAACTACGTGCCGGACGGCGACGACCCCTATGACACCGTGGTGGACACCACGCCCGTAAACGGCGACGGCCTGCTGGTATATCCCGGCGCGGAGGGCCCCGTGCCGTCCGTCCGGTGGGAGATCATCCGCGACGGCATCGAGGATTACGACCTGCTCGTCCTGTTCTCGGCTCAACGCCGACGGGTAGCCGAGGCTGGCGGCGTGGACTTGCTTGCCCGGGCCGACCAACTGGCCAACCTTTCCGGGCTGTTCACTTCCATGGTAACCTTCACCCGGGATCCCGCGCCGCTGCTCCAGCGCAGGGAAGCGCTGCTTGAGTGGCTGGCTGACGCGGACCGCTTTCTGCGGCAGCCCAGGCCGGAACCGGTCGCGCTGCCCGCGGAACCTCCAGCATCCAAGGCATCACCTGTCCTGCCGGAATCGCCTGGTTCCGGCCCCTCCCGCAACTTCGGACCCCGATCCCGCTGATGCGATGCCATCCTGAGGTTTCCGAGCTGTGATAAAATAATTGTCCCGATGGTGATGCTGCCATGCCGTTCCTGCTGAGAAAGGACTCGATCATGGGTCATGCTGCGACGCCCCGGAAAAAACACCTGGGGGAGAAGGCGATTGTCCTGCTTGCCGGGGTGATTACCGCTGTCGCGTGGGCCCAGGATCCTTCCCAGGTGGTAGCCCGGGCTGGTGCGTCGGCCTCGTCCCAGCCTGCCACGATGGCTACCCCGCCGCCCCAGGCGGAAATCACCAACTACTGGCAACTGGTCCAGGACCTCACTGCCCGCATCGAATCGGCCCCCCCCCGGCAACCCAGTATCGGCAGGGGACTCGACACGCCCACCATGGAGTATCCCTTCGACGCGTTGCGTAACCTACGGGCCACCCACCTGGTCCGGGCCGCCCAGGAAGGCGCGGCCGCCGCCCGAAGCCAGTGCGCGGGACGCAGCCGGGCCGAATGCGATCAACTGGCACGGGCCTATGTGACCAGGGCCCTGGACTACCTGCCCCTCATCTCCCGGGATCCCGCCGAAGGGCTCGAACTGTTTGACCTGCTGCAGAAAAAGGAAACCGATTCCGCCCTGCGGTGTTACCTCCTTGACGCGCTGGCACCGGACGCTCCCCGGGAACTGCTCCTGGCCGCCTGGCTCGATCGCGTGCGCAACCGCTACGAACAGGAATACCGAAAGGCCCTGGAATTCGTCGCCGCGGCCTCGCGGGAAGATCCCGAGGTACAGGTTCGCGCGCTGGACCGGTGTTTCGAATGGTACTTCCGGACTTACCAGAAAGCATGGGAGAATGATTCCAGGATACGGGCCGCGCGAGCGTCCGGCCAGCCCATCGAGATGGCGGCCATGCTATCGCCCCATCCGCCGGAAGTGGATTCCATCACCCTGAAAACCCTGAGGGAGCAGGGTGCGGTGGTTGGCCGGTACGCGGACCTGGTCGCCCCCCACATCGATCCCCTCAGTCAGCGGGACCCCCGGGTCAAGGAAAAAGTCCGGCAACAGTTGACATTCATCCTGGAATCCGTGCTGGTGCCTGACCGGGACCGAATCCGGAAATACCTTGATCCCGCTTATGAACCGCCCGCCGCAAAACCGGTAAACGTGTCGGGCGGCGGTTTCGTCGTGATTCCCGTGTCTCCCGGCGCGCCGGGAATCCCTCCCATGCCGGTTCCCGCCATACCGCCCGCGCAAGACCATCCGGATGAAAACGTGGTCAACGCGCCGCCCATGCCGGTGGATTCTCCCTTCGGCGTCCCCCTCGTGGAACCAAGAAGCAACCCGGAGAACCAGCCCTGAAACAGGATCGCCGGGGATCAGCCTGGGAAGCACCCCCTGAAGGCTACGCGCGATTACATCCCTCCCGCGCGCGCAATCCCCACCGGATAATGCGTTCTGGTGGCAGCCCGGTCTGATCGGAGGACCTCGCGCGACGCGCGCGGAAAAATCCCGGGAATCCGTGGCCGCCAAACGACCTGATTCGAAAAAAATTTTCCGGACAAACGCATGTTTCCGGTAACCGGAATGTTTTCGTGCGATAGTACTGGTGTCCTGACCGCTGTACGCGGTTGCGTCAAGCCGGCGGGGATCCCGGGGGCATCATCTTTCCCCGCCGGCCCCCTTTTTTATCCGTTACACCGATCCCGTGACACCTTCGCCACGGTCAAGCATGTTCGCCGCAGGGCACCCTTTAAAACGAACCGCCGCCCTCTCGCGCGGGAAAGGGCGGCGGCATTCACGCTATGAGACACACCGGCTCAGGCCAGAATCTTCGGACGCGGCGTGTAAGCGGTGTGGAGCAGGTGGTGGGACACCTCGCCCAGCGGCGCGCCCAGGAACTCCTCGTAGATCTGCTTGATGGCCGGGTTGTCATGGCTCTTCCGGATGGGCTTGCCCTCGTCTTCCTTGTAGATCGCCGAAATGCGCGCCTTGCGGACCTCGTCGGTGCAGAAGCGGGGCTGCCCGCCGCCGCCGATGCACCCGCCCGGGCAGGTCATCACTTCGACGAAGTGATACTGGGCTTCGCCGGAGCGGATCTTGCGGATAAGACGATCGGCGTTCCCCAGGGTATGGGCCACGGCCACCTTCGCGGTCACGCCTTCCAGGAAGGACCACTCTGGCTTGACGTTCTCGAAGGTCAGCGCGGCTTCCTTGATGCCCTTGAGCCCCATGACCGGGGTCACGTGCAGGTTCTCCATGGGCAGTTCACGACCCGTGACCAGCTCGTACACCGTGCGCAGGGCCGCCTCCATCACGCCGCCCGTGTTCGCGAAGATATCCGCCGCACCCGAGGATAAGCCCATCGGCGCGTCCATTTCTTCGTCGGGCAGGCTCATGAAATCAATGCCCGCCGCCTTGATCATGTCCCCCAGTTCGCGGGTGGTCAGCACGGCATCCACGTCCTGCACGCCGCTGTCATGCATCTCGGGACGCTGGCATTCAAACTTCTTTGCCGTGCAGGGCATGATGGAGACGCAGAAGATTTCCTCCGGCTTCCTGCCGATCTTTTTCGCGTAATAGGTCTTGGCCAGGGCGCCGAACATCTGCTGGGGCGACTTGCAGGTGGACAGGTTCGGCAGAAAATCGGGGTGATAGTGCTCGCAGAACTTGATCCACCCGGGCGAGCAACTGGTGAACATGGGCAGGGCCACGGGCGCCTTGTCCGCGAGCGCCTTCCTGAGGCGGGTCAGCAGTTCCATGCCTTCCTCGATAATCGTCAGGTCGGCGGTGAAGTTCGTGTCGAACACCGCGTCGAAGCCCAGCCGGCGCAGGGCCGCGGTCATCTTGCCCGTGACCAGCGTGCCCGGTTCGCAGCCAAAGCACTCGCCCAGGGCCGCCCGGATGGCGGGCGCGGTCTGCACGACCACGAACAGGTTGGGATCGTCGATCGCGTCCCACACGCGGTCGATGTGGCTCTGCTCGGTGATGGCGCCCACCGGGCACACGGCCGCGCACTGGCCACACTGCGCGCAGGGCGTGGTATCGAGTGCCCGGGCGAAAGCGGGGCCGATCACCGTGTCGAAGCCACGCCCCTGCGGAAACAGCGCGCCCACGCCCTGCAACTCGTCGCACACGCTCACGCACCGCCGGCACTTGATGCACTTGCCGCTGTCCCGGACCAGCGCGGGCGTGGAGAAATCGACCAGTTTCTTTGTCCGCTCGCCTTCGTACCGGTTGGTCTTGATGCCCAACTGGTGAGCAAGCGTCTGCAGTTCGCAGTCCTCGCTGCGGGCGCAGGTCGCGCAGTCCCCGTCATGCTCGGAGAGCAGCAGTTCCACCACGGTGCGCCGCGCTTCCCGGACCCGTTTCGAATGGGTATGGATCTTCATGCCCGGCGCCACGGGCGTGCTGCACGAGGCGACGAGGTTACGCGCCCCTTCCACTTCCACCACGCACACCCGGCACGCGCCGATGCACTGCACCCCTTCCAGGTAACACAGCGTGGGCACGTCCACGCCGGCCGCGCGGGCCGCCTGCAGGATGGTCATGCCGGGTTCGGCGTCGAAAGCCCGGCCGTTGATGGTCACCGTAATCACATCGGTTGCTGTTGCCATGACTCGCATCCTTCCTTATTTGCGCTTGCCGTATTCACAGCGCAGGCACCGCTTGGCCTGGCGCATGGCCACCGGGGCTTCCCAGCAGTGTTCCACTTCCTCGAAACTGTGCACGCGCCGCTCGACCGGAATGGTCGGCAACTTGGCCCGCGCCTCCTTGGAGGGCGGCTGGGCCGGATCGAAGGGCACCTCCACGGGCTTGTCTTCCCGCCAGAACGCGTGGAACGCGCCCGTCAGGTAATGATCGATGCCAACCGCCGCGCGTTCGCCCGCGCCCACGGCCGCCACCACCGAGGCTGGACCCGTCACGGCGTCCCCGCCGGCGAAAATCCAGTCCACCGACGTCTGCCCCGTCACGGGGTTGGCGTCGATGAAGTTCCGCCATTTGCGCCGCAGGTCCACCGACCCCAGGATTTCATCGAGGTTCAGCGTCTGGCCGATGGCCGCGATCACCTGGTCGGCTTCCATGACGAACGATTCGCCGACCGCTTCGGGGCGCCGCCGTCCGGTCCGGTCAAATCCCGCCAGGGCCATCCGCCGGCACCGCAGTCCAACCACCTTGCCGTTCTCGACGAGCACTTCCTCGGGCATCACCAGCATTTCCAGTTTCACGCCCTCGTTTTCGGCTTCCTCGATTTCCTCCTCGTAGGCCGGCATGGCGTCGCGGGTGCGGCGATAGACGATGGTTACCGATTCCGCGCCCAGCCGCAGGGCCGTCCGCGCGGCGTCCACCGCGGAGTTGCCGCCGCCGACCACCACTACCTTCTTCCCCACCGGTACCGACCCGCGCAGGTTATAGATCTTGTTGAATTCCATGGCGTCCACCACGCCTTCGGCGTCCTCGCCGGGTATGCCCATCTTCGCGCCCTGCGGCGCGCCGACTCCCAGGAAGACCGCCTCGTACCCTTCGTCCCGCAACTGCTGCAGGGTGAAATCCCGGCCGAGTTTCACGCCCGTCCGGATTTCCACGCCCATGCGCTCGATCATGCGCACCTCGCGGGCCAGGATTTCCCGGGGCAGGCGATATGCGGGGATGGCCTGCACCAGCATGCCGCCGGGCCGTTCTTCGGCTTCGAACACCACCGGCTTGTAGCCCAGGCGCGCCAGGAAATACCCGCACGACAGCCCTGCCGGACCCGCCCCGATAATCGCGATCTTCCGTTTCGCGTTCTCGGGATTCTCCCGGATCTCGGGCAACTGGATGACGATCTCCTGGTCGGCCATGAACCGTTTTACCCCGCGGATGGCCACCGCCGTTCCGTCCAGGGTCGCGTGACGGCACTTGGTTTCGCAACTGTGGAAGCACACCCGCGCGCATACCGCCGCGAAGGGATTCCGCTCGCGGTGCAGCCGCAGGGCTTCGGCGATGCGCCCCTCCCCCACCAGGGCCAGGTAGCCCGGGATATCCACGTTGGCCGGGCACGCGCTCCGGCAGGGCGAGTCCACCAGGGCCGGGCAGATACCGGGCGTGCACTTCTTTTCGCGAATGTGTTCCTCGTATTCGTGACGAAAATGGCGAATGGTCGACAGCACGGGGTTGGGCGCGGTCTGGCCAAGGCCGCACAGCGACGTGTCCTTGATCTGCCGTCCCAGTTCCTCCAGTTTCTCGATATCGCCTTCCTCGCCCTTGCCTTCGCAGATGCGGGTCAGGATTTCCAGCATGCGCTTGGTGCCGACCCGGCAGGGCACGCACTTCCCACACGACTCGTCCTGCACGAATTCCAGGAAGAAACGCGCGACATCGACCATGCAGTTGTCTTCGTCCATCACGATCACGCCGCCGGACCCCATGATGGCGCCCAGTTCCTGCAGGGACTCATAGTCCAGGGGCGTGTCCAGGTATTCTTTCGGGACGCAGCCCCCCGATGGACCTCCCAGTTGGGCCGCCTTGAAGGGTTTCCCCCCGGGAATCCCGCCACCTACGTCGTAAATCAGGTCGCCCAGGGGCATGCCCACGGGCACTTCCACCAGGCCCGCGTTGTTGATGTTCCCCGCGAGGGCGAATACCTTTGTGCCCTTGCTCTTCTCGGTACCGTGTTGCGCGTAGGCACTGCCCCCGTTGAGGATGATGAACGGCACGTTGGCGTAGGTTTCCACGTTGTTGAGCAGGGTGGGCTTGCCCCACAGGCCCTTGATCGCCGGGAACGGGGGACGGGGCCGCGGCTCGCCGCGCTTGCCCTCGATCGAAGTCATGAGCGCGGTTTCCTCCCCGCACACGAACGCGCCCGATCCCATCCGGATTTCGAGGTCGAAACTGAAGTTCGTGCCGAGGATGTTCTCGCCAAGCAGCCCCGCGGCCCTGGCCTGCTCGATAGCCCGGCGCAGGCGCTCCACCGCCAGCGGGTATTCGGCCCGCACGTACACGTAACCCTGTTTCGCGCCGATCACGTACGCCGCGATGGCCATGCCTTCAATCAGGCTGTGGGGATCGCCCTCGAGCACGCTGCGGTCCATGAACGCGCCGGGGTCGCCCTCGTCCCCGTTGCATACCACGTACTTCACTTCGCCCGGCGCGTTCCGGGTAAAATTCCACTTCATCCACGTGGGGAATCCCGCGCCACCTCGGCCGCGCAGGCCGGAGGTTTTCATTTCCTCCACCACCTTCTCCGGGTCCAGTTCCAGCAGGGCCTTCGCCAGGGCCTGGTACCCGTCCACCCGGATGTAATCTTCCAGCGAAAGGGGATCGATCTGCCCGCAGTTGCGCAACACGATCCGGGTCTGCTTGGCAAAGAACGGGATTTCCGAACGTTTCGCGATGGGCCATCCGTCCGAACGCTTGGGCAGCAGCCGTTCCACCAGTTCTCCTTCGACCAGGTGGCGCTGCACGATTTCCGCCGCGTCCTCGGGACACACGTGCTCGTAAAAAGCGTCCTCGATCACCACCAGGGGTCCCCGCACGCACGGGCCCATGCAGCCGGTGTGCACCAGCCGCACCCGCGTTCCCGCGAGCCCCGCGGCGTCGATGTGCCGGTTGATCGCCTCGGCAACTTTCATCGACCCCGACGCGAGGCACCCGCCGCCCGCGCACACGTATACCGTTCGTCCGGTAAACGCGGCCTCGGCGTCCCGGGCCGCCTGCCTAGCCTTGTCCAGATCCGCCTTGTTCTTGATGACCATACTCATGACTGCTGACCTCCCTGACCTGCCGCGCCATCCCGATACTGGTTCAGAATCTCGTTGATCTTCGTCGGCTGCACGCCCTGGTGCACGTGATCATCGATCATGATGACAGGAGCCAGGCCGCACGCGCCGAAACACCGCCCCACCTCGAGGGTAAACAGGCGATCCGGCGTGGTCTTGCCGACGTCCGTGCTCAGGGCGCCCTTCAGGGCCTGTAGCACGTCCTTGCCGCCACGGACATAGCACGCCGTGCCCAGGCACACCCGGATCAGGTGCTTGCCCCGGGGTTCGGTGGAAAAAAAGGAATAAAAGCCCACCACCCCGGCCACTTCGCTGTAGGGTTTTTCGAGCCCTTCGGCAATCCGCTTGAGGGCCGATTCCGGCAGGTACCCGAAAATGCCCTGGGCGATCTGAAGCACGGGAATCAGACCGCCGGGTACCTCGCGGTACTCGCGGATGGCCTCATCCAGCCGGGCCAGCAGTTCCGCTTCGCTGGCCGTCTCGCCGCACGCGCACACGTGTTGAACGGCTTCTGTCATCGCACACCTCCCGCCGATGTAAATCGGCTGTTCTTGACCACATTCAACCTGCGTTTCAGGTTCCTTACCGGCGGGGCCCCGCTGGCGCCGTCCCCGTTCCCGAAACAGAACCCGATACAGGATATTAGCACAATTCATGATCAAATCAAAGAAATTAATCTTTATTTGTCGCTTTTTTGATCCAGTTATTATTGAATTTATTATAATTTATATGCGCATATTGCAAGATTTTTTCTCTATTGTAAAAAAATGATCGCGGCCAGGAAATAGATGCGCGTCTGTGGGTGTTTTAAGAAACTCTGGAATTTTCAACATATCTATCTGCCGGGAGCACCGTGTCACGAGTTCCAGGGCGAGTTGCGTTTTTCAGGGGAGTGGTGCTGTCAATCATTTCGACGGAATAAGGTAAATCAAAGGGGCAATGGGCCCTTCACTGCGTCTCGATCGCAAAAACACGGTCACACCCCCAGGAACGCGCGGGGAGTAAAACACCCCTCAACGTCTTCCGCGAAATCCGGTGAACAGGACAACTCGCCTTGCACTGGCGCGCGCGTGTTCGCTCGAGCTCCCGTTTTTTTAGTATGATGGTGTATGATGATTACGTGTACAGCCGCCGCCAGGTGACCCCTGACGGCGGTTTTGACAACGGGAGTACGCCATGAGCCGCGTATACCTTTCCGCCGAAGGACTGAAAAAATTGCACGAGCGCCTGGATGCGTTGCGCAAACGCATGACGGAGGTGGTGGCGGAAATCGAGCATGCCCGGGGGCTGGGCGACCTGAGGGAAAACGCCGAATACCACGCCGCCAAGGAAGAGCAGGCCCTGCTCCACGCGCGCATCCGCGACCTCGAGGACCAGATCGCCCGGGCGGAAGTGCTCGATCCGAACCGGGTGGACATGTCCAAGGCTTACGTGGGCGCGACGGTTCGCGTGCGAAACGTCACCACGGGCGATGAAGACACGTGGACCCTGGTCAGCCCGGTAGAAGCGGACATCCAGAATAACCGATTATCTGTCCAGTCACCGGTGGGATCCGCCCTCTTGGGAAAGGGCGTGGGCGACATCGCGGTGGCCCGGGTTCCCGCGGGGGAAATCCAGTTCGAAGTGCTCGAAATCACCTACGGCGTCTGACGCCGCTCACGCGATTGTAGACGGTACCTGGTCAGCGGCTTCCACGCCGCGTCACCTTAGGAGCGTGTCATGCCCAAGCGCACGGACATCAAGAAGATCATGATCATCGGGGCGGGCCCCATCATCATCGGCCAGGCCTGCGAGTTCGACTATTCGGGAACCCAGGCTTGCAAAGCGCTCCGGGAGGAGGGGTACAGCGTGGTGCTGGTCAACAGCAACCCCGCGACGATCATGACCGACCCCGAAATGGCCGACCGCGTGTACATCGAACCTCTGACCGTGGAGTTCCTGGAACGGGTGATCGAGCGGGAACGCCCCGACGCCCTGTTGCCGACGGTGGGCGGACAGACCGGATTGAACCTCTCCGTGGCCCTGGCCGAACAGGGCGTCCTGCACCGCTACGGCGTGGAACTGATCGGCGCGAAACTGGGCGCGATCAAGAAGGCCGAAGACCGCGGCCTCTTCAAGGAAGCCATGCTGCGTTGCGGCCTGGATGTGCCGCGCAGTAAAGTCGTGCATTCGATGGAAGAGGCCTGGGATTTCGGCGCGGAGATCAATTACCAGGCGGTGATCCGGCCCGCCTTCACCCTTGGCGGCACGGGGGCAGGGTTATCCTTCAACCGCGAAGAGTTCGAAAAGGCCGTGCAATTCGGCCTGAACGCCAGCCCGGTAACCGAGGTGCTGATTGAGGAATCGGTGCTGAACTGGAAGGAATTCGAACTGGAGGTCATGCGGGACCTCAAGGACAATGTCGTCATCATCTGTTCCATCGAAAATTTCGACCCGATGGGCGTGCACACCGGGGACAGCATCACGGTAGCCCCCGCGCAGACCCTGACCGACAGGGAATACCAGGCCATGCGCGACGCCGCCATCAAGATCATGCGGGAGATCGGCGTGGACACCGGGGGGTCGAACGTGCAGTTCGCCGTGCATCCGCGGACCGGTCGCATGGTCGTGATCGAAATGAACCCGCGGGTATCGCGCAGTTCCGCGCTGGCATCCAAGGCCACCGGGTTCCCCATCGCCAAGATCGCCGCGAAACTCGCGGTGGGCTACACCCTGGACGAAATCCCCAACGACATCACCCGGGAAACCCCCGCATCCTTCGAGCCCACCATCGACTACGTGGTCACCAAGATTCCCCGCTGGGCCTTCGAAAAGTTCCCCGGCGCGGAAGATCGCCTGACCGTGCAGATGAAAAGCGTTGGCGAAACCATGAGCATCGGTCGGACCTTCAAGGAATCCCTGCAGAAGGCCTTGCGTGGGCTGGAAATCGGGCGCGCGGGCCTTGGGGCCGACGGCAAGGACAAGCCGATCGCGGGATCGGGCAGCGCGATCCAGGAAAAGGACGCCCTGATCCGCGCCATGCGCACGCCCAACCGGGAACGGTTATTCCAGATCGCCGAAGCCTTCCGCCTTGGCGCGTCGGTAGAGGAGATTCATGAAGCCTCTGGCATAGACCCCTGGTTTCTGCGCCAGATGAGGGAAATCATCACCCTGGAAAACGAAATCCGGAACGCGCCCGAGGCCACGCGCTTCGAGCCGGCTTTTCTGCGCCGCGTGAAACAGCACGGTTTCTCGGACCGGCAACTGGGCTGGATGTGGGGAATGAGTGAAGACGCGGTGCGTCAGCGGCGCAAGGCGGCCGGCGTGATGCCTGGTTACCGACTGGTCGACACCTGCGCGGCCGAATTCGAGGCCTACACGCCATACTACTACTCGACTTACGACGCCACGGAAGACGAAACCCGGCTCGACGAAACCAAAGAACAGGTGATCATCCTGGGTGGCGGTCCCAACCGCATTGGACAGGGCATCGAGTTTGATTACTGCTGCGTGCACGCCGTGTTCGCCCTGCGTGAACTCGGCTACGAAACCGTCATGGTGAACTGCAACCCGGAAACGGTGTCCACGGACTACGACACGGCGGACCGGCTCTTTTTCGAACCGGTCACGTTCGAGGACGTCATGAACATCGTGGACCGCGTGAAACCCAGGGGGGTGATCGTGCAGTTCGGCGGCCAGACGCCACTCAACCTTGCCCTTCGGTTGAAAGCCGCGGGCGCGCCGATCGTCGGTACCACCCCCGAAAACATCGCGCGGGCCGAAGACCGTGAACTGTTCCGCGAGGCGGTAGAGCGCCTGGGCCTGCTTCAGCCCCGAAACGCGACGGCCACTTCATTCGAAGAGGCCGCGGTCATCGCGGACCAGATCGGTTACCCGGTCGTGGTGCGTCCTTCCTTCGTGCTCGGCGGCCGGGCCATGGAAATCGTCTATGACCGGGACGCCCTGGCTCACTACATGGCCCACGCCGTGGAAGCCTCGCCGGAGCATCCCATCCTCATCGACAAGTTCCTGGAAGCCGCCATCGAGATCGACGTGGACGCCATTTCGGACGGGGAAACCGTGGTGGTGGCGGGCATCATGCAGCACATCGAGGAAGCGGGGGTCCATTCGGGCGACAGCGCCTGCATCCTGCCTCCCTACGAACTGCCGGAGCGGATCATCGCGGAGATCAAGGACCAGACCCGGAAACTGGCCCGGGAACTGGAAGTGGTGGGCCTGATGAACGTGCAGTTCGCCGTGCGGGACGGGGAAATCTACCTGCTCGAGGTGAACCCCCGCGCGTCGCGCACCATTCCCTTCGTGAGCAAGGCCATCGGGGTGCCCGTGGCGAAACTGGCCGCCAAGGTCATGCTGGGCAAGACCCTCAAAGAACTGGGATTCACCGAGGATCCCGTGCCGCCGTACCTGTCCGCCAAGGAAGTGGTCCTGCCGTTCATCAAGTTTCCGAACGTGGACATCCTGCTGGGTCCCGAAATGCGCAGTACCGGCGAGGTGATGGGAATCGACACGACCATGGGCATGGCCTACGCAAAAAGCCAGATCGCCGCGGGTAACCGACTGCCCACCAAGGGTGTCATCTTCCTGAGCCTCAATCGCCGCGACCAGCAGGAAATCGAATCGATAGCCCGACCGCTGGCAGACATGGGATTCCGTTTCCTGGCCACCGAGGGCACCGCGGAACGGCTCAACGCCATGGGCATCCCCGCGGAAAAGGTCTTCAAAGTCGGCGAAGGGCGGCCCAACATCGTGGACAAAATCATCAACCGCGAGGTGGACTGGATCATCAACACGCCCATGGGCCAGGAAGCGAAAGAAGACGAAAAGGCCATCCGTCGCGCGGGGCTCGAACGCGGCCTGCCCATCATGACCACGCTGGCCGCCGCCAAGGCGGGCATCGCCGCCATCCGCGCGTTACGGCAGGATACGCCGCAGATCCTGTCCCTGCAGGAATATCACGAACTGGCGGCCAGGGCGCGAAAGTCCTGACCTGTCTCAGCCTCTACTGCCACGGGACCTCACCCGCCAGAAATACAGCCACCCCGTTGTGGCGAGGCACAGGGTATACAGTGCCAGCAGGAAACTGGTGGCCGGGCGTATCATCTTCCCGGGAGGCGGCAGGGTCACCGCGTAGCCGCACAGCACGATGAGCCCCAACAGCAGCAGGCACGCGATTTCACCGGGATAGCCGTTTTCGGGATGCTTTTTCATCCACCGCGCCAGCCACGGCATGGCGGCCAGCAGCGCCAGCGCGAGGTAACCGGCATAACCTGGTTCGTAACCCCAGAGTTGGCCCAAGCCATCGTACGCCCCCTGAAGCACGGGCAGGGAACAGAACCACGGCGCGAGACCCGTCGCGAACAACCCGCGGGTCCATGGTCCATCTTCCCACGCGGTACCGGCGAGGGGACGATTGAACAAAACGAATGCCAGGCCGATGGCCATGCCTCCTCCCAGCCCGATGCTCATTTCCCAGTTCTTCCACCAGTCGATCGGAATCGCGGATCCCTCGCCCACGGCGTGCCAGATCCCGCCCACGGCAAAGGGAACCGCGAACCCCAGGGCCATAAGCGTGATCAGTTTCACCGCCCGCGTGTCGCGGCGGAACAGTTCATAGGCCAGAAATCCCGCCAGGGTGCCGATATGCGGGGCAATGGTCCACAGCGAATTAATGGCGCGCGCGCAGGTCCTGTTGGCCGGATCCCCATACAGGGCGTCGCTGTAGAAGGGCAGAAACCACTGGGGCCACATTTTCGTGATGCCCAGCGCGATCACCGCTCCGGCAACACCCGAAGCGATCCGCGCGATCCAGTCCCGCGCGCGCATGGGCCGTTCCGGCGCGCACCACGACAGGAATACTCCCGTGTTGCCGCCCCAGTGCAGGCCACACAGGAACAAGGCGACGTAGCCCCATAACGGATTGATAGGCCGCGCCCCGTTCGGATAGTCCAGGTAGAATGCCCCCTTGACCCAGCCAACATACACGCCGTACCCCGTGAATCCTCCGTACGCAATCCCCGCCGCCAGGGCCAGCAGGGCCCATGGCGAACCATACGGTCGCTGCCCACCACGACCATCCGACCTCGACAGCATCCACCACAGGAGGCCCCACCCGGATCCCGCCAGCATCCCCCCCGTCTCTCCGCCGTAGCCAGCGCTACCGCGGATGGCCCAGAAAAACAGGCCCGCCGTCCCCATGATTACCACGGGCACCCACCACGCGTCATGCTGCTGACGTGTCGATGATGTCATGCCGTCGCTCCTTCACTCCGTGACCACGGGGACGGAATGTTCCGGTTCACCAGCCCCGGATTGTTTGGACCGGTACTGGCGCGCGAAGGTTTCCAGCGCGCGGATTCGCTCTTCAGGATGGGGATGGGTGGAAAACATGTACGCCCACCGGGGCAATTGTTCCTGTTTGGCCATCCGGCGAAAGAACCCGTCGATGTTGTCCACGGTTCCCAGCGTATCCAGCAGCAGCCGCGCGCTGAACAGGTCCGCCGCCTCCTCCTGCCGACGGGAGTAACGCAGTTCCACCAGGTTGATGGCCGCGTTACCCAGCATGCCAAAGTCGTTGCCAAACAGGACACTGATCAGCAGCCCAAGTGTAATGGATCTGCCCAGGCCGCGCAGGTGATCCCGGTGGGCAAAGTGACCGAGTTCATGGCCCAGCACCATGGCAATCGCCACGCGGTCGTCGCCAATGGCATCGACCAGGGCTGACGTGACGGCAATGGTGCCCCCTGGAATCGCGAAGGCGTTGGGCTGTTCCGATTCCACGAGGACCAGCCGGTATGACAGGGGCAATACCGCCGGGTGAGCGCGGAGCCGTTCCATCGTCTCTTTCCAGGTGCCCCAGGTTTCCCGGTTCGAAGGATCTTCGTTCCGCATGGGAAGGAACTGTTCCAGTGCAATCGGGGCAAAAATGCGGGATTCGGTTTCCGGGGGGATCAACGTGACCAGCCAGTTCACGGTCAACAGCACGGCATAGAACGCCATCACTCCCAGGAGTAAGAGACATCCCAGCAGGATAAATGCGTCCCGAGTCTGCGCGCGGGAATCCGGGGCGTTAACCTCGGCGGCCTCTCCCATGTCCCGATGGGCGAATCGCATGACGCGCCCCTTGCTCAGAGTGGGTTCCGGGGCTCCGGCCCGTCATACCGGATCGCGGTAGCGTACGCGAAGAGTTCCACCGAACCGATGGACTGCTGATTGCCCTTGTTCCCGTAAATCGACGATGTTTCCAGCCGGAGATTGACCAGGATATCGGCCCCCCGGGCAACGGCGGACTCTTTGAGTCGCAGCAGGGCCTCCCGGCGCGCGCGATCCAGCAGGGGCTCGATGGATCGCGCTTCACCTCCGAACAGGTTCCGCAGTCCCAGGGCGATCCGCTTGAAGTAGTCGATCGATATCACCACGCACGCCGTCTCGAGCCACGCTTCCCGGGTGGGCCGATCCTTTTCCCAGTCATGCGACGCGATCACGGGAAGATGCGCCAGCCGGCGTTCCCGATCTCGGATGCTGGCGTAATGTTTCGCCTCGTTCCACCGGCCCACGAAAAACCCAAGCGCCAGGAGAACCAGAAAAACGCCTAGCTGAAAAAGCGTTTCCATGGATTATTCCGCCTCCACCCGCACCGCCGTGCCGTACACGTACAGTTCCGCCGCGCCCGGCGCCACCGCCGACGTCGCGAACCGCACGTTGATCACGGCATTCGCCCCCAGCGCGCGCGCCTGGGCGATCATGCGTTCCATGGCGTCCTTCCGGGCCTCGGTCAGCAACTCGGTGTAACCCTTCAGTTCGCCTCCCACGATGTTCTTCAACCCGGCCATGATGTCCTTGCCGATATGCTTGGCCCGGACCGTGCTGCCGGAGACCAGGCCATAGTGCTCCACCACGCGCATGTTGGGCACGTTATCGATGTTGGTCAGAATCATGCGTTTTCCTTTCCGTTCCACGCTGTTTCGGCTACCTGTTCCCATCGTATCACGTTTCGAGGGTAACGCGTGCCTGGAACTGGAACGGGACAATAAAAAAGCGCCACAGGCTGGGACGACATGTGGCGCACACTCAAGGAGGACAGACCCGGCGCGACGGGCGGGGACGGGACAATCCCCGGGATGTGCCCGCTGACCGGTTTCCGGGACTCAACTTGACCGGCCGTCTCGCGGCCGCGTTCCTGTGATCGGCAAAAGCCTCGACAAACTTTAACTTCCCGCGTCATTTGCCGATGCAGAACCGGCTGAAAATCCGGTCGAGCAGGTCGTCGGGCGTGGTATCCCCGGTGATCTCCCCCAGGGCGCGCAAGGCTTCCCGCAACTCGAAAGCGAGCAATTCCGGTTGCGGCCCCGGGTAACCCGTGCCCGAATCCTGCGCCAGCGCGCCACTCATGGCGGCGATGGCTCGACGCAGGCTTTCGGCCTGGTGCTCGTGGGAAAGCATCGGTTCATCGGGGCTCCGTCCGCCGGCCAGGGCATGTAGCCGCTTGCCGATCTCCTCGCGCAGGACATCCAGTCCCATGCCACCCTGGGCGGATATCGGGATCAGGCCGGGAAGATCCGCGCGCGGTTCCGGAAGATCCGGCACGACATCCGCCTTGTTCCCAACCCCGATAACCCGGTCGCGCAGGGTGTTCCGGGCCTGATCCCATTCTTCCCTCAGAAGCGCCACGGGCAGGGTCAGGTCCAGCACCCACAACACGAGGTCAGCCTGTTCCAGCGCGGACCGGGCGCGGGTCACGCCTTCACGTTCCACGGGCTCGACGGTATCCCGAAGCCCCGCGGTATCCAGCAGGCGCGCGGCGATCCCCTCGAAGGCGGTCCATCCTTCCAGAACGTCCCGCGTCGTGCCCGGGATATCCGTGACAATCGCCCGCTCTTCGTCCAGCAGGCGGTTAAAGAGCGTGGACTTGCCGGCGTTGGGCCGTCCCGCGATCACGATGGTCGCGCCTTCCCGGAAGAGCCTGCCCGCCCGGTACGCGTCCAGGTGTTGTACCATCTGCTCCCGGGTCACGCGGACTTCCTCGAACCAGGCGGGCGTGATCATTTCCGGCAGGTCTTCCTCCGGAAAGTCCACCGCGGCTTCCGCCCGCGCCAGCAGGTCGGCCACCCGGTCCGAGATGGCATCCAAGGCCCGCCGCAGCGTGCCTCCCGCCATGGTTAACGCCGCGCGCAGGGCGGCCTCCGTGCGCGCCTCGATCAGGTCGATCACCGCCTCCGCCCGGGTCAGGTCCATGCGGCCATTCAGAAACGCCCGGCGCGTGAATTCGCCCGGCCCGGCCGGACGGGCCCCCGCCTCCAGAACCGTTCGCAGGATCGCCCGCGACACGGCCAGTCCACCATGGCCATGGATTTCCGCCATGGGTTCGCCGGTGTACGTCCGGGGAGCGGGCATCACCACGGCCATGACCTCGTCAATCACCTGGCCCGCCGCGTCGACCACCCGTCCATGCCGCAATCGCCAGGGGGTATCGGAAAGGGGCCGTGAACCGTGCAACGGCTGAAACAGGGCATCCGCCACGGCATGGGCGCGGGGACCACTGATCCGCACGACGCCAATCGCTCCTTCTCCCGGGGGCGTGGCAATGGCCGCGATGGTATCCTGCTCGAACGTGGGCACGGGGCGTTCCCCGTCGGTTGCCGTTACTCAGCGCTATCCTGCCCGGACGCGGAATTGCCCGGGCGGCGCCTGGGGGAACGGCGCTTTCCATGCCGGGACTTGGACCTGTTCGGGCGCGCGTTTTCCGTGGTCTCCGACCGCGTGGGAATCACCCGCACGCAACGCAGGTATCCGTTGCCTTCACTGGCCGTCGTGACATCCGGATAATCCTTGAGCGCGAGGTGAATAACCCGGCGTTCCTGGGCAGGCATGGCCCGCGTCCGCTGGATCTTACCGCTGGCGACGGCCCGCCGGGCCAGTTCGCGACCCGTTTCCCGCAAAGCGCGCCACTTCCGTTCCAGGTATCCCTGGCAGTCCACGGCCACCCGGTCACGGCAGTCCAGAGCGGCCTCCGGTGTGATCAGCCGGTTCACCATGTACTGCAGCGACTCCAGGGTCCGGCCGTTTTTCCCGATGATGTGGCCGCTCTGTTCGGTTTCGACGCGCAGCAACGGCCCCCCCTCTTCCGTGACCCCCCGGATGACACGGCCTTCCACACCCATCCTCGCCAACAGTTCCGACAACACGGTTTCGGCGCGACGCAGTTCCTCTTCGCTCATGGGCGGTTCCGCGGGTTCCGTTTCCACGGTTCCCGATCCGGTCTCGGGCGCGTCGGGAAGCAGGCCCCTTTCGAACTGCTCGAACTGCTCCGCGCGGCGCAGGGCTTCCAGTGCCTCGTGATGCACCGAGGCCACGGGGGTGTCCGTTCCGGGAATTGCCGGGCGTTCCTGCATGCCAGGCGATGCTGGAACCTCCCGGGACTGGTCTGTCCCGGCGTTCGGCTTGTCGGAAGCGGCCCGGGGGACCGGGCGGGCCTGGGGTCCGTTTTTCTGTTTCCGGTTGTTGGCCTGTTTCAGGAACGCGGGGGGATCGTTCCGGTTCGCGCCCTGCTGGGGGCGTTGCGGTGCCTTACGCTGCTCCTGCCGGGATGATGGTCCTCCCGGGGCCCGGCTGCCGGCATCCGGTCCTTTCCGGCCTGCCTGCTTCTGGGGCTGGGCACCGCCGCCGGGAGACTGGGTAGACTTCTGTTTTCCGGGTGCCGCCTTGGACCGGGGAGCGTCCCGCCTCGCGGAGGGCTGACCGGATCGACTGGCCGGCGTTTCTTCGAGTCGCTCGACGGTCAGGCGGACCCGTACCGGGCGCGCGCCCCATCCGAAAATGCCGCGGCTGCCGGAGTCGAGGATCTCGACCTTGTCGACCTCGTACATTTCAACGCCCAGTTGCCGCAACGCCTTTTCCACGGCCTCTTCACGCGTTTTTCCTTCGGCTTCAACCTGACGCATGGGTCATGCTCCTTGTTCACGGCTTCCACCGGTCCGGGAAGCCGGGTGCACGGCCCGAAGGTCAGCGGTCGGTCCTGGGGCGCTTTTCTTTTTCACGGCGCATCTCCCGGGCCAGTTCCCGCTTTCGGGCCTGGGCCTCGTTATAGAAGTGCCGGCGCCGGGCGGCAGGCTTCCTGGGGACCACGGGTTTCGGTTCGATGTTCACGCGCTGGATGACCACGTTCTGCGCGATGCCTATCAGGGAACTGACCAGGAAATACAGGTTTAACCCCGAGGCAAGGTTGTACATGAACAGGGTGAAAATGACGGGCATGATCCGCATGATCATCTTCTGCTGCGGGGTCTGGGTGGGACCGGAAGTCGGCATGAGTTCCTGGCTGAACAGGATGGCCACGGCCCCGAGAATAGGCAGCAGGTTGATCGCGTCAATGCCCTGGGTGGAGAAGGGGATGGGGATCGCAACGGGCAGGGTAAACAACCGGTCCGGCTCGGACAGGTCGGTAATCCACAGGAACGGCGCGCGGCGCAGCTCGAAGGCCTGCCACAGCATCCGGTACAGGGCGAAAAACACCGGCAACTGGAGGAATATGGGCAGGCACCCCCCCAGGGGATTGATGCCCCGTTCCCGGTACAGTTCCATGGTCCGCCGCTGCAGTTCCTGGGGATCGTCCCCCACTTCCTGCTTGATCTTTTCCAACTCCGGCGCGAGTTGGCTCATCCGCTTCATGCTGACCATGCTTTTCCAGGTGAGGGGGAACACCGCCACCCGCACCAGGATGGTGAGGAAAATAATGGCCAGCCCGTAATTGGGAAAAACGTGGTCGTAAAACCAGTTGAGCAGGTTCAGCAGAAACTTGGCGAACCAGTCCATGAAATCGAAACTGGTAAAGAACCGCTGAACCGTGTCGAGGCCAGGCCACGCCGCCGCCAGCGCGCGACGGGCGGTCGGCCCGATGTAGACCTCCCAGGTCCACGCGGCGCGTTCGCCGGGCTGTATGTCCCGGCGGGGCGCGCCTGACCCCATGACCAGCCCGGACTTGTCCGGCGTGGTGGTGATCCACCCGTCTGGTCGGGCCTTGCTGTCCTCGGGTACCTCGAACCCGGGCCGGAACGCCACCACGAAGTAGGCGCTGCTGAGGGCCACCCATTCCGGATCCAGTTCCCGGATGGAATACAGGCTGTCCGTCTTCGGCGGCGCAATGGACGACACCGCGGTAAAGACGTTCCGCCCTTCTTTCCGGGTGACAAACTGCTGGGAAAGCCCCTTGCCGAAGTCTCCCGAGTTGACCTGGGGTTCCCACAGGAGAGCCACCGCCGGCTCGCGCGTGTCGATCCCCAGCGCGACCAGCGTGTCCGACAGGTTTTCCCAGCCGAGTTCCACCCGCACCACGTGCCGACCCGCTTCCGCGACAAACCGCTTGTAGACTTTCGCCCGGCCTGGCGCGGTCAGGCTGAACGTCACCGCGTGCGGATCGGATTCAGGTTCCACGTCCCACCTCCGGCGGTTTACTTCGTCCCGCCAGAGGTTCGAGTCGAACCGCAATCCCAGCGGCAGGGCGGACACCACATCGGGCTGACCCGATTCCGGCACCAGTTGAGCGGAATCCGCGCCATCCTTCCCCAGTACCACCCGGGCTGCCCGAAGTCGCGCGCCGATCCGGGTGAAGGTCAACTCCAGCAGGGGCGCACTGCCTCCTTCACCAGCGGGGGTCGTGATACGCACGAGGTCATCGGGCGTTTCTTCCTCCGGCTTGACCACCGGGGGAAGCCACGCGAGGGAACCAGCCGATGCCGCCTGTCCTTCCGCGGCAGCCTGGGGAACCTTTTCGGGAACCTCCGAAGACGTGCCCTGGTCCGACGAGGGCACCACTTCCTGGTGGACCTGCTCCGGCGGCTGTGGCGGTGGTGCCTGGCTGCTGGTATAGAAAATCCACACGCCCACCACCAGCAGCATCAGCACCGTGGCGATCAACTGGTTGCGCTGAAGTTCCCTGTCGTCGTCAAACTGCACAGCCGGCATCGCTCCTGTCGGCGTTTTTCCGGGCACGGCGGGCGGGTGGAACGGGATCGTACCCTCCCTTGCACAGGGGCTGGCACCGCAACAGCCGCCAGGTCGCCAGCGCACACCCGCGAACAAGGCCGTGAACCTCCAGGGCCTCCAGGGCATACTGGGAACATGACGGATAAAACCGGCACCGATCGCCCAGCAACGGCGACACAAACCGCTGGTAGAGACGAATCAGTCCCTTAAGTATCCGCGTGATCACGCAGTATTCCCTTTCGCGTAAGCATCCGGGACATCTCCCGCCACACCGCCTGTCCGCTCATTTCCGCGGCTCCCTTGTAGGCTACCACCACGAGATCCACCGGTCGCGCGAAGGCGGACCGGTGTAGCCGGAAATATTCCCGAACGCGTCGCCTGACCCGGTTACGCGCCACCGCGCCTCCCACTTTGCGGGAAACCGCCATGCCGAGCCGGGATTCCTCGCCCTCCGCCCGGGGCAGGATGAAACAGGCCAGACCCTGACCGCTGACCCGTTCTCCTTCTTTGAACACCCGGTCGAACTCCGCGCGGCGGCGAATCCGGGCCGAAGGCGGAAATGCGCAACGCGGACGCTCCGGTTCCGGCGTATCCCGCGCCACGGACATCAGACAGTCAGGCGTTTGCGTCCCTTGCGGCGCCGGGCCGACAATACCGCGCGGCCGCCCGGCGTGGCCATGCGGGCTCGGAAACCATGGGTGCGTTTCCGGCGCAGGTTGGATGGCTGAAACGTTCGCTTCATGGTCGCTGACTCCTTTGATACGCGTACCGCCCGGTCCCCCACCGCGCGCCCCAGCGGTTTCCGGTACCGACCGGCATGCTCGCACACCCCTCCCCCAAGGGAAAATATAGTTTACACAATGTACCCTTCCCGGGTCAATCCGGAAAAATCTTCCGTTTCCCGCCGGGCGCGGGCCTTGCCTCACGCCAGGAACGCGTAGCGCAAGACGAACAGCAGGGCGATGACATGAAACACCGGGTGGATTTCCCGGGCCCGACCCGCCAGTACCTTGCACGCGGAACAGGCGATACACCCCAGGGCTATCCCCTCGGTTATCCCGTACCCGAACACCATGCCCAGTACCGTGACGAAGGCTGGCAGTCCCTCTGTCAGGTCCTTCCAGTCTATCCGGGAAAGGGGGGCGAGCATGAGAAAACCCACCAGGACCAGGGCGGGGGACACGGCCGGGTGCATGGCCACCAGGGCATCCGGCATGCCCAGGGACGCGTAGTACGCGGGCCCCACGTTGCCGCCCACGAAGGCCGCCACCGGCATAAGCAGCGGTGCCAGCAGGAAACACGCGCCCGTCACGATCGCGGCCAGGCCTGTCCGCGCGCCCGCGCTGATCCCCGCCGCGCTTTCCACGTAGGTCGTCACCGTGGACGTGCCACACAGGGCCCCCACGCAGGTACCCAGCGCGTCCGACAGAAAAGCCCGTCCCGCCCGTGGCAGCCGGCCCCGCTCGTCGATGAATCCCGCCTGCGTGGACAGCCCCACCAGGGATCCCACGGTATCGAAGAAGTCCAGGAAAAACAGCAGGGCGATCGCCGTCAACGCGTTCGCGGGCCGTTCCAGTATCTGGTCAAACCGGACCTGGAAAAAAGAACCAAAATTGACGGAGGACGCGGGAGCATCCGCCGCCTGAAACGCTCCGGTCAGCCAGCCGATGCCCGCCGTGGCCAGCACCCCCACCAGCAGTGCCGCGCGGACACGCCACAGCATCAGCGTGACGGTAATACCCAGTCCCGCCAGGGCCACCAGCGTGACCGGATGACGCAAGTCTCCCAGGCGCACCATCGTGGCCGGGCTGAGCGCGACCAGCCCGCTCCACTGCAACCCGATAAACGCGATAAAAAGTCCAATGGCCGGACCAATCGCGTTCCGCAGAGACGTCGGGAACACCTCAAGCACCCGTTCCCGGGCCCCGGTCAGCGTCAGGATCACGAACAGCACCCCAGAGATCAGCACCATGCCCAGGGCGTTCTGCCACGTGTACCCCATGCCCACGCAGATCGTCAACGCGAACAGGAAATTTTCGCCCATTCCGGGGGCCAGCGCGAAGGGATACCGGGCCAGGATACCCATCAGTCCGCAGGCGATCGCGGACGACACGCAGGTCGCCATCAGCACCGCGCCGAAATCCATCCCGGCCATGGTTAACACCGTCGGCTGGACAAACACGATATAACTCATGGCCGCGAAGGCACTTATACCGCCGCCGATTTCCCGGCCAACCGTGGAACCCCGCGCGGATATCTCAAAAAAGGTGTCCAGCCGCTGCCACAAGGCGCCCATGGACCTGTTCTCCTCGCCCCCAGCCTAACACGGAAAAAACGCCCCCATCAAACCCGCGCAGAAAAATGTCCCCTTTGTTCCGGTCGCCTTTCTGACAATCACCCGGCCTTCCCCGAGGGAAAGGCCGGGTTGCAGTCAAAAGCACCTATACCACGCAGGACGATTACCGGACGGCGGCCTTGAGGGCATCGACCCGGTTCAATTGCTCCCAGGGAAAGATATCCCGGCCAAAGTGGCCATACGCCGCCGTCTGCCGGTAACTCCACCCCTTCGGACGCGCCAGGTCCAGATCCGCCATGATCTTCGCCGGGCGGAAATCGAAGATTTCGCCGCTTTCCAGGATGGCCTGCAACCGTTCGTCCGGTACCACCCCCGTGCCGTAGGTGGACACGTTGATGCTCATGGGCCGTGCCACGCCAATGGCGTAAGCCACCTGGATCTCGCATTTCCGGGCCAGTCCCGCGGCCACGATGTTCTTCGCGACCCACCGGGCATAGTAGGCCGCCGAACGGTCCACCTTTGTGGGATCCTTGCCCGAGAACGCGCCGCCCCCGTGGGACGCCACGCCGCCATAGGTGTCGACGATGATCTTACGTCCCGTCAGGCCACTGTCGCCATGGGGCCCCCCCACCACGAAACGCCCGGTCGGGTTGATGTAATACTGGGTCTTGTCCGTCAGCAGCCCGGTCGGTCCCAGCACCTTCCGGGCCACATCGATCAGCGCGGTCCGGATTTCATCCAGGGGCAGGTCGTCCGTCTGGTGCGAAATCACCACGGTGGTAATCTCCACGGGGCGGCCGTTCACGTACCGGACCGACACCTGCGACTTGGAGTCGGGCCGCAACCAGGTAATTTCACCCGCCTTGCGGATCCGGGCCAGTTCGATGAGCAGGCTGTGACTGAACTGGATGGGCGCGGGCATGTATTCGGGCGTTTCATCGGTAGCGTATCCGAACATCATGCCCTGGTCACCGGCGCCCTGTTCCTTGAACAGGCCCTCGCCTTCGTTCACCCCCTGGGCAATATCCGGCGACTGTTCGTGGATGCGGTTGATATAGGTAAAGGTCCGGTCGCAGAACCCGATGTCATCCCGGGTATAGCCGATTTCCCGCACCACCTGCCGGGCGATGGCTTCCGGATCGATCCGGCTCCACCCCGAACAGGTAATTTCTCCGGCATTCACCACGAAATCCGTGGCGACCAGGGTTTCGCACCCCACGTGGCTGTTGGGATCTTCCGCCAGGCAGGCATCGAGAATCGCGTCTGAAATCTGGTCGCAGATCTTGTCTGGATGGCCTTCGGAGACCGATTCAGAGGTGAAAACGTGATCCGTCAACAGTTTGCTCATGGAAGGTATCCTGCCTTGCCGCGTTCGCGACATGAAAACGATTTCATCCGGTTTGGGGGTATAATAGCCCATGTTGAGCGCGTGCCGCAATTCCGGAGTACCCGCATGGAGACGTGGGATCCGGATCACCCCGCGCGGAAAGGAAATGCCGATGCAAACCTGGTTCGGACGCATGAATCGAGGACGCGTGCTGCTGGGAATCCTGCTTCTGCTGGGCGCGCGCGCGGCCGTAAGCGTGGATCCACCAGCGGCCTCAACGGTTCCGGAACCGGGTGGGGGGACGGCTGGCGAATCGAACGTGCCATCTTCCTCGCCGGAAGAAGCGCCTTCCGAGATCTTCAGCGCCCTGATGCAATCCGTGGTGGACCTGGATTCGCTGAGTTTCGAGTTGCTGATGCGTTCGACCCTGACCCGTGGGGATCAGACCCGGGAAACCGTCATAAACGGCTCGGTTCGGATGAAAGGGCAAGACAAAATCCGCTACGAACTCAAGGCTGGTAACGAAGAAGTGTGGCTGATCTCGGATGGAACCTCCCAATGGGTCTACCTGCCTCCGGTCAAGCGGTACATGAAAGTAGAGCCCACCCTCTCGCGGTCCGAATTCATGTCCCGGGCTCCCGGTGGACCGTTTGAAGCCATCACGACCTGGCTGGCCGACTTTCTGAATGGAAACCTCATCATCCTGCAACAGGCCAAGGCCCTCAAGCGCCTGCCGGACGAGCCTGTCGGATCGGAAATGTGCCAAGTCTGCGAGATGGTCTACGAACGCTTCACCCTCCGGACCTATTGCACGAGGGAAACACCCCGGTCAATCCGTCGGCTTGAAGCGGACATGAGCGCCGACTTGAAGGATGAAGCCCACTCCGGACTCAACCTGAAACTGCTCGCCTCGGTGGAAATCACCGGCTGGCGGCCGAACGCGAATATCGCAGACGACCTCTTCGCGTTCACGCCTCCGCCAGACGCGAAAGAAGAGGGCAAGGAATCGGGAAACCTGAAGGTTGGAGAGGACGTTCCGGATTTTTCGCTCTCCGACGCCAAGGGCAATACGGTCCGCCTGTCCGATTTCAAGGGCAAGAAGGTGGTCGTGCTCGATTTCTGGGCTTCCTGGTGCGGCCCATGTCGCATGGCCATGCCCAAGGTCAATGCCGTGGCAAATACCATGCAAAACGAACCGGTCGCTTTCTACGCGGTCAACCTGCAGGAAACCCGGGATCTCGCGGAACGATTCATCAAGAAAAACGGGATCACCCTGGAGGTCCTCTACGATGCTGACGGACGCGTGGCCAGGGATTTCGGCGTCCAGGGGATTCCCTTCCTTGTGGTCGTCGACGCCAACGGCAAAGTCGCGTGGATCCATAACGGGTACGCGGAAAACGTGGACAAGACCCTGACCGAGGCTATTCGAAAAGCCCTTGGCAAGCCGGTCGCCGGGGCATCCTGAAATCCGCGCGTCATTTTTCCAGGAAAAAGGGCTGGGTCCAGGCCTGGATGGCCGCTGGGCCATGGCATACCACCCGGATGTACGTAAAACGGTCCCAGAATTCCCAGGGCACTTCGAAATCCAGGTTGGAATCAGCAACCCGCGCGACTACCCGCCCAAAATCGGCAATCAGGTCGTAGCACTGGGCATTCCGAGCTTCCACCCGGATGTGTCGCCCGGACACCCGGATGGCATCGATGTACACTCCCGTGCTCACGTAAAACCGTCCTGACCGCAGCGCGTCGACAATGCCCTCCACCGATCGATCTTTCGCGTGGACCATGTTCCAGGCCATTGCCTGGTCCACCGGCTTGTGCGTGTCGTCGTTGCCGAATCCCCACACCCTCCGGCCTTTCCCCAGCAACTGGTCCCAGCGGTCGGTCGCGTCGGCGTTACCGGGATGACGCACGGCTATTCCATTGAAAATCTCTATTCCCGCGTACCCGGTCAACCTTTCCAGGTCTTTCTGGGGCCAGTGGTTGAACGACGCTTCCCAGTTGGGATGACACAGCACGGCCATGCCGCCGTCCGCGTTGATCCGATCGATTACCCGCTGGCGGTTCTTCAGGGCAGGAACCACCCTGCTGGCGTTCACGTGAAGCATGTGCCCGCCTTCAGCGGTAACTTCGTGGCCGGGTATGAGTACCATCCCCCGGGCATCGAGTCCTGCCACCGGGGTCAACGTGTCGTGATCGCTGAGCATCAGGAAGTCGTACCCCAGCCTGGCGTATTCCGTCACCATCTCCCACGGGGGCAGGTAACCATCGCTGGCCATGGTATGCGTGTGCAGGTTACCCCGTAACCACCCGTCCGCCACTTTCCCATAAGGGGACACCAGGCGAGGCATGATCAGGTTTCCTCCCAGAGCTTGCGGAATTCCTCCGGGTCCGCGTCCTGCAGCAGTTCGGGACGATACAGTTTCCGGACAATCGGATCGGGAACCTTTCTGATTTCCCCCGTCTCCGGAATGTACGTCAGTTGCCGCTGAATGGTGCCCGTGTCGTCGCATTCGTAGTAGGTCCACGCCTGGCCTTTACCAGGCACAAACTGGGCGGTTCTGAAATATTTCATCTCCGGTCTCCATGGATCCGCCCGCCGACTCATTCGTCGGCGCGTTGGCACTTGAACCTCTCCGGCACCCTGCCCATGCCGTCAGCGAATGGCCAGCATGCGATCAATAGGCTGCCTGGCCCTGGCGATAATATCCGGGTCGAGTTCCACCCGCGGCGTCAGCGTGCGCAACGACCGCAACGTGTCCTCGAGCGTGATCGTATTCATGTGCTTGCACCGCAGGGAGCAGGACCGGACCAGCTCCTTTTCCGGAAACTCCGCCGCGAGGTTGTCACCCATGGCGCACTCGGTAAACAGGGCCACCCTCCGCGCGGTTTTGCTGTCTCGCACGTAATCCACCATCAGTTTCGTGCTGCCCGCGATGTCTACCTTCGCGATGACCTCGGGGCTGCACTCGGGATGCGCCAGAATGACCGCGTCCGGGTACTGTCGCCGCACGTTGTCCACGTCTTCCGGCGTGAACAGTTCATGCACCTCGCAACGGGCCCGCCAGCCGATCACCAGCGGCCCATCGCCCACGGGCGGCTGTTCTTCCTCGCCTCCGGCCATCCAGAACCGCGCGCCTAACTGCCGGGCCGTGTTTTCGGCCAGGTATCGGTCCGGAACGAAAATGATTTCCCGGTGGCCCGCGTCGAGCAGGTGTTTGACCACCTTGTCCGCGTTGCCCGACGTGCAGCAGTAGTCCGAAACAGCCTTGACCGTCGCGTAGGTGTTCACGTAGGACACCACTGGCGTCCCGGGGAACCGCTCGCGCAACCGCAACACGTCCTCGGCGGTTACGCCCTCCGCCAGCGAGCAACCCGCCCGCGTGGAAGGCACCAGCACGATTTTATCGGGGTTCAGGATCTTGGCCGTTTCACCCATGAACCACACGCCGCAGAAAACGATCACGTCGGCATTGGTGCCGGCGGCAATCGCCGACAACTGCAACGAATCACCGGTGTAATCGGGAACACTGTGATACAGCACGGGCTCCATGTAATTGTGCCCGAGGATGACGGCGTTGACCTCTTCCTTGACGCGCAGAATTTCCCAGGCGATCGGGGCCTTCCACCGGGTCTCCGACTCGGGCACCACGCCCTTCATCCGGGCTACGAGGGCCTCGGTAAACTCTTCCAGTGAACCCGTGCTGGAAATCGTCGCGAGAGAAGTCATTGGATTGTTATCCCCGGAAACACGCGAACGCGCGAGTCACGTTTCATGGCGATACCACGGTTTGTTAAGCATAACACACCCCGCGACCGTTACCCAAACCACAAAAACACGCGCCCGCGGGTCGCAGGTAAGTTCCCTTTTCCTGGAGAGGGGCGCGGGTCGCCACCATTCCGACGAACCAGTCTCATCACTGGTCTCTGGCATTCCGACATACCACGTCTCTGGCATTCTGACTCACCACGTCTCTGGCATTCCAACCAGCCAAGTCTCTGGCATTTCGACATCCCAAGTCCCTGTTATCCCGACCTCCCCAGTCCCTGTATCCCGACATCCCAAGCCCCTGTCATTTCGACATACCAGCCCCGGTCATTTCACATACCAGTCCCGGTCATTTCGACATCCCAGCCCCTGTCATTTCGACGAACGAAGTGAGGAGAAATCCAACACGCGCGTGCTGGCCGTGGCCAGAACTCCCGCTTGAGTGAATCCCTCTCTGAAGCGGGAGGGAAGATTTCTCGCTTCGCTCGAAATGACCATTTTTTTGGGGACCTGAACTCCAACACCTCCCCTTAGGCTCTCGCGTCCAGCGCAAAAATCCGCGCGACTTAAACTCGAACGCATCGTTCGCGATGGCGTTCAGGAAATACATGTCTTCGCGCGATCAAGCCCCTCCAGCGCTACGCGGAAATACACCGGTGGGCATGACGTGTCGGTATGACCGCGCGACGCGTTTTCTCCCCGTCCCGACAGGATTTTATGTTATACTTGCCCCGTCCGGTCGCTGAGCCGGACCCGGCGTAATCGTAGGATTGTTTCACCTTTCATCAACCCAGGCGGAGGGCCGAACCATGAGTTTTCCCCTTGACATCAGCGCGTACAAGCCTCTGGCCATCGATCCGTTCACCACGGACCGGCTGAGCGCCGAACAACTGGCACAACTCCGGACGAATATCCAGGTCATGCGCGACGCCATCATCTTCTTTACCGCCGTGGCGGGCGCCAAGGGCCTGGGCGGCCACACGGGCGGCGCCTACAGCATCGTGCCCGAGGCCCTGATCGCCGACGCGTTCATGAAAGGCGCGCCCGGCCGCGTCTACCCGGTGCACTTCGACGAGGGGGGCCACAGGGTGGCCCTGCAGTACGCCCTCGCGGCGTTCAATGGCGAAATGCCCCTGGAAAAACTGCTCCATTACCGCGAGGCCAACGAGGGACTCTATGGCCATCCCGAGCCCGACGCGGCGCTCGGCATCAAGTTCGCCTCGGGGCGGCTGGGACACCTCTGGCCCTTCGTGAACGGCGTGGCCAAGGCCCATCCCGACCAGATCGTGTTCCTGTTTGGATCAGACGGTTCGCAGATGGAAGGCGATGACGCCGAGGCAGCCCGCTTCGCCGTGGCCCACAAGGTCAACGTCAAGGTCGTGGTGGACGACAACGACGTAACGATTTCCGGTCATCCCTCCCAGTACCTGCCGGGCTTCAGCGTGGCCAGAACCCTCGAAGGTCACGGCCTGCCGGTATCCACCGGGGATGGCGAAGACCTCGAAAACCTCTTCGCGCGGATGGTCCAGGCGGCCCGGCAGGAAGGGCCCGTCGCGGTGATCAACCGCCGCAAGATGGCCCCGGGCGTGCCGGGTATCGAGGGCACCCACGCCGGCCACGACGTGATCAAAAAGGAACACGCCGTCGCGTACCTCAAGGAACGGGGACATGATGACGCGGTTGCCTACCTGGAATCGGTAGCGAAGGTATCCGTCAAGGCCGCGTACCGGGGCTGTTCCTCCGAGACAGCCAGCAACCGCGTGGAATTCGGCAACATCGTGAACGGCATACTCGGCCGTCTCAGCGAAGCCGAGCGGAAGGCGTCCGTCCTGGTGGTCGACTCGGATCTCGAGGGTTCCACGGGACTCAAGGGCATCCGCCAGCAGTTCCCCGAGGTCTGCCTGAACGGTGGCGTGCAGGAACGGGGCAACTTCTCCGCCGCGGCAGGCTTTGGCTTCGAGCCCAACACCACCCCCAGCCGCCAGGGGATCTTCAGCACCTTCTCCGCGTTCCTGGAAATGATCATCTCCGAACTCACCATGGCCCGGCTCAACGGCGCGCGGGCCATCTGCCACTTCTCCCACGCCGGCATCGATGACATGGCCGACAACACCTGCCACTACGGCATCAACATCATGCTGGCCGACAGCGGCATCGCCGAGGGCGACACTACCCGCCTGTACTTCCCCGCCGACGCCCTGCAACTCAAGGCCGTGGTGGAGCGGATCTGGAACGATCCCGGCATCCGTTTCGTGTTCACCCTCCGCAGCACGCTGCCCTTCATCCTGGACCCGAAAGGTAACAGGATGTACGCCGACGGCTACACGTTCACGCCCGGGAAAGACGAAATCGTCCGGGAAGGCACGGCGGGATGGGTCGTCGCTTACGGCGATATGCTCTGCCGCGCGCTGGACGCGGTCGAGCGGGCGAAGGAATCGGGCATTGACGTCGGGCTGATCAACAAGCCCACGCTGAACGTGCCGGACGACGCCATGCTGGAGCGGGTCGGCCGGGCGCCCTTCGTGCTGGTGGTGGAAAGCCAGAACGTGAAAACCGGGCTTGGCGCGCGCTACGGCACGTGGCTGCTGGAACGGGGTTGCTCCCCCCGGTACGCCCACATGGGCGTGACAAAACCGGGACACGGCGGGCTCTCCGAGCACATGTTCCACCAGGGCATCGATCCCGACAGCATCCTGGCCAAAATCCGCGCGATGGCCGGTTGATGACGCCCGTCAACCGTTTATCGTTCTGACGCCGTCAACCTGCCCGGGAGACGGCGTCTCTCTTTTTCTGGCCCTGGCGCGACCTTGTTGCCGCGATCCCGTTACGGTTTCAGGGGGGGCGTTTCGCCGTATGACTCCGGGGTACCCCCCAGCCGCCGCGATTCCCTTTCCGCCCATCCTTCTATGTCCGACGAAGAAGGACCGTTTCCCGGTTGTCCTCCAGGCAGTTCTCCCTCCCGTAACCGCCTGAGCAACTCCGCCATGTCCCGCATGCGGGGATTTTTGTCTGCCCGCAGGCTCACGGCCTTCTCCAGGGCCTCGATGGCGCCCGCGCGATCTCCCAGTTCATCTTTCAGTTGCGCGATCCGGGCCCAGTTAGCCGCATCGTCGGGCTTATACCTTGCCAGCTTCTCCAGCGAGTCCACTTCGCACCGCTTGTCCCCCAGCCTGGCGCACACGTTCGCGCGCAATTGGAGCACGAAATGGGTGTCGGCGATGTCCGCCATCCGGGTATCGATGTACCGCAGGGCATCGGCGTAGCGGCCCGCCTCGTTCAGGCCCCAGGCCATGTTGTAGCGCCAGAACACGTTGAACGGCTCCCGCTCCACGGCCGACTGGAACAGCGCGATGGCTTCATCGTACCGGCCCTGGGCCGTCCGGACCTGGGCGAGGTTAACCTCTGCCATGGCATTGCCGCCCGGCGTGACGGCGATGGCCCGCTCGTTCAGTTTCTCATCGTCCCGCCACGGCAGCGTCTCGACCACCCCTGCCACCGCCGTGGCCGTAAGCAGCAGCGCGCCAGCCACCACGAACCACCTCGTTCGCGACGCCTCCGGCCAGAACACCGCGCGAAGGTGCTGTTTCAGCGGCACGTCCTCCGGTACGGGATCTTTCCCCGCGGGCACACCGAACAGCCGGGCCAGCAGGCAGGTCATCGCCGCCAGCAGTCCCATGTGGGGAATATACAGGTACCGGTCGGCCATGGCGGCGTTGGCGAAGCCGATGATCCCCAGCACGGGCGTCAGGGTCAGCAGAAACCACAGCCACCCCGCCAGCGGCATGGCGTCTTTCCAGCGCCGCGCGCGCCAGTAGAGGACCAGCGTTACCCCCGCGATGACCGCCACCCCCAGCAGCGCGTGCCAGGGTCGCAGGGTCAGGCGCAGTTCCGGATAGTGATACACCAGTCCCACGGGCCATACCGTGTGCCAGAGGTACCGCGCCACGCTGTAGAAAGCATTCTGAACCCGGAAATCGAAGGGCGGCACGGGATACCACTGTCGACCTTCCGCTTCCTGCCCATACCATGCCACCACCGAAACCACCCCCGCCATGACGACCAGGGGCAACTTTTCCAGGACCAGCCCGGGCCAGCGGCGCCAGTCTCCCGCGCGGCGCAGCACCAGCCCGTCCAGCAGCAGCAACGCCGCGGGCAGGGTCACCGCCATGGGCTTGCCCATCATCGCGGCCACCCCTGCCGCGGTGCAATACAGCCATGACCTGGGGCCCGGGCGCCGGACCCATCGCAGGTACCACCACACGCTGAGCAGGTAGAAAAAACCGCAGACCAGTTCCTTGCGCGACGCCACCCACGCCACCGCTCCCGACCGGGTCGGATGACAGGCAAACAGCGCCGCCGCCAGCAGGCTCTCCGGAATCCGGCCGGTAATCTCCCACAGCACAAGGAACAGCAACCCCACCGTCGCCGCGTGCCATGCCACGCTGTGAAAGTGGTGACCGGAAGCCCCGTTCTGGAACAGGGTCCAGTCAAACTGGTGCGTCAGCGTGGTCAGGGGCATCCAGATATGAAAGTTGAAACTGCTGAACGCGTACCGAATCCCCGCCAGCGAAAGCCCCGCCCGCACGCCGTCGTTCCTGGTGACAATCTCGTCGTCGTCAACGATCAGGAAGGTAAACCCGAGGGTGGGCAGGTACAGCAGCAGGGTGAAACCCACCAGGGCAAGCGCCAGCACCCAGACCGCCCGCGACCGGTAATCCTCCCCCGTTCTCGCGCGGACGGCCTTCGGGGCCGGTTCCCGTCGCCTCGGTTTGCGGGCGCGGCTCACCATGCGTTCACCCCCCGGTTTGAACTTCGCTCCGCAACTTCGCCCGAAGGCGCTGCTCCACTTCCGGCGTCACGTAGTGCGATACGGTTCCGCCAAACGAGACGATCTCCTTGATCTGCCGGGAACTGAGAAACAGGTACGGTTCGCTGGGCATCAGGCAGACCGTTTCCACGTCATGGGCAAGTTTCTGGTTGTTGATCGCCATGGACAGTTCGAATTCGAAGTCGGAAATGACCCGAAGTCCCCGGATGAGCGCGAAAGCCCCCCGGCTCCGGGCGAAATGCACGGTCAGCCCACGGAAATGATCCACCGTGACATTGGGCAGATCGGCCGTCATGATCCGCAACATCTCCACCCGCTCTTCGATGGAAAACAGGGCCTGCTTGGCCTCGTTGACCGCGATGGCCACGATGACCTCGTCAAAAATGCGCGCGGCCCGGCGGATCAGGTCGAGATGCCCCAGCGTGGGGGGATCGAAACTGCCGGGATAAACGGCTTTGCGGGATTCACTCATGAGACGCGTCCCTTTCCTGTCGCCAGCGGGCGAGGGCGTATTCGGCCACCTGCCTGGGCGGAATCCCCGCCGCGCTACCCGCCGCCACGCAATCTTCGAACTCGGGATGAGCCGTGACGGGGGCCCCCGCGAAATACCCTTCCTTGACCCGGACCACGCCCCACGGCGTGTCGATCCGCCTGGAATCGCGCCGGAGAATCACCCGTTCCTCCCGCCGGAAGCGCGCGCCCAGCGTGGTGGTGTGCTGGAAGAGCGCGCTCATCACCACGCCCTCCCGCTCCGGCGGGCACAAGACCGTCAGGCAATGGGCGGGACGCCCCTTTCTCCCAACGGCCGGTATGGTCCACGCGTCCAGGGCCCCCGCCTCAAGCAGCGCGCCCGACGCCGCGGCCATCCATTCCCCCGTAAGATCATCCACCACGGCCTCGAAAACCGTCACCGTGTCGCGCTCTACGTCCCCTGAAACGGCGGCAGATTGCGCGCCCAGGATCACCTGCAGCGCGTTGGGCCGATCCGGCAGTTCCCGGGTCCCAAAACCATACCCGACCGCCTCGGGCCTCATGACGGAGGCTTCTCCCTCGCTGGCACGCCATGCCTGGAGCAGCGCCACGCCCGTCGGCGTGGCCAGTTCACATTCCGGCGGTCCCGGTCGGGCCGGCAGGCCCCGCAGCAGTAACGCGGTCGCCGGGGCGGGCACCGGTAAGATCCCATGGTCACAGGTAACCGTCCCCGATCCCACCGCCACGGGTGAAACCGCTACCTCCGTGATATCGAGCAGATCCAGCGCGACATTCGCGGCGATGATGTCCACGATCGAGTCAATCGCGCCCACCTCGTGAAAATGCACCTTTTCCACCGGGATACCGTGCACGGTGGCCTCAGCCTCGGCGATCAGGCGAAACGTGGCCAGCGCGCCTTCCCGGGCGCGTGGCGCCAGGTTGCCCCGGCGCGCGATTTCTTCCATGTGCCGAAGGTGACGATGGGGACGCGGCGCGTCCGGGTCGATTTCCACGCGGAACGCCGTCCCCCCCAGGCCGCGCCGGGTTACCCGCTCCGCCTGAACCCTGAATCCCGGCACGTCGAGGGACCGCAACGCCTCTTCAATGGCACTGAACGGGGCCCCCGCGTCGATGAGCGCTCCAACGGTCATGTCCCCGCTGATGCCGCTGAAACAATTGAAAAAAGCGCGTCTGCCCATGGATGCTCCTTAATCCCGCCGCGACGGCTCTCCCGGCCCGTCTCCGGGCGCGAGGGTCCGCAACATGGCTGATGCCGCCATCGCGGCGCCGAATCCGTTGTCGATGTTCACCACCGTAAGGCCCGTCGCGCAGGAATTCAGCATCCCCAGCAGGGCCGCGAAGCCTCCCGTTCCCGCCCCGTATCCCACGCTGACCGGCACACCGATCACCGGCGCGGATACCAGCCCCGCCACCACGCTGGGCAACGCCCCTTCCATCCCCGCGCAAACGATCAGCACCCGCGCCCGGCGCAACTGGGGCAATCGCCCCAGCAACCGGTGCAGGCCCGCCACCCCCACGTCCCGCAGCCGGTCCACGGGATGACCCAGGAATTCCAGGGTGACGGCGGCTTCCTCGGCTACCGGCAGATCGCTGGTTCCCGCGCAGATCACGGCCACCGGCCCCGGCGCAGGGGGAACGGAGTGTCTCGTAAGCGTGAAACACCGCGCGAGCGCGTGGTAGGTAAACCCCTCACCGCCCAGGACCCGCCGCGCCGCGTCCGCCCGCTCGGCGTCGCACCGGGTGCCCAGCACCCGCCCACCGGACTGTGCCGCCAGGCGCGACGCGATCTCCGCCACCTGTTCCGGGGTCTTTCCTTCGCAGAATATCGCTTCGGGATGCCCCTTCCGCAGTTCCCGGTGATGATCCAGCGTCGCGTCGTCCAGCGTCTCGAACGGCAACACCCGTAACCGTTCGAGCGCGTCCGGCGGGGATACCTGCCCCGCGGCGACCGACTGAAGCAGTTCGAGCAATCGTTCTGGATCCAATGCTGCCTCCGGCGCCTATCCGCGAAAATCCGCGGACACGACACACTTCATACTGGTGTTTGCTTCATAATAAGGAATAGGCGTCAGACGTTGCCAACACGATCGGGCGACGGGAGCATTTCGATGGTTTATGGTACTTCGGTAATCACCCATACCCGTCTCGGACGCAACACGGTCAATGCCATCCGCCTGGCCGAAATCCTGCGGGTGTTCATTCGCCACGGTTTCGCCGATGTCCTCCGGCGCGTGGGATTCCATGAAAGTCTTCCGGCCCGCGTGCTGCGCGGACTCAACCTGATGGACGAGCCCTCGGGTCCGCCCGAAACCTTCGGGGAACGGCTTCGGATGGCCCTGCAGGAACTGGGGCCCACGTTCATCAAGTTCGGCCAGGTGCTGAGCACCCGCCCGGACCTCGTTGGTCACGCCATCGCGTCCGAACTCAGCCTCCTGCAGGACAACGTGTCCCCGTTGCCTTTCGACAGCATCCGGCCCCTGGTAGCCCAGGCCGCGGGCATGGATCTCGAACTGGCCTACAAGTCCTTCGAGGAAACGGCCGTCGCCGCCGCTTCCCTCAGCCAGGTGCATCGCGCGGTCACCGCGGACGGCAGGGTCGTCGCCGTCAAGGTACAGCGGCCCGACGCCGTGCGAATCATCCAGTCCGACCTGTTGCTGCTGCGATCCGTGGCCGAGTGGCTGGCCGAGCGGCTGGACACCCGAACGATTGATCCCGTCGGCATCGTCAACGAGTTTGCCCGCAGCATCCGCCGCGAAATGGATTTCACCATCGAGGCCCGCGCGGCCCGGCAGTTTGCCGAAAATTTCCGGAACGATGACCGGGTGCTCATCCCCGGCGTGGTGGATGCCCTTTCCAGCGAGAAGGTACTGGTTCTGGACTGGATCGATGGCGTCCGCATCGACCAGCTGGACGCCTACGAAGACCGCCATTCCGATCCCGTCACGGTGGCCCGACTGGGGGCGGAAGTGCTCTGCGTGATGGTCTTCGAACATCATCTCTTCCACGCCGATCCACATCCCGGCAACATTCTCCTCGCCCGGGACAACCGTATCGCCATTCTCGACCTTGGCATGTCCGGCTACTTGGAACCCCAGGACGCCGAGCGGATCGCCGACCTGTTCTGGGCCATCTTCACCAACGATTCCCGCGCCTGCATGGAGGCCATTCTCGCCCTGTCCACCGGCGCCGATCCGCCCAATCCCGAAGCGCTGGCCCACGAACTCGCGGAGTTCATCGCCTTCGAGGCCAAGAGCATCGTCAGCGGGGGACAGGTGGCCCGTGGCATCGAGCGGGCGCTGGAAATCATCCGTCATCATGGACTGGAACTGGCCCCCCGCTTCGTCCTGCTGCTCAAGGCACTGGGCACCATCGAGATCGTGGGGCGGACGCTGGACCCTGGCCTGGACATGCTCCCCATCCTTCAGCCTCACGTGGAACGGCTCATGGCCAGACGATTCAGCCCCTCCGAGCTGGCCAGGCAGGGACGGGACCAGGCCCGGATATGGTGGCGATTCAGCCGGCAGATGCCCGAAGACCTGGCCGAGGTGTTGCGCCAGTTGCGCCGGGGACGGGTCAAAATCCAGGTCCACCACGAGCACCTCGAGGCGCTGGGCCGCACCATCGAGCGCGCCAGCCGCCGTAACGCCATCGCGATGATCACCGCGGCACTGATCGTGGGGTCCAGCCTGGTCATTACCACGAATACGCCCATGGTGCGACTCGGCTTCATGGGATACCTCGGGGCCGCCGCGCTTGGACTCTACCTGGTCGCGTCGATGCTCTGGGGCCGGGATTCCTGAGAGGCGGGATCCTTGCGTTCTCTGCGCTTTTCACATTAGAGAAAAAGTTCTCTTTTAAGGTGTTCAGGAAAAAAATCTTGATTAAATTTTTCCTTACATGCCATCCATTCCCGTTTTTATGCCGATTTAACCGTAAAAAATTAAATAAAAACCATTAAAATTTCTGGTCGATTCTTAAAAGTTCTGCCTGCTTAACAAAAGTCTGTATTGAAACATGGCCTGTTTCCCCGCATAATGATGACCAAATCGGCGCTCGTCAACGCCGGATCCCTCGCCGCTTACCCCGGCGAAACAGCGTAGAAGGGAATGTTCCCATGACCGCAAAAATCGAAAAAGCCTATCAGAAACTGGTCGGCGATGCCCTGAACCGCCTGGCCCAGCGCGAGTCCGGCCAGACCATCCGCATCCAGGTGGGATCGGCTACCTGCGAAAACGCCGCCGGCGCCCAGCTCGTCTGGCAGGAATTCGAAAAAAACATCCGCGCCAGCGGCCGCGCCGATATCCGCCTCCACCGCGTGGGATGCACCGGCCGGTGCAGTTGTGAGCCCATCGTCGGTGTGCTCGTGCCCGGCAAAATGCCCGTCAAGTACGAGCGGGTGGACGCCGAACTCGCCCACCGCATCTTCGTGGAGCACGTGCTCAACGGCCAGCCGGTAGCGGCCCACGTCCTCGATAACGCGGACGATTACGACGCCGCCTGGCAGGTCCTGGTCTGCGACAGCCGTCACTGCGGCGCCTGCGTCAACGGCAGCGTGGCCAGGGTTTTCCGCGAGGCCATCGACGCGGCGGAACTGGGGCCCCGCGTGCGGCTGGCCGAAGTAGGATGCCTGGGCTTCTGCTCGGTTCCCCGGCCCGAAGGCGCGACCACCGTGCTCATCCGGCCCTCCCACACCGTCTACCACGTCAAATCCACGGATGACGTACGCCGGATTGTCCGGGAACACCTCGTCGAGGGACGGATCGTGGAAGATCTGCGGGCCGCCGAAGCCCCCATCAGCCTGAACTATTTCGACCTGTACGGCGATGTCGCCTTCTTCAGCAGCCAGAACCGCATAGCCCTGCGCAACGCGGGAATCGTGGACCCCGAAAACATCGACGAGTACATCCGGCTCAACGGGTTCAAGGCCCTGGCCATGGCCCTGATGAAAGAAAACCCCGAATGGGTCATCGAACAGGTGAAGATCTCCAAGTTGCGGGGACGCGGCGGCGGCGGTTTCCCCACCGGGCAGAAGTGGGAACTCACCCGCAAAAACGTCAAGGACATGTGCTACATCATCTGCAACGCGGACGAGGGGGACCCGGGCGCGTTCATGGACCGCAGCACCCTGGAATCTGATCCGTTCAGCGTGATCGAGGGCATGCTCATCGGTGGCTACGCCGTGGGCGCGAAGCAGGGTTATTTCTACGTCCGGGCCGAGTACCCGCTCGCCATCCGGCGCATCGAGAAAGCCCTGGAACAGTGCCGGGCGCTTGGCCTGCTGGGCAGAAACATCCTCGGCTCCAGTTTCAGCATGGACATCGACATCCGCCTGGGCGCGGGGGCCTTCGTGTGCGGCGAGGAAACCGCCCTGATCCACTCCATCATGGGCGAACGCGGCCAGCCGCGGATCCGTCCGCCCTTCCCCGCCGAGAGCGGCCTGTGGGGTAAACCCACGGTGATCAACAACGTGGAAACGTTCGCCAACGTGCCGCCTATTTTCACCTACGGGGCCGAATGGTTCGCCCGCGTGGGTTCCGAAAACAGCGGCGGCACCAAGGTGTTCGCCCTGGCGGGCAAGGTGAACCACACCGGCCTGGTCGAGGTGCCCATGGGCACGACCATTCGCGAGGTGGTGGAGAAAATAGGCGGCGGCGTGCCCGGCGGACGCACCCTCAAAGGCGTTCAGACTGGCGGCCCTGCGGGGGGCATCATTCCCGCCCACCTGATCGACACGCCCATCGACTTCGACACGCTGGGCAAACTGGGATCGATCATGGGCAGCGGCGGCATGATCGTGCTGGACGAGACGGACTGCATGGTCGACGTGGCCAAGTTTTTCATGGCCTTCTGCCAGGACGAATCCTGCGGCAAGTGCACGCCCTGCCGCGAAGGCACCAAGCGGATGCTGGAAATTCTGGAACGGATCACCTCGGGGAAGGGGACCCTCGAGGACGTGGAAAAACTGGAACGCCTCGCCCTGCTCGTGAAACACACCTCCCTGTGCGGCCTGGGCCGGGCGGCACCGAACCCCGTGCTGAGCACCCTCAAGTACTACCGCGAGGAGTACATCGCCCACGTCACGGAACGGCGGTGTCCCGCGCGGAAGTGCCGGGCGCTCATCCACTACGAAATCGACGCGGAAAAATGCGTGGGATGCACCATGTGTGCCCGCAACTGCCCGGTATCGTGCATCAGCGGGGCCCGCAAGGAACCCCATGTCATTGACCAGAACAAGTGCATCAAGTGCGGCCGCTGCTACGAGGTGTGCCGCTTTGACGCGGTGGCCAGGGTCTGAGTCCGCTACACAAGGACAGGCATATGAGCAAGAAAGAACTGGTGAACGTAACCATAGACGGCGTTCCGCTCCAGGTGCCCAAGGGCACCACCATCATGGAAGCGGCGGAAAAGCACCTCGGGGTGCAGATTCCGAGGCTGTGCTACCACCCCAAGTTGAGCCTGCAGGGCTCCTGTCGCGTGTGCGTGGTCGAGGTCAAGGGCGTGCCCTTTTACATGGCCTCCTGCAGCGTGCAGGTCTGGGAAGGCATGGAGGTGCAGACCAACAGCCCATCCATTCGCCAGGCCCGCCGGGACATCGTGGAACTCCTGCTGGATAACCATCCCCGCGCCTGCCTTACCTGTGACCGCGACGGCAACTGCGAACTGCAGAACCTGTCCTTCACCATGGGGGTGCGCGAGCGGCTGTTCGACGGGGAACGCAAGCGGTTTCCCATCGACCGGTCCAGCGTGGCCGTGGTGCGGGATCCCGAGAAATGCATCCTGTGCGGCCGGTGCGTGCGCGTGTGCGCCGGGGTACAAGGGGTACACAATCTCAGCCAGCACGGTCGGGGGTTCAAAACGGTGGTATCTCCCGCCTTCGGCAGCCCCATGGACGACTCGGTGTGCATCCAGTGTGGCCAGTGCGTCAACGCCTGTCCCACCGCGGCCTTCATCGAAAAAAGTTACGTGAACGACGTCTGGAAAGCCCTCGCGGATCCCCAGAAACACGTGGTCGTGCACACCGCGCCGGCCATCCGGGCGACGATCGGGGAAGGCTTCGGGATGCCCCCCGGAACCCCATGCACCGGAAAACTGGTCTCCGCCCTGCGGATGCTGGGTTTCGATCGGGTCTTCGACACCAACTTCACCGCGGATCTCACCATCGTGGAAGAAGCGACGGAGTTTCTCCATCGATTCAAGAAGGGAGAACGGCTGCCGTTGCTGACCAGTTGTTCTCCTGGCTGGGTCAACTTCCTTGAACGGTTCTATCCAGAACTGATTCCCTACGCCTCGACCTGCCGTTCGCCGATGTCCATGATGTCATCGCTGATCAAGACGTATTACGCCGAAGTTTCGGGCATCGATCCCAAGGACATCTTCGTGGTGTCCATCATGCCCTGCACGGCCAAGAAGTTTGAATCGCGGCGGCCTGAATTGCGCATGCCGGACGGTACCCCGCAAACCGACGCCGTGCTCACCACCCGGGAACTGATCTACATGATCAAGAGTTACGGCCTGGACCTGTCGAACCTGCCGGATGGCGAGTTCGATTCCCCCCTTGGAGAATCGACGGGCGCGGCCGACATCTTCGGCACCACCGGCGGCGTGCTCGAAGCGGCCCTGCGCATGGCGGTCGAGGTGATCAACGGAAATCCGCCCGAAAAAATGGAGTTTACCGAGGTGCGGGCCGTCGAAGGCCTCCGCGTGCGGGATCTCAAGGTCAACGACGGGCTGACCCTGCGCGTGGGCGTGGCCAACGGCCTGCAGAACGCCAAGAAACTGCTGGACAAGGTGGTCAGCGGGGAAGAAACGTTCCACATCATCGAGGTGATGGCCTGCCCGGGCGGATGCATCGGCGGCGGCGGCCAGCCCTATCCGCCCAAGGGATACACTATCCTCGACCCGAAACTGCTGGCCAGGCGGGCCTCCGCCCTCTACGCGATCGACAGCAACAAGCCCCTGCGGAGTTCCAATCATAATCCGGCCATCCAGCGGCTGTATGAAACATACCTTGGCGAGCCGGGCGGAGAAAAGGCGCACGCCCTGCTGCATACCCATTACGCGCCCAGACTGCCGAGAGGAATACGCTGATGAGTACGCACTGCTGCTGCAACGGTTCCACGGATAACAGCGAAGCGGTCATGGCCGCGGCCCGTGCCGCCCTGACCCCCGAAATCGTCGACTTCATCAAGACCTGCCGGGCCGACGAACATCCCGAAGGCCAGTTGATCCGGGTGCTGCACAAGGTGCAGGAACACTACGGCTACCTTGGCCAGGATCAATTGAACGCAGTCGCCCAGTTGCTCCAGGTGCCCACGTCCAAGGTTACCGGCGTGGCCACCTTCTATCATTTCTTCCGCACCGAGCCCCGGGGCCGCTACGTCATCAGCGTGTGCCTGGGAACGGCCTGCTACGTCAAGGGCGCGGAACGGGTTTCCGAAAAACTCAGCGAAGAACTGGGTATCCACTTTGGAGAGACCACCAAGGACGGCCTGTTCTCCCTGAACGCCACCCGCTGCCTGGGGACCTGCAGCCTCGCCCCCGTGGTCATGGTCAACGATGAAGTCTTCGGCGATATGACCCCGGACAAGGTTCCGGCCCTGCTCGAACAATACGCGCGAAAGGCCCAGAAAGAGGGACAAGGCTGACCACTTCCTCCTCATCAGCGCTCAGCGCGATGTTCACCTTACGCGGCGACCGTCCATCGGGCGGTCGCCAACTTTTTGGGCAAGGGGTTACCCTGAGAATCCGCCAAGGCTGAAGCGGCCCACCCCGGGTCACGGCGTACTGGAACCAGGCGCCGGGGCGCCTGTTCCTTCGGCCGCAGGGGTCCCCGCCGCGGACCGCGCCCGCTCTTCCAGTTCCTTCTCGTAACGCTCCGCGTCACTGATGTACCGGTCCATAACCTGGATAATGTGGAACCCGTGCTTGGTCTGGATGATATCGCTGATTTCCCCTACCGGCGCTTCCCAGCAGTAGGCGTCGAACTCTTTTTCATACGTGCCCCGCTCCGCCCAGCCCAGATCCCCGCCACGCCGGGCGGAATAGGAATCATCGCTGTACTGGCGGGCCAGTTTTTCGAAGGGTTCCCCCTTCAGCAGCCGATCCCGGATTTCCGTTGCCCGCTGCAGGGCCCGGCTTCGATCGACCGCGTCGTTGGCGTTGAAGGTCACCAGGATATGGCGGGCGCGAACCGATGACGCCCGGGGTTTTGGACGCTGCCCCGCCCACAACAGCAGGATCATCACGATCAGCGCGACGATCAGGGCGGGCCAGAACCACCGGGCCCAGTCCCGCGTCACTTCCCCCTCGACTGCCACCTGTTCCGGATCCATGGATGCCATGTCAATACTCCCTATCAGGTCAGGGTGTCAAGCCCTGAGTACAGGCCGCCGTAGAACGATATGACGATATAACCTACCACCGCGCCCACCGCCAGCAGGATGAGCACGTTCATTACCCGGGTGGCAATGGCTACCGCGGCCCGGGCTTCTTCCAGGTGATACTCCGCCACCTTGCGCAGGGAAGTTTCCAGTTTTCCCGTCTGTTCGCCTACCGCGAGCATGTCCCGGCCCACCGGGCTCAGGCAATTGACCTTGCTGAACGCCTCCACGAGGGTCTGTCCCCGCATGACCAGGGGAATCGCCCGTTTCAGGTCCCGCTCCATGAGGGGATTCATGGTTACCCGCGCCGCGTGCTCGATACAACGGTCCATGCGCATGCCGGCTCCCACCAGCAGGGACATGCTCCGGAAAAAACAGGAAAGCCCGAACCGCCGGCTGACCTGGTTGAAGGGCCACACGAAGGTCTTGACGAAACCGGTAAGTTTATCCAGCAGGCCGGCGCGTCCCAGCAGGATCACGACGATCACCGCGCACAGGACCACCAGGCCCGCCCGGGCCTGAAACGCCAGGTAATCCCGCAGGTAGGCCTCGAACTGGAAAGATCGTCCTCCCGTGCCCCGTATATACGGCAGCAACCGCAACGAGAAGGTCCCCAGAAACCACGCCGCCGCCAGTTGCAGCCCGGGATACACCATCGACACGGCCACGCCCTGTTTCAGTTTAAGCAGGTCCTCGTAAAAATCCGCCAGGTCTTTCAGCATGGCGTCCAACGTGCCACCCTGTTCCCCCGCGGCCAGCACCTCCACGAAAAACGGCGGCAGGTACCGGGATTCCTCGCGCAAAGATTCCGACAGCGTGGCCCCCTGCCGGATGCGCGTCGCGGATCGTTCAAGAATACGGGACAATTTCCCGCTGATACCGCCCCGTCGCACCAGGTTCAGGCTCTGAAGGATTGGAATGCCCGCTTCGTAGGCGGTGGCCAGTTGCCTGCAGAGCAACACCATTTCCTTCGTGCTGACTTGCGGCGATAACAGGCCCATACCATGCGCCTCCCGCGGGATCGCAGGCCGGCGGAGCGCGCCGGTCAGTGTTCCTTCGATTCCAGCCAGCGCGCCGCGTCCAACGCGGCCATGCACCCGCTCCCGGCGGCCGTAATGGCCTGGCGATACACCTTGTCCTTCACGTCGCCACAGGCGAACACGCCTTCCACGTTGGTGCGGGTGGAGTCGGGCCGCGTGACCAGGTACCCCGCTTCGTCCATATCCAGCACGCCGGTGAACAGGTCCGTGTTCGGCTTGTGGCCGATGGCGCAGAAATATCCCGTGCACTCGATGACTGACAACTCGCCGGTCTGGATGTTCTTCACCCGGACCCCCGTCACCCCGCGCTCGTCATCGCCGAGGATCTCGTCCACCACGCTGTTCCACACCGGCGTGATCTTGGGGTTCGACAGCACCCGTTCCGCCATGATTTTGCTGGCCCGGAACGCGTCCCGCCGGTGCACGACGTATACCATGGACGCGAACCGGCTCAGGAACATCGCCTCTTCCATGGCCGTATCGCCCCCGCCCACCACGACCACCGGGTGATTCCGGAACTGGGGTAACGCGCCGTCACAGGTCGCGCAGGCCGACACGCCGCGGTTCATGAACTTCTCTTCGGATGGAAGTCCAAGGTACTTGGCCGTCGCGCCGGTGGCGATGATCAGGGCCATCGTCTCCCGGGGCGGGGCGTTTTCGTCCGTCCATACTTTATGGGGAGGACCATCCAGTTCCACCTTGACCGCCCCGGCCTGTTCGAATCGCGCGCCGAACCGTTCGGCCTGCGCCTTGAGGTCCATCATCAACTGCGGTCCCGTCACGCCCTCGGGATATCCCGGGAAATTCTCCACTTCCGTCGTGGTCATCAACTGGCCACCGGGCAACATGCCCCGGGTATAGTCGCCCTCGAGCACCAGCGGTTCCAGATCCGCCCGCGCGCAGTACAGCGCCGCCGTGCATCCCGCGGGACCAGATCCCAGAATGATCACCTTTTCCATCGCGCGCTCCTTCCGCGTTACCTTGAGGCATCCGCCGGTTGCGGTGCCGCCTCGGCGGGAACCGATCCGGGATCCGGGTTTTCGCCGCCATTCGTTTCAGGCGCTCCAGCCGTGGCTGCCGCGCCCGGGGTCGAGGCGTTTTCCGGTGCCTCTTCGCCGCCCTGGGTCGCGTTTTCATTCGCGGCGGCCGGGGAGGACGTATCCCCGGATTGCCCCTCCGCGTTTTCCTTACTTCCTGTCGCGGCGGTCTTGCCGACAATCTCGTCGATGATTTCCTGCCGCACGGTCAGGGGTACCGACGCCAATAGCCGGCGACGCAGATCCTGGATGTAATCGTTGATGTAATTCCCCTCTTCCGACTTTTTCATCTGCTCGGCGATCTGCTTGCGCTCTTCTTGCAACTTGGCCAGTTCATCCGCCGAGGGGACCTGTTTCTCGACCAGTTGCGCCAGCCACGTGTCACCAAGCAGCCCCTCAACCGGCCCTACGATCGCGCCGGGCTCGGCATCCTTGAACAACTCGTACAACCGTGCCGAGTCCAGGAACAACTGCTGGTTATACAACGGATCCTTCCTGGTAAAGGGGGTCGTGGTGGACTTGACTTCCACGCCCAGATCCGGGCGTTTGAGCGCCACTTCTTCCAGGCTGGTGTATTCCTTCTTCAACTGCTCGGCAAGGGCCCGCGTTTCTTCCCGGTAGGAATCTTCCATTTTCCGCGCGGCAATCACGTTGCGCGCCACGTCTTCCCGGACTTCTTCCAGGGGCTTCAACTCACCCTCTATCCGTTCCACCACCTGGGCCACGTACACGTTGTTCCGCGCCGGAATGGACCGGGCCACGTTCATCTCTTTCACGCCCATCAGGCCCGACCGGAACTGGGGCACGTCTACCCGGTCCACGTTGTCAATGTTCATGCTGTCCTGGTTGAACGGGTTGGTGCGGCGCACCTCCAGTTTCGCGTTGGCCGCCGCCTGCAACAGGCCCACGTTCTTCGCTTCTTCTTCCAGCGACCGGGCCTGGGCCCGACGTTCAGACAACTCGGCCTCGCTCAATTCGGCGTTAATAAGGATCTGGCGCCACTTGACCTCGCGGACCCCCTGGTCGTTGGTGCGTTCCTCGTCCACCTTGTAGATGAAGTAACCCGTCGGGCCCGCCACCGGGTCGCTCACCTCTCCCGGTTTCAGGGCGAACAGCGGCTGGAGATGCGCCGGGGCCTCGGGATCCACCGGCCGCCAGCCCTGGTCTCCCCCTTCGGGAATTTTCAGGTCTGACAACTCATTCACCAGCGCGGCGAAATCTTCGCCCGCCCGGGCCCGGGACACCGCGTCCAGCGCCTTCTGCGGTACCGGCGGCAACAGGGAAATGGCCACGAATTCCGCGGTGATCGTGGGCGACTTCCGGTAGCGCTCCGGGTGCTCGCTGTATTCCTTCTGGATCATTTCGTCCGTCACGCCCACCGGGGCTTCCACCTTGATGAACTTGGCGGAAAACCGCGTGTGATCCGCGATCAGTTCCTCGTCCACGCGGGCCTTCGACACCCGCCGGCCCGGCGCGCCCGCGATCTTCAGCAGGATGTTCCGCGCGATTTCCTTGCGCAGGTCTTCGTAAATCGGGGCCCAGTCCCGCACGCTCTGCACCCACTCGTTGTAGGCGGCCGGAACGAAGTTCCCCTTGTCGTCCTTGAACATGTCCAGTCCGCGCAACTGTTCCTGTACCAGCGCGTCGCTGATGGGCAGGTTCCGCGCCTGCACTTCCATGGTCAGCAGCGTGGAATTAACCAGCTGGTCCGTCACCCGGGTGACCATGCCCATCCGCTCAAGTTCCTCGTTGGAGGGCCGTTCACCACCCTGCATCTGGGCGACCATCCGGGCCGTGGCGTCCAGTTGCCGGCGGAATTCGGATTCCTTCACGGGCACGTTGCCCACCCGGATGACCTCGCGGTCTTCACCCGCCATGCGTCGATTCTGACGGGATGACGGCAACCCAAAGAAAAACGCCATGGGTATACCGATAAAAAGAAAAATGACAACAAAGAACAGCCGCCGGTGTCTGCGCATCCATTCCTGCATGGTGAAATTCCTGTATCTAATTAAATAACGCCTTGCGTCCCGTTCCCGCGGGACACCATGACTGGAAAATGTACCATATTTCCCTTTTCGGCATCAATTAAACCTGGTAACCCTGGTAAGCAGGTCTCCCCCCCGGGATCGGGGGGGAGACAAAAGGGAAAGGGTCGGGATATGGGAGGGTACAGGGATGGGCGACTCAGTACATGTCGTCCATGCCGCCACCCGGCGTCGGAGTGGACTTCTCCTTCGGCTCGGGCAGGTCGGCGATCAGGACTTCGGTGGTCAGCAGCAGGCCCGCGATGCTCGCCGCGTTCTGCAGGGCCGTGCGGGTCACCTTGGTCGGATCGATGATCCCCGCTTTCATCAGGTCTTCGTACTCGCCCGTTTCGGCATTGTAGCCGACGTTGCCCTTCTTCGCCTTGACGGTCTGGACGACGGTCGCGCCCTCTTCGCCGGCGTTCAGGGCCAACTGGCGAAGCGGCGCTTCCAGGGCGCGCTGCACGATACGGGCGCCCACCAGTTCATCGCCTTCCAGGTTCAGTTCGTCAATGGCGTCCTGGCAGCGGATCAGGGCGGTGCCGCCACCGGGCACGATACCTTCTTCCACCGCCGCGCGCGTGGCGTGGAGGGCGTCTTCCACGCGGGCCTTCTTTTCCTTCATCTCGATTTCAGTGGCCGCGCCGACGTTGATGACCGCCACGCCGCCCGCCAGTTTCGCCAGGCGTTCCTGGAGCTTCTCGCGGTCGTAATCCGAGGTGGTCTCCTCAATCTGCTTGCGGATCAGGGCGATGCGGCCCTGGATGTCCGCCGAGGAACCCGCGCCCTCGACGATCGTGGTGGTGTCCTTGTCGATGACCACGCGCTTGGCCCGGCCCAGGTCACTGATGGTTACCGACTCGAGCGACCGGCCCAGGTCTTCCGTGATGCACAGGCCACCGGTAAGGATCGCGATGTCTTCCAGCATGGCCTTGCGGCGATCGCCGAATCCCGGCGCCTTCACGGCCGCGCACTGGATGGTGCCCCGGATCTTGTTGACCACCAGCGTGGCAAGGGCTTCCCCTTCCACGTCCTCGGCGATCACCAGCAACGGCTTGCCGCTCTTGGCAACCTGTTCGAGCAGCGGCAGCAGATCCTTCAGGTTCGAGATCTTCTTCTCGTGGATCAGGATGAAGCAGTCTTCCAGCACGCACTCCATCGTTTCGGAGTCGGTGACAAAGTAGGGCGACAGGTACCCCTTGTCAAACTGCATGCCTTCCACCACTTCCAGCGTGGTTTCGATGCCCTTGGCCTCTTCCACCGTGATCGTGCCGTCGTTGCCCACCTTTTCCATGGCCTCGGCAATGATGTTGCCGATTTCCATGTCGCTGTTGGCGGAAATGGCCGCGACGTTCTTGATCACTTCCTTGTCATTGCGCACCTGCTTGGACATGGAGGCCAGTTTTTCCACCACCTTTTCCACGGCCTTGTCGATGCCCCGCTTCAGGGCCATCGGGTTGGCCCCCGCGGTCACGTTCTTCAGGCCTTCCCGGAAAATCGCTTCCGCGAGAATGGTCGCCGTGGTGGTGCCGTCGCCGGCCACGTCCGACGTCTTGGACGCCACTTCCTTCACCATCTGGGCGCCCATGTTCTCGTACTTGTCTTCGAGTTCAATCTCCTTGGCCACGCTCACGCCGTCCTTGGTCACGGTCGGCGCGCCCCATTTCTTGTCCAGTACCACGTTACGGCCCTTGGGACCAAGGGTCACCTTCACGGCGGCGCTCAACTTGGTAACACCTTCCAGTACTTTGCGCCGCGCGACTTCACCGTATTCGAGTTGCTTGGGCATAACCAGGTCCTCCTATGGTTTCGGCCTTCCTGGCCGCCTGTTACTCGATCACCGCGAGCACGTCGTCCTCACGCAGGATGACGTGTTCTTCCCCGTCGATTTTCACTTCGGTACCGGCGTACTTGCCCATCAGGATGCGGTCGCCCACCTTCACTTCCGGGGGTACCCGCTTGCCGTTCTCATCGAGCCGGCCCGGTCCCACCGCGATCACCTTGCCCTCCTGGGGCTTTTCCTTGGCGGTATCGGGAATGATAATGCCGCCTTTCACCGTTTCACTGGGTTCTTCCCGCTTGACCAGGATGCGATCAGCCAACGGACGCACTTTCATGGCAGTTCCTCCTTCTGTTGATGGGGTTGTTTTTTTTGCCATTCTGACAAATTGACCTTTTCTTTTCGAAAGGTCATTAGCACTCAACGTTCATGAGTGATAATAGCACGCCGAAACGTCCTTTGTCAAGTCCATTTATACTGATTTTTTCGCCCGTTCTTCAGAACGTCCCGCCCCACGAGAAGATGACACGCCCCGGATCCTGATTTTGTCAAATTGGCAAATTTTGCCCGCCTGCCCCCCGGAGCGCCCGGGTCCGCCACCCGCCAAGCCAGGCGTGAAACCACTCCTCCCCCTCCGGGTCGGTCCCGCTGTAAAACAGGTGTGTCCCGCAGGCGCAGTCCGAAGAGCCGAATCCCGGTGGTCCCTCCGTCAGCCGTTCCGACAGCGACCGCGCCAGCGCGCATTCGAGCCGCTCCACGCAACGGATCGGCCACGCCCGGACACCGTCCGCCACGTCACGCAACCAGTCCACGTGCCAGTGAAACCGCTTGCGACGCGCCAGGTGGCGCCGTATCCGCGCGTCCAGGCCACGCGCCGCCGATCCCACGTACAGGTAATGCCCCGCATTGAAACGACACGCGCCCAGCGCGCCGACCTCCACCGTCCGGGGCGCGTCCAGGCGAAAGCCCATCACGTATACCCCGCCGTCCCTGTTTTCCCGCTCGATCACCTCCCAGGGCACGGGCAAGCGTTCCGGCCAGCCGCTGAGGTAAAGGTCCGACGTCCAGCCCAAACGCACAGGAATCACCGTTACGTCCCGGCGCGCCTGGCACAGCGCCTGCGCGAAAGCCGGGTCGGTGTGATAATCCGGGGCAAATACCGTTACCCGCGGCGAATGCGCGAGGATGAGCACGGCGGCGGCTTCGCCTGACCGGGCAATCGCTCTCAACTCGTCCACGTGACGTCGCCCGCGGTCTGTAGGCGCGTCGGGAAACAGGGCCACGCCCGATTCAAACAGCGTGCACGACTTCACCTCCAGCAGCAGCGGCCCATCCGGTCCCGTCAACAGGAAGTCGAAACGACTTCCCCCCCGGCGGACCTCGCTCCGGACCACGGTGTACGTTTCCAGCCCGGGCACCAGCCGATGTTCGAGCAGGTGCCGCGCCACCCGGTTGTTCCAATGGGTATGCAGCAATACCGGTGCGCCATCCCGTTCCACTGCCACGACGGTCCAGTCCGTGGCGCGCTTCCCCGGATCCGGGGAGGATGCTCCGGCCACCACCCGCGCCGGACGAACCAGCGTAAGCGTCGCGCCCGGTAATAACAGTTCCCGTAACCGCCCCGGGTTGGGCAGAAAGGCCTGAACCGTTCCCTGTTCCGGAAGGGACGCGTGCGCCACGAACCGGTTGGGACGCGCGAGAAACCGGGCGCGGGCCATGTCCCAGCCCGGCGGCACCACCGACCAGGAATGCGTGGGGCTATCCTCGAAGCGCCGGAGTTCCCCTCCGCCGGGATCAGTCTCCCCGGTCATCCTGGAACAGTCCCCGGGCGCGGTAGTCGCTGAGCTTGTTCCGAAGGGTCCGCGCGCTGATGCCCAGCATGTCCGCTGCCTTCTGCCGGTTACCCTCGCAGTGTTCCAGCGTAGCCAGGATCATCCGTCGTTCCATCTCGTCCAGCGTGATGCCCGGTTTCAGCAGCAGCGGGTGATCGACCTCGCCGATGCCGGGGGTGCCCACGGCGGGCGCGGGGGACGATGGCGCGCTCGCGACAGGTTCCCCGGCGACGGCTCGCGCGCCGCCTGTCGCGGGAAACGGCCCCACGAGGTTGAAATGCCGCACGTCCAAGGGGCCATCCCCATCGGAGAGCAGCACGGCCCGTTCCACGGCGTTCTGCAACTCCCGCACGTTGCCCGGCCAGGGATATTCCATGAGCACCCGCATGACTTCATGGGTAAAGCCCGCGCAGTTCCGGCCGTTGTCCCGGTTGGATTTCCGCAGGAAGTGTTCCAGCAGCAGCGGAATATCCTCGCGCCGTTCGCGCAACGGCGGAAGGTGGATGGTCACCACGTTCAGCCGGAAGAACAGGTCTTCCCGGAACCGGCCCTCGGCCACGGCCTTTTCCAGGTCGCGGTTGCTGGTCGCGATTACCCGGGTATCCACCGGGATGGTCTGGGTGCCCCCCACCCGTTCGAATTCGAACTCCTGCAGCACCCGAAGCAGCTTGGGCTGGAGTTCCACGCCGATTTCGCTGATTTCGTCCAGCAACAGGCTGCCACCGTTGGCCAGTTCGAACCGTCCGATTTTACGGTCGTGCGCGCCGGTGAAGGCCCCGCGTTCGTGACCGAACAGTTCGCTTTCGAGGATCCCTGCGGACAGTGCCGCGCAGTTGACCCGGATGAACGGCTTGTCGCGGCGGCGGCTCGCGTGGTGAACCGCCCGCGCGACCAGTTCTTTACCGGTGCCGCTCTCCCCGCGGATGAGCACGGTGGCCCGGCTGTCGGCGACCCGCCGGATCATCTCGTACACCTCGCGCATGGCGGGGCTGTTCCCCACCATGCCGTCTTCCTCGAACCCGGCGTTGAGTTCCCTGCTGAGGAAGGCGTTTTCCCGAAGCAGTCGGGCCCGTTCCCGGGCGCGCGACACCGCCACGGCCAGGGCGTCCGGCCGGAACGGCTTGAGCAGGTAATCCGACGCCCCTTCGCGCAGGGCTGCCACCGCCGAATCGATGGTGCCGTACGCCGTCATCAGGATCACCTGGGCCTCGGCGTCCAGTTCCCGCACCCGCCGCAGCACGGTCAGGCCATCCATGCCGGGCATTTTCAGGTCGGTGATGACGATATCGTGACGATCCCGGGCAAACCGCTCCACGCCTCCGGCCCCGGAGGTTTCCACGTCAACCGCGTATCCACCCCGCCGGAGCGCCTCTGCCAGGAACTCCCGCATCAGCGGATCGTCGTCTATGACCAGGACCCGGATGTCACCCATTGATCCCTGCCGCTCTGTGCCCCTTCGCGCGATTCGGCGTCCGCGCCCCGCGGCTTACTCGGCGCGGGGCAGGAACACCCTGACCTCCGTGCCTTCGCCCGGACGGGAATCCACTTCGAACCGGCCGCCGTGGGCCTCGACAATTTTAGCAGAGAACGCCAGGCCAAGACCGGTCCCCTGCGCCTTGGTGGTATAAAACGGCGAAAACATGCGGCGGCGGGTTTCCTCGTCCATGCCGCAACCCGTGTCCCGCACGGCGAACACCACATCTGCCCCTGATTCCCACGCGGCGACCTCTACCGTGCCTCCCTCCGGCGGCAGGCTCTGGTAGGCGTTCAGGAGCAGGTTGATCAGCACCCGCGTGAAATGATCGGGATCCACCCGCGCCCGCAGCCCCCCTGGCGCCTCCCGGGAGAGCGCCACATCCGGCGGCGGAGCCCCCGCCTGTTCCACCGCGGCGTCCAGCAGCGCGGCGCAATCCACCGCCCGCGTCTGCAGCGAAACGGGGCGCGCGTAATCCAGCAGGCCGTTGACTACCCGGTCCAGCCGCCGCGTGCCGTCCAGGATGCGTTCCACGAGGTTCAGGCGCTCCGGATCATCCGCCAGGTCCAGGGCGAGCAGCCCCGCGAAACCCTCGATGCCACCCAGTGGATTGCGGATCTCGTGGGCCACCGTTGCCGACATCTCACCGATCAGGGCCAGCCGTTCCCGCTGACGCAACTGGCTGCGCAACGCGTTCAGTTCGCTGAGATCCTGAAACACCTTGACCCGCCCCAGCGGACGCCCATCCTCGCCGATTATGTCCGCGTCCCGTTCGGTCACCGCCACCTCCCGACCGCTTCGGGTTCGCAGTTGCCCCGCTGTTTCCGACTGGTCCGCCGCGAAAGGACGGCCAAACACCGCTTCAAACAGTTGATCCCGCAAGGCCTCCGCGTCATACCCCAGAATGGCACACGCCGCCCGGTTGGCCCGGGTAATCCGCCCGTCGAGGTCCACCGCGATCACCCCGTCCGAGATGCTTTCCAGCAGGCGGCCAAGGTATTCGGTGTGGTAAGCGAGCTCGCGGTTTTTGTCCGCCAGTTCCCGGTTCAGCCGCGCCACCTCGTCTTGCAGCGCCCGAAACGCCTGTTCCCAGGACCGCGACGTCTCGCTCAACTCCTCCAAGGCGCGGCGCAGCAGTTCCATGTCCTCGCGATGGCTGTTTTCCGTCATGTCGGATCCCCCGCGGCGGTACCCGCGCGTCATTCTATCCGCCGGGTCTTCCGGAAAACCAGCCCCCCCATCACCGCGCGCGGAACAGGTGCAGGTAATACGTGAACCCTACCTTGAAGTAGTTGGGCAGCACGCGGAAGGTCCGGATCCAGGATCCCCGCTGGGACAACCGGATCACCCGCAGGTACGTCAAGGGTGTGAAAAACAACCGGGTGGACCACTTCCCCAAAAACACCAGGAGCCGGGTCAGGCGCGAATCTGGCCGCCGCTCGTACCGCCGAAGCAGCGGACGCATCAGCCACGCCGGAAGGGTCGTGGCCGTTTCCACCAGGTCGTTCACCAGCCGGCGGTGACGGATGCGGTAGTCCTTTTCCGTGGGGTCTTCGATGGCGTCCGGGCACTCCTGTTCCGCCCGCTCCCGCAGCGCCGTGCCGCTATAGAACACCAGCGAGAAAATTTCCGGGTAGAACGGCTTGGGCGTCTCGATCAGCGTGCGCACCGTTTCCAGTTGTTCCGCCTCGGTTTCGAAGGGATTGTCCAGGATCACGTCGTAGAACGGCGCGATGCCGAACCGGTGGATCACCCGCGCGGCCTCCAGAAAGTGCTTGGGCAGGGACCGCCGGTTATATACCTCCTGGCATACCCGTTCGCTGCCGCTCTGCAGTCCCAGGCTGATCCACGACAGCCCCGCGTCCTTCAGCAGAGCCATGCGCTCCTCCGTGATGTAGGTAGGCGTGCTCTTGGCAATCAGCGGACGGTTCACCCGCGCCTTGTACGCCGCGCAGAATTCCCGCAGGTACTCGATGGGACACGCCAGGAAGCAGTCATCGTGGAAGTTCATGTACTCCACGCCGGGAAAATCACGCAGGGCCTGTTCCAGTTCGCGGATAATGTGCTCCACGCCGCGTCGCCGCACGTTCCAGTCGTCGTACAGTTTCCGATACCGGTTGTTGCAGCAGTACGCGCACCCGTACGGGCAGCCCCGCGACGCAATGGTGATGTAGTTTTTGCCCGCGTGGCGGGCCCACCGCCGGAAAAGTTTCTCGTCCAGCGGGCGCGTTCCATCCGGCAGGGCAAGGTAACTTTCCGGCGCGATCCGCCGCAACAGCGGTAACTCGTCCAGGTCCCGGATCAGCGGATATACCGGGTTCTGCGTGTACCGCCCATCCTCGAGCCAGCCGAGGTTCGGGATCGAGCGGAAATCCCGGCCGCTCCGGGCCGCCCGCGCGAGATCAAGCAGGGTGCGCTCGCCCTCGCCCACGCACACAAAATCCGCGCGATCGCCCACGAGGCATGACGTCGGATCGCTGGTCGCGTGGATGCCTCCCCATACCACTGGAACCCCCGGTAAGGCCTCCCGCAACGCCCGCGTGGCGTCCGTCGCGTCGGCATACTCCAGGGACATCAGGCTCACCGCCATCAGGTCGGGCTTCCATGACCGCGCGAAGGTTGCCGCGCCCCGCAGCGTGTCCGCGCGGCGACGCGTAAGATCCGGCATGAACAGCAGCCGCGAATCCTCGCCCCGATCCAGCAGGTACTGGTGCAGGTACTTGATGCCCAGCACGTCCAGGTCCCGTTGCACCGTGACCAGCAGTACGCTCATACGACTCCTTTCAGCCCCGCAGGGCGGCGCCCAGCCAGTAGCCCAGCGACAGCGCGTGATTCCCGATCAGCCAAGGACGGCGCAACGTGCGCGCGATCAACTGGCGCAGGTAGGCCGGTCGCAGGTAATACCGGCGGTAGGCGTACCGTACCATGCTCGCCAGTTCTTCCGCCGAGCCATACGTGTCCGGCACGTAACTGGGATGATGAATGTTCTGGTCCCAGTCCGGTACCCGCTGGCCCCGTTTCAGCGCGAACGGTTCCAGGACCGTGCCCGGCAGCACGTGGTACGCGAAAAACAGCATGTAATCCGCGTTCAGTTCGCAGGCCAGTTCAATGGTCTGCCGCGACATCTCCGGCGTTTCCGTCGGAAACCCCAGCATGAAACTGCCCCGGATTTCCAGGCCCACGTCCCGGGCCCAGCGTGTCGCCTGGCGGTATACGTCCGGGGTCGCTCCTTTTCGGATCAGTTTGAGGATCTCTGGCACCCCGGACTCGTACCCGAACTGGATGCTGTAGCATCCTGCTTCCGCCATGCGACGCAGCATATCCGGCCGCACCGACGATGCCCGGGCCAGCACCGACCATCGAACCCGCGTACTTGACCGGATCAACCCCGAGCAGAATGCTTCCACCCATTCCGGCATCGCGCAGAAATCATCGTCCCAGAACACCAGGCTGGTGTAGCCCCAGTCACGGACCAGCCGTTCCACCTCCTCGAGAACATGTTCCGGACTCCGGCGCCGGTATGGCACCGAGCAGCCGCTGCCCTGATGACAGAACGCGCACCGCGCCCAGGGGCACCCCCGCGCCGTGATGATGGTAGTCACCCGGCGCCCAAGGTTCAGGCTTGGCAGCGGACGATACAGGTCCCGCTCGTACAGCGACCGGTCCGGTGGATCGAACACGTCCAGGTTCGGTTCCCATACCAGCGGCGGGTTGTGGCAGATCCGCCCCAAGCCATCCCGGCCCGACACGGCCGGAAGCGATGCTGGCCGTTCGCCCCGCGACAACAGGTCCAAGAGCGTCCGCAACGGGTATTCCCCCTCGCCGACCACCGCGTAGTCCGCCTCCGGAAACACTTCCAGGACCCGGTCTCCCAGCAGGGTCACGTGGGGACCTCCCAGGATGATCGGGGTATCCCCGCCAAGGCGATGCCGGATTTCCCGGCAGGTGGACACGGACTCCCGTTCATTGACAAACGTGATCAGGGACATACCCACCACGTCCGGCGACAGGGCGGCCACCGCTTCCGCCGTCTCCGCCGCGTCCAGGTTCCGGGCCATGGCATCCACCAGCCGGCACTCGTGCCCCCCCTTGCGCAACTCCGCCGCCAGGAACCCCACGCCCAGGGGCGGCAACACGCCCCGTCGCGCTCCCCGGCGAACGTGACCCACCGATCGACCGTAATCAAAGGGTGGTATGACAAACACGACGCGCATCGCTACTCCGTTCCGCCTGCTGTCCACCTTAAGTTTAGCATGCTGAACAAAACCGCCGCACAAAATCCGGCCCTATTCGGCCTCGCCACGCAACAGAATGCCCTTATTAATAGGGGGACTTTTCACGTTCCGCGTCCCTGAACCGGAGAATGTCCATGTCCACGCCAACGCTTGTCCCTGCTTTCCGGGCAACTGTGACACCCCTGTTGCCCGATCATCCCGACGCCCCGATCCTGCTCGACCTGCTGCTGAACGCTCCAGCCCGACAGCCCCGCGACACCGATCCCGCGACGCTCCTCCGCGTTGCCCATGCCGTGGCCCTGCTGCTGATTGCCCGGAAACTCGAAGCCCGGATCCTGGACCTGCTCGACCAGCCCGACCGGACCTTACCCCCGGCAGCCCTCATCCGGTCCGTGGCCGAACTTGGCGCCCAAGCCTCCCTCCTGCTGGATGAGGCCCTCGTTCCCGTGTCTGAATCCCCTTCTACGGCAGGGGAGCCCCTATCCCAACCGACCGATTCCACGCGTGAAATACAACCTTCGGATCCCCCCGCCGTGTCCCGTTCCCCATCAGCCGTGGCACCTGAAGTACAATCACGGGTGGCCCAGCCCATCCCTCCCAACCAGATCCAGGGCCCCCGACCTGGCCATCACCCGCCTTCACCCCCGTGACCAGGAGGGTTTCGACCCACGCCGCGCCGGGCCAGCGCCTTTAATGCGTCCAGGTAATGGGTATATACCCCGCGGGGCGTCGTGTCGTGCTGACGCGCGACGGCCGCGGCCATGCCAACGACTTCGCCCATCATTCCGCCGGTTCGCATCACCCGGACCGTACCCAGGGCCACGTGGGTGACGCTGATGTCGCGCCCGGCCATGAACAGGTTCTCGATGTTGCGAGAATACAGGCAACGGTAGGGAACAGGATAGGGCTCGATGCGCAGGTGCTCGGCGATGGATCGGAAAGGGGCGCCGGGAAATTGCCTGCTGTTTTCCGGGTGCGGGTAGTGCAGGTCGATCGTCCATGTCGTGGTAACCATGGCATCCGGATAAATCCGGCGTTCGACAATGTCCTGCTCCCGGAGAATGACATCGCCCAGCAGGCGACGGGATTCACGTTTGCCCCCGATGTAGGCCACCCACTCGAGACGGTAGCGGGCATACTCTTCTTTGGACTGGTAGTGGTTCTTCAGGTAGGCCCAATTACCAAATGCCACGCGAAGGCCATAGTCCCGGATGAACTCGATGTCCGCGACCTGGTCCCGGCCCATGCCGGTTTCCCAGTCCCAGTCGCCGCGGGTCATGGGATAGCAGGTTTCGTCGTTGAACGAAACGGCCCACGGGCATTCAGGAAACGGAACGGGCCGATCCGTTTCAACGGCGTACCACTGGACGCTGGTTCCCATGGTCAATCGGTCAGGTTGTTCCGGCGCCAGGCTCTCCCCGGTTTCGGCCCGGCTTTCACGTCCGACGCGGTAATCCGCCCCGGCGAGGTAACCTACGTTGCCGTCTCCCGTGCAGTCGGCGAACAGCGCGCCGGCAAACCGATGCTCGGTATTGCGGCGGACATGGCGACCTGTCACGGCGGTAATGCGGTCTCCGGCCTTCTCCACCTTGAAGGCGCGGGTTTCCAGGAACAGGCTCAGGTTCTGCTCGACCCGGGCAACGGCCAGTTTGCGCTCGTCATCATAGTGACTGGCCGGCTGCGCGTTGCCCCGCAGGCCACTGTCCAGCTCGCGGACCACGTCGCCCAGGGCCGGATAGGGCGGCAGGTTGATCTCGCCGTTCAGGTGCACGCGGACCTCGGAAGAATTATTGCCGCCCAGAACGGGACGATCCTGGATCAGCGCCACTTTCAGGCCCAGACGAGCGGCACTGATGGCGGCACAGGTACCGGCCATGCCACCCCCGACCACGACAAGGTCGAACATGCCTTCGTCGATGGGCTGGGTGATCCCGAGTCGCGCGCGGCGGAACTGGGCAAGAGCTTCGGACTCGTTGGGTGGTTCGAATGCCGGGTCGCTCGACAGGAGGATCGCGTCGCATCGCCCATCGAAACCCGTGAGATCCCGCAGGGCCATGCGGACTTGACCGGGACGGAGGTTTACCGTGCCACCCGGTTGCCAATGCCACGGATCGCCCTCGGTTCCAAAAACCGTGTCGAGCGGTCGATCGTCGATGACCAGTTGAAAACGACCGGGACTGTCCGGCGCGTTCCATGGCGCGCACCAGTCCCGCGTCCGGACCCACACGCGATACGTGTCGGCTTCAGGAATTCCGACGGTGGTCACGGCGTCGGCAACGGGTTGCCCCAGGCCATGGGCCAGCACGTAAGGGGACCCCATCTGGTCCATGGCCTGCTGATCGATTACCCATCCTCCCAGCGTTTCGAATCCCTCGGCTTCCAGGAAAATCGTGGCGGCAGGAGCCGGAAGAATGCCCACCAGTATCCCCATGCCAAGGCAGATGAGCAGGTCCAGGCCAGGGCATCGCTTCAACCGCGAAACGGATTGGTTCTGTGTCACGTGATGGAATTCCCTTGTCCAGATCGATGTGAATACTGGGGGCCCGGACTCGACACCACGCCCCCGCACCCCATGAAACAATCTCTATTCCGCCGTGACATTGACATGTCAACCCTTCCACCTGAAATCACGATCGGACTGTCCATGCTGACCACACACAAGTTTACATAAGACCAGTGAAGACACGCGATAGATTCAACCGCTCGCCCGAGGACATACCACCCTACCGAGAAAAACGATACCGCCAAGGGGCGCCTGGACTGGCCAAATAACCGGTGAGGAGCGTTTTACGGGCCGGCCCGACTTCGACCCGATTCCCATCTTGCCGGGACAGGGTCACCGGGCCCGGAGCACGGCTACCCCCCGGTCCGTCCTGAACACCAGCGACGTTCGACCGCCCCGATCCAGGTCCACCGCGTACAGCAACGTGTCCAGGCTTCCGGAAATCGTCACCGTCTCCGAAGGTTCCTGCCGCAGACCTACCGGCGAACTACACCAGGCGATGAAGTGATCCGGGGCGTCGGACAATCCCATATCCACCCGGTTGTCCCCGTTGAAATCCGCGCACACCAGGTGGCGCGCCGGAAACCGGTCCCCCAGGGCCTCCATCATCCACCCCAGCGGAACCTCCAGCGTAACGGCCCACTCGGGCATCGCGGCAAAGGCGTTACGATCCGGTTCGAACAGGTGAACGGCCACCCGTATCGGCCAGGTCTGCCGCGCCAGCGTCCGCGTCAGCGTGCCCACCGTGTAGGTGGGCTGGTCCGCGCTCCACAGCATGAGGTCCGACCAGCCGTCGTGATTGAAATCCGGCGGCGCGTTCCGCGGCGGAATCACCCGTCCCGGGTAACGCCGGATGGTCGACAGCCGGGAGGTCGCTTCCCGCCCCGCCTCCGCGAACAACCGGCGCGTCCGCACCAGCGAATCCATCGTGCCATCGCTCGCGTACAGGAACAATACCCGTTCCGGCCCGCCACCGGGTCGCAACGGAAACGCCGGCCAGGTCTCCGGCTGATCCGCGTTACCCCGACGGGCCATGGCCGTCAGCAGTTCCCGGTCGGGCGGCGCGACCGGACGATCCACCGGGATCTCATCCGGCAGCACCGGTACCCCGGTCCAGTGTCGTGACACTCGCCACTCCTGTGCGGCCCCGTCCCGTTGGGGCGGCCAGACCGACACCGCCACGAACGGACTGCCGATCGACATCTTCGCGGGCGATTCCGGCCCGATGCCGTAAGACGCCTCCTCCGTGCCGTCCGGCTGGTACAGCCGCAATCGATCCCCCGTCACCACCGCCAATACCGCCGGACGACCCGAACGGCGCAGCACCAGGGGCGTAGGTACCGGTGCCGCCGGACGGTTGAGTGCCCCGGCATCCAGGGTAAAACGCTCCCGCCAGGGGTCCGCGTCCGCCCCCGCACGGGGCACGGGTACGCTGTACACCCGATCCGGCGTCAGCGCGATCACGTCCGGTTGCCCGTCCCCGTTCAGGTCGGCGATGTCAAACAACAGGGTCTCCGGCGGAAACCGCAACTCGGCCCGGAGATCGGAACGCGCCCCGAAATACAACACCAGCCGCTCGGCGGACGCCACCGCCAGCCCGGCCCTGCCCGTGCCGTCCAGGTCAGCCAGCGTCACCTCGCTGGATGTTCCGGGATCAATCGGCATCTCCTGGAGGTCAAATACCGCGCCCGCCGACAGCATAACCAGGATCAGCCACGCGTTCATCGGGAACTTCCCCCCGTCAGAAACACCCGCGTCGGCGCGTTCCCCGATTCCGGCACAAGCAACACGTCCGCCACGCCGTCGCCGTTCACGTCCGCCGGCACGACCGTTGCCTCGGGGGGCACCGGCAGGGTGAACAGCGGCTGACGCCCGCACCCTTCCGCGCCGCACGGATAACACGCCGCCTGGTCCAGCCGATCCCGGATCAGCAGGTCCGCCTGGCCGTCCCCGTTGAAATCGCCGCCCATGCTGGCCAGTTCACCTCGCGCCGCCCAACCCAGCATCCGCGGCAGGCGGACCGGCGGCGCGTCCAGTTGGGCCGTCCAGGTCCCTTGCCATGAGGGATCGCGGGCATACCCACCCCCCGCCTGGCGTAACCAGGCCGAAACCTCCACCAGCAGGCGACTTCCCGTCAGCAGTTCCTGGGCCCGCTCCCTCGGACCCCGCCGCGCGAGCCCCACGGTCAGCATGACCACGTCCAGCCGTCCGTCGCCATTCACGTCCGCCAGCGGCGGATACGGCGCGGCTCCTGGTGGAGCGGGTCGACGGAATACCCGGGGATCCGGGGCCCCCGGTTCCCACGCTTCGCATACCATGAAGCCGTCCCCGGGAATCCCCGACCCGTCCGGCTCCCAGTACATCCGCGCGAACCCGGGCCGATCCGCCCCCCGATCCAGCCATACCGGCACCGCGTCCCGCGGTAACGGTGGACTGTCGATTTTTTGCGCCGCCTCCACCTTCAACGGCGAGCCCTGCCGGGGCATCGGATATCGCAGGGTGGTCCACGTCGTGCCCCCCGCCGATTCCTCGCCGTAAACCACCGCGATCTCTTCCCCCGACAGGCTGATCTCGCAGGAAAACCGGAAGGTCGGCAACGCCAGAACCCGCTGCTCCGGTGGCCATAATTCCCCGCGCGCGGTATACAGGACGCGGGTCTCCGGCAACGCCAGCAGTAACCCGGCTTCCCGATCGAACCCCTCGCCCCGCCCCCGATACCAGCATACGCCGCGCGGCGTCACCGTGACGAGATCGTCCCGGCCATCACCGTCCAGGTCGCGCAGCACGCGCCGCCGCGCGCGGGCCTCCTCCCGGGGGATGTCCCAGTTTCCCCCTTCCAGCGGCTGCTCGCCGACCTTTTCCCAGCCTTCGCCCGAATCGGCCAGCCGCCAGCCGGTGATCCGGTCCCGGAAAATCCTCCACAGTATCCCGTTCCGGTCCACGTCGTAAATCCCGCCGCCATCCCCCCCCGGCAACGAGACCTTGCGGCTCCACGCGGCATTTGGCCCCCGGATCCAGGCCTCCTGGTCCAGCAGCAGGTCAGGCAGGCCGTCTCTGTTCAGGTCTGCGAGGGAAAAGTTCCCCCCTACCCGGGCCACCGGTCCCGCGCTGAACCCGGCCCACAACCCGGGAACCTCCACGATGACCCCCGGCTCCGCCGCCATCCCCGCCAGGCCCGCCAGCCCGAGGAGCAGCCCAAGACCGGCCCGCCTCACGGGGTCAGATCCCCGCGCCGGAACCACAGCACCGCCGCCGCCGGACAGGCCACCATCACCGGAATTGCCGTCACTGCCGCGCGCGCCAGGATCCCCGTCATCGAGGCGTCCACGCCCCGGCACAGGTCGCCAAATCCCTGCCACGCCGATTCCAGGCTCGTCGTGAATACCCAGCCGTCAATCCCCAGCGGATACTTCACCAGTTCCAGCAGCAGCCAGGCCAGCAGCGTCACGGCCGCCGCGGGCCCTGGTTGCCGCGTCACCACGCCCACCAGCAGGGCCACCGCGCATCCCGCCCACAACGCGCAAAGCGTCGCCCCCAACGCCAGCGCGCCGCTTACTACCAGTTGATCCGACGTGATCAGCACTTCCCCCCCATAGGCCACTCCCGTGGTGTCGCCCAGCAGCCACAACAGCAGCCACGCCGCCCCAAGGGCCAGTCCAGCCATCACCGCCCCCAGCGAAAGCCCGGCCGCGTACTTGGCCAGCAGGTAGTCCGACCGACGAATGGGACGCGTCAATAGCCCCCGCGCCGTGCCGTCCGACAGGTCCGAGGCCGTCCATACCGCCATCCACACCAGCAGCAGCACAAACCCCGGCGTGCATACCGTTGCCGTCATGGCCGTCGCGATGAAATCGTAGTCGCCCCGCCCGTCCCGCGATAGCGGCCGGATGGCCAGTACCGCTCCCGTCATCAGCGCGGGCACTGTCGCCACCGTCCACGCGAAACCGCTGCGGACCATCCGGGCCGCCTCCACGGCCCACGCGCGCCGGAACCGGGACATCATCATGCGCTTACCACCTCCCGGAAATGGGTTTCCAGCGTCTTGCGCGCGGGAATCACCGCCCGAACCTCGAATCCCGCTTCCACCAGTGCCCGGGTAAGTCCATGCGATGTGCCCTCCCCCGAGAGCAGGACCCGGACCAGTCCTGACGGCTCCACCTCCGCGCGATCCGTTCCCGGAAGGGCACGGGCCAGGACAGCAGCCTCCTCCGGTCGGTCAACAAAAATCTCCAGTTCCCGCAGGTTCCACGACAAAAGCCCTGCCGTGTCCGCTACCGACACGATTTCCCCCTGCCGGATGATCGCCACCCGGTCGCAAAGCCGTTCCACTTCGCCCATGTGGTGACTGGAAAACAGGATCGTCACGCCATTCTCCCGGGCCAGCCGGCGCAGGAAATCCAGCACCATCCCCGCGGATTCCACGTCCATCCCCGACGTGGGCTCGTCCAGGATCAGCAGTTCCGGTTCTCCCAGGATGGCCAGGGCCAGGCCCAGCCGCTGCCTCAGTCCCAGCGAAAGCCGTCCCGCCGCTACCGGCGCCCACTCGGCCAGCCCCGCCCGGCTTAACGCCCGCTCGGCCGCTTCGGCATCCAGGCCCTTCAACCGCGCGTGCAACCTTGCCAGCCGCCGCACCGTCAGCCGGACCGGAAACGCTGGACGCTCCAGCAACGCCCCCGTCCGTTCCAGGATCTCCAGCCGGTGGTGGGCAAGATCCAGGCCAAACACGGCCACCCGCCCTGACGTCGGCCGCACCAGCCCGCAAAGGATGCCCAGCGAGGTGCTCTTTCCCGCGCCATTGGGTCCCAGCAGCCCCAGGATTTCACCCCGTCGGACCTCAAAATCGATTCCCCGCAGCGCTTCGGTCCTGCCATACCGCTTTCGGAGACCTTCTACAATCACGCATGCTTCCATCAGGGGGGTAAGTGTAGCACGCGCCCCCCTCCGGCTGCTATACGATGCCTGCCTCGCGCCGGGGCATGCTGCCTTTTCGGGTCCCCCTCCGCCTGGCCGGCACTCAGCGGGACACCCGGAACCGCGCACCCGTGTCCTCGATCTCGATGGCGATGGCCCGCGAGGAAATGCCGACCAGCCGGGCCCTGGTTCCCGGAATCCGTTCGCCCAGGTACACCTTCTTCAGGTTGATGATGGCCACCGGGTCCGGATTCCCCGGTCCCGCTTCCCGCAACACGTTCAGCCGCAACTCACCCAGTCCGTAACGTTCCTGGTCCGCGAGGGTCAGCCGCGGCAGGGCGTTGAGCACTTCGGGATCCACGAATCCCGCGCTCTTCCGGGCGGGTGCCGGGTCCGCGGTGGACGCAACTGGCGCGCGCAACGCCGCGGGCGGATTCACCGGCAAGGGAGGCGGCGCGACTACCGGCGGGTTCCCGGGCAGGGTCGCGGGCGGTGTCAGGCCGTCGCCCGCGCGCGCGTCCGTCCCCTTGTCCCCGGACTGGGTCGCCTGGGCAACTTTTACCGACTCCGTGGGCGCGACTGCTTTGTCCGGCTCCGCGGATGCCGCTTGCTCCACGACAGGTGGTTCGCCTGCCGGATCCCCCTCGGCAACAGCCGCGTCGGGCGGAGCAGCATCAACGGGCGATTCGGTCGGGGCAGACATCGGTTCCCGCGGTTTCGGGTCAGCCGCGCGCGGCGGTTCCGGCTGAACCGGAACAGGCTTCGCAACGGACTCTTTCGGCGTCGGCTCGGCGCGGCCAGCGGACCCGGCCGGCTGAGACGGTTTCTCCGGGGCCTGGACGGGCTCGGGGGTCGATACCCCGGCCTTCGCCGGTTCGGCAGGTGCCGACTGCCTGGGCGTGGCCTTTGCCACCGGAACGGTCCTGGGCGCCGGCGTCTCACCCGGTGCCGGTTTCGCTGTTCCAGCCGAGGGCTGGGCCGTGTGGCCGGGGGCCTCGATCACCACGGGCACCGTGTAGGCTTCCCGGGGCGCGGGCTGCTGGCGCGACACCTGGTAAGCCAGCACCACCGCGATCGCCGAGCTGGCCACCGCCGCCAGGGCCAGCAGGGAAATCCCCGCGGTGAGCCACGCCGACAGGCCTTTACCGCCTGCCGCCGGGCGTCGCGCGACACCCCGCTTCCCCGAGGGCGGTTCATAGGCCAGCAGTTTCGCCGCGGCCTCTTCCGGCTCGAAAGGCGCTTCTTCCTCTTCCTCGGCCGCCTGTTGTTCTTCCCGCAACTGCCGGTTGCGTTCTTCTTCGAGCTTGTTGAGCGCGTCGAGAATGGAACTCATGCCGGGTTCTGATCCTTGGGCAATAGGGGCAACGTACTCCACGCGGGCGGGGTCACGCCGGAATCCTCTGCGGACGGTGAAACCGCGGCCGGGGGCGCTGGCGTGAAGACCGGGGCTGGGGGCAACTCCCGCGTTTCCATCGCCGGCCGGTCCGGCCTCGCGGCGTTCTCAGGGCCGCTGTCCGGGATGGGATTCGTGGGCTCCTCGGATGGTTTCGCCGGCGGCAACGGCTGTGATTCGGCTTCCCCGGTTCCTTCCTTCGGGATCGCGATATCGTTCCCGTTTACGGCCGCAGACGAATCCGTTTTCTTCGGAGACGGTAATGGCGCTTCCTGCTTCATCGGGGCGGGCGGAGCGGGAGGCGTGGCAGGAGCAGGGGACGGGGGTGGCGTCACCACCCGCGCGGCCTGTTCCCGGGTGGTCCCCCGGATACCCAGGGCAGGCACGCCATCTCCGCCGGACCAGGCCGTCAGCACGCAACGTACCTGGCGCCCGGCCTTTCCGTCCACCTTCATACCGGTTTCCGCCTGGATCCCCGCCACGGCCGAGGCCGTTTCAGCATCGTACGTGCCGTGCGCGTTCGTGGGACTCAACCGGCCCAGGCGACGAAGCATTTCTTTCAGTCGGGCCACGGCGGGGCCCTGCTGTCCGGGCAGCAACGGGCCCGCCCCGGGCTCGGGATCCCGCCAGGGCACCAGTGCCTCGTTCGCGTAGGCGTTGCGGAACGCCAGCCGGTCGATTTTCAGCAGGCCATCTCCATCGGGACGTGCCAGGCCCACCGTCTCGCCCTGTTCGTCCGCCCAGACCAGTCCGACCCACATTGTTTTGCCATGCCATTCCACCCGGGCCAGGCAGGGCAGGTTCAGGGCCAGCAACTGCGCCACGCCCGGCCGGAACCACTCGCACGCCAGGCCCCGGTCCTGGAACCAGTGGACCAGGGTTTCCGGGTCCGCGTTCAACGGGGGCGACTCGGCATCCGTCACCCCCCACCGGGCAGCCACCTGCTTACATCCCACCGAGGTCCATGCCGCGGGATCCACCTGGTCCGGCAACCCCGCGCCGGCACGTTCCACGCGCGGTGCCATGCTGCCCAGCCGTTCCAGCAGGGAGGTCGCGCCGGACCTATCCGGCACCGAGGCCGCCACCGCGTTGGGCTGGGCTTGCGGATTATCCGTCCCGGCGGGAACGCCGCGGGCCGCCCACTGGTTCACCGCGTTCAGTTCATTCGCCAGCCGGTCCAGGGGACGCAGCAGAAAATGCACCGCCGCCAGGGCGACCAGCGCGCCCACCACCAGCGACGGCTGGGGTAACCAGTTTTTCCAGCGCCCTTTCTCCGAGGCCTTGCGCGCGGCCACCTTTTCGCCCTGGATTTCCCGGGCGGCCTGGCGGATAATCGGGGCCGTGATAACGTGGGTTTCTTTCGTGTACCCGATGAGCAGGGCGCGGTCACACAGGGCGTTGATAACCCGGGGCGTGCCGCCCGACAGTCGATAGATTTCCCGGACCGCCTTGCGATCAAAGTGCACCGACGCCCGCTTGCCCCCCGCCACGTGCAGGCGATAGGCAATGTACTGCAGGGTTTCCTTCTGGTCCAGGGGCTTAAGGTGGTACCGCGCGGTGATCCGCTGGTTCAACTGGCGCAACTCGTGCGCCGCCAGTTTTTCGGCCAGTTCGGGCTGTCCGATCAGCACGATCTGGAGCAGTTTAGAGGAATCCGTTTCGAGGTTCGAGAGCAGGCGTATCTGCTCCAGCACCTTCGTGTCCAGATTCTGCGCCTCGTCGATGACCAGCACGCAGTTTTTGCCGCGGGCCGACGCGCTCAGCAGGTGCAGGTTCAGTTCCTCGGTCAGCCCCAGCAGGTTGTCGGCCTTGCTGTCGATCCCGAACTCGGTGTTGATCTTTCTGAGAAGTTCCTCGGGACTGAGAAAAGGATTGAAAATGATGGCGATTTCCGTGTCCCGGTCGAGTTGATTCAGGAGGTTCCGGCAGATGGTCGTTTTCCCCGTGCCGATTTCCCCGGAGATCATGATGAAGCCGTTACGGTTTTTGATCCCGAACAGCAGGTGGGCGAAGGCTTCCCGGTGTTTCTCGCTCAGGTAGAGAAACTTCGGGTCCGGCGTCAGGTTGAACGGCTTTTCCCGCAGTCCGTAGAAGGCTTCATACATCTTGTGGTTTTCCCCATACTGGAGGATTTAACTCTTGACACCATATCATAGCACGGTAACCGAAAAATAGCAATAACTTTAACGTATACGAGCAGCGCGAGAAATCTGTTTTTTATCACTTTATTTTTTCCCATATATTGTGTATGCTTTCAGGGTCAAAATACCCGCGGAGAAAGGCCTGGCGGCTTGCATTCTCCCGAAAAGTTCACCATAATAGAAGATAGTCCGGAGTACGACGTGGAGGCATTGTCCATGCGGGATCCGACCAAGCGCCGGAAACATATCTGGATTCGTCCTATCCTGCCATGCGTCTTGGTAATAATAGGGTGCGGAGCCATGCCACGCACCTGGGGGCAGGATGGATTCTATAACTGGAACGACGTTGCCCCCGCCTACCCCGGGGTAAAACTGGCCACGGTTCGCGTGGAGACGCCGCGACCCATGGACATTTTCTGCCTGCGGGTTGATCTGGCGACGCCGGGCCTGCGGTTCCGCGGCACGGACCGCGCATCCGACTGGGAGGCCAACAACCGGGAAACCATCCGGGAGACCGCGCGAAATTTCATGATCCGACGTCGCCAACTGGGGATACCCATGGTCGTCGCGATCAACAGCAATTTCTTTTCGCCGTGGCCCGCGCCCTGGAATGAGGAAACCCCCTCGGACCTGACCGGACTCGCCGTAACTGAAGGAACGGTAGTATCTCCCGCACAGGGGGGAATGTATTCGCTGGTCGTGTACAGCGACAATTCGGCGGCCATCTTCCCGACCGGTCCTTCCACGCCGCTGGATAACATCCATACGGCGGTAAGTGGATACCGTTGCCTGAACGCGGGCGTGCCGGATCCCTCTGGGGCGGAACTTCATCCGCGAACGGGAGTCGGCGTGTCCCAGGATGGTTTGGTGGTGTACCTGCTGGTCATTGACGGGCGACGTCACGCGAGCCAGGGAGCGACTATCCAGGAAGTTGGCGCCTGGCTGAAACACTTCGGGGCATGGAATGGGATCAACCTGGACGGCGGGGGCTCAACCACCATGGTCCGATGGGTAGCCGGGCTGCACCAGGCCGCGCTGGTGAACAACCCGGTGGGCAATGGCCTGAACTGGCTGGATTTTCCCCCGATCGTGGAACAGACCACCTATGAACCTTCCGAACGTTGCAACGGCAACAACCTTGGCGTGGTGGTCCCACACCTGGACGTGCTGAGCGCGCCGGGCGACATCACCCTGGACGAATACGCCTGCCACACGCTGGAGGTAACGATCACTGGCGCGACCGGCCCGGTGGCCTGCGTGTGGTTCAAGGATGGTCAGCCCCTGCCCGGAGATCCGACCCAGTTGACACTGGAACTGTGCCCCGTTACCACGGACCTGGCAGGGGTATACGAATGTGAAATCACGGATGCTTACATGACCATTCGCACTTCCCCCGCGCGGGTTTCGGTCACGCCCCGACTGCCGCTGTCACCCGGTGGGATGCTAGTGCTCCTGGTCCTGCTGCCAGGGATCGGGGCACGCAACGCGTTCCGCATGGCCACCCGTAGCGGTTGATACATCCCGCATTCACGGAGACGGGTGGATCAGCCGCAGACCACCGTGAACAAACCGTATTCACGGGTGGGTCAGTCGGCGTTTCGCAGTTGGCGGATCTCTTCAGGCTCCAGGGCACGGGCCCACAGGTGGGCATCCTGCACGCGTCCCTGGAACGTTTCACCGGGAAACAGCGGATTGCCTCCCATGGCGATCGTCCGCGCGGCCGATATTACCTGTTCCGGGACCTTAACAGCCTGGCGGCGCTCTCCATCCACGTAAAGGGTAAGGCGGTTTC
>JAGPFE010000116.1 GCA_018056705.1 Candidatus Hydrogenedentota bacterium | reverse complement strand
GGGCATGGCGTCCGGGTAAGAGTCCCCGGCCGTCAGTACCCGCCGCGGCGGTGACTTCATCTTCGCCTTGCGGGGATCCGTGTAGATCTCCACGGTCAGCCATGACGCGAATTCGGGTTCGCCTGGCTGCCGCCCGAACCGTTCCGGGTCCAGGGCCAGGATGTCCGCCGTCGTGTAGTCCGGGGGCTGGGTAAAGGGCCAGGCTGGTGGGTTCGGCTGTTTCGCCCGGGCAAGCATCGGGGCCGGGTACGCGGGCAATCCGGAATTGGCCCGTTGCGCGTTGTTCTGGCCCCGTGACGCCTGCACCATCCGGTCCGCGTCCACCCACTTGCGGTGCGCGCCGGGGATAAACGTTCCCACGTACACGATGTAGGTGCCGTTCTCCAGGCCGTCTTCGGCGTCCCACGTGAACAGGGCCTCGGTCCGGTCCTGTTCCGGCATGCCCGCCGGGTGACTGGTCACGTACATGACCGGACGTTTCTCGATCGGCCACGCGGCGTCAAGCCGATTCTGGATGTCCTCGACGCCATTCGGCAGTACCGCCGGATCGAGCCCGAACGCCTTCTGCCAGGCCAGGAATTCAGTCTCGAGCAGGTACGGCACCGGCACTTGGGCGTTCGCGAAGCCAGCCGCGGCGTTCACGGGATAGATATTCGTGGTATAGGCTCCCCAGGGTCTGGGGTAGGGCGGGTAATCAGGATATGGAAATTCGGGGTACGCGACTATCCCGGAAGAAGCCCTGCTGGACGAGCCAAACAGCAGAACAGGCGTCCACATCGCGGGCAGGGTAGCCTTGCTGGTGATGTTCGTGATCCCCGTTTCCGGGTTCCAGGTCCAGGCTCCCAGCGAGTTGTCTTTCCACGTCAGCAGTTCCTTGTATACCTGTTGCGAGGTGGCGCCCGTGTTCAGGGGATCCGGGGATTCCACGGGGTTGGGCCACAGCGGAATGAAATCCGCCTGTCCGACGGTCAGCACCAGCGGCTCCATCGCCGTGGTCAGCGCCAGGGTATCCAGTCCTGCCTGCTGGGGAGCGGCTGAACCGGTCAGGCTGGCCAGCGTGACGCCTTTCACCGAGGCGTCTTCCCGCTGGAATGCCGCCTGAAGCGGCAAACCGACCGCGTTAAGCAGCGGCCAGGCTTCCTCCCGAGGCCGGCCGCCATAATCCGATATATACCGCGTGTTAATTGCCGCGCCGATGCCCCGCGGCGTGTTCAGGTCCGGCGCGCCGTTACCGTCCAGGTCCCGGGGCACCACCCGCCCCATCCAGTAATGGAAGGAAAGCATCGGCACGTCCAGCCAGTCGCCCGCGCCGGCGTAGGGTCCCTGTTTCACCCGGGCCCGGCGCAGCAGATGGGCCGGGAAGTCCCGGATTTTTGTCTCCCCGGCTTCTGTCGAAGATTTCGGAGCCGCCCAGAATTCCTGCAGCGTCGCGGGAATGCTGGAACCGTGGAACATATCGGGTTCGACAAAAGCGGCGTCAGTAATGCCGTAGAAACTGAACTGTCGCAGGGGGAGGCGCGCGGTCAGCGAGGGTTCCAGTGAACCGTAGGCCAGGGCCGGATTGATCAGGGCTTCTTCCCCCACGTACAGGGCCGGCTGCGCGGCGGCAAGCAGATCCGTCGGATTCTCCCACAGCCGGGCGGTCGTGTTCATCCGGAGCGGGCTCCCGGACATCGCGTGGCCGAACAGCCGCAGGTTCCGGTTGTGGTGGAGGTCGGGGTTGCCGGTCAGGTTGAAACGGCTGTTAATGGCCTCCATGATCGACCCGACTTCATCCGAACGGTCCTGTACCGCCTCAAACCAGGAGAGACTGTCCGCCCAGTCGTCGTAGGCGCCGTCGCTGGCTTCCCAGCGGTTGCTGGTGCCGTGGAGGTCGCCGGCGTACAGCGGATGCTTCCGTTCCAGGGACCGGTAGAAATCCAGCGCCATCTGGTTGGGCGGCCAGTAGGTGGGTCGGGCCAGCGATTCCGGATAGGGACATACCGCAATATCGTCGATGGTCCGGTTGATTACGTCGTATTCGTTATAGGTTACCCGGTCCACCAGCGTTTCCGGGGACGGTTCCCCCGCGTACAGCGAAATGACCACGCAGTCGCCGGGGTTCCACCGGCGTTCAGCGAAGGCGATCCAGTCCGGCGAGTCCAGCGGCCCGGTTGCCGGGAGCGCGTCCACCACGCAGGAAGGATTAATCGCCACATACGGGTTCCGCGACTCCGCGTCCCCGCCGTACCACAGCCGGCTGGCCGCCTGAATCGGATTGAGTGGATCGAAAAGCTGCGTATAATCGATCGTCACCACGGACGGGTGAGGCAGATTCGGATTGGCCGCCATGGGCAGCACCCCGGATTCCAGGCTGTTTACGTTATCATACGCGCTGTTGATGGGGTACGACCCGTAACCGTATCGGAAGCGGGGGAAATTGACGCCCAGCGCCAGCCGGCCCTCATCCACGCCTTCACTGTAAAGAGGGAGGTTCGGCGCTGTCGGGTCAGGCTTCTGGTTGGGCGCGTTGCCGAAACTGGCCGGCGGCTGCGGATTGCCGAATCCGTATCCGCAGAAGACGTCCACGTATCCGTCCAGGTTGTTATCCACGCCGTCGGTGTCCAGAATGCCCGGCACGAAATACCACGTGTTGGAACGGGTCACCAGATACCCACCGTCGCCGTCGTTGTCGTATCCGTCCTGGTCCGGGTAATTCGGCAGGATTCCTCCGCGCAGCAGCACCCGGGCCACGTCTTTTGCATCAACGATTTGGGCAAGATCCCAAGAATCAACCGAACCGGCTGGGGGATACGGCGGACTGTCTGGATCAATGCTGTTAACTAGAAACAGCTGATCGTTCCGAAGGCTGACAATCCGGGCAAACCCGGGGGTGGCGGCAACACTGTTGCCGATTCCCAGCGCGGATCTCAGCGGCTGGCGGATATTCAGTTCCGTCGCCAGCTCTGCCAGCGTGTTGTCCGGGTCAACCGCCAGCACTGCCGGTGAGCCAATCACGGCATTAATGGAGCTTAAGCCGTCCCCGTCGTTGTCGATGAACGGACTGTTGCCGTCCGGACGGTAAAACACACTGAAGGTGCTGTCTGAAAGCGGCGCGGGTGTGCTCGTGCTGATGGCATTGGCCAGCGTCGGTTCCATTCTGGTCGCCATAGGCGGCACGGTCACGTTTTGAAGTGATGGGGGATTATCACTGCGTTTGAGTCCGAGGCCGTTGTCATAAAACCGGTTGCCATCCGGGCCGTTCGCGAACTGGTCTCCGTTTTCCGGTTCCGTGAAGGCCAGCAGCAGGTATCCTTTCGGGGCGATGACCGTG
>JAGPFE010000064.1 GCA_018056705.1 Candidatus Hydrogenedentota bacterium | reverse complement strand
GGGCAGGTCTTCACCAGGGACTGGCCCTCGAGCCGCAGGTTGCGCCACCCCACCCGCTTCAGCAGCCCGGCTATGGTTTCCCCGGAAGGGGGGCCTTCGTAGGGATCGGGTCCGAATCCCCATGCCCGGACCAGGGGGCCCACCGTGATGTCGAAGGCGCCGTCGCTCATTTCAGACACCCGCTGGGCGATGGTGATGACCTCGGCGGTCTCAGGGCTTACGGGGAAAGGCGTCGTGTCGCGGTGGGCGTTGAACCGGGAAAGTTCGGCGTCGGGCTTGTAGGTGGACATGAGGAGGTCCACCCGGTTCAGCGCGTCTTCCACGGCCCGGGACGCGGCCCTGGTATCGAAATCGGGACGGGGCAGGACGAGGGTGACATGGTAATCCGTTCCCATGACCGTTCCACTGAAGGTCGCGACCTGGGTGGGGTGGCCAGGCGCGCTGGCCCTGCCGCACGCGGTAAGCGCGAGCACCAACGCCACCGCGAGCACCGTCCACGTCCGCGCTTCCCACCCGTCCCGGCGGGGGAATTCGCGGGTCCAGGCGGAATGTGTGTTGAGACGGCTCATCCGAAATCGTCGAAGGCGATCATGTCGTCCTCGACGCCGAGGTCGTGGAGCATCTGGGTGCAGGCCTTGAGCATGAGGGGCGGTCCGCAGAGATAGTATTCCACGTCTTCGGGGGCGGGATGCTTGGACAGGTATTCGTCGTAGAGGACCTGGTGAATGAAACCGGTAAGGCCGGTCCAGTTGTCTTCGGGCAAGGGTTCGGACAGGGCGAGATACCACCGGAAATTGGGGTTATCGCGCTGGATGGAATCGAAGTCTTCGATGTAGAAGGCCTCGCGCAGGGACCGGGCGCCATACCAGAAGGTGACCTTCCGCTTGGTCTTAATGCGCTTGAACTGGTCGAAGATGTGCGAACGCATGGGCGCCATGCCCGCGCCGCCGCCGATGAAGCACATTTCGCGGTCCGTTTCCTTGGCGAAGAACTCGCCGAAGGGCCCGGAGATGGTGACTTCGTCGCCCGGTTTCAGGGAGAAGATGTAGGAGGACATCAGTCCGGGGGGCGCTCCCGGAACGTTGGGCGGCGGCGTGGCGATCCGCACATTCAGCATGATGATGCCGTACTCCTCGGGATAGTTGGCCATGGAGTAGGCGCGGGTAACCGGCTCGTCGGCGGTGGAGACGAGGTCCCAGAGTTTAAACTTGTCCCACGCGTCGCGGTACTCGGGCTCGATGTCGAAGTCCTTGTAGTGGACGGTTCCGGCGGGGCGCTCGATCTGGATATAGCCACCCGCGCGGAAAGGCACCACTTCACCGGGGGGCAACTCGAGCACGAGCTCCTTGATGAAGGTGGCGACGTTGTGATTGGACCGGACCTTGCAGCGCCACTTGCGAATGCTGAAGATCTCGGGCGGCACTTCAATTTTCAGGTCACGCTTGACCTTTACCTGGCATGCCAGCCGCATGCCTTCCCTGGCCTCCCCCTTGCTGATGTGGGTAAGCTCGGTCGAGAGAATGCTGCCGCCGCCGTCGAGGACTTTTACCTTGCACACGCCACAGGAACCTTTTCCGCCGCACGCGGAGGGGATGAAGATCTTGTTGGCGGCGAGGGTGCCCAGCAGGGTACCGCCGGCGGGCGTGGTCAGCATTTTCGAGGTGTCGTTGTTAATGAGGATCTTGACGTCGCCCGAGGGAACCAACTTGGCCTTGGCGACCAGCAGGATGGCCACCAGCGAAAGGATCACGGCACAGAAGGCCGCCACACCGGATACCACGGTGATCAGCATTTCAGGCATAACGCCGACTCCTTTTACCGCGCGGACGCGGAATGATCACAGTTGAATGCCGCCGAAGATCATGAACCCCATGGCCATCAGGCCGGTGATGATGAACGCGATGCCGAGGCCGCGCAGGGGCGCGGGCACATTGCTATACCGCATGCGCTGCCGTATGCCCGCCATGGCCGCGATGGCCAGGGCCCATCCAAGGCCGGATCCCACCCCATAAACCACGCTTTCCCCGAAGGAAAGCGAACGTTCCACCATGAACAGTGAACCGCCGAGGATGGCGCAGTTCACGGCAATAAGGGGGAGGAAAATGCCCAAGCTCGCGTACAGCCAGGGAACGTACCGGTCAAGGGTCATCTCGACGATCTGCACGATGGCCGCGATCACGCCGATGAAACTGAGGAAATACAGGAAGGAAACGTCCACTTTGGCCAGGGAAGGGTGAATCCAAGCCATGGCGCCGGGCGCCATGAACCAGTTGTACACGAGGTTGTTGACCGGGACAGTGATAGCCTGGACAAAGGTAACCGCCGCGCCGAGTCCGAGGGAGGCCTTGATGTCCTTGGACACGGCCAGGAAGGAACACATGCCCAGGAAAAAGGCCAGGGCCATGTTTTCGATGAAGACGGACTTGACGAACAGGCCGAGATAGTGTTCCATCTCACGCGTGCTCCTGTTGTTCGGGGTGGGTCAGGCGGATGAAGAAGATGATGCCGGCAATGAGGAAGAACGCGCTGGGGGCCAGCAGCATCAGGCCGTTGGGCTCATACCAGCCGCCATCGTTCACCGACCGGAGAATGGTGAACCCCAGCAGGCGGCCCGAACCGGTGAGTTCCCGGATCACGCCGACGGTGAGCAGGATCAGGCTGTAGCCCGCGCCATTGCCGATGCCGTCCAGGAAACTCACCAGCGGCGGATTCTGCATGGCGTATCCTTCGGCGCGGCCCATGACGATGCAGTTGGTGATGATCAGGCCGACGTACACCGACAGTTGCTTGCTGATGTCGAACAGGAAGGCCCGCAGCACCTGGTCGGTGACGATCACCAGCGAGGCGATGATGGACAACTGCACGATAATACGGATGCTCGGGGGCGTGTAGTTGCGCACCAGGCTCACGGCCAGGGAACTGAAGCCGGTGACCAAGGTGACCGCGATGCTCATGACGATGGCGGTGCTCAACTTGGTGGTCACGGCCAACGCGGAACAGATGCCCAGCATCTGCAGCGCTATGGGGTTGTTGTTGACCAGTGGATCCAGTAAAGCCAGGCGTTCTTTTTTACCCAGAGCCATAAATAGACTCCCATCAGCCCCGGGGATCAGGCCCCGGTGGCCGCTTTGCGGACGTGTTTTTCAATGAACTTGCCAAGGCCCTGTTCGGCCAGCCAGAACTTCAGCGTGTTGGTGACACCCCGGCTGGTAAGGGTGGCGCCGCTCAGTCCATCCACTTCGTAAGGGGCCTGCTCGGGCGGACCCGCGGGCCCCTTGCGCACGTGAATGGCCACCTTGCCGGCATCGTCATAGGCTTTACGGCCTTTCCAGAGGGATTTCCAGCGGGGGTTGTCCACCTCGCCACCCAGGCCAGGGGTTTCACCGTGCTCGTAAAAGGACAGCCCCTGGATGGTGTTGCCGTCGGCGTCCAGGGCCAGGAACCCCCGCATGGTGGACCACAGCCCCTTTCCGACGATGGGCAGGATGTATTCCCTGGTTTTTCCCTGCTCGTCGAGGATTTCGTAGACCTTGACCAGCTTGGGCACCTCGGGCATGCCCGGACCGTTTTCTGTGATCGGAATAACCGGAGCGCTGGCTTCATCGAAGGTTTCGGGAGAAACGCCCTCGGCGGGCTCGCCCGTGGTGATGTCGATCACGTGGACGCGGATATTCCTGAAAAGTTCGGCGACTTTCTGGGGAGAGGGTTTTTCGTCGGGCTTGACCAGCCAGGCGGTACGCAACACCGCGATCTGCTTGTCCAGCTGCCGGTTGAGTTCCTGTTTTTCGCGCAGGGACACCGTGACTACCGAGATCATGAGGGAACAGACCAGGCAGATCATCGCGCTGAAACCGAAGATGTAGCGCATACTAAACTGTTGCATGGCGCAGGGTCCTCCGGCGGATATTGTGTTCCACGACGAAATGGTCGATCAGCGGGGCCATCATGTTCATGAAGAGGATGGCCAGCATGACCCCTTCCGGGTAGGCGGGGTTGAACACGCGGATCAGCACCACCAGGGCACCGATCAGGAACCCGTAGATGTACTTTCCGGTTTCGGAATGCGCGGCGGTGACGGGTTCGGTGGCCATGTAGACCAGGCCGAAGGCGTAACCCCCGACGACCACGTGCCAATGGAAGGGCAGGTTTACCATTTCGTTGGTGGAGGAGCCGACCAGGTTGAGCCCGGTGGCCGTGACGAAGGTGCCGGCCAGCATGGAAAGCATGATCCGCCAGGATCCCACCTGGATCAGGATGAGGAACAGCGCGCCGATCAGGCAGGCCAAGGCGGAAGTTTCCCCGATGGAACCGGGGATCCAGCCGATGAAGCAGTCCCACCACGTGACGGGTTTTCCATTTACCACGATCGAGGCCGCCGCGGTTTCATACACCCGCGATCCCGCGTCAGGAATGGCTTCCTTGAGCCGGGCGAGGACCGTGGCGCCGCTGAAGCCGTCAATGGCGGGATTGGCCGCCACCCACACCTTGTCGCCGGAACTTTCAGCGGGATAGGCGAAGTAGAGAAACGCCCGGGCGACGAGCGCAGGATTGAAGATATTCATTCCCGTGCCCCCGAAGGCTTCCTTTCCGATGAGCACGGCGAAGGCCGTGGCCACCGCGACCTGCCAGAGGGGGATGGTCGGCGGGAGGATGAGGGGAATGAGGAACCCCGTCACGAAAAAGCCTTCATTGACCTCGTGTTTCCGGATGGCCGCGACCGCCACTTCGATGGTGCCGCCCACCACGAAGGCGGTGATGAGGATGGGGAAGAAGTAAAGGGCCCCGTGAAAGATACAGGCGAAAGCGCTGGATGGATCGTACCCGATCCCCAGGGCATCAATGATCGCGCCGCGCCAGCCATCCGCGCGCGCGCCCGCCCGGTGCAGGATCGCGTTGGCCTGGTAGCCGGTGTTCCAGAGCCCCATGATGATCGGGGGAATCATGGCGATCACCACGGAGAACATCAGGCGTTTCAGGTCCAGCGCGTCGCGGACGTGGGAGGGTTCACGGGTGACCTTTCCCGGCGTGAACAGGAAGGTGTCGATGGCCTCGTACAGGGGATAGGCTTTTTCCAGGGGCCCGCCCTTCTCGAACAGGGGCCTGGGCTTTTCCATCAGAGCGCGCAGAAACCGCATGGTCTTCAACCTTCTTTCTCGATGAGATCGAGGGTTTCGCGAAGTTGCCTGCCGAAGTCTTCCTTACTTGGGGACACGAAGGTACACAAGGAAACATCCTCTTCGTCCAGTTCCAGGACGCCGAGGGCTTCAGCCCGCTCGGTATCGTGGACGGCAATGGCCCGCAGCAGGAATGTGGGGAGGATGTCCATGGGCCAGACCCGTTCGAACAGGCCGATGGGGACCATGGCCCGGCGATCGCCGTTGGTGCTGGTGGTGAATTCAAACCGCCGGCCCGGAAAGAGTTTCGAGAAAAAGATCCGGGCAACCGAAAACTTGTTGAACCCCGGCGCGAGCCATCCCATGAACTCGCGATCGCGGCCTTCGCGCAGGACGCTGATCATGTTGTGGCGGCGGCCCAGCCAGCCGAGCTGGGGACCCATGGCGGCGCGTCCACAGAAGACGGAGCCCGAGATGACCCGGTGTTCGCCCTCCACCAGTTCCCCGGCGGTAAGTTCGTCCAGCGAGGCCCCCACCCGGGTACGCAGCAGCCGGGGCTTTTTAACGGAAGGACCGGCGAGGGCCACGATCCGGCGGCCGTCAATCCGTCCCGTCCTGAACAGGGCGCCCACGTCCAGCAGGTCCTGCAGGCCGATGACCCAGGCCACGCGTTCCCGGTTTACCGGCAGGAGGCGGTTGATGTGCACGCCGGCCGTGCCGCTGGGATGGGGGCCCTGAAAGTCTTCCACCTGAAGGCGTTCCATGGCTCGCGGCGCGAAGTTCGCACCGGCGGACCGGCAGAAAAACACGGGTCCGGTAGTGAGACGCGTCATGACCAGGGCACCGATGTCAAGGTCTTCCTGTCGACCGTCAAAGACCTTGTTCATGGGCGGGGCCAGGGGATGCGTGTCGGACGCGGTGATGAAGATGGCGGCCGGCTGGGTATCCACCGGCGGGGTTTTACTGAAAGGCCGGGCCAGGAACGCCGGCCAGAGCCCCGATTCCGTCAGCAGGGTCCGTACTTCTTCGGTCGACCAGGATTCCGGCTTACCCCCGCGTACGCTTTCCCAGGCGGAAAAAGGAAAAAAATCCGAATCACCCGGCTTGCCGTTCCGTTCGCGGTCGTTGAGTTCGATCACGATAGAGAGGAGACGCCGGCGTTCTCCCCGGTGAATGGCGGTCACGGTGCCCGCGGCGGGAGCCGTGTGGATCACGCCGGGAAATCGCTTGTCCGCGACGATCGGTTGACCACGGGTGACGGTGTCCCCTTCGTTGACCAGCACGGACGGCTTGAGTCCAAGGTAATCATCCGCAACCCACGCGACCCGGGATACCGGTCGGGCGTTTTCCACGACAGGTTCCGGCGTCCCCGCGATCGGAAGGTCAAGCCCGCGTTTGACGAGATGAGTGGCCATATCGCTTGGTTATCCCTGGCTGGGTTTTCGACGGTTCGTCGCTCCCTTCTCTCCCTTCAATCGAGAAACAACTCTTCAATAAGCGGAACTATTCCTCGAAAGACAGGGGCATTATGTCAACAATAAGCAGGAAAAATCAAATGGTCCACTTTGTTTCATAATCCGCATTTTTCATATCGAGAAAACATACCAGTAAACAGGAACAGGCGGGGTGGGACAGCGGGGCACATGGTCTACCGCGTGAAGGATACCGTGTCGAATTCGCGGTTTTCCTCGTCTACCGCGACACAGTCGAGGCGCTCCCGGGATACCTGGACAACCCAGAAATGCGCGGTGGACAGGGCTTTTTCCATGTACCACGCTTCGCCGTTTTTGATTTCCCTGGGTTCCCGGCCGAAACAGCCGTCGCCGAGATAGACGATGCCCGAAGGATCGACCGCGCCAGCCCGGAGGGGCCTGGTGCGCTTGAAGGTGTGGTCGTGGTGTTCAAAGGCGACTTTTACCCCCGACGCCTCGAACAGGGGCATCCACAGGGTACGTCCCCTGGCGGAAAGTTCACCTTCGAACTCGCGGTGACTCGGGTAAAAAGGCACGTGGTAAACGGGGATAATCCAGGGGATGCCCGAGGCGGATTCCAGTTGGGTTTTGAGCCAGGGCACCTGTTCCTCGTGGGAGACAACATGGCCTGAATCGAGAACAATCATCCGGACCAGGGAGCCGATGTCGCGGGAGTAGTAGGATTTTCCGCCCTGGGGGTAATATCCGAAGAAGAAGGGGGCGCGTTTTTCGACCGGTTCGGATGCAGGTAACTTGTTGACTTCATGGTTGCCGATGGCGTGCACCATGGGGATGAGGCGGCCGGAAGTATCGACCATGTCGTCCAGCCAGATGTCCAGCCACATGTCACACACCCGGAAATTTTTCGGCTCCCCGTTTTCATAGTGGATATCGCCACCGACCACCACGAACGCGGGGTTCCGTCCGGCGGCGGCCTGGACGAGTTTCCGGGTTCGAGGTCCGGGCCCCATGTCGCCACCGATCGCGAAGGTGAAGGGGGTATCATCCGCGGCGAGGGTGCGGAACCGGTATTCTGCCCTGGAGAATTTCTTCCCGTCGCCAAAAATGAAGTAATAGTCCGTGGCGGGTTTCAGGCCAGTTAACTGGACGCTGTGGATCCATCGGGGCTCCGGCATGTTTTCGATGGCGTGGCTCTGTCCAGCAGCACGGAGAGGATATTTTCCAGGCGAGGCATTGCCCTGCGCGGTGCCATAACGGACCTCGATGTGCTTGAGGGGCTTGTCCGTCTGCCAGTTGATGGTGATAGCCGTGTCAGGATTGCCCTGCCAGGTCAGGTAGGGGCGATTGAGGACCTGGACGCCCAACTCGGGATCCTGTTCGGCGCAGTACGCGTAACCGAACAGCATCACGAGAAAGAGCATGAAAATACTGGTTTCCGGAAAAGGCATGCCCCATATAAAAAATACGCGGTCGTTTCGCATGATGATTTTCCTGAGTTCCGCGGGACGGTTAATTCCCGACGATACTGGACAACTGGAAGATCGGCATGAAGAGGCCCATGACAATACCGCCCACCACGATGCCCATGATGCCGATAAGCATGGGCTCAATCAGGCTGGTGAGGGCGTCAACGGTGGCCTTGACTTCGGAGTCGTAGAAATCGGAAATCTTGGCCAGCATGCCTTCCAGGGCGCCGGTTTTTTCCCCGACACCGATCATGCGGGTGACCATGGCGGGGAAGACCTGGGCTTTTGCCAGCGGCTCGGCGAGGGTTTCACCGTTGCGAACGGCCTCGGACGCCTGCCGGATAGCCTTGGCGTACACCTCGTTCCCTGCTGTGCGTTCGACGATTTCGAGCGCCTGGAGGATGGATACGCCGCTGCGGGTAAGGGTACTCAGGGTACGGGCGAAACGACTGATGGCCACCTTGCGCATCAGGGGGCCGAAAATGGGTAAACGGAGTTTAAGGCTGTCGAGGGTGTACTTGCCGGCCGCGGTAGCACCGTACACGCGCAGAAAAGCGACCGTGCCAATGATCACTCCCAGCGCGATGCCCCAGAACGTCAGGGTCCGCATGGCGTTACTGGCGTTGATGAGCATCTGGGTGGGCGCGGGGAGCGCCTTGCCGAAACTGTTGAAGATTTCGGCAAACTGGGGCACCACGAAGATGATCAGGCCGGCGGCAATGAGGATGATCATGCTGAACGCCACGACGGGGTAGGTCATGGCGGAACGGATGCGCCGCTTGAGTTCTTCGCTGGCTTCCAGGTAGTCCGCCAGTTGCAGCAGCACGCCGTCGAGGTCGCCGCTGGCTTCACCGGCCCGGACCATGGAGATGTAGATGTCCGGGAACGCGCGGTTGAAATTCCTGAGGGCGTCGGAGAAGGTTTCACCCGATTCCACGCTCTGGCCGATGGCGGCGATGATCTTGGCGAAACGAGGGTCTTCGGTCTGCTCGGCAAGGATGTCCAGCCCCTGCATGAGGGGAAGGCCCGCGCTGACAATCGTGGAGAGTTGTCGGGTGAAGACCAGCAGGTCCTGACCCCGGACCCGGCGGTTGAGGCGGGCCTGCTGGGCGCGGGCTCCCACGCCCCGTGCTTCCACGATTTTTTCGGGTTCAAGCCCCATTCGGGCGAGTTGCGCCACGGCGGCCTCTCGATTGTCCGCCGTGACAGATCCGCGACGTATGGTCCCGGTTCTGGTTCTCGCCGTGTACGTGAAGGTCGGCATAATAACACCCTCGATCCATGCGTTCTCACACAAGGTACGAATTGAGTATACCCTGTCAAGGAAAAAACGGGCAACCCTTTTTTCATTCCCCGGCCCTGAAACATGGCGTGGAGCCGGAAAGGGCCGCAATGCGGGGGGCCTGCCGGAGTTAACCGACAGGCCCCGGAACATGCCTCACGGTTTACGGGTCAGGCGGCACCGTTTCCCTTGTTTTTCCGTGGTTCTGTTTTACGTGGCTGGGCCCCGGGGTGCTTTGGGACCCTGGGTGGCGCGGGAAATTCGTTCCTGGTCAGGTACCCGTCGCCGTTTTTGTCCAGGGCTTTGAACTTTTCATCCGACATGTTGGGGAAAGCGTTTTTTACTTCTTCCCGGGAGAGCCGGTGATCGCCATCCGCGTCAGCCTTTTTAAGCCGGGCGGCCTGTCGCGGGTTGTGCTGTGCTGGAGCAGCGGGCGCGGCAGGGCCTGGTTTACGAACCCGTGCCGCGGCCTGGGCCAGTTCATTGGGCGTCAGCGCGCCATCGCCGTCTGTGTCAAGCTTGTTGAACCGCTCAGGGGTCATTCTGGGAAATTCTTTCTGGGCTTCCTGCAGGGTGATTTTTCCGTCCTGGTCGGAGTCCGCGCGCTTGATACGGGCGACCAGTTGACGCCGGGCCTGTTCGCGGGCGGCGGGAGAGCCGTTCGCCGGGGGCTTAGGGCGTTCGGCGGGAGTAAGAAATCCGTCACTGTTCTTGTCCAGGGCCTTGAAGCGTTCCTCGGTCATGTTCGGGAAAGCGGTCTTGGCCTCATCGAGGGAAAGTTTTCCGTCGTGGTTGGTGTCCGCCTGGGCCGCCCGGCCCTGTGGAGCGGGCGCGGCGGGAGGGGCTGGCTGGGCCATGGCCATGCTGGTAAACGTCAGCAGCGCTATTGCGCTCACCATCCAGAATCCAAATTGCTTCGTCATGCTGGGATCTCCTTGTGTTGTGTTCCCGTTCGAGTTTCACCCCGTTCAACACCACGCGCCGGCCCCGGTTCCCGGATTTCGTTGTCCGTCACCGGGGGCAACTGGTATGCTGGCGAGGGATTGCCGATGGAGGCGCGATCATGGATAACCGCGTTGTGCTGGTAGGGACCGATGACGCCCGGCTGGCCGAGCAGATCCTGGCGGCCGCGCGGGCCATCGGCCTGGAGGGGGAATGGGGCGCGGATGGCGTGGATATCCTGGAACTCGCGGAACGGAACACGCCCCTCGTGGTGTTCCTGGACGTCTCGCTGGGAGGGCTCAGCGCGCGGGAATGTTGTGAATCGCTGCGGAATACGGTGTATTTTCCCCGGGACTGTCCGGTGTACCTGCTTACGGATGACCCCGTGCCAGCAGAAAAGCTCGAAAAAATGGGATTTTACGACACCTGGCCGAAGCAAAGGGAAAGCAATGCCCTGCGGGAACTGCTGGCGAAACTGATGTGGAAATAAAATAACGCCCGGCCGGTTACCTGGCCGGGCGCGCGTCATCCACCCATCAGCGAATGGGTACTTCCCGGTCTTTTTCGGACGAAAGGTAAATCGCGTCGATGATTTTCTGCACCATGAGGGACTCCTCGGGCTTGACCATAACGGGCTGGTCCTGCTCCACGCACGCGCAGAAATGACGGATTTCCCGCCGGTGCCCGTCTTCTTTCGAGAGCCAGTCCCACGTGGTCCGGGTGAGGGCATTGTGGTCCGCGCCGAACAGCCCCGGGGGATTGGTGCTGATACCGCCCTTGTCCCCGAGGACGAACACGCTTTCGAGTTCTTTTTCGATGTTGGCGGCCCAGGAGACGCACAGGTTCAGGGTGAGGCCGCCTTCGCAGCGGATGAGGGCGACGGCGTAGTCTTCCACGTCGAACTCGCGGGGCTTGTAGAGGATGGGCCAGTCCGCGTTGAAGAGATCCGGGCGATCGCCGAATTTCCGGTACACCTTCCCGGACGCGGCCACGGGGCGCGGGAAATTCATCAGCCACATGGCGAGGTCGATGACGTGCACGCCGATATCAATCAGGGGTCCGCCCAGGGATTCGGCCGCGATGTGAAACTTGCCCCATCCAGGAATCCCGCGGCGACGCATCCACCGGGCTTCGGCGGTATAGATTTCGCCGAGGGCGCCCGAAACGGCCACTTCCTTGAGTTTTTCGGAAAGGGGGTCGAACCGGAGATACTGGGCCACCATCAGTTTGCGGTTGTTTTTGCGGGCGGCGGCGATCATGGCCTCGCATTCCCGGGCGTTCATGGCCATGGGTTTTTCCACGAGCACGTGGGCACCCGCCTTGAGGGCGTCGATGGTCACGGGGGCATGCAGGCGATTCTGCGTGCATATGTCGACGATGTCGAAGGTTTTTTTCCGGAGCATTTCCCGGTAGTCGGAGAAGACCTCCGCGGCGGGACAGGTGGCCGCTTCGGCTTCACACCGGTTCACGAGGATATCGCACAGGCCCGTGACCTGGACCCGGCCTTCCGCTTCGAGTTCGCGCCAGTACGGGAGATGCTGTTCCCGGGCGATGGCGCCCACGCCGACCACGCCCACCCGCAACGGCTGTTTCTTTTTTCCGACTGCCATACCGAAAAACCTCCTGTTCATGCACGTTATGGGATTTTCAACCACCGGGCAACATGGTACCACACGGATCGCCCGGCGCGGACAAAAGAAGACCGGACTCCCGAAGGAATCCGGTCCGAAGTTGCCTTTTCGATGGGAAGCGTGGTGCCGAGGGGGATCACACGTCCGCGTCGCCGCCGATGACGCGCCAGACGCCGTCCGCTTCCTTTTTCAGGATGAATTCCACGCTGACCGAACCGGGCGCGCCGGACAGGTCCACGGGATACACGGTGGCCGTGCCATCCGGATTCATGGTGATTTCCATGGAATCCAGGTTGCATTCGCCATCGTCGGCGTAACCGGCATCCACGGCCATCTGGAGCATTTCCTTGGCTTCGGCCTTACCGCCGACTTCGGGATGCTCGAACTGATCCGAGACCACCGTCATCAGCAGGTCGATGTTCTTGCTTTCCAGGGCGGTCTTGACGGTCTGCATCGTTTCGCGGATCAGTTCCTCGTCCGACTTCTTCTTCATGCCCGCGCACCCGGACACCAGGGCCATTACCAGCGCGAACGCCATGCTCACATACAACATCTTCCGCATTTTTCTGTCCTCCTTCTGGGGGTTTTGGTTGCGATGCCTAACCCCGCGACGCCCGCGCGGGATCTACAGCGTACCCCATAGACGCGTGTCGCGGTCAACTGGTTTCAGGAAACTTTTTTTCGGCCGCGATGGAATCCTGGGGGAAGGTCAAAGCCGGATGGGTTCGGTTCAACCCCCGTGACACGATTTCTCCGGGCCCCGGGGTGTAAAACGTCTCGCGCGATAAACGCGCGGTTTTCAGGGTTGCATGGGTGGCGGAACTGCTGGTAGAGTAATCCAGATTCAATTACCGAGAGGGAGCGCATCCCATGGCCTTGAGCAAGAAACAACAGCGGATTGTTGAAGAACTGGAACGGCGCATTGAACTCTGCCGGGAGTTCATGAATGACTGGCTGCTGTTCAACCAGATCATGACGTCCTATACCAGCCCGGGAGCCAACAAGGCCCAACTGGAGAACCAGTTTCTCAAGATCAAGAGCAAGCTGGCCCGGGAACACCGGGTGTTGCAGCAGGCCCTGCTGGACGATTTCCACATTGACGGCAACACCATGAATATCGTCAGCGGCGCGACGAGCCTGGAAGGGATCTATTCCCAGTCCGAGGTAGCCCTGAAGAAACTGCAGACGGAATGGCACCGGGCGTTTATCTCCATCAACGAAACGCTGGGCATCCTGGAAGACAAGAAAGCGAGGGCGGAACGGGGCGAGAAGGTGTTTCTGCCGACCCAGGACATGATGGCCGGCGCCATGGGGGGCGGCGGGATGAACCAGAACACCAAGACGCTGCTGATCATCATCGCGGTGGCGGCGGCCCTGGCGTTCGCGTTTTTCTTCACGCCGCTGGGCACCATGTACAAGCAGATGCTGGGGTTGCCCTGACCGTGGGAACACGCCATGGCCTCTCTAACCAAGCGCGAACTGGTCACGGAAGTGTCGGAACGGCTCGGGTACACCCAGAGCGAAGTTTCCGACGTGCTCGACGCCATGCTGGACGGGATTATCGATGTGCTGGCCCGGGGGGACCGCATCGAGATCCGGAATTTCGGGGTGTTCGAAACCAAGTGGCATAACGAGCGGCTTGGCCGTAATCCCCGCACGGGTACCCGGGTGCCCGTGGCGCGGAAGCGGGTGGTTCAGTTCAAGCCCGGGAAAGTCATCAAGGAGCGGGTCAGTCGCGGTCAGGACGCGTGAGCATGGAGCCGGGACAGTCCTCGCTCCGCGTGACCTTTCCGGCTCGCCGGAATCTTCGGCCCCGTTGCCATGGGGAAAGTATTCATGGTTGACAACGAAGCGCGAATGACCTTTACCGAGCATCTCGCGGAACTGCGCACGCGGATCATTCGCGCCCTGTTCGCGCTGGGCTTTGGGGTGATCCTGTGTTACGTGGTGTCTGACCAGTTGATCATCCTGCTGGCGAGTCCGCTGGCCCCGCTCGGGGAAAGCGGGGTGATCACGTCCCCGGAACCCGCCGAAGGGGGCCAGGATTCGAATGCCGCGCCCGTCCAGGCCTCCGGCGGTGAAGCGGCATCCAGGCCGGTTTCACCTTCCCGGCAGGTGGAATGGACCGTGCTGAATCCCATCGAGTTCGTGATCGTCAAGTTCAAGGTGGCCGGGTACGGGGGATTTCTGTTCGCGTTGCCCTTCGCCATCTGGCAGTTCTGCGCGTTCGTGTTTCCCGGGCTCCTGCCGCACGAGAAGCGGGTGCTGAAGATCCTGATTTTCGGGTGCAGCATTCTGGCCATCGTGGGCGTGTCGGTGGCCTATTTCGGGGTGTTTCCGCTGGTGCTGCCGTACCTGCTGGAATGGACGCTGCCCTTCATCAAAACCCAGTTGCGGCTGAACGAGACGCTGGACATCATCATCAAGCTCATGGCGGCGTTTGCCATCGCGTTCCAGTTTCCCATGGCCGTGCTGATCCTGGTGTACATGGACCTGTTGACGCCGCAGAAGTTGCGGGAATTCCGGAAATTCGCCATAGTGGGTATGGCGGTGGCCTCGGCCGCCCTGACGCCGCCGGACGTGTTTTCGATGATCGTCATGCTGGCCCCCCTGCTGATCCTGTACGAGGCCAGCATTATTCTTTCCTACCTGGTGGTTCGCCGCCGGAAACTGCAGGAGGCCGCGAACAGTTCATGACAAGGAACGGCCGCCATGTTTGACATGGGCATCGGCATGGGCGAAATGCTGCTGGTGGGGGTGATCGCCCTGATTGTGCTGGGCCCGGAGAAGTTTCCGGACTGCGCCAAGTTGTTCATCCGGGCCAGCCGGGATCTTCGGGGCTACCTCAACGAGTTGAAGACGGAGATTGCCAAGGAAGTCAAT
>JAGPFE010000063.1 GCA_018056705.1 Candidatus Hydrogenedentota bacterium | reverse complement strand
ATCGAGAAAAAAACAGCCACCGGCAAAAGGTTGCCCTCCGGAAAAATCACCTTTGTTCACGACACCCTGCCCCTGGGAGATGTCGTCCGCCAGTTGGGAGAAAACGTGGGCCGCAGGCTGGCCCTGATGGCGGGTCTCGAGGAGTACCCGGTCCGCGGAGCGGAACACCGGAACCAGGCCTTCGGCGAAATCGCGGCATATCTGGCGGCTTCGGCCCAGGCCCAGGCCATGGAGCTGTCCCAGGGCTGGTTCATCTGTCCACCGGGGTATGACGTCCTGACCCAGATAAAGATCGCCGACCGCCTGCCCGACCGGTATGCCGGTATCACGGCCACCGTGGCTTTTGGGGCCAAAACGCCGTTATATAACGTCTTCTCGGTCATGAGCGAGAACCTTGGCATCAACATCGTGGCGGACAACTACCTGACCGAGGCCCGGTGCGGTGAACTGTTCCTGGAAAACGCGCCGCTCGCGGATGTGCTGGAACTGATTCTCATGAGCGCGCGCATTCCACCGGCCGAACTGGTCGTGGAAGCCACGGATGAATACATCCTGTTCGCCTCCGCGCGGAATCCTCACAATGATCCCCCCCTGCTCAATCCGGAAGCCGCGGAAGATCCCGCGGTGTCTGCCATCCTGGAACGGGTGGTCCCGCTGGTCGTGCTGCCTTCACCAGGCGCGAACCCTCTGGAGGTAGCCTTTGGCGGCAGGCCCGATCCCCTGCGGGAAGTACTGACTCCCCTCTCCCGGCAACTGGGTATTCCCGTGGCTGCCTACCGGAGCATGGGCGACATCCCCATCACGCCATGCCTGTTGCGGAACGTACGGGTTAAAACCGTGATCGAACTGGTATTGCGGCAGTGGCCGGTGGATACCTTCGGATACGAGGTCTCACCGGACCGGATTCTGCTCCGTCCCCGCTGAGCGGGTTTCCACGGGAGGCGCGGCCTGTCCAGAAAGGCGTGTCGCTCAAGCACTTCTCACGCGGTAGTCGCCTGCCTGGATTTCCGGTACACGTGACCGGCGATCACCAGCGCTGTAAACACCACCAGGATTATCACCGTGTTCCGGGAACCCACCTTGCCCCAGATCCCCCAGATACCCCCGAAAAAGGAGCAGAACGTGGCGATGCCCATGAGCGCGTTCCAGAGCACCCGCTTGATCCCCCGCGGCATGTCGTTGCCCAGCACGGTCTTCTGGTTCATGAGCAGCAGAAACGACAGGTACGCCAGGGGCAGCAGGGTCATGCAGAACACCGACGTCGGCGTGGCCACCGCCATCAGGGCACCTTCCCAGAACAGCATCGCGAACAGGGCGATGGACGTCATCAATCCGCCGACGAATTGAGGCCATCCCTTGGCCGGACGATTCAGCAATTCACAAAAGCACAGGCTGTTGATGATCATCAGCATGGTGGCCGCCGAAATGCCCATCCCCAGGATACCAATGCCGAAAATATACCGCCCCACCGTCGGCCCCGTGAGCGGTTCCAGGGACGCAGCCAGTTGCGGCGCGTCGCGGCGCACAAGCATGGCCGCCATGAGTCGCTCGGACTCGGGCAGCCCATTCATTTTCGCTTCGAGTTCGGCGGGGGTAAGTGCCGCCACGGCTGCCGCGCCCAGTTCTTTTTCGAGGCGCGCCTTGAGCAGGCCCTGGTAGCCTTTCACCAGGGTAGGATCCACCTTGATGGGACGCCCCTGTTCATCTACCGGGTTGACCAGCCCGGGCTGGGGCTTCGCGTGCAACTGGGTTCCCGCGGCGATCACCACGCAGGACGTGGCAATCAGGAACGGAATAAACAGGCCCGTGGACAGGTCAAAAATGGCCAGGCCACGGAAGTCCCGGTCCCAGCCCTTGCGCATCATGGAGTAGGGGAACAGGAAGGTCATGTTGATGCCCACCGCCGTGGCAAAGGCGGAAATAATGAAATCCCGCTGGTCGTTCAGGATCTTCGCGCGCCAGAAGGGCTCGAAGGTCGCGGGCACCTGTTCCAGCCACGGACGTAACTTCGGGGCAGGCTCGAACATCATGCGGAAATCCGGAATAAACCCGGCCAGGTATTCCCGCCAGTCGGCCAGGCCGTTCACCGTGACCACGTACACCACGCCAAAAAAGCAGATCACCGTCAGGCCGACCATGCCTTTCACGATGGTTTCAAACACCCGCATCCCCGTGCCGCCAGAGGAATACAACGCCAGGAACGTGATATTAATCGCCAGGATAAACAGGGCGGCCACGAACCGGCCGTTAGCCCCAAGGGGACCTTCCACGCCCAGCACCTGGGGAAACAGCATCTTGGTCAGCGACGCCAGCCCCAGGGCAAACTGCGGCATGGACCACACGATGTTCGCGAGCATCGACGCGAACAGCCAGCCCCAGCCCAGCACGGGATTGACATGCTCGTTGATCAGGCCAAGCGGACGCTTCCCCGTGGAAAGCACCACGTAGGAAATCGCGCTGAGCATGACGATACCCACCGCCATGGCCGCGGGCTGCAGCCACAGGAAGGTAAAGCCCGTCAGCACGGCCAGGTAGAGGCTGTTCGACAGCGTGCCACCCCCAAGGGTAATGGCGCTTTGCAACCAGCCCGGCCCGGACAACCGCACGAACACGCCGAAAAGCGGTAACTTCCCCTTCTCCCGGGCCTTGACGATCAATGCCCGGTCCCGTTCAATTTTCGTGTTGACCGACAGGTTAATCTCCTGCCGTTGCCTCGACGTGTCGTTCATGCCTCGCTCTCCACAGGTTCGCCATGTATTCCAGATTGTATCCTGTAAGCCTGATTATGCCTGAAATCCTGTTCGCCGCGCATGCGCGCGTCGCCCGGTTCGAACTGGAATTACGTTATCCGGATCCAAACCTTAACTGGTCTCAACGGATGATTGGACTGATTGAATCGCTTAACAAAAGTATTGACAAATAAGCGAAAAAGGGATACACTAAGAGACAACAGATTTCGCTCCGTACGTAATGGAGAGAACGGTCGTGGAAAATCAGATGGAACTGACGCGCGCGGAAAACGGCAGACATCTCTCTTCCCCTCCGCAAGGGGAAACCCAGCGACGTACCGGCAAGGTGAAGTTCTTCAGTAACCAGAAAGGATGGGGATTCATCACCCGGGAAGATGGACGGGACGTGTTCGTGCACTATAGTTCCATACGCATGGAAGGCTACCGGTCGTTGCAGGAAGGAGACCTGGTCACGTACGAACTGCTCGAAACCGACCGTGGCCCCCAGGCGGTTAACGTGGAACGGGTGCCCGACCAGCACAACGCCTGAATCCTCTTCGGATCGCTGGAAACGCCTTCCGCCTGAAATCAACGCGCGGCGCCGCAGTACAGGTCTTCCCCATCGGGGCAGGTTCGATACCCGCCAAGGTGATACAGCTGGATGACCCGCATGAGTTCCTCCACGGAAATCCGCCAGTCCCGGGGCGCGTAATCAGCGTCATGGGCGGATCCATCCTGGGAACCAGGGCCCGGTTGATACCCATCTTCGCTCGCGCCGCCCGTCGCGATACTGTACTGTCCCGCCTGGAACAACTGGATCACCCGGAGCAATTCTTCCATGTCAATCCGACCGTTCCCGTTGGTATCTGCCGAGTGCGTCCTGGGATTCACGATGATGGTGCGACGCGCAATGGCCTGGTTGGCGGAACGGTCCACCGCGGCGTAATCCAGGTAATAGAGTCCGATGGCAGCGGTGTTCACCTGTCCCAATACGGTCACGTTGACCGCTCCTTCACAGGCATCCAGCGCCCCCGCGCCCGGATCCGTAAAAACATCATACTGGCGAAGCGTTACCACCCGGTCCCCATTGAGCGTAATCACCGGTGGCTCGGCGTCTTCCACCCGTACTTGACGGAGTACCGACACTGCGTGACCAGCAGCATCCGTCGCGGTGTACTGGATGGGGTAGATTCCCGCGGAGGAAGGATTGACCGATCCGGTTACCAGCAGGGGCAATGTGCCATCGCAGGCATCCACCGCCGACGCGCCCGGGTCTGTCCAACCGTCCCCGCAGTTCAACGACACTTCCGCCGCCCCGTTCAGCGTCACTACCGGCGGCTCGGCGTCTTCCACCCGCACTTGACGTGTCACCGACACGCTATGTCCAGCCGCGTCAGATGCCGTGTACCGCAACGCGTACAAGCCCGGCGTTCCCGTGTTCACGCCGCCTTCCACGCTCACGCCCAGGGGACCATCGCAGGCATCCACCGCCGACGCGCCCGGATCCGTCCACCCGTCCCCGCAGTTCAGCGACACTTCCACTGGTCCGTTCAGCGTCACTACCGGCGGCTCGGCGTCTTCCACCCGCACCTCCCGCACAGCACTTCCCAAGTTGCCGGCCGCGTCCCGTGCTGTCCACGTAAGCGTATACACGCCCGGCACTGCCGGATTGACGGAGCCTTCCACCACGAGGGAGGAGGACACGTCCCCTTCCCTGGTATCCCAGGCGGTCGCGCCAGGCTCCTGGTAACTGGAACCACATGCCACGGTGACCGTCGCGGATCCATTCAGGGTTACCACCGGCGGCGTGGCATCGATCGTAACCGGACCCCACGTGACGGGATCTGACCAGAGCCCGGCTCCATTGCGCGCCCGCAACCGGAAATACCACGCGCCATCCGCCAGCGGATCAGAAGTGACTTCGTGCGGGTCCGTGGCGTGAATCGTGCGAATCACCTCCCCGGGATCCGCCCCGGAATCCATGGAAAATGTCCAGGCGTATCCCGCGATACCCGATTCAGGATCTTCCGCGCCCTGCCAGGCCATGTAGAGCACCCGATCTCTGCTCAGGCCATTCACGGTATGAGAAGAACTCTGAACGGCTGGAGGCACCGGTGGCGTTGTATCAGGAGTACCAGCCCATGCCGGTATCGGGTAACCCGCTCCATCCTGGATCCACCACGTTGCGTTAAAATCCCAACCTGCCGCTTCATAGGTGGAACGTTGCCACAAGGCCGAAGTGCCAAGTCCTGTGCCACCCGCCGACCAGTTCACCCCCGAGGAATCCAGGTCCCAGAAAGATGCCGTAATACTGTTACCATTCCACCCGGCAAGTCCTCCCACATTGGAACTCCCCGACACGGGCCCCGTGGACAAGGCCCGGGTCACCGGCCCGGAGTTCTCGCCGACCGCCCCGCCAACTCGAACGCCACCACTTAACGTTACGGAAGCGCGGCAGTCCGCCAGCGTGCCTCCCGCGTTGGATCCCACGATGCCTCCCGTGACATCACTCCCCGTAACCATTCCCGTCACCACGCAGGAAGAGAGGTTCCCCCGGTTCACTCCCGCAAGGCCACCGGTAAGCAGGTTTCCCCGGATGTTCACGTTCTCCAGGCCGAGCCGCTGAATCCGGCCCCCGGTCGCGACGGTCCCAAACAATCCCACCTGGTTGGTGCCAGGCCGATTGATCACAAGACCGCGGATCCAGTGGCCCTGTCCGTCGAACTCGCCGGAAAAATCCAGAATCGGGCTGAAACCCGCTCCGGCGTTCCATGTCGCCGTGGCCGACGCGTCCAGGTCGGTAGTCAGGTAATAGCGTCCGTTGGCGGGCCACGCGGGATCATTTCCGATCTTCTGCAGGTCTTCAATGGACGTTATCTCGACCGGTTCGCCGGGACCGCCGCCGGTCGTGATCCCGCGGAACATGATGTCGTCGATATTCCATCCGGAAAATGTCACGCTGTTATCGGTGGGCCCCAGTTCCCAGCGAACATAAAACGTGGCAACCCCATCGGCCCGCGCGCCCAGGTCAAAGGTTTGCCGGGACCACCCCGATTCCGAAAGATCGCTGTCCGGATTCTCCCATAGGGTGTACCAGGTGGATCCGTCCGGACTGACCTGCAGCGCTGCCCGGTCGTACTGGCGCTGCTCCACGCCGAGCCACCGCTGGAATTCCAGGGTCACACTATGGGCCGAAGAAAAATCCAGGGGTCCAGCCGTCAGCGTCATGATCGGCGCGTTATTCGGATAGTCACCGCTCAGGTTGTTACCAAATACGTTGTTACCGGTGAATCCCGCCGTGGGATCCGGGTTCCTGGAACCCTGGCCCGTGGGCTTACCAAACGCCCAGTCCCCCGTCCGGGCCCACCCGGGATCCGTGTCCAGGGGAAAGGCATACAGAACCGGCGCGAGCACCGTCAAGGTGAATCGTCTGCGTTGCTCGTATCCCGTGGCGGCATTCACGAATACCAGGTCACCCGCGTAGGTGCCCGGAGAGAGATTGGCGGCATTCAGCGTGGCCGTCACGGTGGTTTGCGCGCCTGCTGCCAGGGTCCCTCCCGACTGGGACAGGGTCACCCACGATGGCGCCGTCACGGACCAGGAAATGCTGGTGGAGCCATCGTTTTTCACCGTGTACGCCTGTTGCGAAGGGGTGAAGGGACCGCCCGCCTCGCCCTGGGCCTCCAATCCCACGGCTGGGGTTATGGTCATCGTGTCCCCATAGGCAACGTAGGTCGCGCCAAAACCAATCTGCGCGCACCCGTACTCGATATAACCGAAGCCATTGTCCCCCCAGTCTTCACCCCAGGAATTCTTGATGATCCATGCGCCGCTGGTCCCCTTCGTGTCGTCCCACCCCACGATCACTACCACGTGGTCCACGTCCCAGAATGAGTAAGAGGCGCAACCGCCAATAACGCCCGATCCCGACCCCAGCACGGAACTGACCACGCCCGCCCCAACCGGACCATATCGCATGAGTGCTGACTTGATATCCGCCACGGAAGGCGTCAAGCCATTCACGTATCCCCAACTGTTAAACCGATAAACGGGCTGGGGAGCGCAATTACAGTCCGTGTCATCGCCGGTATACGGTATTTGCGATTCGAGCAAGGCCCCGATCCGCCCGCACTTGTCCTGGGTGTCAATCAGCCACTGGTAGGCCCACAGGGCTCCCGAACATCCCCATCCCGAACTGTTGCACCCCAGCAGGTGTTGTTCAGAAAGGTCCACCACCACGCCATCGCGGATCCGGATGGCCGCTTCAGCCACCCCAATAGTGGCGAAGGCCCAGCAACTGCCGCATCCCCCCTGGTCCTTGGCCGGCGTGACGCCGCCAAGCATCCGCCAGTCAAACACGGCAGGAAAGGTCTCTTTGTCGTGATCCCTGGGAACCGTTTCCATCCGCCAGAAGGGATCGTCCGGCGGCGGCAGCACGAAACCTGTTCCCTTGCCGCCCGGGTTGATCTCCTGGGCTCCCACCGGCAGACCTGTCATGAGGATTGCCAGGATCACCAGTCCAAGAGACATCCCTGCCTTGCCACGATAAACCATATGAACGCTTTCCCGCCCGCTACGCGCGCGGGAATATTGTACCACAAGCCGGATACGTCAACGATGTCTACCAGAAACCGCCCGTGAATCCTACCCAAAATTAAGTCGATCCACCCGCCATCTCCGTTAAAATGTCAGGAGAGGGACCAACGCGTGCGTATGACGTCACACGGACAGAAAAGCGCTCGGCGCGTACCTTGGACTTATTGTTCACGGGTGGGGGGCATGATCGCTTGCGTCGCGTTGCTGTGCGCCGGGATGGTCACCCAGGCCATCGGGCAGCCTGAGCCAAACACGGCCCATGATCGCTCCATCACTTCCATTTCCCCGCCCGCCGAACCGGTCGACTCGCCGAAAAAGCCGCTGGCCGGCGCCCCGTCCACAAAAGGCGGAAAAACCGCGGTGGTCCGGCTGCCCGCGTGGGCGGGTCGGTATTACCCTCAAGACCCGGGGGCACTGCTGAGCGCGGTGCGTGACCGGTTTGAAGCGTCGGACGCGCCCATCTTCACTTCCCAGGTAATGGCCTGTATCGTGCCGCCCGCCGCGGTCGGCGCGGGGGGATCTGTCACGGCCTCCGCGCTGAAAAGCCTGCGGCCGGGACAGTACGACCGGGTGATCATCCTGTGTCCTTCTCACTACGTCGCGATCGACGATTGCGCCATCCCTGAAGCCGACGCGTTTCTGACGCCCCTCGGTCCGGTGACCCTGGATAACGACGCCCTGGGTCGGCTGTCCATATCCACGATGTTCGTTTCCCAGCCCCCCAGGCCACCCCGTCGTCCCGGACCCCATGATATCGAGCCAGGTATTGAAGCGGTGTTGCCCTTCCTGCAGGAACGGCTGGTGGATTTCCGGCTGGTACCCGTTCTGGTGGGACGCCTTGCTGATGGAGGCGGGAAGTTCAGCCCCTCCCGGGCCGCGGCGGTCGCCCGCCTGATCCAGCCCCTGGTCACGGACCGGACCCTGGTCATCGCCGTCAGCGGTTTTACTCATTTTGGAAACGATTTCAGTAACCGCCCCTTCAATAGCGACATTCCTGAAGGCATTGCCCGGCTCGACCGACAGGCCTTTGATCTCGTGTTGGCCATGGACGCCGACGGTTTCGACCGCTACGTTGAGAAAACCGGAAACGCCATCGATGGCCGGGCCGCGATCAGCGTGCTGCTGCGGTTACTGCCGAGCAGGGTTGAACCGAGACTGGTGGATTACCTGACCACGGGAGAACTGATGAACAACTGGGACCGGTCCATCAGTTACGCGGCCTTCGTTTTCCTCGATCCGTCCACTCCCGCGCTTCCGGCCCACCCGGACACGGTCCACCCCCTGCCGATGAAACCCGTGCCCAATTATCCCCTTCCGCCCGATCTGCCCTCGTACCTGCCGGTGCCCGCCGCGTCCGCGCCATCCCAGTCCCAAGGCTCGCCTCCGCCGCTCGCGCCCGCTGACCCTGCCCAACCAAGGGAAAGTGCCTCACAATGAACACCAGACAGCCGTGGCTCAACGACATCGAAAAAGCATACCTGTTACGCCTGGCCCGGGAATGCATAGCCGCCCGGTTGCGGCGGGACGCGCCGCCGCCGGAGGACCCCATCGAGCACGGTGGTCGGCTTGGCCAGCCAGCGGGGGCTTTTGTCACATTACACCGTCGTGGCGAACTGCGCGGGTGCATCGGCCAGTTGTTCGCGGACCAGTCGCTGGCCCGGGTCGTTCGGGAACAGGCCATCAACGCGGCCTTTCACGATCCCCGGTTCCCCCCCCTGTCACCTTCCGAATTCCCGGGAATCGACGTGGAAATTTCCGTGCTCATTCCCGGTCCAGAGCCGGGTTCACCCCTGGTTCCTGTTTCCGGACCGGACGACATTGTCATTGGCCGGGACGGACTCTTCCTCCGCATGCCGGACGGACGGGCGGGCGTACTGCTTCCCCAGGTACCCGAAGAACAGGGCTGGGACATCGCGGGGTTCCTGGAGGGCATTTGCCGCAAAACCGGGGCAGGCCCGAACGCATGGAAACAACCCGGCGCGCGACTGTACCGGTTCGAAGCCGAGGTTTTCGGGGAACGGTAACCTTCCGGTATTTCTTCCGCTCACCCCTCCCATGACCCCGGTGATGATCAGAATCGGTAAGCCATCAGGATGGCCGCTTCGCCGGTAGTCTGGTAATACCCCGGCCGCCGGCCTTCCGTGACAAAACCAAGTTTTTTGTACATTTTCTGGGCCGGGGTATTGGTTTCCCGCACTTCCAGGCGCATGAGTACCGCGCCGGCCTTGTAGGCCCGATCCATCAGAAAACGCATGATCTCCATGCCGTAACCCTGCCGTCGATGGACCGGGGCCACCGTCACCCGGGTAACGTGCGCCTCATCGACCAGCAGCCAGAACCCGCCATAGCCCATGAGGGTCTCGTCCAGGTATGCCACGTAGAAATGGGAATTGACGTTCTCCAGTTCCTGCAGGAACATGCCCTGGGTCCATGGATCGGGATAGCAGTCCCGTTCCAGCAACAACACCCTGGGGATATGATTCATGCCGAGCCGCTTGAATTTCAGGCGGTACTCCGGCGCGCATGCTTTCTGTTCAGTCGGTTCCGTCATGAACGGTCTCTCCCCGGGACGCCCGGGCCGCCTCCGCCTGGGACGCCCGCAGGTACACCGGATTCACCCGGGAGGGATCCGGCAGTGCTTCCTTGTCCCGAAGGCGCCATACGGCGGCAAGCCCCACGGTAGACGCGCGCGGCGTGCCCATGGGCCTCGATAACGGGACCAGGCCCGGCACCGCGTCACGCAACACGTCACCGTAACGCCACAATCCGTCACCCAGGGCGTATACCGTGCCGCCAAGGCCCGCCAGTTTCCCGGCAAACTGGCCGGGCGACAGGGCCTGCTCCTCCACCACAACTTCGATGGATCCGTCGTGCCGCCAGCGAAATACCGCGCCGAATACTTCGCCCATTTTCGCGTCCAGCATCGGCGCGATCCATCCATCCCGCGACGGGCACTGCAGGGCCAGGGCCCGCAGGGTCGACACGCCAACCAGGGGCAGATGCCACGCCAGGGCCAGGCCTTTCCAGGCCGCGAGGGCCACGCGCAGGCCCGTGAACGACCCGGGGCCCACCACCGCCACGAGGTGGGTAACCTGATCCCGGGTCAGCCCCGCGAGGTCCATTACCTGCTCCACCAGGGGCAACAGGCGCTCCGCGTGCGCGCGGTGCAGATCGGCCGTAATTTCGGCCAGCACGTGAAAAGCGGGAGGCTCCTCCGCGGGACCGGCGATACCCACCGCAAGGCTGCAGTAACGGGACGATCCATCAACCGCCAGCAGGACGGGCGCGTCCCCATCCGGGCCCGGAAATATCCGCGACACCCGGTCGGTCACGTCTCCAGTCCCTCATCCGTTCCGGGCCCGCCATCCGCGGCGGACATGGTCCCGGCGGAACCCGTATCGATTCCTGGAACAGGCTCCTGAACGCCAGGGAGAACCATTCCGGTCTCCCGTTTCAGGAGCACACTGTCCCAGCGGGCCACCTCCTGTTTCATGAATTTACCGGGATGAAACACCACCGCCCGACGGGGGGGAACAGGGACCACCTCACCCGTGCGGGGATTCCGGCCCTGCCGGGCCGCCCGTTCACGGACCTCAAACACGCCGAATCCCCGAAACTCCCAACGCTCTCCCTGGAGTAATCGCCCAGCTAGGGTTTCGATCAGGGCTTCGACGATCCGGGCGGCGTCCTGGGGGGGCATGCCCAGTTTTCCCGCGATACGCAGGGTCAGTTCCCGCTTGGTAACTGTCACGGTCGTTCTCCCATTCCGTCCCGCGCCGCGGGCCATCCGGAAAAAACGAAAAATCCGGCAAGTTCAGTTTCTTCAATTACTTATACACGATTCACCCGGTCAAACTCAACTGACCATTACATCTTGGCGGGGGCGTTCATGGTAAGACGCGTAAAACTGCGGGGTACTCCATGCGGTATAATGCCCCGCGATTCAACATGGAGGGGGACAAGACATCTTACCAAGGAGTTCTCCATGAAAGTTCAGTCACGTTTCGCGTTGGGAGTCCTGGCCCTGCTGGTGGGTCTCGCGACGGCATGCTGGCCGATTGTTCAGGCTGGAGCTGCCGAGCCTCCCAAGCCCGCGGCAACCAAATCCACGTCGAAGAAATCAACTTCCCGCGCCAAAAAAGCGCCGGAAACGCCGCCTGAACGCAAGCCATGGTCATTGCGAAACCATTACACCCTGACTTCGGACGGGCTGTGCCTGGACTACTCAGAAGAAGATGCCGAGTGGCGCATTATCGTGGAGAGTCTCACCGACGAACGAATGAACCTTGAAACACTCGCGCGGGATGTCGGTTTTTCCGTGGAACTGGAAGACGGCCGCGTGCTCACCCACGATGCCCTGGGGCGGGCTGGCGCGCAATGCGCCCGGGAATCGTTCACCCATCCCGTGCTGGGCGCGGGCACCCATTACACCACCACCTTTGCCCCGTCGGAAGGCCTGGTCATCTGGCATCGCCTGTCTTCCTTCCAGGGTTTTCCCTTCTGGCTGATACGCGTTGGCATACGAAATGACGGCGAGCAGCCAAGGGGTATCCGCCGGGTCACGATCGCTCGCTTCAACGCGGGTTCAATCGCCGGACTGGGTGACGACACGCAGACCACTACCCGTTGCCTTACCGCGCCGGGAGGCGTCCTGCGTCCCGATCCAAAGGGTTCTCCCACTTTCATGCAATTCACCGCGCCGGGACGGGGAATCGGGATCGTGTTCGCCCTGATCCCCGCGGGACGCGGCCTGGGCCGCGTGGACCTGCAACCCGCGGGGGGCGCGTGGCAGGGATCCATTGAAATGGACTGCGCGCCGGTTTGCCGGATCGCCCCGGGTGAAACCCTCGAATCCGACGACCTGTTCATTTCCATCGGGAAACTACCCATGCGCGCCGTTTCGGACTACGGCTGGCTGCTCAGCATGCTGAACTGGCCGAAAACAGGAGAAAAAGCTCCCCGCGCCTGGGTCACCATCCCGGACACGGAGGGTTTCAACGTGCTGAAAAGCGCGGCCGCGGCGGCGGCAAGCGCCGGTATACGATACGCCCTGGTCCCCTGGAACTGGGAAGGCGTACCGGGTAGTCTCGAGGGAGGCGCGCCGGGATATCCCCGAGACATAAGCCGCGTGGCCAAAGAACTCAGCGGGGCAGGTGTCACTCCGGGGATCACTGTGGATCCCCTCCTGATCCAGGGGGGCAACGATGCCTGGGCCGTCAGCACGGATGACGGTCGACGATGGGTTAATCCGACCCACCCTGATGGTGCTGCTTACATCACCGAACGGATGCGGAAACTGATCCGCCAAGGGTTCGGGTTCGTGGTCGTGGCCAGGTCACAGATTCCCGACGTGGCCCTGGCACATTTTGGCGTTTCCCGCGAAGAGGCCTGGTGGCGGGCTATCGGTGCCGCCCAGGCCGCCGGGGACGGCATCCCGGTGTATCCCGAAACGGCGCCGGAAATCAAGCCCCAACGGGACGCCCTGCTCGAAGCGGCCACCCTGACAGCCGTGCCGGGCTCCTACCACGCGCGACTGGCCGCCGTCCGGGTCAATTTCTCGGGCCTGGGTAACGCCCTGGACGAAGAAACCGCGCTGGCGCTCCGGCTCTGGCAGGGGCCGGTGGAACTGCTCTGGTCCGGCCGCGTGCCGGATCAACAGGCCGCGCGCGTGGCAGCCGCGCTCAACGCCCCAGCCGTTCATGGTCAACCCCTCACACTGGGTGGAGAAGTTCCCCTGCGCTGGCAGGCCCGGTTGACCACTCCATCGGGTGCCGAGTTTGGCCGCGCGGTCCTGCTGTTCAGTGGCGCGGAAGCATGGAACTGGCCGAAGGAACTGGGACTCGGCCCGGCCGGGGCACGCCTCTGCCGGCTGAACCAGGAAGGTAAAATTGAAGTCGCCGCCGAGGATATCCCCGCCACGGGCGCATTTACAACGTGGCGTATCCTCACGGAATCTGCCGATCCCCAGGTAATGGGTATCCTTCCCGACGCCCTGTACGGCATGGACTGGCTGAGCCGGTTGAACTGGGATGCCGCGGCGGGCACGCTGACCGGAGTCATCACGGGGGCGGGGCAGAATACCCGGCTCTACGTGCAACTCGGTTCCGGATGGAGCGTGGATGGCGTCAAGCGAGGCGGATCCCGGGTCAAGTTTGAATCGGACGGTAAATGGCTGGCCTTCCCCGTGGAGGGAGGAAACGGCTTCGAAATCCGCGTGACCCCGCGCGCGGCGGCATCAGGGACCTGAAATCCGTTTCGCCATGACGGACCGGCACGCTCAACCAGGCCCCGTGGTCACGATAACGCCGAACCCGTGCGTGGACAAGACCCTGTTTATTGATGTTCCCCTGCGACCCGGCCGGAAAATCCGGGGCTCGAAATGGTCCTGCGTCGCGGGGGGCAAGGGGTGCAATGTTTCCCGGGCTGTCCGCGCCATGGGCGGACAGACCCGCGCCATCATCGTGGCGGGCGGATTGACCGGCGAACACGTCCGGCACATGCTCGAAACAGAAGATGGCGTGCCCTGCGTGACGATCCCGGTAGCCGGATGGACCCGCACGATCACCACCGTCCTGGAAACCGGCAGGCACCGGCAAACTGCCCTGTTCGAACCCGGACCCTCCGTCACGCCCGAAGAGGCCCGGCACGCCATCGATGTGGCGCGCCGGGAAATCGCGCGGGCGGGCGTGGTGACGCTGAACGGCTCCACACCCTGCCCCACGCTGGACGATCTCTACGCGGAAGCGATCCGCGCGGCCGCCCGCCGCAGAATTCCCGTTATCCTGGACGCCTACGGAGAGGTCTTCCGTCGGGCCCTGCCCGAAGGGCCCTGGATGGTCAAGCCCAACCGTGAAGAAGCGGAAGCCTTCCTGGGCTATCCCCTGGAAACATCGGACGACTACGCCAAAGCCGCGGACACGTTCCATCGGCTCGGCGTCCGGATTGTCGTTATCTCCGAGGGCAGGCGGGGGGCGTACTTTTCGGATGGATACCGCCGGTTTCGGGCAAAACCGCCCCGGGTCCGGGAGGTCAATCCCGTGGGGTCCGGGGACGCCATGGTAGCCGCCATGGCCTTGTGCCTGGGTGGATACGCTCCGCTGCCGGGCATGGCGATTTCCACCGCCGACGGCGCGGCCGATCTGGAACTCCTGGCCCGGCTGGGCACGGCCGCGGGTGCCGCCAATGCCATGACCTGGGACATCGGCCATTTCGATACAGAGCAGATCGCGCGACTTGCCGAGAAGGTCGTAATCCTTTCCTCGTAACCCGCGGGAAAAAGCCGGGGCCCGGCCCGCGGCATCACGCCGCGCGAACCGGACCCCGGGAAACCGCGTTCAACCCACCAGGTCACGAGTGACGCCGGAACGACCTCGCGCCCAGCAGGGCCAGGCCAAGACCCACAAGCATCAGCCCCGCCGGTCCCGCCACCGGCACGCCCGAACCGATCACCAGCGTGAACACCGGCGACGTCACCGACGTCACGCTGTCACTCACCTCGCACTGGTACTGGCCCGCGTCCGACTCCGATACC
>JAGPFE010000114.1 GCA_018056705.1 Candidatus Hydrogenedentota bacterium | reverse complement strand
CGGAATATTCCATCGCTGAATCGGACCGTCTTGCGGCGGATTCTTGCCCGGCGAAGCTGGCAGGACGAGGAGGACCCGGAGAACCGGGTAACCGTGTTCCGAGCGCTTGAGGAGTTGCGGAGTTTCCGGGGCGTGGAAGACGAGGACTGGTTTGGTGACGACCGGAAACCGGGACTGAGTAAATTGCTGACGGTATGGGGTGACGGCATGATCAACATCAATACCGCGTCCCGGGAGGTCCTGATGTGTATTCCCGGTATCCAGGAACAGGACGTGGATGCCTGGCTGAGTTTCCGCGCGGGTGATGACCGGAAACTGGACACGGAGGATGACCGGGGTGTCATGAACCTGGACGATCTGACCCGGGTGGCGGGTATCCAGGGAAAGTCCCTCGAGGCGATACGGCGCTTTTGCAAGGTCGATTCTACCTGTTTTAAGATTAGTGGACTGGCCACCCGTCGAAACGGTCGGGTTCGGGCCTTTTGTAGCGCGGTTGTAACCCTTTCTGAGGACGGACCCGTTATAGTTGACTGGCAGGAGAAACCGATTGGCTCGTAAAAAAGATACCGTGTCCGTTCTGGTGATCGGGGCGAATGGTCTCGCCTGGGCGCGTTTCGAACGGCGGGGCCGGATCCGGGTATGCGTGGCCCAGGAAACGCGGTTGCTGTCCGAGGAATCACCGGAGGCGACCCGCCAGATCCTGGCCGACCTGGACGCCCGGGAAAACCTGAAGCGGGACGGTAACGTGATCCTGGTGCTGCCGAGGCACGAAGTCACTACCCGGGTGCTTACCCTGCCCAGCCAGCATGCCGCGGAAATCGACGCGATGCTTCACCTCAGCGCGGAAGAGTACGTACCCTATCCCGCCGAGGAAGTCATCATCGATCACGTGGTGCTGGATCGGTTGCCGAACGGCGAGTCGCGGGTGTTTGCGGCCCTGGCGCACCGGGACGTGGTGGAACGGGCGGTAACCCTTTGCGAGTCCCTGGGGATTCACCCGGAGCGGGTGGTCCTGAGCACGACGTGCCTTACGCGCCTGAAACCCGTTGACGGGGGGGACGCGGTTGGCGTGGTACTGTTACTTCCCGGGGGACTGGAAGTGGCGGTGTTCCGCGGAGGTGCCCTGGTCTACAGCCGGGGCGTGTCGAACGCGGTGGACTGGACGGCGGTATGCCGAGACCCGGAGCAGCCGGTCAGCGGGAGCGGTATTATTCAGGATGTCGCGGCCGATGACCTGGCGGCGGAGGTCCGCTCGTCTCTGTCCATGTACCGGAGGGAATCGGCGGACGACGAGGCGGGCGTGCGGCGGGTGCTGGTGGGCGCGGATGGCTGCGATACCGGGGCGTTGTGCCGCGCGCTCGCGACCAGGCTGAACCTGGACTGCGCGCCGTTCGAGGCGGGCGGAGCGGTACCCGGCATCGCCGTGTCCGGGGCACCGGGCGCTTCCGCCCCGGCATGGTGCGCGGTGGGCGCGCTGGTCGAGGACGACGCGGCAACCGAAGTGGACCTTACCCCCGAACGCCTGCGGGTCGCCGCTCGGGGACGCCGGCTGTCGGACCTGTTCACCCGCGTGGGGGTGATGCTGGCCGCGGCCGTGGTGTTGTTGTTCGTCGCGTACCGGGTGGAGGTGTCCCGGCGGGTGGCCTATATCGTGGAACTCGAGCAACAGGTGCAGGCACTCGAACCCCGGGCGAAGGGCATAGCCGAGATGCGGGAACAACTGAATATTCTGCGGCGCCAGGTGGACCGGTCAGGATCCATTCTGGAACAACTGGCGGCCGTGGTGAGTGCCGTGCCTCAGGACCGGGTGAATATCACCCGGGTTTCCCTGAGCCGGAATGACGGCATTACCGTGTGGGGACGCGCGAAAACCGTGGATGACGTGGCGGAGTACGCCCAGAACCTGCGGGCCAAGGGGGAACAGGCGCCCGCCCTGGCCTTTTTCGCGGCGGCCCGAAGTCTCTACGAACAGAAAGCCATGGAACAGAACCAGGAGATTTTCACCTACCAGATTGATATTCCCAGGACGCCACCGGAGGAAGAGGGCAGGGATGCGAACCGTTCCCAATAATATGTTGCGGTGGGCGTTGAACACCTGGAAAACCCTGGCTCCGCGGGAACGCCGTCTGGCCCTGCTGACGGCGGTGGCCGTGGCGCTGTTCCTGGTAACCACGGTGTGGCAAACCGCCATGAACCGGCTGAGCGAACTGGACGCGCGGGCGAATGCCTTGGCCGATACCTTGCTGAATTACCGGCAGCAGATCGCGCGCCGCGCGGCGGTGGAGTCCGCCTACGCGAAAATCGCCGCGCAACATTCCAGCCAGTGGAGCGAGGCCGAGATCCACGACCGGTTGCGCCAGGAGATATATCGTCTTGCCCGGAAAGTCCCCCAGGATCTGGACGAGACCGGCAAGCCCCTGAACGTGCCCAACGAAATGGGCAACCTGGTGGAAATTCCTTCACTCGGTAAGGGCGAGATGACCGAGGGGGGAAAAGGCTACCGCCAGTACCTGCTGAACCTGCGTATCCCCCAGACCAATATCAACGATCTGGTCAGTTTCCTGGAACGGTTGCAGAGCAGCCCCCAGTCTCTGCGGATCGACCGACTGGAAATCAGCCGTAATCCTGACAACCCCGTGGTCAGCGCGGTGATCGATATTACCCGGACCGTGGCAGATGGCTACACGCCACCGCCGGAACTGGCGGATTTCCTTAAGGCAGGCGACGGCGCGGGTAGCGCGGCGGCCAAGGCGTCTCCCAGGGGGAGGATTCCGCTGAACCCCGAGGAATGGACCGTGAAGCAGTGCGCGGCCACCCGCGAGGAGGACCCCAACGGCCGACCGTACCTGCGCGTCCGGGCCACCGGGGACGGCGCGGTGGCCGAGTTGCCCCGGCGGTTGCCGGCGAAAACGGCCCTCGAGATGATTGTGGAGGCGGCCGCTTCGGGCCATGTCACGCTGGGCGTGGGGGACGCGGACGGCAGGACGTATCCCACGCCGGAACCGATGCGCCCCGACGGCACGCACCGCTACACGGTGCGTTTCATGCCCTCGGGCAACGGTGAACGGGTGGCGTGTCCCCGGTTTACCCTCGAAAACGCCGGAGCAGCCGTGTCGCTGTACGCGTTGCTGATCCGGGATGTTACGGAGTGATCATGAACCGGTTGATCAACATAGCCGGCGTTGGCGCGGTAGTCCTCAGCGGGGCGGTTCTGGTGCTGGCGCTGTTTAATGATCCGGTGGCCGCGGACCGGGCCCGGCTGGAGCGGTTGCTCAACGAAGTGTCGCCGGAATCAGAAGAAGAGGCCGAGGTGACGTGGAACTTTGATGCCTGGAGACAGGATATTACCGGCCGTCCCGCCGTATGGGGCGGGCTGGTTCCGCC
>JAGPFE010000062.1 GCA_018056705.1 Candidatus Hydrogenedentota bacterium | reverse complement strand
GATATAAGTGGCACGCTCACTCGGTTGACCGTCACGAGACCGGTGGAAAAAGAAGGCATATTCCGGTTTACCCTGACATTTGAATCCTCAAAGTAATCCTGAATCAACGTTTGATTGAACCCGCTTCAGCCAGTTATGCTTTCCGGATGGAAGGAGGATCTGGACATGCGCTGGATCACCCACGTTTCCATGCAATGCCTGCTCGTGGCGTTTCTGGCGCTTCCCGCGACCGCGGGGAATAGGCCTGAAATTATCTCGTGCCAGAAAATCTGGGACGCTGCCCCACACAACGCCTTCACTTCGCTGGTATGGTTCAGGGACCAGTGGTTCTGCGCGTTCCGGGAAGGCGCCGGGCATGTATCTCCGGATGGCGCGATACGGATATTACGGTCCGGGGACGGTTCCACGTGGCAATCCGCCGCGCGCATCACGATGGACAAGGCGGACCTTCGGGACCTTGGACTCGCGGTCACCGCGAACAACCAGTTGGCCCTTGTGGCCGCGGCCGCGTGGCACAAGCCCATCCAAAATAAGGACGGTACCAAGGAAACGCACCAGACCTTTTTCTGGACTTCTCCAGACGGGGAAACCTGGACCGATGCCACCCCAGTGGGTGATCCCAATTACTGGATCTGGAAGTTGACCTGCTTTGGTCCTGACATCTGGGGCATGGGGTACGCCACGGGACACGCGGTAGACCAACCCCTCCGCCTTTACGGGGGAAAACATCTCGCGGAACTTAAAAAAATCACCGAAATTCCTGCCACGGAACCCAGCGCGTGGCTGACGGAGTCCTCGCTGACTTTTGGCCCGGATGGCACGATGTACTGCCTGCAGCGGCGCGATCCCCACACGGCCCAGGGACTTCTGGGCATCGCCCATCCGCCCTATACCCAGTGGACCTGGAAGCCCCTGAGAGTCGGCATCGGCGGTCCGGCCCTTGTACGCCTGCAGGACGGACGACTGGTCGGCATTGTCCGGTTGTATGATCCGATACGAACGGGGGTGGGAGAAATCAACCCGGAAACCGGTACCTTCACGAGCTGGCTGACCCTACCTTCCGGTGGTGACTGCAGTTACGCGGGCGTGGTGGAATGGGATGGCCTGCTGTGGATCAGTTACTATTCCTCTCACGAGGGAAAAACCTCGATATATTTCGCCAAGGTAACCCTAACGCCGGCAGACCCTGAAAAACCCGGTCAGTAAGGAGACACGTCATGACGCGACAGGACTTTACTCCGACGGTAGATCGCAGAACCTTCATGCGCGCGGGGGGCGCGGCCGCCGTGGCCGCGCTGGCCGCGGGAAAACTCGCCACGGCGCAGGACGCGGCAGCCCCATTGAAAGTCGGACTGATCGGATGTGGAGGCCGGGGCACCGGCGCCCTCCGGAACGCCCTGCTCGCGGACGAAGGCGCGATCTGCTGGGCCCTCGGTGACGCTTTCGAGGACATGGCAAGGGAAAGCCTTGCCAATATCAAAAAAGAACGGCGCGTGGTAGATCGGGTACAGGTCGACGACAGCCGGATTTTTACGGGACTTGACGCCTACAAGGGCGTGATCGAATGCTGCGACGTCGTGATCCTGGCCACGCCACCCGGCTTCCGCCCGATCCACCTGGCCGCCGTGGCCGAGGCCGGCAAGCACTGTTTCTGTGAAAAGCCCGTGGCCGTGGACGGTCCCGGCATCCGGGCCGTACTGGAAGCCAGCCGGATCATGCGCGAAAAGAAGGTCAACCTGGTTTCCGGCCTCTGCTACCGGTACGAACACAAGAAACAGGAAACACTTCGCCGGATTCACGAGGGCGCCATCGGCGAAATCACCGCGGTGGAATGCGTGTACAACACGGGAGGCCTGTGGCACAAGGGTCGCAAACCAGAGTGGAGCGAACTCGATTACCAGTTGCGGAACTGGTTGTATTTCGACTGGCTGTCGGGGGACCACATCGCCGAACAACATATCCACAGCCTGGACAAAATGCTCTGGGTCATGGGGAACAAGCCCCCCGTCAAGGCGTGGGCCAGCGGGGGCCGCACGGTCCGCACCGACGAAAAGTTCGGTAACATTTACGATCATTTCAACACCGTTTTCGAATGGGAAAACGGCGTGAAGGGATTCAGTTCCTGCCGGCAGTGGGAGAACGCCTCAACCGCCGTGTACGACAATGCCTATGGCACCACCGGGGTAGCCAAGGTCCAGGAACACACCATCCTGGACCGGAACGGCAACGCGGTGTGGAAGTGGGAATCCCAGGAACAGGACGACATGTACCAGAACGAACTGGACGCCCTGTTCGCCGCGATCCGCGAGGGACGGCACATCGACAACAGCCAGTACATGATCGACAGCAACATCATGGCGATCATGGGCCGGGCGGCGGCCTACAGCGGCCAAGTGGTCACCTACCAGCAGGTCCTCGAATCAGAAGTTGCCTTGTTCCCCTCAATGGAAGACCTGCAGGCTGGCCGGGTTCCCAATCGTCCCGTACCGGTTCCGGGTAAAGGGCAATATATCTGAACAGGACATCAAGGAGCCATACCATGCGCTTGAATCGTAGAGACTTCATCATGGCCGCGGGCGTGGCCGCGGCGGTCACGGGACTGGGCCTCAGTGGCGTCGCCATGGGACAGGACGACATGCCTCTCCGCGGACGAATCCGAAAAGCCGTGGTCTCCGGCATGATCCGCGAGGGTAAATCCCTTGAAGAAAAATTTGCCGTGCTCAAGCAAGCCGGTTTCGATGGCGTCGAACTGTCCCTCAAGGACGGCGATCCTGAGGTCGTCCGTAAGGCCGCCGAAGCCACGGGCATCGTTCCCCACGGCGTGATTCACGGCTGGTCGCTGGACGGCATTCCGGAAAGCCTGGAATACGCCAGGGCGGTCGGGGCAACATCGGTTCTTGTCGCGCCGGGCCAGGTCAGTGACGACGTGTATTACGACGCGCTGTATGAGAAATCCCTGGCCACCTACCGGGAAGTCGCGCCATTGTTCGAGAAGGCGGGACTGTGGATGCTGGTGGAAAACGTCTGGAACAACTTTCTGGTCAGCCCGCTTGAGGCGGCCCGATTTATCGACGAGGTAGGCAACCCCAAGGTGGGGGCGTATTTCGACTGTGGTAACGTGCTGCGGTACGGCTGGTCCGAACACTGGATCCACACCCTTGGGCCTCGCATCAAAAAGATCCACATCAAGGATTACAGTCGCCAGAAGATGGAAAACGAAGGCCTTTGGAAAGGGTTCGACGTGCCTATCGGCGAAGGCAGCGCCAACTGGCCCGCCATCAGGAAGGAACTGGCCGCCATTTCGTTTGAAGGCTGGGCCACTGCCGAGGTCGGCGGGGGCGGCCTGGACCACCTGAAAGACGTGGCCTCGCGGATGGACCGGGTTCTGGGACTGGCCTGAACACCATTACCGATTCTTCGAGATCGCGCGCGAAAGGTTCCGGGGGCGTTTCCACGGATTGAGTAAGGTCATGCTCCATGAGTGAAGATATCTTTGTCACGGAAGATTTTCTGCTGGATTCCGAAGAAGCCCGACTGCTGTATCACCTTTACGCCAAAGATCTTCCGATCATCGACTACCATTGCCACCTTCCACCGGCCCAGGTCGCGGACAATCACCAGTTCCGCGACATGACGGAAATCTGGCTGGCTGGCGACCATTACAAGTGGCGGGCCATGCGAGCCAACGGCGTGGCCGAACGTTACTGCACCGGTGACGCGCCCAGCCGGGAAAAATTCGACAGGTGGGCGGAAACCGTGCCGTGGCTCATGGGCAATCCCCTGTACCACTGGACCCACCTGGAACTGTCGCGGGTTTTCGGTATTGGCGACCGCCTGTTTGGGCCGGATTCCGCGGACTACGTCTGGCAAAAAGGTAACGCGCTGCTTGCCCAGCCGGAATACACCGCCCGCGGCATCATGCTGAAGATGAACGTGGCGCTCGTGTGCACCACCGACGATCCCGTGGACGACCTGGAGGCGCACCGCCGTATCGCGGAAGATCCATCCTTTCCGGTGCGGGTGCTCCCCACGTGGCGTCCTGACCGGGCCATGGCCGTGGAGGACCCCGCGACATTCCGGGCCTACGTGGAACGGCTTGAATCGGCCGCGAACATGTCCTGTCCCACGCTGGGCGACTTTCTCGAGGCCCTGCGACGCAGGCAGTTGTTCTTCCACGAGCGGGGATGCCGGGTGGCCGATCACGGTATCGAAATTCCCTACGCGGAAGACTGCGCGCAAGCCGAGGCGGAAGACCTGTACAAAAAAGTCCTGTCAGGCACGCGGCTTCCCCAGGAGGCGTGCCTGCGGTTCCGGAGTTTCATGCTGGCCGAACTACTCCGGATGAATCACGCGATGGACTGGGCGCAGCAACTGCACATCGGGCCCATCCGCAACACGAACACCCGCATGTTCCGCCTGCTGGGCCCCGACGCGGGATACGATTCCGTGGGCGACGCGCCCCTGGCGAAAAGTCTCGCCAGGCTGCTCGACCGGGTCGCTTCCACGGACCAGTTGACCCGAACCATCCTGTACACGATCAACCCCGCGGCCAACATGGTCATGGCCACCATGACCGGCAACTTCCAGGACGGATCCATGCCCGGCAAAATCCAGTTCGGCAGCGGCTGGTGGTTCAACGACCAGTTACGGGGCATGGAAGACCAGCTTGAAACTCTGTCCCAGACCGGCCTGCTCAGCCGTTTCGTGGGCATGCTCACCGACAGCCGGAGTTTCCTCAGTTATCCCCGGCACGAGTACTTCCGCCGAATCCTCTGCAACAAGCTCGGTGAAGACATCCGCCGCGGCCGTCTCCCAAAGACGGAGATCACGTGGATTGGTGCCATCGTGCGGAACATCTGCTGGAACAACGCGAACCGGTATTTCCGGTTTGGATTACCTGAGCGGTAAGCCGGGGCGTTTTCAGGTGGACGCGGTAACGAGTTTTTCGCCGGTTTTTAAAAAACGCGTGTAAGCGTCCAGAACGGCTCCCGTGTCGCCTTCGATCTGCACCACCCGGTCCTCGATCCATACTGCCCGGTTGCATAGTTCCCGGATCAGGTTGGCATTGTGCGAGACGAACACGATGGTCGTGTCCTGCGACCGGATGCGTTCTTTCATGATCGCCTTCGACTTTTCCTGGAAGTCCGCGTCCCCCACGCCCAGAATTTCATCGACCAGCAGCACGTCCGGCTGGGTATTCAGTGCGATGGAGAATCCCAGTCGGGCGGTCATGCCCGAAGAGTAGGTCGCCACGGGTTCATCAATAAACTCTTCCAGTTCCGCGAAACGGATAATCGCGTCCATCCGCTCGCGCAGTTCCCGCTTGGGAATACCCTGGAACATCCCGCTGAGGATGATATTCTCGCGACCGGAAAGGTAGGGCACGAATCCCAGGTTCAGGCTCAGCAGGGATACCGTGACCCCGTAATTGATGATGGTGCCGTGATCCGGGCTCATCACCCCGGCCAGTAGCCTGAGGAGGGTGCTTTTGCCCACGCCGTTTTTTCCGATGACGCCAAGGGAATCTCCTCGAAACAGGTCGAAAGACACGTCCCTTAACGCCCAGAAACGGCGACGCCGGATGAAACTGTGGCGCATCCAGTAGGACACTCCCACGTTCCGTACGCGGAGAACCAGTTCCGGGGCAGATGCTACGCCAGCGCCAGGCGCATCCCCGGCCACGATGGGGACCTTTTCCCCATTTACACCATGTGGGGATCCATCGCTCATCTGGCGATCCTTTTCGCGTACAAGGGATTGAACCGGCGAATGCAGGTCCAGCCGAACAGGATGCCCATCAGCGAAACCATAGCGATCAGGGCCAGCGATTGCCAGTCCGGAACCCGTTGATCCATGAGGCAGGCGCGATGCGCGTCGATCAGTACCACCATGGGGTTCAGCACCAGCAGTTGCCGCGCCTTTTCGGGAAGGTCCCGCACGTCGTAGAAGATACCGGACATGTAAAACAGGATGCGCATCAACTGGTTGACCATTTTATTCAGGTCCGGTACGAAGGGCGTGAACGCGGCCAAGGTCAATCCACAGCCAAGCACAACCAGCAACTGCACGCCAAACACCATCGGCCACCATAACATGGTCATCGAAAAGGGAACCTGGAACACCACCAGAACCACCACCAGTAAAAGCAGCGTGAAGAAAAATTCCAGCGTGCAGGTCACCAGCGTGATCATGGGAAAGAGAATCTTGGGCAAGGCCACTTGCCTGATCATGCCCACGTTGTTCAGGATTGATGTCCCCATGTTCATGACCGTTACGTTGAAGAATCGCCAGAACACCAGGCCGATCAGCAGGAACGGCACGAAATTCGGGGTCCTCCGCTGGAAAAACACGCCAAACACGATGTACAGGACCACCATGTTCAACAGGGGATCGGCCACCCACCACAGCACCCCAAGCCATGTCCGGGAGGCTTCCGCGCGGAAATCGGCCCATCCCCGCAGTAGCACGAGTTGAAAAAAATGTCCACGACTAATCTTACGCATGAATAAACCGGGCCTCGCCCGCCATTACCATGAACACAGAATGGCGCCATTGTAGGCAATGACCGGTTGCCCGGGCAACCCCCCGCCGCTCAGGGATACACGCACCCCGGGCCGGTGTTGCGGGCGACCAGCAGGGCCTCTTCCGCCCGACGGACCAGGTCCAGGGCGGTCATGCCTTCCGAGAGTTCGGCCAGCCCCGCGCTCAGGCCATAACTCCCCCCGGATCGCGCCGCGCACTCCTGGAGAATCCGGGTCGCTATACCCCGGGCCGTCCCGGTGCCAACCCCCTGCAGCAGCACCGCCAGGGTCCTTTCCCCGAAGCGGAACACATTATCGCCGGCGCCGACGCGGATACCCCCCTGGATAACCGCGCCCACCTCGCGAAGGGAGTTGATCACATCGGGCGGGTCTTCCCGGGTAGCCATCGGTTTGAACCAGTCCAGGGCCACCAGTCCAAGGGTCAGGGCGAGTTGCCGTTCCAGCGCGAAATCCCGGGCCGTGCTTACCTGTATTTCGAAGGCGCGCCGATCCAGCAGGCCGGTTTCCGGATCACGCCGGGTCGCTTCCTCGCGCCGTTTCCGCGCGGCCAGCGTCTCAGACATGTCCCGGAAATGCAGAAACAGGCACTGTTCCTCCTTGTCACAGAACGCGGCCAGGGAAACCGCGTAGGGTTGCGACGTCCCGCCGGTGTCCATGCGGACGTTTGCCAGGGTGCCCCGCCCCACCATGCGACACAATTTAAGCCATTGTTCGAACCGTTTTCGGTCCTCGATCGCGGTCAGCGCGTCCAGGCGCACCCCTCTCAGTTCATCAAGTTCCTTCCGCACCGACCGGGAAAAGGCCTGGTTGGCCTCCACGATTTCCAGCGTGTCGGGGCGTACAGCCACCAGCCCCTCGGGACTGAGGTCGAAGAGCGATCGAAATCTCCCCCTCTCCCGTTCCAGCCGGCGGGACAGGGCAGACCGCTCGATCCACGGGCGCAGTCGGGATACCAGTTCCCATGGCGAACAGGGCATCGGGCAGATGTCATCCGCGCCCATTGCCAGCGCCAGGAGATGGGCGCGTGGGTTTTCCGACGGGGTCATCAGCACGATCGCGGTATGAGGCCATCCCCTGCGCACTTCATGAAACACGCGATCCAGGCCAGATGGGAATCCAGGCGTTATCACCACCAGCAGATCCACCCGCCGGGCGGCAAGATAACCGGCCGGGGACTGGTCCCGGGCAAGCAGGGTAACCTCGCAGCCCAGGCTCCGGATCAACCGTTCCCGGATCCATTCCGCCACCACGGGCGCGCCTCCCCATAACGCCACCATGGCATCAGGAAAGTCACGCGGCATACCGTTTCTCCTGCGTTCCCTTCGTTTTCCCGGATTACCGAGGATTATACCTTTATCCCCCCGGTATGGCACCGCGATGTCCCGGAAGTTTTTTCATCGGGGACTGGAAATAGTTTCCGTCTTTTCCCCCGGCGCGCGCGTGAATCGATCAGAAGGGGGTTTTGTTCGGAAAATTCACCGGGCACGGTACTTGCAACTTCCAGGTAACGGTCTTCACGTCCCATGAGGACCGCCTCCTTGAGTGTGGCCCAGCGCCGCCACGGCATGCCGTCCCACATGCCGGGTCCGTCGCAGGAACAGCGGCCTGGGTCCTGAACAAAACACGGGAAACCGTGACGGCACATATACAGGGGTCTGGAAATGCTGAAAGGACTGTACGCGGCGGCATCGGGCATGGTCACCCTGCAGGAACGGCAGGATGTGCTCGCCAACAATGTCGCCAACGCGGCCACGCCGGGATTCCGGCGGCATATTCCGGTATCCCTCGGGTTTTACGATCTCTTCTCGGGTACCCTCCGGAGTTCGGCCTGGTTCCGTGGCCGGTCCACCGCGCCAGGCGGTGGCCTGAAACCGGTCGAAACATGGCCCGACCCGGCCCAGGGGCCGCTCCAGACCACGTCCAACCCACTGGACATCGCCTTGACAGGACCGGGGTTTCTGGCCGTGGAAACGCCGAATGGGCCCCGCTGGACCCGGAACGGGCACCTGAGCGTGGACCCGTCGGGCCGATTGACCACGCCGGACGGCTATCCCGTTCTGGCGGCTTCGGGCGGGTATCTTGATGTCCGGGGTGGCGCGATCCACATCGCGGAAGATGGTTCCGTCACCGTGGATAACCGGGCCGTCGGCAAGCTGCGCATCGATGAATTTGACCATCCCGAGCGGCTGGTCCGGGAAGGCGCCAGCCTAGCCCGGCTCGATGCTACCGCGGCGGGAAACGACGCGCGCGCCGCGACGGCCACCCGGGTGGTACAAGGTGCCCTGGAGGCTTCCAACGTCAACCTGGGCACGGAAATGGCCGGGCTCATGGCGGGCCTGCGGGCCTATGAAGCCAACCAGAAAGTGGTAACCGCGTTCGACGACACGCTGGGCAAACTGATCGACCAGGTCGCCATGCCCAGGTAAAGGGGAGTCACCGCATGATCCGATCATTGTTCACGGCGGCCACTGGAATGATGGGCCAGCAGATGACCATCGACACCATCGCCAACAACCTGGCCAACGTCAACACCACGGGATTCAAGAAAAGCCGGGTCAACTTCCAGGACCTGATGTACGAAACCATCAAGCCCGCCGGAAGCGAAACCACCGCCGGGACCACCATCCCGGAAGGCATACAGATCGGCCACGGCGTGCGGGCCTCGGCGGTGTCCAAGGTATTTTCACCGGGGGCCGCCATCCAGACCGGAAACCCCCTGGACCTGATGATCGAGGGGGACGGTTTTTTCCAGGTGGAACTTCCCGACGGCACCATCGCCTACACCCGGGACGGGGCCTTTAAGCGTAACCAGGAAGGCAACATCATGACCGCCGACGGGTACTCGCTGACCCCGATTATCAATATCCCCGAGGACGCCGAGCTCATCATCGTCAGCACCGATGGCAATGTGTCCGTGCGGGTGCCGGGCGACAACGCCCCCCAGGTGGTCGGTACGATCCAACTGGCCCGATTCGCCAATCCGGCCGGTCTCGACGCGCGACTGGGGCGGAACCTGTTCCTGGAAACTCCTGCCTCGGGCGCGCCCATCGAGGGCCAGGCCGGGCTGGACGGATTCGGCACCATCGCCCAGGGATTCCTGGAAAACTCCAACGTGCAGGTGGTGGACGAAATTATCCAGATGATCATCGCGCAGCGGGCCTACGAGGCCAACTCGAAGGTTATCCAGAGCGCGGACGAAATGCTCCAGACGGCCAACAACGCCAAGCGGTAATTGCTGATCCATGAACGGTTCACGTTCGACACATGGTTTCATGTTCCTTCGCGCGCTCGCGGCGGTTATATTGACGCACGTCTGCGGCGTCGTGGCCTTTGCCGACGCCCAGGAAGGAACGATTCACCTGCGAGATTCCGTCGAGGTGAAGCCGGGAGAAAGCGTAACCCTCGGCGATATCGCGGACTTGACCGGCCCCGCCGAGACCTTCGCCGGCACGCCCCTAACCACCGCTCCCCCGCCAGATCGCGTGAAAAACCTCTCCGCATCCATGGTCGTCATGCGGCTGCGCCAGGCTGGCATCGACCCCCAGGCATTACAGTTCACCGGGGCAACCACCGTTATCCTTAGAAGTAAGGCCCAGGACCTCGCGCCGGCCCGCCTCGCCGAGGCCCTGTTCGATCACCTCGTGGCCGCCATGCCCTGGGATCCCTCCCGGACGGACATTGAAATACAGCCGATACGCCTCCGGGCGGCCCTGCCAGAAGGTCAAATCACCTATGACTGGAAAATCCCGGCCCGGTGGAATTTCTCGGGAGCCGCCACCATCCAGGCGGTGATCCTGGTAGACGGCAAGGCGGTGGAACAGATCCCCTGCCGGGTGACCATTACGCCTCACGTAGCCGTGGCCGTGGCAGCCGGAAACATTCCAAGAGGCAAACGCCTGGACGCGTCCGATATTTCCTGGGAAGAGATGCCAGCGGACAGCCGTCCTGCCGACGCGGTAAGCTCGCCTGACGAGGCGGTGGGACAGGTCGCGCGGCGCACCCTGCTCAAGGGAACCGTCCTGACCGCGCGCGCGCTGGAGGCGCCCAGAATCATCCGGAAAAACCAGGTTGTCCCCGTCGAAATGAATCGGGGAGGGATCTACCTGCAGACCAAGGCCCGGGCCCTTGCCGACGCCCGGGCAGGTGATCGGTTGCTCTGCGCCAACCTTTCTTCCCAGCAGCAGTTTGAGGGTATCGTGCGCGAGGATGGCCTCGTGATCGTCTCGGAACCATGAAAGGATTTCCCATGCGCGAACGTCGCTTCAGCGTTTTCGTCCTTACGACCGTCACGATGATGGGCCTGGTCGCTGGAGGGGCTTCCGCCGATTCCCTGTTCACCGCCGCGGTGCAGCAGGACGGCGACCTGATCAAGGAAAAACACCAGCGGTTCAAGCCCGGCGATATCGTCACGGTCCTGATACAGGAAACTATCGACGCCAATATCCAGGCGGACACCAAGACCAAGAAGGACGTCAACGTCGAAGCCCAGACGCCAGCGGCCGCGAACACCTTTTTCGTGAGCCAGAACAGCATTGAGCCAGTAAACGCGGCCAAGCTTCCCAACTGGAGCACGGAAACCCAGAACGAAACCAAGAACACGGGCCGGGAACTGCGCAGGTCCGTCCTGAAAACCACCGTCTCCTGCACGGTTACCGAGGTGTTTCCCAACGGCACAATTGCCTTGCAGGGTTCCCGTACCGTGGCCATCAACCGGGAAGACTCCATCCTGAGCGTGTCCGGCGTCGCCCGGGCCAGGGACGTCGCGGTCGACAACACCATTCCCTCCGCGAAACTGGCCAACGCGAGCATTACCCTGCGGGGCAAGGGATCCCTGTGGAACAACCAGCGGCGCGGCTGGCTCACCCGGGCACTTGACTGGATTTCCCCGTTCTGACCTGGGAGACGACCCGTATGCGACTGACAGATCGTTTTTCGCGTAAAGGTATCCCGGCCGGACTGGCACTGGTCACGTTGCTGGTCCTGCCCGCCCTTGCCGGGGCCCTTACAATCGGCGACGTGTGCGAAGTGCAGGGCGCCCGGGGAAACATGCTCAAGGGTATGGGCATCGTCGTGGGACTGGCCGGTACAGGCGACAAGGCCCCGGCCGCCCTTGCCGCTCAGCAGCGATTACTCGAACGCATGGGCATGGAAGGACTCGCTGGAAAAGCCCTGAAAACCGCCAACATGGCCGTGGTCATGGTGACCGCCGTGCTGCCTCCCTTCGCGAAAGAGGGGACCCGCATCGACGTCAAAGTGGATTCGCTGTACGACTGTAAAAGCCTCCAGGGCGGCATGCTCCTCGAGACGCATCTTACCGGCCCCGGCCTGAGCGAAACGGTTTACGCCGTTGCCCAGGGACCGGTGATTGTCGGCGGTTACAGTGCCACGGGCGGTGGAGGGGGAGCGGCCAAAAGCGGGCACGTCACCTCGGGACGCATCCCCCAGGGCGCTTACGTGGAACGGGAAGTGCCCGCGTCCATCACGGATGGCGAGCGCATCGTGCTGCTGATCAAGCAACCCGATTTTCAGCTGGCGCGGTCCATCATCGAATCCATAGAACGCAAGTATGGTCCCGAAAGCGCGGTGGCCCTTGGCGCGGGCACGGTCCGGGTTACCATTCCCGACGCGTGGCGGACGGACCTTGTCGGGTTCATCGCCGACGTGTGCGCCCTGCCGGTACAACCCAAGAGTGTCGCCCGGGTAGTCATCAATGAACGGACCGGAACCGTGGTGGTTGGCGGTGACGTGATGATCCTGCCCTGCCAGGTCGCCCACGGCAACCTGACCATCAAGATCACAAGCACGCCGCAGGTCACCCCGGCCGTGCCGTTTTCCGACGCGCCACCGGTGGTAACCCAGCTCGAAGACATCATGGTACAGGAAACCGAAGCCCGGCTGATGCCCGTCCAGGGCACTTCGGCGGCGGAGGTCGCCGAGGCCCTGAACAAACTCCGGGTAACCCCGCGGGACATCATCTCCATCTTCCAGGCCATGCGGGAGGCCGGTGCCCTCCAGGCGGACCTGGAAGTCATGTGAGGCGCCATGCTGTACGTAACCCCCATAACGGCCGCCCCTCCGGCCCCGGGTGGAAGCCAGACCGGGGCCACCGGCCAACCTAGGGAGCACCAGGCCATGGTTGAACTGGAACGGCTGTTCCTGTTCGAAATGGTCCGGGCCATGCGACGTACCCTCCCGGGGGACGCCCTGTTTGGTGATTCCGCCCCAAAACGGTTTTTCGAGGAAATGCTGGATGACGCCCTCTGCGGATCCTGGGCGGAATCCGGCACTACCGGCATCGCCCGGGCCATGGAGCGCCAGTTCCACGAAACGGATCCGCACGGAAACGCGGCATTAAACTTTTCGGTTGACCGGGTCGATAATGCGTACAGCGTATCCGATCCGGTCCGGACAGGAGCCTACGCATGGACATTGTAAGCGGCATCGCGGCGGCGGCCGGGATACTCAACCAGGTTCGCGCGTTGAATGAAGCGGTCGCGTCCGCCCGTCAACTGGCGCAAAGCGCGACGCCCCGCCAGGCGGAAGCCCCCGACTTTCTGAGCCTGCTTAAAACCCGACTGGAGTCCGGACAGGCCGTGACGCCCGTGTTGTCCGGCGCGAATCCCCGGACCCTGGCGGCAGACTACCTGGTCCGAAAGGATCGGAACGGGGACGGCATGCTCAGCCGGGCCGAGTTCGACGGCCGGGGCGCGTGGTTCAGCGCGCTCGACCGCGACGAAGACGGAAAACTGACCCTGGCCGAGTTACAGGCCCCCTTTGAAAACACCTGAACGGTTGACCATGGTATACCACGCGGACAACGAAGTGCTGGAGATGGACCCGGACGCGGCGCTGGCCGCCCTCGCGGACCTGCTGGTGGATTACGCGGAAATCCAGCATCAGATCGCCGCCCTGATCCAGCGCCAGGGCGAAGCCATTGTCTCGGGGCGGTTCATGGAACTGCAGGCGCTGAATGACGCGCTGGACAAGGTGACGCGGCAGGTAGTGGCCATGGAACCCCGGCGGGTCGCCCTGACTCGAAAGGTGGTGGAGAAATACCCGCTGCCGGAAGGCCCGCCTACCCTGTCCACCTTATGCCGGGCCGTGCCTTCGCCCTGGCGGGAACGCCTGGAAGACGCCCGGGAGCAATGGAATCGGGCCGCCCACGCTGGACAATCCATGGCCGGGGAAACCCGCCGCCTGGCGGAACACGCCCTGCGTCACACCCGGACCCTGCTGATTGAATTCGCTGGACGCGGCACCCAGTCCAAGGATTCCCCTACCGGATCGATATCCGGATCCCTGAATACCCTCGGTTAAAGGAGTAACCGTATGGCCATCGTGTCAAGGACGACGCAAAACATGCTTACCCGCCGGGCGTTGATCAACATCAACCGCTCCGAGCGTCGGGTGCTGAGCCTCCAGGAACAACTGGCCACCGGACAGCGCGTCAACCGGCCCTCGGATGATCCCCTCGCGGCGCGACGCGCCATCGACGCCCAGGCGGAAGTCCGTAAAAACACGCAGTACCTGGCCAACATCACCACGGCAAGGCCATACCTGCAGGAAACCGAAACTTCCCTGCTTACCACCACCAACATTCTTCAACGCGCCTATGAACTTACCCTCCAGGGAGCCAATGACACCAACAGCCAAGTGGACCGGAACCAGATCGCCATCGAGATCAACCAGATCCTGGAAAACGCGCTGGTCGAAGCCAACCATAAAACAGGAAACCGGTACATATTCGGGGGAACCTGGACTTCCAGTCCTCCCTATACCCCCATTCGAAACGCCGCTGGAGAAATGATCTCCGTGATCTACAACGGCAATGATGAGACCATCGAGACGGAAATCAGCCCGGTGGTCCGGGTGCCCGTGAACGAAACCGGAAACGGTTACTTCTGGGACACGGATTTCGCGTCGGCCAATGTGTTCGAAACCCTGATCAGCATCCGGGACAACCTGCGCGCGGGCAACACGGGCGCGCTTACGCAAGATTTAAGAAATCTGAAAAGCAACATCGACCGCGTCACCACGGCCCTAGCCCGCGTTGGCGCCATTCAGAACCGCATGGACCTGATCCAGAACGCCACCGAAATCTACAACGTGCAACTGGAGTCCCTGCGATCGGAAAGCGCCGACGCGGATTTCGCCGAAGTCACCGTAAACCTGAACGTGGCCATCAACGCGCTGCAGGGCGCACTCAACGTGGGCGCGCGGGTACTGCAACCCACCCTGCTCGATTTCATCCGCTGACGGCGTGGGCCGGCCGGCTACACTTTCTGTACGGCACCGAAACAGTAGTCCGCGTGGGCACGGTCCATGGGACGATCAACCAGGGACCAGGCCACCAGCACAACCAGCGCCACTGGAATGCCGACCACGAGCGGGTCCACCACGTTCCAGGTCGCGCTCCAGCCGGGAGACGCCAGGAACGGCTTGCCGAACACCTTCATGCAGATGCCCAGGGCGCCAGCCGTCTTGGCGTTGACGAAAGTCATCCAGAACACGTTAGCCACGAAACCGGCAACCATGGACGCAATCGCCGCCCGGGCGTTCGGGCGTTTCCAGTAAAGCCCCAGCAGGTACACCGGCATGAAACTCGACGCGCAGATCCCGAAGAACGCCGCCGTGGCCACAGCGATCACGTTGCCGGAGACCACGTACCCCATCCCGAGGGACAGCAGCAAGCCCACGCAGATACCGATCCGGGTCAACAACACGGAATTTCCCTGCCGGAACTGTTCGAACAGGTCCCGCCCCAGCGCCGCGCCGATGGTATGCATCTGCCCAGAAAGCGTGCTCATCGC
>JAGPFE010000019.1 GCA_018056705.1 Candidatus Hydrogenedentota bacterium | reverse complement strand
ACGGGCGCGTGTACCGCCACCAGTAACTTGCCGGAATCGAATTTTTCCTCAAACCAGGCTTCCACCTCCACCTGGATGTCCGGGGACACCGAAATGATGACGTCGAGCACGCCCCGTCGCGCGTCTACCGCGCGGATCAACTCCAGGTTTTCTTCGATCCGGTTCAAGCGGGATGAGGGTAGGCGGACTCGCTCAGTGAGAAAAAGCCAGCTACCTTCCTGGGCCCGGGGACGGGCGAATCCCACCCGACTCCTGGCCCCGCTGACCGCGGCCAGGAAGCCGCTTTTGAGGATTCCATGAAAATCCAGCACCAGGTCATACCCTCCTTGGCGGATCCTTCGCGCGAAGGCCAGGAAACCGCGCAGGTTTTCTAGAAACCGCCCGGTCCGGTGAAAGACCAGCAGGCCGTTCAGGGCGGGATGATCCTGGAGTATCTCCGCGCTTCGGGCTTCCACGGCCCAGTCGATCCGGGCGGAGGGGTAGCGTTCCCGCAGGGCGTGCAAGGCGGGCAGCACGCGGATCACATCGCCGATCGCGCCGAGTCGAATAATCAGTACGCGTTGAGGGGATGGTTCCATGAACACCATGCCGGGTTGGAATGTACGGATACATTGTACCGGTAACAACGATGCTGCCCGTATTCGGATCGCGGACGCGCGCCGTTTTGGGAGATGTCAGTGCCTGGCGGGCCGGGCTCTGTTACAATACCCCGCGCAATAGACGTGAAGGAAATTCAACCGCGTGGTGAATGTACTGCTCATGCTCGGAGGCTTGTTCCTGTTGACCGCTCCGGAAGACGTGCCCCTGGACCTGATCCGCCAGATTCAGGGAGACAATTGGTATGGCGTCTACATGAACGGCGGCAAGGTAGGATATTCCGTCAACCGGCTACAAGTACGCGATGATCAACAGGCGATCGTGCTCACCGAAGACGCGCTTTTCCTGGTGACCATGTCTGGGGTCAAGCAGAACATGCGCCTGTTCACGGAACGGACCTACGACATGTCGACCGGCCGGTTGTCCCGGATTCATGCCTCCATTACCGATCCTTCGCAGAAATCGGAGTTTACCGCCGAGGCCACCGGGGACGTCCTGCGGGTGGTCTCCGTCATCGGTAATAATCGGAGGGAGAAGGAATTTCCGCTTCCTGCCGAGACGGTATGGGACGGCCTCAGGCAGTCGCTGTGGGTACTATCCGCCCCGGACATCGGCAACGTTCGGGCGTTCCGGGTATTCGAACCGCTGTACGAACGGGAATTGAGCGGCCAGGCCCAGGTTACGGCGATCGAAGAGCGGCTCATGGATGGCGTGCCCACCCGGGTGTATACCATCCGGAACCGTATTGACGTGATGGAGATGGACAGCACGGCCCGGGTATCGGCCAGTGGCCTGATCCTGGAGGAGACCCTGTCCGGTAACATGACCCTGCGCCTGGAACCGGAAGCCATGGCCAAGGACGTCTCCTACCAGCACGACGTCATCATGGCCAATGCCGCCCGGGTTGACCGGGCCATTGAAAATCCGAGGACCCGTTCCTGTGTGGGTTTAACCCTGATCGGCCCTCTCTCGGACGGCGTGCTGTTCAATGATAATCGTCAACGGATCAGCCGGATCGGAGAGAACCGGTTCGCTTTCGTGGGCCGGATTGCGGACCTGGATCGCCTCAATCCGCCAGGCCTGCCGCTGGAACGCGTGCCCGATGACGTTTCCCCATGGCTCCAGCCGTCCGCGTTCGCGCAGTCCGACCTTCCGGCTATTCGTGAAAAGGCGCGCGCGCTGAAAGGTAATGAACGTGACAGCCTGGTGGTTGCCCGGATTCTTTGCCGGTGGGTGTACGAAAACATGCGCACGACCTATTCCGCCCGGATGTCCAACGCGCTGGAAGTGCTGGAACACATGGAAGGGGACTGCACGGAGCACAGCGTGCTGATGACCGCGCTGGCCCGGGCCGCGGGCATTCCCGCCCGGGAGAACGCGGGATTGATATACATTCCCGGCAGGGACGCGGGATTTTATTTTCACCAGTGGGTGGAGGTCTGGGTGGGGGAGTGGGTGGCCGTGGATCCTACCTTTAACCAGGTTCCGGCGGACGCCACGCACGTGAAACTGGTGGAAGGCGACCTGTTGCAACAGAGCAGGATTCTTCCCCTGGTGGGGCGTATCCAGATCACGGTGGATTCCGGGGTGGACTGCGGGAAAGTGTTTAGCGATTCGGCGTCGCGCTGAAGCGCTTAAGCATATCTATCATTTGTTTTTCATGCCTTAACCCCGGTTTTCTGTGCTGCTTGATTCTTCCCGAGGCCGGGGATGATAATGACCCTGACTGAGATCAGGCGTCCGGGATTTCTCAGTTCCGTCCTGAAACGGTAGGGTCCGGACCGCGAAACACTCTAAATCCGTGGAATTGCCTGTTTTGCGCTGTTACCACGGATCAACGTGGAGAATCAGCAACATGTCCAAGGTCATGCGAACCCTTGACGGCAACGAAGCGGTGGCAAATGTTGCCTACCAGGTCAGTGAAGTAGCGGCCATCTATCCGATCACCCCCTCGTCGGCCATGGGCGAATGGGCCGATGAGTGGGCGGCCCAAGGCCGGAAAAACATCTGGGGCACCGTTCCCATGGTGGTCGAGATGCAGAGCGAAGCGGGCGCGGCCGGCGCGGTGCACGGCGCCCTGCAGGCGGGATCCCTGACGACCACGTTCACGGCATCCCAGGGCCTGCTGCTGATGATTCCCAACATGTTCAAGATTGCTGGAGAACTGACCCCCACGGTGTTTCATGTCACCGCCCGCGCGGTGGCTACCCACGCGCTGTCCATCTTCGGTGACCATAGTGACGTGATGAGCGTTCGGAACACGGGGTTTGCCCTGATGTCCTCCTGTTCCCCGCAGGAAGCCCATGATCTCGCGATGATCGCCCACGCGGCCACGCTGGAGGCGCGCGTGCCTTTCCTGCATTTCTTCGACGGTTTTCGGACTTCTCACGAGGTGGCCAAGGTCGAGATGCTGAGTCCGGAAGAGATGCGCGCGATGATCAGCGACGACTTGGTGCTGGCCCATCGCGCCCGGGCCCTTTCGCCGGACCGCCCGATCATCCGCGGCACCGCGCAGAACCCCGACGTGTTCTTCCAAGCGCGGGAACGGTGCAATCCCTTCTACCTGGCCTGCCCGGAAGTCGTGGCCAAAACCATGGATCGTTTCGCGGAAATCACCGGACGCCGGTACCACCTGTTCGATTATGTCGGCGCGCCGGATGCCGACCGGGTGATCGTGATCATGGGCTCCGGGGCCGAAGCCGCGCACGAAACCGTGGAATACCTGAACGCGAACTTGGGCGAAAAGGTCGGCGTGCTCAAGGTGCGCCTGTTCCGGCCGTTCTCGACAAAGGATTTCGTGAAGGCCTTGCCCGCGACCGTCAAGAAGATCGCGGTGCTGGACCGGACCAAGGAACCGGGCGCGGCCGGCGAGCCGCTGTACCAGGACGTGGTGACCGCCCTCGTGGAGATGTTCACGGCAGGAGAGGCGCCCTTTACCCAGATTCCGCGGGTGGTTAGCGGGCGCTACGGGTTATCCTCCAAGGAATTCACGCCGGCCATGATCAAGGGCATTTTTGACGAGTTGAAGAAGGACAACCCGAAGAATCACTTTACCGTGGGCATCGTGGACGACGTGACCCACACGAGCCTGGAATATGATCCGTCCTTCAGCACGGAAGACCCCTCGACGGTCCGCGCCGTGTTCTATGGCCTGGGCTCGGACGGCACGGTCGGCGCGAACAAGAACTCCATCAAGATCATCGGGGAAGACGCGGGGTTATATGCCCAGGGGTTCTTCGTGTATGACTCGAAGAAATCCGGCTCCATGACCACTTCCCACCTGCGGTTTGGTCCCAAGCCGATCCGTTCCACCTACCTGATCACCCGGGCGAATTTCGTCGCCTGCCATCAGTTCACCCTGATGGAGAAGATTGACATCCTGCGCTGTGCCCAGGAAGGGGCGGTCTTCCTGCTCAACAGCATTTATGGTCCCGACGAGGTATGGAACCATCTCAGTCGGACGGTACAGCGGCACATCATCGAGAAGAAGTTGAAATTTTACGTGATCAACGCCTACAAGGTGGCCGCCGACGCCGGTATGGGTAATCGCATCAACACGGTGATGCAGGTGTGTTTCTTTGCCATCAGCAATATTCTGCCCAAGGAAGAAGCTATCGAAGCCATCAAGACCGCCATCAAAAAAACCTACGGCAAACGCGGGGAAGCGGTGGTGCAGAAGAACTGGGCCGCCGTGGACATGGCGCTGGCCAATCTGCACGAGGTGCGGGTGCCCTCGGAGGTGACCAGTACCTTCGACCTTGCGCCCGCCGTGCCCGATCACGCGCCGGCTTTCCTGCATGAATTCACCGCGGCTATCATCCGGGATGAGGGCAACAGCCTGCCGGTCAGCAAGATGCCGTTGGACGGGACGTTCCCGACGGCGACCACCCAGTGGGAAAAGCGGAACATTGCCCTGGAAATTCCCGAGTGGGATCCGGACACCTGTATTCAGTGCGGCAAGTGCTCGCTGGTCTGTCCGCACGCGGTGATCCGCGGAAAGATCGTCGAGCCGGAAGCCCTGGCCAACGCGCCCGAGGGTTTCAAGAGCGCGCCCGCGAAATGGAAGGAATTCGCCGACAAACGCTTCATCCTGCAGGTTGCCCCCGAAGACTGCACCGGGTGCACGTTGTGCGTGCAGGTATGCCCCGCCAAGAACAAGACGGAACCGCGCCTCAAGGCGATCAATATGATTCCACAGGCACCGGTCCGCGAGCGGGAGCGGGCCTGCTGGGATTTCTTCCTCTCGCTGCCCGATTTCGATCGTCACCAGGTCAAGCACCACCTGGTCAAGGACGTGCAACTGTTGCGTCCACTTTTCGAGTTCAGCGGCGCGTGCGCGGGATGTGGCGAAACGCCCTACGTGAAGTTGCTGTCCCAGTTGTTCGGTGATCGCCTGTACGTGGCCAACGCCACGGGTTGCTCGTCGATTTACGGGGGTAACCTGCCCACCACGCCGTGGGCGGTCAACGCGGAGGGCCGGGGGCCGACGTGGAGCAACTCCCTGTTCGAGGACAACGCCGAATTTGGCCTTGGTATGCGGGTGACGATCGACAAGCAGCGGGAATTTGCCGCTGAACTGCTCTGCAAACTGGCCTCCCAGGTGGGCGAATCGCTGGTGGATGCCATGTTGAACGCGGACCAGTCCACCGAAGCCGGCATCGAGGCGCAGCGGGCCCGGGTGACCGAACTGCGACGCAAGTTGGAGACCATCGACGCGCCCGAGGCCAAGTTACTGGCAGGGGTCGCCGATTTCCTGGTCCGCAAGTCCGTCTGGATCCTCGGTGGCGATGGCTGGGCCTACGATATCGGCTACGGCGGCGTGGACCACGTGCTGGCCTCCGGCCGCAACGTGAACATCCTGGTGCTCGACACCGAGGTGTATTCGAACACCGGCGGACAGTGTTCCAAGGCCACGCCGCGCGCGGCGGTAGCCAAGTTCGCCGCTTCCGGCAAGCCCGCCATGAAGAAAGACCTGGCGCTCATGGCCATCACGTATGGCAACGTCTATGTGGCCAAGGTGGCGATCGGGGCCAATGATGCCCACGCCGTCCGGGCCTTCCTGGAAGCCGAGGCCTACGACGGACCTTCTCTGATCATCGCCTATTGTCACTGCATTGCCCATGGGTACAACCTGTCCATGGGCCTGGAACAGCAGAAGGCGGCCGTGGCCAGCGGACACTGGCCATTGATCCGGTACAATCCCGCGCTCAAGGCGGAAGGTAAAAACCCCTTCCTGTTGGATTCCAAGGAGCCGTCGCTGCCGCTCGAGAAGTACATCTACAACGAGACCCGTTACAAGATGCTGACCCTGAGCAAGCCGGAAGTAGCCCAGGCCCTGCTGGTGGACGCGCAAAAGGATGTGCAGGAGCGCTGGCGGTTCTACCAGGGCCTCGCGAACATGCTGGATGGCAACGGCTCCGGGGAAAACAAGGCAGAAGCGGACTGATCAGCAAACAACCGCCACGCCGTGGGTAACGGCAGGAGGAACTTACCATGGATTTGACAACAACGTATCTCGGCATGACACTTAAGAGCCCGGTAGTGGTGTCGCCCGCGCCCATTACTGAAAAACTGGACAACATCCGCAAGGCGGAGGATGCGGGAGCGGGGGCCGTGGTTCTGCATTCGCTGTTCGAGGAGCAGATTGCCCTGTTGAGTCACGAGCTCAACGCCAACCTGCAACAGGGCGAATATTCCTTTGCCGAGGCCTTGACCTACTTTCCCGACATGGAAGATTACAAGATGGGGCCAGATGGCTACCTCGGGCATATCCGCCTGGCCAAGGAAGCGGTGGACATTCCCATTATTGCCAGCCTGAACGGCGTGTCCAAAGGCGGATGGGTAGATTACGCCCGGCAGATCCAGGAAGCCGGCGCGGACGCGCTGGAACTGAACGTGTATTACCTGGCCACCAATCCGGACATGACTGGGCAGCAGGTGGAGCAGATGTACCTGGACCTCGTGAAAGCAGTCCGCGAAGCGATTACCATTCCGCTGGCAGTCAAGATTGGTCCGTATTTCAGTGCCATGGCCAGCATGGCCCGGCAACTGCAAACGGCGGGGGCGGATGCCCTGGTCATGTTCAACCGGTTTTACCAGCCGGACCTGGATATCGAGCAACTCGAGGTTAAACCCGACCTTCACCTGAGTTCCTCGCTGGAGTTGCGGCTGCGCCTGCGGTGGGTCGCCATTCTGTTTGGCAAAATCAAGGCGGACATGGCGATTACCGGGGGCGTGCACACCGCCCAGGATGTCATCAAGGCCATGATGGCCGGCGCGAACGTGGCCATGACCACCTCGGCCGTTCTGCGGCATGGAATTGACCATGTCGGTCGTATACTGGAAGGCGTCAAGGCATGGATGGAAGAAAAAGAATACACGTCCATCAGCCAGATGCGCGGCGTCCTGAGCCAGGCGAAATGCGCCGAACCGGCCGCGTTCGAACGGGCCAACTACATGAAGATTCTCACGAACTACATTCCGGAACCGCCCCGCCCTCTCGTCTGAGTGCCGAATCACGAATCCATGAACCTTCTCTCTCCCCGTGGGAGGGAAGGTTTTCTTTATAATGAGCCAGAGCAAGACCAGGGAGACAGGTGATGTCCATCTTATGGCAGGAAGCCGGAACTTACCAGGAGATTCTCTATCACAAGGCGGAAGGAATCGCGAAGATCACGATCAACAGGCCCCATCGCCGGAACGCCTTCACGCCCCGGACGGTGGATGAAATGCTGGACGCGTTTCGGGACGCCCGGTTCGATCCGGAGATCGGCGTGGTGATCCTGACCGGGATGGGCCCCCTGGCGTTCTGTTCCGGGGGTGATCAGGCCGTGCGGGGTGACACGGGTTACCGGGACGTGGAAAAGGGGGCGGAAAGGCTTAACGTTCTGGATCTCCATCGGGCCATCCGCTCGCTGCCCAAGCCCGTGATCGCCATGGTGGCGGGATATGCCATTGGGGGCGGCAATATCCTGGCCATGGTGTGCGACCTGACCATCGCCGCGGATAACGCCGTTTTCGGCCAGACCGGGCCGCGGGTGGGATCCTTCGACGCGGGATATGGCTCGGCCCATCTCGCCCGGATTGTCGGGCAGAAAAAGGCCCGTGAAATCTGGTTTCTCTGTCGACAGTACAACGCGCGGCAGGCCCTGGAAATGGGACTGGTGAACACGGTGGTTCCCCTCGAAAGGCTCGAAGAGGAAACGGTCCAGTGGTGCCGGGAAATCCTGGCCCTGTCGCCGACGGCCCTGCGATGCATCAAGGCCGCCATGAACGCCGACGAAGACGGCCAGGCCGGGCTGATGGAACTGGCCGGTAACGCCACCAGCCTGTTCTACATGAGCGAGGAAGGCCAGGAAGGACGTAACGCCTTTCTCGAAAAACGGAAACCGGATTTTTCCAGGTTTCCAAGGAAACCATGACCCCCGTCGTGCCGGAACTTCACGTGCCTGGAAACGTGCCCCGGGGCGCGTGGGTCTGGATATTCGCCGCCCGTCCCCGCACGCTGTTCGCCGCGGCGGGTCCCGTGATCATGGGGCTGGCGATGGCAGGCACGGATGGATTTTTTCACGCGCTTTCCGCCATGGCTACCCTTGCCTGCGCGCTGCTTCTGCAGATCGGCGCCAATTACGTCAATGACTATAGCGATGGCACGCGCGGCAGCGACACGGCGGACCGGCTCGGACCACCACGGGCTGTCCAGTCGGGGTGGGTAAGTCCACGGAAGATGCGCCAGGCAGCGGGGCTGGTACTTGGCTTGGCCTTTCTGATCGGGCTGTACCTGGTGTACCGGGGTGGATGGACGCTGCTGCTTCTGGGAATACTGGCCATCCTGTCCGCGGTATGGTACACGGCGGGGCCCTTTCCCCTCGGCTATTACGGCTTGGCCGAACCCTTTGTGTTCGTGTTTTTCGGGCCGGTAGCCGTCGCGGGGACGTATTGCGTCCAGGCGGGATCATGGTCTCCCGCTGCCCTTGTAGCCGGATGCGGCCCCGGACTGCTGAGCGTGGCCCTGCTGACCGTCAACAACATCCGGGACCTGCCCCAAGACCGAGTCGCGGGAAAACGTACCCTGGCGGTTCGATTGGGTGAAACGTTTGCCATCCGGCTTTTCACGGGATGCGTGGGAGCGGCGATGATCTTGCCTCCGTGGTGCAGCGCAAGGCTGGCTGGCTTGTCTCTGGCAGCTGCCACGGGATTGCTGGGAGTGGTAACCATACTGCTGATGCCTCCCGCCGTGATGCTGATCCGGAAGGTGAAACGCGATTCCGGCAGGGCGTTGAATCAAAGCCTCGCGCGGACGGGACAGTTGATCTTCGCCTACAGCCTGGTCTTTTCTGTGGCCTGGATCACCTGGTTTCGGGTTTTCGCGCGGTCATGAAGTGGGGGGTTTGGACATATGATTTGCCTCTCGATCGTTGCCGGATCTTTGGAGAGGAGCAGGCCGATCGACGAAATGGGGTCATGGTGTCCGTTCGGGATGGGTCGGGGTTATGGTGGCTGGAAATCGGTCCGGTTTCCGTCTTCGACGGACCACAGGTGGAAGACCTCGCCTGGTGGGGAGCGGTCTGGGCGGAAAACTGGGCGCGGGAATTACCCCTTAGCCGGATACGGACGTCTCTGCTGGAAGCGGCCTGTCCCGAGCCGGTACTGGGGACCCTGTCGGGCACTTGGCTGCTTGGGATGATGGCGAAGCGGGCCTATGGCCGGGGTTTCCGCCGGAGGGTCTGGCTGACGGCCCTGCTGGAACTGGCCGACGATCGGGAGCAGGATATCCGCGGCAGGGTGGAACGGATGGCCAGGGCAGGGTACCGTTACGTGAAGGTGAAAGTCCGGGAAGTGGACCCCGACACGGCCGTGGAGGCTATCCGCGCGATCCGGGTGATCCTGGGACCCCGGTGCCAGGTACGGGTAGACGTCAACGCGTCATGGCCTCGGGAGGCCGTTGAATTTCTGGCCTGCCGCGCCCTGTTGCCGGAACCAGGTATGGCCCCGGTAATGTACCTGGAAGATCCCTTTTCTGGAAACCAGGCAGGGGAAGAATTTCCCCGGCCGGTGCCGCTGGCCCTGGATACCTGGACCTGCCTGCGGCACGGAATTCCCCGGGAGACGGGATGGAAAGGCCCGTTGCGATGGGGCGTATGGAAACCGTTTGTCTCCTGGTCTATCCGTCAGCGCATGGCGGAGCGAGACTGGTCGGTGACCGTGAGCTCCGCGTGTGAATCCGGCGTGGGGGTTGCCGCCCTGGCGGTACTGTCCCTGGAGGGTAACCTGGCGCGCGGCGTGGGCCTTGGGTCTTACCGGTGGCTCTCGGAAGACGTGCTGAAGAGCCGGTTACCGATCGTGGATCAACCGTGGGTGGAACTTCGAGACTTGCTCTGGGCATCTCAGCGCGTTATGACAGGCCGGTTGACATTGCGTTACGACGGGTAAACACGAGGAAGGACCATGTTTGCCGGGGATCACGCCCTGTTCACGATGATTCGGGATCGCTTCCGGGATACGCCGCTGCTGATCGCGGACGCCGGCGGTTTCACGGGAGCGGACCTGGATGCCATGGTCGCGGCCCGGGCGGTTCGGTTCGGGGCCCTGGGTGCCCGGCCCGGACGATGGATCGGCGCGCGGGTTTCGCCAACCCTTGAAACGGTGGTGGAACTGCTGGCCCTGTGGCAATGCGGGGCGGGTGTGGTGGTGTTGGATCCACGATACCCGCCAGGGTGGGAAGCGGAACTGGTTCAAAATACGGGCGTGATGTCGGTGGTTTCGTCGGGTGCTGAGGCGGAAGGGATTGACTGGCTCGAGGTGGCGGGGGAAATGACGGGACCGGCCGTGGCGGTATATACCTCTGGCACGGAATCACAACCCCGGGCTGTGGTTCACGACCTGAACACCCTGACCTTCGCTGCCCGGGCGGGATGTGCCCGCCTTGGGCTGGAGGAGGGATCAGTGATTCCGCTGACCCTGCCGCCGCATCATGTTTCGGGGCTGATGGCCCTTGTTCGCGCCTTGGTCGCCGGTGCTACAGTCCGCCTGCCCGGGCCGGGGGAGGGATGGCGCGACCTGCTGCGGAGTGGCGTGTTCACGCACATTTCGCTGGTGGCCGCCCAGTTGAAACAGGTCCTGGAAGATGCCGGCATGACCGCGTCCCTGCGAAGGGCCCGGTGTGTCCTGCTGGGAGGCGGGCCAGTCTCGGACGCTTTACTGGATCGGGCCTGGCAGGAGGGGATTCCCGTGGTGAACAGTTACGGGATGACCGAGACCGCCGCCATGGTGGCCATGACTCCTCCCGGAGAAAATCCCGCGGCGAAAGGCGCGGTTCCCCTGTATGCCGGGTGCCTGTCAGTGGATGAAACGGACCGGATACGGGTCCGGGGGCCCGCGCTTTTCAGGGGGTGGTTGGAAAAGGGGCGCGTGCGATCGCCGGAACTGGATCCAGGGGGCTGGTACCGCACGGGTGACTCCGGCAGGCTGGATGAACAGGGACGCCTTCACGTGCTGGGCCGCGCGGACACGGTGATTATCTCCGGCGGAGAGAAGATCCGGCCCGAGTGGCTCGCGGTCGCGTTGATGGATATGCCCGGCGTGCTGGCGGCCTGCGTGGTGGGCGTACCGGACGCGACTTACGGAGAAGTTCCCGTGGCCATGCTGGCCATGGCTGATGGGTTCACGTTGCCCTCACTGGAGACGGTAGGGAAACACATCGGCGGGCGCTTGCCGGCGTGGGCGCGTCCCCGTTACGTGTGGCCGTGGCCCGTCGAAGTCAGCCCTCCCTCGCTGAAGCCGCCGGTCCGGGTTCTGCGGGAATGGGCCCGCGCTCGGATGGCTTCAGCCGATCCAGACTGAGCGGATTCAGGACGAAACGCCGGACGCCGCGCGCGTGCCTGGTTTCGCGCTGGCGCGCAGGGCCGCCCGGGCGGCCAGCCGGGCCTGACCGATCAGCCGGGGGCTCACGCTTACCGATCGCGCGCCGATTTCGATCAGCCTGGGGATCATCTGCCGGTTCGAGGCCAGTTCACCGCAGATTGAGAGGGGTTTATTCATTTCGCGGGCCAGAGCGTATAACTGGGTGAGAATGGCCCACAGAGCGGGGTGGCTGGGGTTATAGTCGCCCGCAACCAGTTCATTGTTCCGGTCTACCGCGAAGAGATACTGGATCAGGTCGTTGGTGCCGATGGACGCGAAATCCGCCATGGCCAGCAGATCCCGGGCCGAGATACAGGCCGAGGGCACTTCGAACATCGGCCCATGCTGCATGGGCCCCGCGTGGATGTCCGCCGTGGCCTGGCGGAACAGTTCCCGCAACGTGTAGAACTGCAGGGGGTCGGCCACCATCGGGTACAGCACCTGGACCGGTCCCGCCATGGAAGCCCGCGCGATAGCCCGGGCCTGGGTTTCCAGCAGGTGAGGATGCCCAAGCAATAACCGGGCTCCCCGGTAACCGAGGACAGGGTTTTCTTCCTGGGGCAGGTTAAGAAACCGGGCCGCCTTGTCTCCGCCGAGGTCCAGCACCCGGATGCACACGGGCTTGCCGTTCATCGCTTCGACGATCCGGACGTACAGGTCGTACTGCTCTTCCTCGTTGAGCAACCGGTCCCGGATGATGAACTCGAACTCGGTGCGGTACAGGCCGATACCATCCGCTTTCGCCAGGTGGGTCAGCGGCATGTCGGCGATAGAGTTGATGTTCGCGTAGACAGCGAACTCCGGAATCGGCTCGACGACCTGTACCTTGAGCGGGTCGAACCGGGATAGCCCCGGGTACAGGGCCAGGGTCTCCCGTTCGGGCCGGATGATTACCTCGCCCGTCCGGCCGTTAACGAGCACCGGTTCCCCAGGGCGGATTTTGTCCAGCAGCCCGGGGATACCGGTAACCGCGGGGATACCCAGCGCCCGGGCGAGAATCGCCGCGTGAGAGGCGGGGCCACCGTGTTCCGTCAGGATACCGACCACCCGGTTTGCTTCAAACGCCACGGTATCGCCCGGCAGGAGTTCCTCGGCCACCACGATAACGGGGTGTCCATCGACCTGGGCATGGGTAGCCGTGGCCGACGGGGAGGGGACTTCGGGAACTGGTTCAGGAGCACGTTCCATCTGTCGGAGCATTGCCAGCAGCCTGCGGCGCACGTCGACCAGGTCGGCCGCCCGTTCCCGCAACGCCGTGTTGTCGATGGCCAGCATCCGCAACTCGTATTCCCGAAGGACCTGCCACGTGGCAGCCTCGGCATTCAGCAACTGCTCGCGGATGAGCCGTTCCGCTTCGAGAAGCAATGCGGGATCCTGCACGATGGCCCGTTGCGCCTGAAAAATGGCCGCGGCGGAAGGACCGACCCGGGCGGAAACCCGCTCCGCGAGGTTGTTCAGGTCGTCTGCCACCAGCATGATGGCGTGCTGCAGTCGGTTGAGTTCCCGGTCGGCCTCTTCCGGGCGGATATCCCGGGCCACGACTTCGCCTTCGGGCGAAATCTGCAACACTTCCGCGCGCGCGAAAGCGAGCCCGTCACTGATGGCAATACCGGACACGCGTCGTTCCGATTGTTGCTGTCCGACTTCCGCCATGAACCAATCCATCTGTCCCGCGGCGCTATCCAGGTACGCCGCCATCTCGCGGTCCAGTGTTGCCATGTGTCCCGCCCGCGGAGATTCCCGCTCAGCCCCCATGTTTTATGGCCCAGGTTTATTCTTTGGCTGCGCTTTTCCGGGACCGGGATCCGCAGGATTTCTTCCTGGGTTTTTCTTCACAGCAGGAGGCCGTGGAAAATACCGTGTAAAAATCCTTCAGGGATTCCAGCAACGCGCCCAGTTTGACCCGGTTGCTCTCGTGGGAAACGTCGATGCCCAGTTTTCCGGCTTTTCCGCAGAAAGCTTCCCAGCCGTCATGATCCCACTGTCCATTGTTTTCTGCCACGAATTCCGCCGCTTCTTTTGCCAGTTTGATGATGGGATTTTTCTCAGCCATGTTTTTTCCTCCTGTATGGGACAGACAAGCCCCGTGTCAGCCCTGAAATGTTAGCCCAACTTTCTTAGTGTTCAGTATAGCAAATCACCGGGTAAAAGGGCAAGTGTAAATGTTAGTTGTCATTTCGAACGCGGAGGGAAATCTTTCCCTCGCTCCAGAACCGGATCTATCATTCAGAATTTTTAAGTGAAAAAGGCCTTCTTTTCACCGCCATTTAAATCTCTATGTATACACGTTAGCACCGACCTGGTTTATCCGGACTTCCCACGTGGCGCGCGAATCCCTCCAGCAGCACCTGTTCGTCGTATGCCCAGTTATACCGCTCTTCGACCGCTTTGCGACCGTTCATGCCCAGCGTCCGCGCCAGTTCATGGTCCCGTAAGAGTCGGTCGATGGCCTCCGCGATCGCTTCCGGGCGGGTGACGTCCACCAGGAGGCCACACCGCGTGTCCCGTACAATGCGGGCCACTTCCACGGCGAAGTCCGGGGCGATGACCGGGCAGCCCTCCCGCATGTAATCGAATAACTTGTGGGGCATGGCCAGCACGTGATTGCGGATGCCCGGCTGGAACAGAATCAGGCCGACCCGCGCGCCGGCGATAAACGACGGAACCTTGGAAAAGGGGACCTCCGGAATCAGCACAACGTGATCTTTCAGCCCTTTTTCGTGGATTGCGTCCCGAAAACGCGGTTCGTCGTCGGATACGTACCGTCCCAGGATTACGCATCTTAGCGCGGGATGGTGGGGCGCCAGCAAGGCTACCGCGTCCAGCAACTGGTAGGCGCCGCGTTTCGCGCTGAATACCCCCTGGTGGAGAATGATTTCCGCGTCAGGCCCCAGGGAGGTAAGTTCCGGGGCCCGTTCCGCGCACGGCGGTTGCGGGTGATTCGTGTTGATGACGGTAATGCGGGGCACGGACAGCCCAGCCCACTCGCTGTCGAAACTCTCTCGGGTCAGAATAATCAGCCGGGTGAAACGGGCCATGGCGCGCATGACGCGCCGGGTCAGACGTTCCACTAAAGGTCTCAGGAAGGGGGGGAAATAATGGGCGAACTGTCCCGCGACGTATTCATGCATGTCGAATACGACCCGCGTACGTCCCAAGCGGAGCATTTTTAGAATCAGCGCGGACATCCAGGACTCCGGTTCCGGGGCAACCAGGACGTCTGATGGAACTTTCCGCGCGACCCGGATCAGGCGAAAGGTGGCCAGCAGCCGACTGAACAACCCTGAAGCCGGCGGGGTGTGAATAAATCGGATCCCTTCGGGATCGGTCCAGGTTACCGGCTGATTCCGGTGAACCGGCGCCCTGGGACAGATATACGTGACGGTATATCCTGCGGCAGCCAGACTCCGGATGACCTTGTGGTACACGCGCTTGTCATCGGACTCGTGTAAAACCGCCAGCACGCATACGTTCATGTTTTACTGGTTTCAGTCTTTCTGGGTGGCCTGTAAATGTGCGTACTCGCCCCAAAGAGGGCTGCCGCCGATTCCATCACCGTTTCACTGAGGGTGGGGTGCGGATGAATGGTCATGTCCAGGTCTTCCGCCACGGCGCCCATTTCAATGGCCAGCGATCCTTCCGCGATCAGTTCCCCGGCCCCCGAGCCCACGATGCCCATGCCCAGCACCTGGTTGGTATCGGGATCACAGATGAGCTTGGTCAGCCCCTCCGGTCGGTTCAGGGTGGTCGCGCGGCCGGAGGCGACCCAGGGAAAACGGGTGACCTTGATGGCCTTGCCCTCCCGGCGGGCGGCCGATTCCGTGAGGCCGACCCATGCTACCTCGGGATCAGTGAAGACCACCGCGGGAATGGCGGTAAAGTCGAAAGCGGCCGCTTTGCCCGCGATCACGTCCGCCGCTACACGTCCTTCCGCCGAAGCCTTGTGAGCCAGCATGGGCTCGCCGGCGACGTCTCCAATCGCGAAGATGTTCGGATCGGTGGTTCGCCGCTGGGCGTCCACCTGGATAAATCCTTTTTTATCCGTGGTTACCCGGGTAGAGACGAGGTTCAGGCCGTGTGAGTTGGGTTTGCGCCCCACGCACACGAGCACCTTGTCAAACACCTTGGTTGGCTTTTTGATATCGGGGCCTTCGAAGGTGACCCGGATACCGTTTTTCTGTTCTTTCATCTCGACGACTTTAGTGTTGAGCAGAATTTCGTCGAAGAGTTCCTTCAGTCGTCCGTGCAACGGCTCCACGAGGTCCCGGTCCGCGCCGGGCAACAGGCCATCGGTCATTTCCACCACGGTGAGTTTGCTGCCCAGGGACGCATACACCGTGCCCAGTTCCAGGCCGATATAACCGCCCCCGATAACCAGCAGTTTTTCGGGAATGTCCTCCAGCAGGAGGGCGTTGGTGGAATTCATCAGCCGGGGCGATTCGATGAGGGGACCAAACCTGGCTGGCCGGGATCCCGAGGCGATTACAGTGTAATCCGCCTCCAGGATATCTTCGCGTCCGTCTTCGTGAAACACGGCAAGGGTTTTCGAGTCGATGAAGGATGCCCGGGCGTTCAGGTAGCGGACCTTGCGGGCCCGGCACAACTGTCCCAGTCCCCCGGTCATGGTCTGCACCACTTCCCGGGTTTTAGATCGGACTTTATCGAGATCCATTTCGGGTGGCTGGAAGTATAGGCCCCATTCGGCGGCTTCCCGCGCGTCATTAACCAGTTTTGCCACGTGCAACAGGGCCTTGGATGGAATACAACCCCGGTAGAGGCACGTGCCTCCCGGATTCTTTTCCACGTCGATCAGCACGGTGTCCAGGCCGTGGTCCGCCGCGCGAAACGCCGCCGCGTAACCACCTGGCCCCCCCCCGATGACCGCTACCTGCGCGCGCAGTTTGTCACCCATATTCCGCGTGTTCCTTTGCTGTTTGAGTTCCCTTGCCGTTCAGCGGGCGATACTACATAATTATCGAACAGTTTAACACGGGGTCAAAAACCTGCATTCCATGATACTAGGGAAGTTCCTGGACCTGGTTGCCGTACGATTCGAGGGCATACCGCACTTCCACGAGTGCCAGGCCATGGGGCGGCGCGCAGTGTCCCAGGAACGGGGCGCCCCGTTCCAGTTGTTCCTCTAGAAAAGTCTCCGGGAAACGTCCCCGGCCGATTTCAATCAGGGTTCCGCAGATGTTCCGTACCATTTTATACAGAAAACCGTCCCCGTGGAATTCCACCCGCCAGAGGTGGTCGTTGTCCCGGGGACCATTCCACCCACCGGGCAGGAGTTCCACGGAGTACAACTCGCGCGTGGTGGATTTCATCTGGTTTCCGGCGCTCTGGAAGCCGGAAAAATCTTTCTTCCCGGGCAGGATGGCCAGGCACCGCCTGATTCTGTCCAGATCGACGGGATAGGGCACGTGCCAGGCGTATCGTGCGCTCAGGGGGTCGGCATGCCGGGAGAGATCGAAGGCGTAGGCATAACGCTTGGACCGCGCCTGGAACCGGGCGTTGAATCCCGGTGGGACGCGTAGCATTCGGTCAATTCGCACCCGCGGTGCAAGCATGTCATTCAGGGCATGGCGCAGGCGGGGCGATCTGTCCACCGTCCAGGTGAACGAGAATGCCTGGCCGAGGGCATGCACCCCCGCGTCGGTACGCCCCGCGCCCTGGATAACCACAGGCGCGCCGGCCAACCGGCCGAGGGCTTCCTCAATGACCTGCTGGACAGACAGCCCATTCCGCTGACGCTGCCAGCCAGCGAAATCCGTGCCGTCATACCGGCAGAAGGCCAGTATCGTAAACCCATTCTCAGGGGTCATCTTGATGGCAAGGCTGTCCGTGAATTTGATGGAAGTAGAGGGAATAACGTATAATTACTACTTTGTTAATCGGTATTGGAAACATTAAGGAGCCCCGCATGAGTACCTTGCTTGACGTGAACGGCGATGCTTCCCAACTGTCCGAGGTTGAGCAACTCAAGGCCGCCAGCAACGGGTTGTATGACCCGATCGCCCAGGAACTCGGCCAGGCAGGCGACCACTTCACTGAAGAAGCGGTGCAAATTTTAAAGCATCACGGCACTTACCAGCAAGATGATCGTGACATCCGGCTGGAACGTAAAAAGAAGGGACTTCCCCCCGTGTATTCCATGATGGTCCGCACCAAGTTTCCGGGCGGACGCATCACGGCGGAACAGTACCTGGTCTGCGATGAACTGTGTGAGAAATATGGGCAGAAGGACATGCGGGCCACCTCCCGCCAGGATATCCAGTTTCATGGCGTGATCAAGGGCAACCTGCGCCCCCTGATTCATGACCTGAACCGCTTGGCCCAGGTCACTACCCTGGGCGGATGCGGTGACGTGGTGCGCAATACCATGGCGCCGCCGGTCGCGGACATCGACCCCGCGTACGCCTCCTGTGGGACGGATCTCATCGAACTGGCGGAAGAAATTGCCCGGCGAACGCTGCCGAAGACACCCGCCTATTTCGACCTGTGGATTGACGATGAAAAGGCCGAGATACAGCCGGACAGCACGGTGATTTTCAAGTCCAGGTCGGAAAAGGTGGCCGATCCCCTGTATGAAACGCAATACCTGCCGCGAAAGTTCAAAATTGGTATCGCCACGGATTTCGACAACTCGGTGGACGTATTCACGCAGGACGTGGGGATTCTTGCCGTAACCTTGCCCCAGTACGGGGGGGATGGCTCGGGCCGCATTGCTGGATACGAGGTGCTGATCGGCGGCGGGCTTGGTTATTCCCACACGAAGGAAAACACCTATCCACGGCTGGGCACGCCTCTTTATTTCGTGGGCCGGGAAGAACTCTGGCCACTGCTTGAGGCCGTGATCAAAATCCAGCGTGATTACGGAGAACGGAATGATCGAAAACAGGCCCGGTTGAAGTATACCCTGGACCGACTGGGCGAGGACCGCTTCCGGGAACTGGTTCGTGAATACGCGGGCCGGGATTTTGCGCCCGCGCGGGGGGTGGTGCCCGTGGCGCAACCGGATTACCTCGGCTGGCATCCCCAACAGCAGCCGGGACTCTGGTACGTGGGGGTGTGGGTGGAAAACGGGCGGGTGCGGGATTTTGAAGACAAGGGGTTCCGGTTCCGCAGTGGCCTGCGGGCGGTGATCGACCGGTTCAGGCCTTCTATTCGCATTACCCCGCACCATAACATCATTCTTGCCAATATTCCGGAGAAAGAAAGGGAGGCGGTGCAGGCCCTCCTGGACGAATATGGCCTGCCGACGGACCAGGGTATTTCCACCCTGCGGCGCATGGAAATGGCCTGCCCGGCCCTTCCGCTGTGTCCGCTGGCCCAGAGCGAGTCGGAACGGGTCATGCCGGAGTTCATGCGGGGGCTCGAAGAGGCGGGGCACAGCGACGCGGACGTGGTGATCCGCATGACCGGTTGTCCGAACGGTTGCGCCCGTTCCAGCACATCGGAGATAGGGCTGATCGGCAAAGGGCCTGGCCGTTACGTGTTGCTGGTGGGAGGCGCGTATAACGGCACCCGCTTGAACACGCCCCTTGACGAAAAGGTCCGCCATGAAGAGGTAGTGCCGCTCATCGCGTCGCTGCTGGCGCTTTGGAAGCAGCACAGGCAGCCGGGCGAGCGATTTGGGGACTGGTCGTATCGGACGGGCGTGGAAACGCTCCGGAAGATGCTTGGGAGAACTGGATGATGCGCACGGATTCCGGCACGGAAGTTGTCGCGGCCCCGCATGTTCACCCAGATCGCACGCCGCTGGGGGAACTCATCAACCTCGGCCAGTTGGAACAGATGAGCCCTGAACAGATGTTGCGCTGGGCATGGGAACACTATGGCGACCGGGCGGGGATTATTACCAGTTTTCAGGATACCGGTTGCGTGCTGATAGACATGATGAGCCGCCACGCGCCGGGCATGCGGGTGATCACTATTGATACCCTGAGGCTGCATCCGGAGACCCTGGAACATATCGAGCGCATGCGGGAACGATATCGAGTACGCCTCGAACGCTTCACGCCAGACCCCGACGCGGTAGAACGCATGGTGCGCCAGCACGGGGAATACCTATTCTTCGACAGCAAGGCCAAGCAGGAATACTGCTGCGCGGTCCGCAAGGTGGAACCGAACCGCCGGGCCTTGGCATCGCTGGACGTGTGGTTCACGGGACTCCGGCGAGACCAGTCTGCCTTTCGAGCGGGTACGCCCCGGGCCCAGTGGGTGGTAATCGACGGCCGGAGCATCCTGAAACTGGCGCCCCTGGCGGACTGGCCCGAGTCCCGTGTCCTGGCGTACCTGGAAGAACGGGGAGTTCCCCGTAATCCCCTGATGGAAAAGGGCTACAAGAGCATAGGATGTGTCATCTGCACAACGCCGGTGCTGCCTCATGAGCCGGCCCGGGCAGGACGCTGGCGGTGGTTCAACGCCCTGGAATCGGGGGACAAAAAAGAATGCGGCATTCATATTCACGGCAGCGGGATATGAATGCCGGCCAGGGTCGCGCGCGAAACCGCCAATTGGATGGCCTCGTCAGGCCTCTTCGTATACCTTCCAGCCAAGCGCGTCGGCCAGTGCGAACACGCTTTCTCTCAGGTCGCCGTAGGCCGTAACCCGGTGCCAGCCATAGGTGTCCCACATGGTGAACAGTTTTTCCAGGTCTCCTTTCGGGGCAACCGCCAGCTTGGTGCGGCAGGCCCGGTCATCGGGATCGTTGGCGACGGCCACGCCCTGGTGAAACAGGATTTCCTTGCGGTCTGGTCCCAGTTCCATGGTAGTGACGGTGAAACCCGTCGGCAGAATGGAGCGAACGGCCGCGCCCTGGCGGTCTTCGGAATGGGTGAGGATGTAGAAGGGATTGGCTGGTCCTTCGGGTCCCAGCGGCCGATTTGACGCCACGCAGTGCGCGTAGATGATCTGTCCCTTCGACGTGTCGATGACGGGGTCCGAGATGAATCCCGTGCGTCCGGAGGCCATGGCGGAGAACGTCAGCATGGTGGCCGTGGATCGCACGTCGCATTCGCACGCGCCCACGATGCCGTCGTTACAGAGTTCATGGAAGCCCAGGCACGGGTAGGCGTGGATGTGGTTTCCATAGAATCCGCCCAAGCAGTTGATGGTAATGGCGTTGGCACCGTGTTTTTCCAGAAGGCTCTTCATGCCGAGGTAAAACGCGGCGGATTCCAGCAGGGTTTCGTCCGCCACGTCGTGAACGCCCAGGGCGGTCTTTCGCCACTTCCGCGCGATTTCCGCGGCATGGTCCCGGTCGGCCTGCTGGTGGGCGGCGTTGAGTTCCGCGAAGGGACGATACTCGAGGGCGATTCGGTCCATCCATGGCGCTTCCGTTCGCGTGTTTTCGTCCAGGTAGGCCAGGATCTTCGATGTGTTCAACCGTTCAAGCAATTCGGCGGTATCCCGGGGTTTGAGTGGATCCTCCAGAACGGGGATGTTCCCCATGGCAACCGTCCGGGACTTCCGGACCGCCGCAACCGCCGGGCCGAATACCTGGGGTCCTTCCTGCCAGGCCTTTTCAAAGCACCCAAGGGCCGCCGCGAGGTCATCCGGATTGGAAGAGGCCACGAATCCAAGGTTCGGAGATCCCGCCCGGGTAAGGGCGGCGGTATAGACCAGGAACCCTCCGCTGCCGCCATACTGGAAATCGACATACAGCACGGGTTTCCCCGTTTCAACCGTTTTCTGAATCACCCGGTTCCAGCAGTTCAACTGGAAAACCACGTAACCGTCCACCGGTTTTCCCGCGTCGTCCTTGAGCAGCGCGGCCGTTTCTTCTTCGTTTCGCGCGGTACTGATAATGAACTCCACGCGTGGCATGGCCTGTCGCAGCAGGTTGACCCGGGACTCCATGACGGGGCGGAAGTCAAACCTGACGTTTGGCCAGTCAGGGCTGGGCTGAACAGGCTCGTGCAGGGCGAAGATCACCCGGACACGCTTTCCGGAACTGGCATCGTTCGCGCGCGCGGTCGCCGATGACAGGGTAACCGATCCCGCCGCCGAGATGCCGCAGGCCGTGGCGCACGCCGAAGCCAGGAAGCCCCGCCTGCTGACGGCGCAGCAGGCACAACCCACAGGAATCTGATTGGAGCGCGTCATGTTTCCGACCTCCCGGGTATGTTTTGACCTATCATGAATCTGACCTTTCATGAAAAGGTCGCCTCTTTCCTGACCGAATTCAGTATGGCACAACCGTGGATCAGGCGCAAGCATTTTTCTGGGCAGGATCGGACGCGCAGGTCGGAACGATACTTATTGTCCTCGCCGTCGTTCACCCCGGCGATTCTGCCGTTGTGGCCATTCTTCCGGGACGCCGGGCGTTTTGTACCAGAGAATGCGGGGCTTCATGGTACCGAAGCCTGCTACCCGTCCCCCTCGTAACCGTCCGATCGGAACACCCTGTTCATTGACAATTTCGGCTTCGTACCCGTAGACGTCGTCATCCTGTCCGTCCAGGTTTAGCTGGACCTTTTTGACGTAACCGCCGTGCTGAATGATTTCATCCAGGTTATTCAGGGTCTGGAGCAGTTGTCGTTCTTCCTGGGAGGGACCGCATCCTTCGGCGGGGATGAAGCGTAAACCGATGAGAAGGCCACTGATCAGGATACCTCCTACCGCGAAAACCACCTTGATTACCTGGGATTTACTCGGCGATGGTTGGGCCACCATTACACAGCATCCCTTTCTTGGTTCAGTCGTCCCTTGTGCGGTCGAGCAGGGTTCCCAGGAAGAGCGCCATGCCTCGTCCTACCGGGGCTTCACCTGGGTAGCGGATGAATTCGACGTGTCCGTCCATGTACAGCACGTTGGAACCGCCCGGGACATGGTTGAAAAACCGGACGTTACTGGATATGGTGTCGAACATGACCCAGATGTCACTCTGGGCGCGGGCGCTGGAGGCGGGATTGTTGATGTCGGTAATCAGGAATCGCTCGATACCTTCCCTGATACGGTAGATGGTGTTGCCTGACCCGTTCCCCATGGGCACGTTATTGAAAGGGGGTACCTGCTTGTCCGTGTCCACGATGCGGAAACTGGCGGCGATGGTATCCGCGTCATTGGATGCCCCGCTTCGGGCGGCAATGACCTCCCCGACAACCGCGGTAAACAGGCTGATGAACTGGTAAGGCCCCGTGCCCGTCGGGTCATCTAAAATCAGGTTACTTGGCAGGCCAGGCAGGATGCTGAACAGGGTCTGCAGGTCGATGCTTTCATCCTGGTCTCCACACTTGTCGAGCACCCAGCCAAGGTAGGCGTAACTCATGTCGATGACTTCGTGGTCGTCCCTGAGGGTTTCGGCCATGGTTTTTCCCTCATCCGGTCCGCTGTTCACGTCGGAGGGACACAGGATGATGTTCGCGTCGGTCAGGTACTCGGGGTAAATACTGCTGACCATGGGGCCGATGGCGATATCCGCCCGGTTGAGGGAGTAGGCCACGAACTGCAAAGGCGGGAAGAGCCCACGACTTTCCCCCGCGTACATTTTGTAGATCAGGCCCCACTGTTTCAGGTTGTTCTGGCAGGACGCCCGCCTGGCGGCTTCCCGGGCTCGGGCCAGCGCGGGCAGCAGGATAGCCGCCAGGATACCGATAATCGCGATGACCACCAGGAGTTCAATCAGGGTGAACCCGTGTTTTCTGGCCGGATCGTGGTTCATGGATGGTTCCTCTGGTTCAGTCTTTTTCATTTTCCATCGGTTACCTTTCAGACGGTTGGATCAGATGCGGGGTTTCATCCGGTGTCCCACGCATCGTGAACACCTGGTACTTTCGTCAGTATCCTTACAGAACGGTAGGATTTCCTTCGGAAACTACCATCCGGTAGGTTTTTTTGTCCCCGCATTCCATGCCCGCTCGGCGCGCGGAAACTGGAGACGGAGGCATTCTTCCGTTTCCGCCCGCAACTAACCGGCATAAAACGCATAGATGTGCCGGTTTGATCGGTATGGCACGAAACGTGTTACCCCTTAAACAGATCTACCGGCAACGAAACCTTCATCTGGTAGGATATGCTCCGGATCTTCAGTCGTAACCCCGGAACATAGCACCGGAGAAGGTACACAGCATGAAAAAAATCGAAGCGATCATCAAGCCGTTCAAACTGGAAGAAGTGAAAGACGCCCTTGGTCGAGAAGGGGTCCAGGGCCTGACCGTTTCCGAAGTGAAAGGCTTCGGACGTCAGAAGGGACACAAGGAGCTCTACCGCGGGGCGGAATACGTGGTGGAGTTCCTGCCAAAAATCAAGCTTGAGATCGTCGTCGAGGACGGCATGGTGGAACGGGTCGTGAAAGCGATCGTGGAATCCGCGGCGACGGGGCGGATAGGTGACGGCAAGGTATTCGTGATTCCGGTGGAGGAGGCGATCCGTATCCGCACGGGAGAGACGGGCGACGCCGTTTTGCGCTAAGCACGGTCCCGGCGGATGAAAAGGGCGATAAACGGTCCCCGGGGACCGGGCGTGTGGAAACCCATAACGCGACTTGGTCGCAAGGAGTCGAGTATGCACAAAGATTTTTCGCCATCGGATGTCATGAAATTGATGCGGGATAAGGAGATCGCGTTCGTGGACCTGCGGTTCATGGACTTTCCCGGCATGCAGCAGCATTTTACCTTTCCGGCCGCGGAGATCAAGGAATCGGTGTTTGAAGACGGCCTGGGCTTTGACGGTTCCAGTATCCGGGGCTGGCAAGCCATCAATGAGAGCGACATGCTGGTGATGCCCGATCCCCGGACGGCTACGGTTGACCCCTTCTCCGAAATCCCGACCCTGATTCTGTATTGCAATATTCTGGATCCGATTACGAAGGAACGCTACAGCCGGGATCCGCGGAACATCGCCCAGAAGGCTGAGAACTACCTGCTTTCGACGGGTATCGCAGATACCTGTTACGTGGGCCCCGAAGCGGAGTTCTTCGTGTTTGACGACGTGCGCTACAGTGTCGCGCCCGATCACGCCTACTATTTCATCGACAGTGACGAAGCGATCTGGAATAGCGGTCGGGATGAAATGCCCAACCTGGGATACAAGTTGCGGCACAAGGAAGGATACTTCCCGATTCCACCTTCAGACCAGTTGCACAACCTGCGGCAGGAAATGGTGAAGGTGATGCTGGATTGCGGGCTGACGGTGGAATGTCATCACCACGAGGTGGCCACGGCGGGGCAGTGCGAAATCGACCTGCGTTTCGCCCCGTTGACCAACATGGCCGACCAGTTGACCCTGTACAAGTATGTCATCAAGAACGTGGCCCGGCGTCACAACAAGACGGTTACCTTCATGCCCAAGCCCCTGTTCGGGGACAACGGCTCCGGCATGCACTGTCATCTCTCGCTGTGGAAGAACGGTCAACCCCTGATGGCCGGTAACAAGTACGCCGGCCTGAGCCAGGAAGCATTGTGGTTCATCGGTGGACTGCTGAAACACTCCCACTCCCTGGTCGCGCTGACCAATCCCACGATGAACAGTTACAAGCGCCTGGTGCCGGGCTACGAGGCGCCCGTGAACATCGCGTATTCCGCCCGCAATCGCAGCGCGTGCTGCCGGATTCCCATGTATTCGCCCAGCCCCAAGGCCAAGCGCGTGGAGTTTCGCGTACCCGATCCTTCGTGTAACCCGTACCTGGCGTTCTCGGCCATGCTGATGGCGGGCCTGGATGGCATCCAGAACCGCGTGGATCCCGGTGAACCGATGGATAAGGATCTCTACGATCTGCCCCCGGAGGAAAAAGCCTTGATTCCGCAGGTTCCTGGCAGCCTGAAGGAAGCGCTGGACGCCCTGGAAAAGGACCATGATTACCTGCTCAAGGGCGACGTGTTCACCCGGGACGCTCTGGAAACCTGGATCCATTACAAGCGCAAGAACGAGGTGGAAGCCGTGAATCTCCGGCCCCATCCCTACGAGTTTTACCTGTACTTCGACATCTGATCCGCGCGTGGTGAAACGGATGTGGTCCCGGCACTCCATCGGGGAGACCGGGACCTTCTGTTTGGAAGGCATGTCCTAGGCCCGGTAGGGATTCCTTATTTCCCTTACCGCTTGGGAGACCATCTGGGGCCCCGCGGAAGCAGGACATTCGGTGCTTATTCCCCTTACCGCGTGGGAGTTCGGTGACCTTTACACTGCCCGGGGTGCTACCCTCTTCAGATGGCGGTTGTCTTCAGCACGCTTATACATCAGATTAGTCTTTTTTGGGGGGTAAAAGACCGCGACGCGCGTTTTGCTGTTCGATGGTGGTTTTGATGTGTTATGTTGCCTGGTAAGATTTCTCCTCACTTCGTCGAAATGACAAGGGAGGATCGCAGGCTGTTGTCGACCGTCCCATTTGTGCCTTCCTCGTTTTATGCGGTCGCTCTGGTCTGTTGTTTTGGCTATTGTCGGCCGGTCACTGTCGTGCTTTCATCTTATTTCAATCGAAGTATGTTCCTTTCGAGAAAATCGTTGCGTTTCGTGGCAGCGTTTTTCCATTCGATCGTAGCGTTTTTTCTGGGCCTGAAGCGTTGTCATTTCGAGTTCGGCGAACTGTCATTTCGAGCGAAGCGAGAAATCTTTCATCCACGCCAAACCTTGCCTTCACATGGCCCTCGCGACTCGCAACCTGCCGGGAGCCAGGTTGCGCCCATGTTGGCGCAGACCGGATAATGTATGCGCCCCGGAACAGGTAGGTGTCTTGGCGCGCGCCCGTAGCTCAGGTGGATAGAGCGTCTGCCTTCTAAGCAGAAAGTCGCTGGTTCGAGTCCAGCCGGGCGCGCCATTTTCTCTGATCAGCAAGCATAACGCGCGGTAAAGGGGAGGGAAGGCGCCCGGGGCAGTTGAAAACGCGATGGTACAGGATCGTGGACGAGCATATGCCGCGCTGGCGGTTTCGATTGTGGGCTGGGCCCTGGCTCCCGTGTTCATACGGTGGCTGTCTCAGTGGTACGATCCCTACGTGCAGTCGTGGGTACGGTATACCAGCGCCGCGGTGGCCCTTGTGCCATGGTGCTGGTACCGCTGGCGGGGTCCGCTGGTCCGGTGTGTTGCCCGGTGGCGGACCCTGCTGCTCATCAGCCTGCTGGTGGTGGTGCTCCAGACTGCCTGGACCGTTGCCGTGTATCACACGACCGCGACGATGGCCCAGTTACTCAGCAAGTTGCACGCGCCCCTGGTGATCCTGCTCAGTTACATGGTATTTCACGAAGAGCGGGGGGTGATCGCGAACTGGAAGTTTCTCTCGGGGGCGGTGTTAAGCCTGGCCGGCGCGGTGCTGGTGGTGACCCGGCGAGACAGCGCGCTGCCGCTGCCGAACCTGGACCTGGCGTTCTGGCTGCTGATGCTGGTGAACGTCTGCTGGGCCGCGTATATCGTGGCGAGTCGTCATACCTGCAAGGAACTGCAGCCCGCGTCCATGTTCGCGGTAATCGCGCTGATGACGGGCATCCTGTTCACGCCGGTGGCCCTGGTGCTCGGGGACCCGCGGCAACTGTGGTCGGCCGGCCCCGTCGCCCTGGGGATAGGGTTTATCTCCGGGGCGATCAGTATCAGCCTGTCCCACTCGATGTTTCATTACGCGCAGGTACGCCTCGGCGCGGCCTTCAGCACGACGCTCCAGTTGTCCAATCCGCTGATCACCTACGTGGTGGCCGTGTTGCTCTGGCCGGATGAAGGCTTGGGGGTATTGCAATGGATGGGCGCGATAGCCCTGATCGGCGGTGGGACCCTGGTGGTCAACGCGCGCGAACTCGGAGAGCCGGACCGGGCTGGCTAGCATCCGGCGTTGCCGGCGTCATCCGCTCTAGCGGCAGAGGATGGTGCAGGCTTCTTCCGGTGTGTCGCAGGAGATGAGCGAGGCGAACCGGCTCCGGTTGCGCAACAGCAGCATCACCCGGGCCATGAGGTTGAGGTAGGCCTTTTCCTGGGATGCCGGGGTCACGAACAGCACGACCACGTGTACCGGTTCGTTGTCCAGGGCCTGGAAATCGACACCTTCCCGGGAAAGCCCGAATACCAGCAGGGGTTCGGACACGCCGGCCAGCCGGACATGCGGCACCGCGATGCCGTTTCCGATACCGGTACTCTGTACCGCTTCCCGCTCGAATACCGCCCGCCGGATTTCTTCCAGGTCTCCAATGGCGGGGTGATCCTTCAGGGCGTCCACCAGCAGGTTGATCGTTTCTTCCTTGGTGCTGCCGGGCGGGATGATGCGGATGTGTTCGGGGGGAATGGACAAGGTGGATGTTTCCATGGGGCTAACCTTTGCGATCGGCACTCACGCGAACCGGAAGGGCGTGAGGCGTTCCCGCATCCGGGCGATGGCCAGGTCCAGCCGGTCGTCCGGAACGGTCAGGGAAAAGCGAACCCAGCCCTCACCACACGCGCCGTATGCCGCGCCAGGCGCCAGCACGATCGCGCAGGTGTCGAGCATGTAGTCGCAGAATGACGCGGAAGTGTGGCCTTCCGGCACGGGTACCCAGACGTAGAAGGTGGCCGGGGGGGGCGTGAAGGTCCAGCCCAGGTCCCGAAGTGCCGCCATCAGCCGTTCGCGACGGGCCGCGTAGATGTCGAGCATCCGGGCGGTACACGCGTCGCCATTGTCCAGTGCTTCGATGCCCGCGTACTGGATGGCGTTGAAGATCCCGCTGTCGGTGTTGGCCTTGACCGTGGCGATGCCCTTGACCAGGTCCGGGTTGCCGCAGGCCATGCCGATACGCCAGCCCGTCATGTTGAACGGTTTGGACAGGGAGTTCAATTCCACGCCGACCGATTTCGCCCCCTCGGCGTTGAGAAAACTCAGGCGTTCCCCTTCAAACACGATTTCACTGTAGGGATTGTCGTAGCAGACGGCAATGTCGTGGGAACGGGCGAATTCCACCAGCTGGTCGAGAAAGGCCCGCGTGGCTACGGCCCCGGTGGGGTTGTTCGGGTAGTTCAGGTAGAACGCCGAAGCCTTCCGGGCGACATCGGTGGGAATGTCTTCGAGCCTGGGCAGAAAATTATCCTCGCGGCGCATCGGCACGGGCCAGGGTTCCCCACCGGCGAACCATACGCTGGGCTTGTATCCCGGGTAGCCGGGATCGGTGACCAGCACCAGGTCGCCCGGGTTGACAACCGCCAGCGCGAAATGATGGCAGCCTTCCTTTGATCCGATGAGCGCGACGATTTCGGACGCCGGGTTCAGTTCCACGCCGTACCGGCGGGCGTACCACCGGGCCACCGCTTCCCGGAAAGGGCGCATACCCCACTCTTCATCGGTGGGATAGCGGTGGTTGGCCGGATCATGGGCCGCTTCGCACAGGGCGGTAACCACTTCCGGCGGCGTGGGCTCTACCGGATCGCCGATGGCGAGACTGATCACGTCAATACCCTGCTCCCGCGCCGTCCTGATCTTGTCGCGCAGGGTCATGAACAGGTATGGAGGGATTTTATTCAGACGATCCGCAGTTTTCATACCGTGAATACTCCGCTTTCGGTCCCCTGTCCCGCCGGCGGGACGCGTGTACCATGTCCGCTGGCCTAACTCTGCCCCCGTACCAGGCGTGTTTTCAGCACCTGAATTTTACTTCAATCGGCCTGTTTTTCGCAATGTACCGGGCGTATCGGCCGAGGTTGGCCATTGGTGAACGAAAATCCGGATAATATGGGCCATGTCCGCGGAAATTCCAACAGGTTCCAAACGACGGCAGGCAACCATGCCTGGCTCGTCATGCCAGCCGGAAGTTACCCCGGCCAGTTCCACGGCCTCCACGGCTTCTTCCGGGGAACGGCGGGGGCGGGGCCGCGATCTGACGCGGGGCCACATCGGGCGGTCGCTGTTCCTGTTTTCGTTGCCCATGCTCCTGGGCAGCATGACCCACATTGCCTACATTTTCGTCAACGCGGCATGGATCAGCCATGGGCTTGGCATGGAAGCGATGGCGGCGGTCACGGTTACGTTCCCGGTATTTTTCGTGTTCAACGCCGTGGCCAACGGGTTGAGCCTGGCCACGAACGTGCTCACCGCGCAGACCTGTGGGGCCAGGGATTGGGCCCGGTTCGCGGCGGTGGGCCGGAACTCCATGACGCTGATGCTGGGGGCGGCCTTTCTGACCATGGCGATAGGCGTGCCTGCCGCGGGGTACTTCGTCGCCCTGATGGACACGCCGCCGGAATCGGCGGAACTGGCCCGGGATTTCCTGCGGTTATTTTTATGCACCACGCCCTTCATGTTCCTGATTTTTCATTTCGCGGCGGTGCTTCGGGGTTCGGGAGATTCCCGTACGCCGCTTTATTTCCAGGCGGGATCTCTGCTGTTCACGGCTATCCTGGATCCTTTACTGATGTTCGGGTGGCTGGGATTTCCGCGGCTGGGCCTCAATGGCGCGGCATGGTCCACCATTATCGCCCAGGCCGCGGCGGTGGCGATGCTGTGGGGATATCTGATCCGTTACGGTCACCCGGCCGCTCCGTCCCGGCCCTGGCTGGGACTGAACGGATCGTTGACCAGGAAGACGCTCCAGATGGGATTACCCTCCATGGTGCAGCAGTTCCTGGTGGCGATGGGGATACTGGCCGTGGTGGGACTGGTGAACCGTTTCGGCGTGTCCGACTCCGCGGCGTATGGGATCGCCATGCGCATCGACCAGGTGGCGTTCATGCCGGCCATCGCCCTGAGCCTGGCTACCGCCACCATGACGGGCCAGAACCTGGGCGCGGGATTACGTCACCGGGTGACCGCCACCTACCGGTGGGGACTGGTCGTGGGCAGCGCGCTGACCTTTCCCGCGACGGCCTTGTGCCTGCTGTTTCCGGAAGGGCTGATGCGCCTGTTCAGCGGCGACGCCTCGGTGGTTGAGACGGGGGCGGGGTACCTGCGGATCGCCGCCGGCGGGTACCTGCTGGTTACGGTCATGTTCGTGGGCAACGGTATTGTGAACGGTTCCGGCAGGACCCTGGCCACCACGCTGTTTACCTTCGTGTCCTTCTGGATGGTGCGGATTCCGCTGGCATGGTGGTTCTCGACGCGCCTGGGACGCGTGGAGGGCATCTGGTACGCCATATTGATCAGTTACGGGACGGGGGCACTGATCAGCACCCTGTATTACTGGAGTGGGATGTGGCAACGACCCGTGGGACTGGCCCCGGAATCCGGGCATTGAAGCGTCGCCGTCTGGCCTAAACCAGGTGGGACAGGAAAGATAACACTGCCCTGGTGACGTTGTCCGCTTCGTAATCCCAGAACACGATATGATCCGAATTTTCCAGCCACGCGACCTCTGTCCACGGTGCCCGCAACCGCGCGAAACATTCCATGCCCTTGACCGGGCAGGTGACCGTGTCGTTCCGGGACTGGATCAGCAGGGCGGGCACCCGTACCTTTTCCAGCACGGCGGGGTCACCAGCCTGCCGGGCCACTTCCATCGCCGTGATGCCGCAGTCCGAGTGCAACCATTTATAAGCGGTAATCTGCTTGCGCGCGCTTCTCCGACGGATGGGATGCATCCGGGAGGGGAAAGGGATCCACTTGATGACGCGGGACAGTTTGCGGACCCACCACTCCGGCGGAGGGCCGAAAGGCAGGTGTCGGGTCAGGCCGAAATAGGGGGCAGCCAGAATGACTCCCGCGGCCAGGCCCGTCCGGGCGGCAGCCAGAACAGCCAGGGATCCACCCATGGAATGTCCAAGTAGTACCACCTTACCAAAGCGTTCGTGTAGCAACTGCAGTTCTTCGATCACGGCGCCCAGCAGGTCGTCCGGGGTCGTTTCCCGGAAATCCCGCGGAGACGTCCCGTGTCCGGGCAGCACCATTACCCGGACGTACCACCCCTCCTGGGCGACTTTTTCCGGCAGGTCCGCGAAGTGATTGGGCGCGCCATTAAATCCGTGGATGAACAGCACGGCCCCTTGGGCACGCTCAGGGCCCATCGACAACGGCGACGCGCCTTTTAACCACGGGGTTCCCGGAATGCGGGGGGTCCTTACTTCCCATCGCGTGGCCAGCCTGGGCGCGATCATGTGGTTCCAACTGTACAACAGCACGATGGCGGCAATAACCAGGAAAACCAGCAGAATAAGCACTTGCGTCAGCAACATGACACATCTTTCTTTACACGCACAAGAATTATAACGGTTTTAGTACTAATAAAATATTCCTGCCGGTTATTTTTTTTTCGTCGGAATGCCGCGTTATCAACGCGTCTTCCGGAATTCGGCTCACCGGCCGCGCGACGGGACCCTGCGCGGTGATGTCAATCAGCCGGAAATACCCATCGACGCAGGCGGGTGTGATGACGATCCCGGTGTTTCCCCAGGAGGGACCTTCCCCGGGACGTCGCTCCTGGTGGGTGTGGCCATACAGGAGCAGGTCAATGGGGTCATCGACAAACAGGATGAGTTGGCCTCGCATGCCCATGGCTGGCTCGTACCGATGGGTCAGCCCGATCGTGTAACGGCAGGGGCGTAACAACCGGCGCAATTGGTGCAATCTTCCCGCCTGGGGTCCCCAGTCATCCGCGACGACGTAATCTTTCGTGTCAAAAACCAGGAACCCATCCGGACCGTACCGTCTCGCCCAGGTTTGGGCTCCCCAAAAACGTTCGTACCACAGGTTGTCCCGGTCGTGGTTTCCGGAACAGACAAGGGTGGGGATGGTGAACCGGTCAAGCAATTCGAGAAACCGACGGAACTGGTCGGGTTCGGCACTTTCCGTGATGTCGCCCGTAATCGCGCACAGGGCCGCGTCGGTCTTGCTGATCGCTTCAATGACGGCGGAGAACGTGGTATCAGGGTCGGGCCCCGCGGGGCGTTGTTTGCCGATATGCACGTCCGTGACGTGGGCAAGCACATAATACGCGCGTGGTTCGGCATCGAGCACCCACACCGCCCGACGGGTGATGTCCGTGGTACCGTCCGTTCCCCGGATCCGCAAGGCGTAGCCGCCGGGCCGGGCTGTCGCGGGAACGACGCAGGTGTATCGCGCGAACGCGGACTGCTCCATGCCATGAATTTTCGTTTCCAGGGGAAATTCCGCGCCGTCAGTTCCCTCCAGCGTGAATACGGGGATTTCTGTCGGGGCGCTGGTGCCCCGCAGGAGCACCTCGAACGACTGGCCCGGTTGCGTGAGGGCCGGTTGACCATCATGGGGAGACCATATCCACGCCAGGGTTCCGTCTTCCGCGCGGGCGAAAGCCATCCGAACCGGCAACAGGCAGACCACCGCCACGATCGCGACGATCAGGCCGAGGCGTGCACGGTATGATCGGTTACAACCCATGTTATTTACCTTCCGGACGCCAGGCGGGGGCCAATGCCCAAGTATCCATGGCAATGGTTTCACGGTCACTCCCGTCTGGCTGACAGACATGGATGGCGGGGCGGCCTTCGAGGTCGCTGACGAAAGCCAGCCATTTTCCATCGGGCGACCATTCCGGGCTCCAGCAGTCTCCACTTTCGGAAACCGCCACCGGCGTGACCCGGGCCGTTTCCACGAGGGTAAGGTAGATTCCACGCCGACCATCCCGGAACGACTCGAAGGCAAGGTATCGGCCATCGGGAGACCATCGGGGATTCCAGTCCGCGGCCGGGTGATTGGTGACATTCACGATGCCCCGCTTTCCCAGCACGTAGATTTCGCGGTCTCCTCCCATGTCGGATTCAAAGGCGATCTGCCGGCCTTTTCGGTCCGGTCGCAGGTTCCATTCCGCGGAGCGGTCCGACGGGGCCTTGGCGAGGTAAAGCAGGGGGAGCGTGGTGGAAGGGGTAACCAGTACCGGTTCCGTGAGGGTCTTGTCGGGAAACCAGGCCAAGGCGATCAGCACCCCGTTTTTTTCAGCCTCGTCCCGCAGGGTAAACAGGGTTTGGGCCATTTCATCCCGTTGTGTTTCCACGTCAATGGCCATCAGGAGGTCGGTTGAAGGCATCCAGACTGGGGCCCGTAACGAGGGTCGGGTATCACCACCCCAGCGGATGACTTCGCTGGTTTCGAGGTTCCAGACGGCAACATCGAAACGGGGCGGCGTTTCGTCCTGGATAGTGGAACAGGCCAGCCTGGTTCCGTCCGGGGACCAGCGGGGTGGATCGTCCACGGTATCCTGGTCCAGGGGCATGACCTTTGGATCCGTGCCGTCGAGGTTAACGACCGCCACGCCATATCGATCGTTGACCCTGGCGGTAAAGGCGACCCGGGAACCATCCGGCGACCAGGATGGCGGCCCATTGTGGGTGCCCGTGCCGATCCCGCGGGACTGCCGGGTCGCGAAGTCGTAAACATGTATGTTGCGCTTGTTTTGTTCTTCCCCGGAAATGAAAGCGATTGCCCCGGTATCCGGCAGGGCAAGGCTGCAGACCAGGGCGGTCGCCGTCAGCACCCCCCCGATCATCGGCTGATTCCAAAGGCGTCCAGGACTTTCTTTCCGGTATCGAACCAGTCAGTCCCACCGCTATTTGAAGAATCCCCGGCGATTTTGATGGTTTGCCCCACGCCATACCGCAACAGCAGTTCTCCCACCTTCGGGCTGACCAGCAGGTTAGCGATGGCAGACGTGAGGCCGTTGCCGACTTTCAGTTTTACGTCTTTGAGCGAGAACTGGTCCTTCGCGCGTTCTGGGATGACCGTTACGTCAAAGCCAGCGGGATGAAGCAGGTAATCGAAGGGTAATAGTCCATCCCGGAAGTCGGCCGCCAGGGGTACTTTCAGGTTCTTGTACTCGGCCTCGGCTTCGACGGCAAGGCGACTGAATCGCATCGTCCTGGGGATAACGGGCTTTTCCTGGTCCCACGTGTACTGATCCTCCCCATCGATGGAGAGGTCCCGGAAGGTCAGCGTCTTCAGTCGCACCGTGACGCCTTTCTGCCGGAGGGCTTCTGCTTCCGGGATCAGGTTGTATGGCACGGCCTGTAGCGATCCGGGAATGGAGATGGTCGCGCCTCCGAACCTCGTTGCCGCCGCCATCGCGCGGATCAGGCGGTCCTTGTCCAGGGCCATTTTCAGGGCTTGCCGGATGGTTTCAGGGTCAGGACGCTCGGTTTTGGCGGCATCCGCGGGGCTGGCCGGCGTGTCCTGGGACGCTGCCCCTGTTTCAGGCGGTGTCATGGGAGCCAGGGGGTCGCTGGCCCATGAGACCGTTGTCAGTATGAGGAGCGGCATGAGGGTGCGTAACCACCTTTTCATCGCGTGTCCCTCCTGGTTTTTCTCCTATGTACAACGCGGCGATCCCAAAAGTCAGCGGGATCTGCCTGGGCGAAGCGAATCCCGCGTCTTCCATCATGGATAGAAACGCTTCTCCCCGGGGAAACGATTCAACCGTGCGGTTGAGATAACGATACGCGTCGGGGTCTCCCGCAATCCACCCGCCCAGGATGGGGAGAACGTGGCGGAAATAGACCAGGTATCCCGCGCGCAGAAGGGGGTTCCCGGGCAGGGAAAATTCCAGGACCAGGATCCGGCCTCCGGGGCGGGCTACCCGGAACATCTCCCGGAGCACGGCTGATGGGTCCAGGGTGTTCCGGATACCGAAGGCCATCGTGATGCCATCTGCCCAGTTGTCCGGGACGGGAAGGCGCAGCGCGTCGCCTCGGATCATGACGCAGCGGCTCGCCAGGCCCGCCATCCGCAACTTCCGGCGGCCGATCGTCAGCATACCTCCAGACATGTCAACGCCTACCGCCAGTTTCAGGAGCGTGTTACGTGTTTTGGCCGCGGCCAGCAACACGTCACCGGTTCCCGTGGCCAGATCAAGCAACTTCAGGTCCGGGACTTCGGGGAGTGCGGCCACCAGTTCGCGCCGCCAGTACCGGTCCGTGCCGAACGAAAGAGTCCGGTTGGCCCGGTCGTACGCGGGGGCAATCCGGTCGAACATTTTCCATACCTGCCGGCGCGAAGGACCCGGCACGGGGGTACTCGTAAGCATCGTAGCCTCCCGCGGATATTTTCGTTACTATCCCAGGCCCAACGCAAGACCCGCCTGGTACGCGGTCACGGCGATGAGAAACGCCAGGGCGGTTGAGAATCCCAGGGAAAAGATCGGCCACCTCCAGCCACCGCTTTCGCGTCGCATGACGGCAATCGTGCTCATGCAGGGCGCGTAGAGCATGATGAACAGCATCAGGGCGAACGCCCGCAGGGGATTCCACGCGGGGTCAGACGCGAGTTTCCCGGATAGGGAAGTCGCGATTTCCGTTTCGTCTGGACCGGAATCCGGCGCGTCGATCATGGCGTAGGCCGTTGCCATCGCGCCGATGATGACTTCCTTGGCCGCGAATCCGCCGATCAGGGCCACGTTGGTGCGCCAGTCGAAACCGGCAAGGCCGCTCACCGGTTCCATCAGGGTGCCCACCCGTCCTGCCATGCTGTACCGAAGTTGCTGTTCGGGCGTGGCGTGGACGTCGACGGGCCGCGGGAAGTACATGAACGCCCACAACACGATGTTTACGGCCAGGATAATGGTACCCGCCTTGCGGATGTAGGCCCAGGTGCGTTCCCAGGTGTGCATCAGCACGCCCCGGATGGTAGGCAGGTGATAAGGGGGCAGTTCCATCACGAACGGGGTCTGTTCGCCCCGGACCACCGTCCGCCGGAGCAACCACGCCGCGCACAGGGCGAACACCCAGGAAAGTCCCCACAGCAGCAGCATCATGACCGTGCGGCGATGTGGGAAAAAAGCCGCGATGAGCATGGCGTACACCGGCAACTTCGCCCCGCAATTCATGAAAGGGGCTACCAGCATGGTGACAATTCGGTCTTTTTCTTCCCGCAGCGTGCGCGTGGCCATCACCGCCGGCACGGCGCATCCACCCGCGCCGATACCCCCGGCGATCAGCATGGCCAGCATGGATTTGCCCTGCAGCCCGAATACCCGCAACAGGCGGTCCAGAATGAAGGCTACCCGCGCGATGTAGCCGCTGTCTTCCAGGAACGCGATGAACAGAAACATGAAAAAAATAAGCGGCACGAAACTGAGCACGCCTCCAACCCCGCGAACCAGCGCGGCATGGAGTAGCGAATGGAGCATTGGAAACGGGGATTCGATCGGGCTGATCAGCCATTCCACGCCGGTGAAACACGCTTCAATGACCCCTGTGGGACTCTTCCACTCTTCAGGCCAGGGAATCCATGTCCATTCATCCGATAACTTGAAAACCCAGAAAAACAGGGCGGCCACTACGCCGATGAGCAGGGCGGGACCGGCCAGCCAGTGGCATACCACGTCGTCAATGCGGTCGGTTACTTCCCGCTGGCCCGACGCCTGCCGGGACACGCACTGGCGGGCGGCACCGGCGGCGAAACCGTGCCGACGTTCCGCCAGGATGGAAGCCCCGTCCCGGTTGCAGTGGTGTTCCAGGGTTTTCTGGGCGGATTCTACCCCCCGGGTCAAGGTGGTGTTTCCGTGTTCCTTGAGGCGTTTCCACGCGGCGGGATCGTTTTCCAGCAGTTTGACGGCCAGCCACTCCGTCGGCAGGGGTGGATCCATATCCGCGACCGGTTTCAGTTTCCCTGCCAGTTCCACTACCAGTTCATCCACCGGGTGGCCATAACGTATCGGTTGCGGGGAAATCCGGAAAGCGCCATCCAGTACCTGTTCACACGTTTCCAGCAGGTGGTCGATGCCCGTGCCCCGCGTGGCGATTGTCGGGATAACCGGCACGCCCAGCATGCGGGCCAAGGCCTCATGATCGACGCGCATGCCCCTTTTTTCGGCCACGTCGACCATGTTAAGGGCGATGATCACCGGCAGTTTCAGTTCTAGGAACTGGGCAGTGAGATACAGGTTGCGTTCAAGGTTGGACGCGTCCACCACGTCAATGACGACGTCCGGTTGGTGGCAAAGCAGAAAGTCCCGGGCGACCCGCTCTTCCTGGGAGTAGGCGGTGAGACCGTAACATCCCGGCAGGTCCACCACCGTGAACGGTGAACGAGCGCCCCGGGCGCGTCCTTCCTTCAACTCCACGGTAACCCCGGGGTAATTACCCACGTGACGGGCCGCCCCCGTTAAGGCGTTGAACAGGCTGGTCTTTCCCGCGTTCGGATTTCCCGCGATCGCGACCACCCGGGCCGCGCGCGTTTCGGGGGTGCCGTCAGTTGGCCGGGGGGGGAGCAATGCGTTCCACCTCGATGTGACGCGCCTCTTCCAGCCGGAGGGCCAGGCGGTAATCCTTCACGACGATTTCCATGGGGTCACCGAGTGGAGCATGCCGTTCAACCCGAATTGTGGTTCCGGTGGTAATACCCATATCCAGCAGGCGCCGGCGTATACCCTGGCCGCCGCCCCGCACGGCCATGACCCGGGCCCATTCACCCCGCTCCAGGTCGTACAGGGTGGTCACCATGGTACCGGCGGGCACGCCGTCACCCACTGGCGCGGGAACTGCCGTTCCGGCCGTGATGCCGTGCCGGTGGCCGGCCCGGCGGCGTTGTCTGAACCACCTATTCCACATGGCGTTTATGGGTTTTACTCCCATCAGGGGGAACGCGGTCTTCCCGGAATTGCGGACAGTTTCCCGGTCCTGCCGGGCAGTTGGAACAGGCATCACAGGCGGCCGCCTTTCCCGACAGGGAACGCCTCGTGTATCGCCAGACCATCCAGCCCGCGATTCCTACAATCAGCAGTACCAGCAAGGTATCCATCGCGAAGGCTCCCCGGCTCGCGCATTCGAGTTCATCATGCTTAGCAAGGAGCAAGTTCAGTATACATAAACCCCGGTTTTTCAGGCAAAAGTCCGGGGTTTCGGGTTGTTTGACTGGAAAATAAACGGAAACTTCCGCCTGAAACGGTCAAAAACGCGCGCGCATGTCTTCGAGCGGACCGTACACATCCGTGATGGTATAGACTTGTCCGTTTTCGGGATCGGTCACATGTCCTGAAAAGCGCCCAAAATACTGGTAATAATCCATGGCGGCCCATAGCAACTGGTGCCGCTCGTGTCGCGCGCCTTCGGCTGTAAACCCCAGTGAAATGGTGCTATCAGGACTTTGAATCCGATAGTTACCCGGCCGATCCCTGGGTTCAATGCGCGCGGGTCGCAGCAGGCGGATGCAACCGTCTACCCACAGTGCGTCTTCTCCAGGTTCGTCCGGTGGCGTCATCTGGTTGACGAGATTAATCATGAGTTCCTGGCCGGATGCCAAGCGGGTGGAAAAACTGGCCCAACGCCACCGGGTCAGGTAGGGGTAGTAAGTCTGTTGTTCGTCCAGGTTACCCAGGTCGCGTTTCGGATCATAGGTGTACTCAGTGTTCCCGACGCGCACGGTGCCTTCCAGTCGGATGGGGGACTTGTGGGTATAGGTATGATGGGCTGGTGGAATGGGCATGCTGAAAACCAGGGGATCGATCTCGTTCAGGGGTTGATGGAGGATGAGATCTACTTCCAGGGAGGGCGTTTCCCCCCGTGCCGGGAAAGACGCGGTTACCCGGTGCCACCCCTCATCCAGGCGGTGTTCAAAAATCACCCGGCTCTTGCGGTCAGCGCATTCCAGCCTTCCATTCCAGAGGGTCTCGGGCATGGCCACTTTCCAGGGGGGAGCCAGAATGAACCAGTCATATTTGCTTCGGCTGGTGAGATTGTAAAAATAGGCACCGCAACCGGCAAGGTAATGAGCGTTCTGGATCAGGATGGCTCCGTATACCTCCGGGTGCCCCAGTCCGAACCCGATCCAGGATTTCAGCCGCAGCAGGCGGAACCATCGTCCCAGGGTGCCGGGGAACAGGGTTCCCGGCCGGGCAGTATCCAGGATATTCGCGATCCTGAAAGGAGTCTTGAAAAATCCACAATGAGGCTGGCCATTTTCGACGAGGCGAGGTGGCGTGGGCAATATCGCGCGTTCGGTCATCTTACTTCTCCTCTTTGATGTAGCAGTATACCCCGGAAAGAAAAGTGCGGCGCGTGAAAAGTCGGGAAGCGCGCGCGTCCACGGTGGAAATGATTTTTCGATTAGGCAGGCAGGTGATGGGCGTGGTAAAAGGTCGTTGTAACCCCGCCCCGCGGGATCCGGGACGGGAACCATCTGGATCGGATGTCGCTGGACGAGGGGGCTGGTCGGACGCGCCGATGGTTGGCACGTGTTGATAACAGACGCTGGACCTGGATTTTCCCTACGCCGTTTTCCGGTTACGGCGACGATTGACAGAAGCACCGGCCAGCTTGGGCGCCAGAAAGCGCCCCGTGTGGGAATCGGGACACGCGGCCACGGCCTCCGGCGTTCCTTCCGCGACGATCCTGCCACCCGCGTCGCCCCCCTCGGGACCGAGGTCCAGAATCCAGTCCGCCGTCTTGATCACGTCCAGGTTGTGTTCGATCACGACCACGGTGTTGCCGTAATCCACCAGGCGGTGCAATACCTCCAGCAGTTTTTTAACGTCCGCCGCGTGCAGGCCGGTAGTCGGCTCGTCCAGCAGGTACAGGGTTTTTCCAGTCTGCCGCCGGGCCAGTTCCGTGGCCAGTTTGACCCGTTGCGCTTCGCCGCCGGACAGGGTAGCGGCGGGTTGCCCTAGGCGGATATAGTCCAGTCCCACGTCCCTCAGGGTAAGGAGCCTGGACGCGATGGCGGGAATGTGCTGAAAGAAGTCACAGGCCTCCTCCACGGTCATATCGAGCACTTCGGCGATGTTTCTGCCCTTGTAGCGGACCTCGAGGGTGTCCCGGTTGTACCGTGCGCCATGGCATTCCGAGCAGGGCACGTAAACGTCCGGCAGGAAGTGCATTTCAATGGCGACGTACCCGTTACCTTCGCAGGTTTCGCAACGTCCGCCCCGCACGTTGAAACTGAAGCGTCCGGCGGCGTATCCCCGGGCCCGGGCCTCGGGAGTCTGGGCGAACAGTTCCCGGATGGGTGCGAACAGGCCCGTGTAGGTGGCGGGGTTCGACCGGGGCGTCCGGCCGATGGGGGATTGATCAATATCGATAATCTTGTCGACGTGTTTCAGGCCGTCGATCCCGTCGTGGGCCCCCGGTGTACCCATGAACTGGGGGGTAAGCCGGGCGGCTACCGCCGGGTACAGGGTTTCGTTGATCAGGCTCGATTTACCGGAGCCCGATACCCCCGTGACGGCGATGAAACAGCCCAGGGGAATCCGGGCCGTGATGTTTTTCAGGTTGTTGTGCCGCGCGCCGCGCACCACGAGAAATTTCCCGTTTCCAGGACGCCGCGCCCCGGGCACCGGAATCTCCAGTTTTCCAGCCAGATACTGCCCCGTGATGGAATCGGGGACTCGCGCCACGTGTTCGGGCGGGCCCTGGGCCACCACTCGCCCACCGTGCACCCCCGCGCCCGGTCCCAGGTCCACAACCCAGTCGGCCCGGCGGATCGTGTCTTCGTCATGCTCCACGACGATGACGGTGTTGCCAAGGTTCCGTAATCGGACCAGGGTGGACAGCAGTTTGTCGTTGTCTCGCTGGTGCAGACCGATACTGGGCTCATCCAGGATGTACATGACACCTACCAGGCCGCTGCCGACCTGGGTAGCCAATCGAATCCGCTGGGATTCACCGCCGGACAGCGTGCCGGCCTGGCGGTCGAGGGTCAGGTAGCCCAACCCCACGCTTTCCAGAAAGCCCAGTCGCTCCCGGATTTCCCGGATAACCCGTTCCGCGATGCTGGCCTTCATTCCTGGGAGTTCCAGGTCCCGGAAAAAGCGCAGGCACTCACTGACGGATAATCGGGTCACATCGGAGATGTTGCGCCCCACGATCCGAACGGACAGAGATTCCGGCCGCAATCGGCTTCCGCCACAGGCCCCGCAGGGCCGCGAGGACATGTAGGTGTAGATCATGTCCCGGGCGGCCGCCGAATCCGTTTCCCGATACCGTCTTTCCAGGTTGGGAATGACCCCCTCGAAGGGACGTCGGGTTTCATAGGTGGAGGATTCGCTCACATAAGAGAAAGCGATTTCCTCGTTGCCGGAACCATACAGCACAATCTGCCGAAACCAGTCGGGCAGGGTTCGCCACGGGGCGTGGGGTTGCTGGCCATAATGGCGGCAGACCGACAGCAGGGCATGGCGGAACCAGGCGTCGAGCACTCGCCGCTGACTCCAGGGTTTCACCGCCCCTTCGGCGATGGAAAGGGTTTCGTCCGGCACCACCTTTTCCGGATCAACAGCCAGTACCGAGCCCAGGCCGGTGCATTCCGGGCAGGCGCCATGGGGATTGTTGAAGGAGAAACTCCGGGGTTCCAGTTCCTCGAAGGCGATACCGCATTCGATGCAGGCCAGTTTCTCGCTCTGAAGCCGTTCACGTTCCGAGCCGTCCGGCAGGGTTTCGGCGATTCGGATCAGCCCGCCTCCTAGCCGCAGGCAGGTCTCCACCGAATCCGCTAGGCGACGGCGGATGCCCTCCCGAACACGGATCCGGTCCACTACCACGTCGATGTCGTGCTTGACATATCGCTCGAGATCGATATCTTCCTCCACGGACCGGAGGACGCCGTCCACCCGGACCCGAGTATATCCCTGTCGCTTCACCTCTTCGAAGATTTTCTGGTAAGTACCTTTCCGCTGCCGGACCAGGGGGGCCATAAGGGTCAACTGGGTGTTTTCCGGCAGCGCGAGGAGGCTATCCACGATCTGTTGCGGGGTCTGGGATTCAATGGGGCGACCGCACTGGGGACAATGAGGATCCCCGACCCGGGCGAACAGGACCCGGAAGTAGTCATAGATTTCCGTAACGGTGGCCACGGTGGATCGGGGATTGCGGTGCGTGGTTTTCTGCTCGATGGCGATGGCGGGACTCAGTCCTTCAATGGCATCGACATCGGGTTTGTCCATCTGGTCAAGAAACTGTCGGGCGTAAGCGGAAAGGCTTTCCACGTAACGTCGCTGCCCCTCGGCGTACAGGGTGTCGAAGGCCAGACTGGATTTTCCGGAACCGCTCAGGCCGGTAATCACCACCAGTTTATCCCGTGGTAAATCCAGGGAGATATTCTTCAGATTGTGTTGCCTGGCACCGCGGATCCGGATACAAGCCTCATCCACTTGTTTCAGAGCGCTTTTTTGTCCGTTTAACCCGTTTTTTCTGTTTTTCATAGTAATAAATCAGGAATATCTTGATTTTGAAAAAGAAGTGATAACCAACATTTGACTGATTATACTCGATTTCCCGCTGTTATTTTCCGAAAAAGTTTTCACTTTATTAATTAGACACTTGAAAATTTAGATTTGCTAATATTATAATTCGCGTGTTGGGAGTCTCATATGAAACAGGAAACGGCCGATGAAATCATCCTGCTGGTGGAATTTCTGCACCGGGCCTTAGGCGAAAGGATGGCCCGGGTCATGCATCAGCAGGCCCGTTTCACCTGTGAACTGACCTTTCCGCAGATGCGGGCGCTGCATGCCGTGGCGCGCCTGGGGACGCCCACACTGCAACAGTTGGCCGCGGAACTGGGGATTTCATCGCCCTCAGCCTGCGTTATGGTGGACAAACTCGAATCCCTGGGCCTTGTGGTTCGCGGGTCGACGGCCGCTGACCGCCGGGTAGTGACCATCACCCCCACGCCTCTTGCCCGGGAGATTATTTCGTTTCACCGCCAGGAACTGGTGACGAGTCTGCGGGAAGTCATGGACGCGCTAGGGGAGGACGCGACGCTGCAGTGGCTGGAAACGCTGCGGCGAGTCAGCCGGGCCGTCTCGACGCAGACGGGCATGAGCCTCCCGGAACTGGGCCCGCCGGGCGACGCCCGTCGAAAGGACTGAAGTATGCGGAAGTTTTTGTCGCTGGTTCTGACGTTGGCGATACTGGCGCTGGCCGTGGTAGGGGGAAGAACCCTGGCCCGCATGCGCCAGGCTCCGCTCCAGGCGCAGCCTGAAGAACACGCCATCGCGGTAGAGGTGGCCCGGGCCGCCATGGAAGATGTGGCCGTGACCCTTGCGGGCATGGAAAAGTCCGTCCCCGGGACGTGGTGGCGATCGCGCCAGAAGTTTCTGGGCGGGTTGTCTCCGTGCATCCCAGGCTGGATCCAGGAGAAGTCATCCCTGAAGGAGAAGAACTGGTTCGGATAGATCCTCGCAACTATGAAGCGGCACTTGCCCAGGCCCGCGCCCAGCAGGCCCAGGCGGAAAAGGCCCTCGCGCGCTTGCGGGAGAAGGCGGAATCGGATCGGGCCCGGTTGTCTACCCTGGAGCGTTCGAGGGATTTAGCCCGTAATGAATTCGAACGGCTGGCGGGGTTGCTGAAAAACAGCCAGGTGGGCTCCCAGAGTAACGTGGAGAAGGCGGAAGCCGCTTACAACCAGGCCAGGGACGCTCATGACCTGCTGAAGCAGGCCGTATCGCTGTATCCCATGCAGATCGCGGAAGCCGAACAGACCCTGGAAGCCGCCACGGCCGCCGTTCGTCTCGCGGAGGCCAACCTGGATCGCTGCGTGATCCGCGCGCCCTTCACGGCCCGGGTCAGGGACAGGAACGTGGAAGCGGGACAGTACATCAGCCCCGGTGCGCCGGTGATGACCCTGGCGGACGACAGTCTCATGGAAATTTCCATACCTCTGGACAGCCGTGACGCCGCCCGCTGGCTGCTTTTCGCGGAAGAAGGTCCGGGGATGGCGGCGAATCCTGACCCGGCGGCCATGGGAAAAACCTGGTTTCCACCCCTTGAACCGGTAGCCTGCCGCGTTTACTGGACGGATGCTCCCGCGGATCACCCGGGATGGGAAGCCACGCTGCACCGGGTGGAACGCTTTGATGAGGCTACCCGTACCGTGACCGTCGCGTTGCGGGTGACCGCGGAGCAGGCGCGGGGGGTACCCGGTTTTCCGCTGGTGGAAGGCATGTTCTGCCGGGCGACGATTCCAGGGAAAACCTTGCGAACAGTGGTTCGCCTGCCTCGATACGCCGTGTCGTTTGAGGGGTACGTCTGGGTGGTCGACGCGGATAACCGGTTGCAACGCCGGGAAGTGGAAGTCGCCCGCGACGAAGGGGACTACGCGTTCGTTTCTTCCGGGATTGAGGCCGGTGAACTGGTGGTGATTACGCGGCTGGTCAATCCGCTTCCGGGATCCAGGGTGCAGTTCGACGCCTCGAACGTGCCCCTGACCAAGGCACTTACTGAACGGGCGACGGAACCTGGGGGGGCCAGCGTGGCCGATTCTGCCGCGGAAGTCGGCATGAGCACGGAGCCTGCCCAGCCATGAGGAAGTTGCTCGAGGCATTTGTCCGAAACGAGGTTTTCGCCAACACGTTTCTGGTGGTGGTGCTCGTTTCTGGGTTGATGGCGGCGCGTAACATCGTGCGCGAAACCTTTCCCGAATTTTCCCTGGACATCATCACGGTAACGGTTCCCTGGCCGGGGGCTGACCCGGAAGAAGTGGAGGAGGGGATCTGCCGAAAACTCGAGGAGGCCGTGAAGGGTATTCCCGGCATCCGGCAGTTCGACACGACGGCATCGGAAAGCGTGGGCACGCTGGTCGTGGAAGTTTCGGAAAACGCCGACGTGACCCAGGTGAAGGACCGCGTGCGGAATGCGGTGGACGCGATTTCCACGTTTCCCGTGGACGCCGAGCAACCCATTACCGAGGAGTTGTTGCTGCGCCGTGAGGTGGCCCTGATTGCCCTTTCGGGGGAGAAGGCGAACGAGCGGGATCTCAAGGAATGGGCCGAGCAGATCAAGGATGAACTCCGGCGCCTGCCCGGGGTTTCCCAGGCCATGGTGCTGGGTGGCCGGTCTTATGAAATCGGCATCGAGGTCTCCGAGGAAAAACTGCGGGAATATGGCCTGACCTTCAGCCAGGTGGCGTCCATCGTGCGGGCCAATAGCCTGAACCTGTCCGGGGGTGTCATGCGCACCCGGGGCGAAGAGATCCGGCTGCGCACCATTGGCCGGAATTACGTGGCTGAAGATTTTGCCCGGATCGTGTTGCTGTCCCGTCCCAACGGGGACATCATTACGCTGGACAAGGTCGCGACCATACGGGACTCGTTCACGGAGGACCGGATCGCGTCGCGTTTCAATGGTCATCCCTGCGTGTCGGTGGCGGTGCTCAAAACCAAAGAGGAAGACATGCTGGCCATCGACGCCCAAATCCGGGAATACGTCAAGGAAAAGCAGGCGGTATTGCCTCCGGGTTTTTTCATCACGGCATGGGGAGGAACGGCAGACATTCTACGGGACCGTATAAGTCTGCTGCTTCGGAACGGCCGGCAGGGACTGCTGCTGGTGTTCGTGATTCTGTGGCTCTTTCTTGGGCCACGGTTGAGTTTCTGGGTGTCCATGGGCATGCCTATCTCGGTGGCGGGCGCGTTGGCCATCCTGTGGGCGACCGGGCAGACCCTGAACATGATTTCCCTGTTCGCGTTCATCATGGTGCTGGGCATCGTGGTGGACGACACGATCGTGGTCGGAGAAGCCATCTACGCGGCACGGAAAAGGGGAGAACCTCCCCTCCGGGCGGCTATAGAGGGGGTCGCGGAGGTGGGGCTGCCCGTGCTGGGCTCCGTGACGACCACTATCGCGGCCTTCGCGCCGCTACTAGCCGTTAAAGGGATCATGGGCAAGTTTATTTTTATTTTGCCGGTGGTGGTCATTCTATGCCTCACTATCTCCATGATCGAAGCCCTGTTCATGTTTCCCGCGCACCTTGGACATCTGCCGGATCCCAACCAGGAGACCACGTCCCGGAATCCCCTGTTGCGTTTCAGCAACTGGGCCCATCGATCCTGCAGCCGTGGCATAGAAGCGTTTACCCAGCGAATATACCTGCCGGTTCTTAAAACCTTCGTGGCGTGGCGTTATCCGGTACTGGCCGGGTTCGTGGGGATCCTGGTTCTCTCGCTTGGACTGGTCGCGGGTGGTTTCGTTCGGTTTTTTGTGTTTGCCAAGGTTGACGGAAATGTGATTACCGCCATTGTTGAATTCCCGAATGGCACACCGTTTGAAGTCACCGAGCGGGCGGTCGCGCAAGTGGAAGCGGCCCTGAAGCGTATTGACGCCCGAACAAAGATACCTACCGGTGAACCATTGATCAAGAACCTGTACACCCTGGTGGGATCAACTATTTCCGACACGCGGCCGACCACGGGAAGCCATGTGGGCGCGGTGCGGGCGGAACTGGCCGACGTCGCGATCCGCGGGATCTCCACCGATGAACTGTCCTCGATGTGGGAAAAGGAACTGGGCGTGATTCCAGGGATTCTGGCCCTGACTATCTCCGGCCTGCAGACTGGCCCGCCCGGCGCGCCCATTGAGATCTGGATCCAGGGTGAAGACATGCGGGCCATGCTGGAGGCCTCGGAGAAACTGCAGGAAAAATTGCGCTCCTACGAAGGACTCTACCAGGTCAAGCAGGACTTCCGGCCCGGCAAGAATGAGTTTCGTCTCCGGTTGCGCCCCGAGGCGCGAACCCTGGGGTTGACCGTATCAGATCTGGCCCGACAGATCAACGCGGGGTATTTCGGGGAAGAAGCCGTGCGCATTCAACGAGGACGTGACGATATCCGCGTGCGGGTTCGCTATCCCTTCGAGGAACGGCGCCGTTTAGATTATTTTGAAAACATCAGGATCCGGACCCCCCAGGGTCAGGAGGTGCCCCTGCTTTCGGTTGCGGAGATTGAGTTTGGCCCGGGATACGCTTCCATCAACAGAACGGATGGATTGCGCCGTGTCGCGGTTACGTCGGAGGTTAACTACGCCATCAGCAGCCCCTCGGAGATCATGCGGGACCTGGAAGAACATTTCATGCCCCAGTTGCGCAAGCAGTATCCCGGCTTGTACTTTTCGTTTCAGGGGGACAAACGGAAAACCTCCGAATCCCTGGGAAGCCTGTTCTATTCCTACCCGGTCGCGCTGCTGGTGATCTACATCATCATCGCCGCAATCTTCCGGGCCTACTTCCAGCCATTGCTGATCATGGTGACCATACCGTTCGGGATCGTGGGCGCCATTCTGGGACACCTGGTCATGGGGTACGACATGACCATGATGAGCATCTTCGGCATCGTGGCCCTTTCGGGCATCGTCGTGAACGATGCCATTGTGCTGATCGATCGGTTTAATCACAACATCATCGATCGCGTTCCGTTTCTCGATGCGGTCTACCAGGCGGGGACCCGCCGATTTGTGGCCATCTTTCTGACCACGGCAACCACCGTTGGCGGCCTGGCACCCCTCATGCTGGAGCGGAGTTTCCAGGCTCGCTTTCTGATTCCCATGGCGATAAGCCTGTCCTTCGGATTGCTGTTTGCCACCCTGTTGACCCTGCTGTTCATCCCGGTGCTACTGGTCATTCTCAACGATATCAAGCGTGGCGTACGCTTCCTGCTGACGGGCGTGTGGCCGGAGCCGGAAGAAGTAGAATCGGCCATCCGTCGCCGGGTGAATGACGAGGAACCGGCGGGGGAAGCATCTGGCGGATTTGCCGGAACAGGCCAGGGTACCCAGCCGGTTACGGAGGGCTCCTGTTCATGAAATCAGCGCGTCTAAATGGATGGTGGTACCTCGCGGTGTTCGTGCTGGGTTTTAGCGTCTTTTCCCCAACGTGGCCGGAGGAGATCACCGGGACGGAAGTTACGTCGCAACATCCGGCCGTGGATTCCGCGAGCGCGGTGACGTCGGGAAAAACGTCCGGGACTTTTCCCGAGGAAAAATCGGCGGTGGTGGTGCTTACGCTGGAAGACGCGCAGGCCTGGGCGCTACGGGATAATCCATCCCTGGCGGTCGCCGAGGCCCAGGTGCGCCAGGCGGCCGAGCGGGTGAGACAGGCCCAGGCGGCCTTCTGGCCCCAGGTCGGCGTATCGGCCGGCGCGTCGCGCGCGGAATTATCCGATGCCTCGGTCGACAAAGCCAGGGCCCAGGCTGCCGCGACAGGGAGTTTCGCTACAGGCGGGGGGGGCGGAGCCTCTTCCGGTTTCGCGCGGGCCCAGGCCGCGGCCCGATCCGTGGCTGCCGTGGCGGCGGTCCCGGACACCTCGGATAGTTACACGGTAGCGCTGAACGCGAGTTACCTGCTGTTTGACGGATTTGCCCGGAACTATGGCCTGGCCGTGGCGCGCCTGGCCCAGAAAGAATCGGCCCTTGGTCGATTGGAAGCGGCGCGCCTCATTCTGGACGCGGTGGCCCAGGCGTATTATGGGGTGCAACTCTCCCGGGAACGATTACGTATCGCGGAAGCAGACCGGGCTTACAACCAGCGGTTGCTTACAGAGGCCCGCGCCCGTCACGAGGCGGGAGCCGCGGCGCTGAGCGAGGTGTTGAACTTCGAGGTGCTCGCGCGCGCGGCCGAAGCGTCGGTGATCGAAGCGGAACGGGGCCTCGCCGTGGCGCGGATCGGCCTGGCCGGCGTGATGGGGATCGAGGAAGGGGTGCTTCCCGGGCATTACGAGGTGAGCCCCCTGGATGACGAACCCCGGGAAATGCTCGAAACCGAGCCCGATCCGGATGCCCTGATCCGCCAGGCCTGGAACCGGCGTCCCGATGTCAGCCAGCGGGCCTATGCCGTCCTGCGCGCGGCTTCCCAGGTGAAGGCCGCCAGGGCGTCCCTGTTTCCAACGCTCACGGCATTCGTTCAGCGCCAGGGAAACCGGGGCGAAGATGCCCGATTCCGGGAGGATGATTTTGCCACGACCTATGGAGTGAACCTTTCCTGGTCTATCTTTACCGGTTTTCAGCGTTCGGCCAGGATCGCGGAAGCCCGACACGTTCTTCAGCAGAACAGGGAACAGGAACGTGCCGCCCGGATCAGTGCCGCCCAGGACGTGCGTGAAGCTTTGGAAGCCATCCGTGCCGCTCGCCAGCAGTTGTTGCTGCAACGGGACAATGCCGCGTTCGTGGCCCGGAACCGGGAACTGGTCGAAGCCGAGTACATGGCCGGTCAGACTTCCCTGGCCCTGCTGAACCAGGCCCAGCGGAACCTCGTGGAGGCCCAGGGCAACCTCGCGTCCGCCCGGGTGGCCGTGCGGCGGGCTTGGCACCAGTTGCGGACGGCTACCGGGGAGACCCTGGAACGTTTCTACGCCGCGGACACGGGGAAGGCCGGCGACACGGCCGAGTCCACCGTGGAGGAAAAAAGCAGCGAACTGGAACCCATCCCCACCGCGGTTCGGTGAGTTTCACCACTTGGGAGGCACCCCGTTCCGGGTGCACACGAGCAGGTAGCGACGGGTCAGCCACAGGGGATATTCAGCGGGGGAGAGGGGCCCGATAAGCAGGTTGTCCTGGCGGCACGTGTCCGACGCGTCCAGGGGGAAGGCTTCGGGGGCATCCTTTTCCAGGGGGGCGCAGGCTTCCTGGTCCAGCATGGGACAGGCTAACACCAGCGAGGCCAGCGACGCGGCTGTGTAAAAGCGCAGGGGACCGGGCGGCGGGATAACGTCGGCACCCGCGGGGATCCAGCGGCCGGACGCGAGCGCGGTGACGTATCGGTGGTATTGCTGGTTATGCACCGCGAGCGCGAGAATCCCGCTTTTCCGTAACACAGAGGCCAGGCGATTCAGGATCCGCAGGGGATCGTCCGCCAATTCCAGCAGGTTTTCCCCGATCACGCAATCGAAGTAGTTTACGGGCAGGTCCGGGATGTACCGGGACCAGTCGCATGGAATGACCCGGTCAAAACGCTCCAGGGCGGCTGCCACGTCGTTCGGATCAGGAACGATGATCCATACCTCCCGTCCCTCCGATTGCTTAACCTTGTCGGGGACGGTCGCGGGACTCGTCGCGATAAGGACGCGACGGGCCGACTCCGGCACGAACCGGAGCAGGGGTGTCTCAGTGGAAACCGGGGTAGTGTTTCGGGCGAGGTCCGTCATGGGTGAACCTTCCTGGTGCTGGAAATCGTGACCGTTTATTATTATATTGACACACCTGACAACCCGCGAGGAAACCGTCATGCCGGAGAAATGTCCCTTGCTGGAAATGAGCGGTATTGTGAAACGTTTCCCCGGTGTGCTGGCACTGGACGATGCCCGCCTCGACGTGCGCGAAGGCGAGATCCACGGGCTGGTGGGGGAGAATGGGGCGGGCAAGTCCACGCTGATGAAAATCCTTTGCGGGGCGATTCCCCGGGACGCGGGGGTGGTTCGGATACGCGGGCGGGGCGTGACGATTCGTTCTCCCCAGGACGCGCGCGCGCTCGGCATACGCATGGTGCACCAGGAATTCAACCTTGTGCCCAAATTAAGTGTCGCGGAGAACATTCTGCTTGGGCGGCTGGGAAACGGACGACTGGTGAGTTGGTCCAGGGTCCGCGCGGAAGCGGAGGCCGTACTGAACCGTCTGAACATGGCCATGGATGTGACGGCCCCGGTGGGCTCGTTGAGTATCGCGCAGCAGCAGATGGTGGAGATTGCCAAGGCTTTGTCCGCCCAGGCCGTGCTGCTGATTCTGGACGAACCTTCGGCCACGCTGACCGACCACGAACTGGAGACCCTGTTTCGAGTGCTGCGCGGCCTGCGTGAAGAAGGCCTGGGCATCATTTATATTTCCCACCGTCTCGAGGAACTGTTCGAAATCGCGGGACGAGTTACCGTCATGCGGGACGGGCGAACCATTGCCACGCGCGACATGGCCGACATCACCCGGGACGAGATTATCCGCCTGATGGTAGGCCGGGAACTCGCGGAGGAATTTCCCCGCCTGCCGCGCGCGCCAGGAGAGATCAAGCTCGAAGCGCGCAACATTTCCCGGCGCGGGGTATTCAACGGAGTCAGCATAACTCTCCGGGCGGGGGAAATTGTTGGACTGACCGGGCTGGTGGGCAGCGGCCGCACCGAGGTGGCCCGAGCGCTGTTCGGGGCGGATCCCCTGGACGAGGGAGAGATTATCGTTAAAGGCCGCAGGACCTATTTCCGATCGCCCCGGCTGGCCATAGACGCCGGGGTGGGACTGCTCACCGAAGACCGGAAACGGCAGGGCCTTGTGCTGGGCATGAGCATCCGGGAAAATATCACCCTGGCCCGACTCGAGGCGATTGGTCCCTTTGGACTGATTGCCCCGCGGCGGGAAAGAGCCATCGCCGAGGAAATGATCCGGAAACTGACGATCAAAACCCCATCTCCGGAGCAGTACGCCCGGAATCTGAGTGGCGGCACCCAGCAGAAGGTCGTGCTGGCCAAGTGGCTGTTCACGGGATGTGATATCCTCATCTTCGATGAGCCCACTCGGGGCATTGACGTGGGGGCCAAGGCGGAAATTTACCGGATCATCAATGAACTTGCGGCCGATGGGGCCGCGGTACTCGTTATTTCCAGTGAGTTACCGGAAGTAATCGGTCTTTGCGACCGGGTGCTCGTGATGCACGAAGGCCGACTGCAGGGGGCGTTGCGCCCGCCGGATATTTCCCAGGAAGCCATCATGCGGCTGGCCACGGGCGGCGAGGCGCTGGTGACCCTTCACTGAAGCACAAAGTAGCGGAGGTATATATATCCGGAACAGATTGTCAGGCTGGCGACCATCGTGGGGAAACCGTACTTGGTGAACCGGTTGAATGAAATCGGGTAATTGTTTTTCTTGGCGACCTGTGCGGCCACGATGTTCGCCGCCGCGCCAAACAGGGTTCCGTTGCCTCCCAGGCAGGCACCCAGGGCTAGGGACCACCACAGGGGATCGGCAACCTTGGTGGTTAGTAACGGAGACTGGGCGTCAATCCCAAGGGTCGAGGCGAACTCGGGAATGATCGCGTGTGAATGAGCGGGATCATCGCCAGCACGACGGGAATGTTATCCACCACGGCGGAGAAGAGACCGCAGAACCACAGGATCAGCATGGATGCCGCCAGCAGGTGGCCGTGGGACAACGCGAAAACTTCCTTGGCGGCCCATTCGAACACCCCTTGCTCGGCAAGGGTGCCGATTAGCATGAATAATCCCGTGAAAAACGCCAGGGTTTCCCACTGGACCGCGTCCATGGCGGCCTTGATCGGCTGGCGGGTGACCAGCAGCATCAGGACTGCCCCCACAATGGCGACGTATCCCGGCTCGAGATGGAGCGTGTGACCCGCGAAAAAACCGACCAGGATGAGCAGGAACACCGGCAGGGCTTGTTTAAGTAACCCGGGATTGACGATAGCTTTCGCGGGGTCGGCTTTCCGCAGGATGGCCCGCGCCCGGGGAGAGACGTGTAATCTGTTCCTGAAGATAGGAATAAGGGCCAGGGAAATCACGATCATGCAGATGAGCACGACTGGGGTCAGGTGATCAATGAATGCCATGAAAGGGATGTGCCCCTGCGAGCCGATCAGGACATTAGGTGGATCACCCACCAGCGTGGCGGTACCTCCCAGGTTTGAAAAAATGGCTTCGTAAATCAGGAACAGCACAGGATCCAGTTCCAGCAACTGGCAGATCAGCAGGGTAATCGGGGCGATGAGCACCAGCGTGGTGACGTTGTCCAGGAACGCGGAGACCACGCCCGTAACGTTCAGGAGTCCCAGGAAAAATCAGCAGTCCATTGCCCCGGGCAACCTGGGCGGTCTGGATCGCGAACCATTCAAAGACCCCCGTTTCCGCGAGGATGTGTACCACGATCATCATCCCCGTCAGCAGGCAGAGCACGTTCATGTCGATAGTGTGCAGGGCCTTGTCGTAGGGGATGAACCCCAGGGCGAGCATCAGAAAAACCCCGGAAAACACGACCACCGTCCGCTCGATCTTTTCGGAGATAATCACGGCGTAGATGATGGAGAAAAGGATGACACTACTCAGCATGATAGGAAACCTGGCTGATAAGTTATAGAATGCGCTGTAGCAGACTGATATACAGGGAACTGATCAGCAAACTCAGCACGGTGACCGGTATCGCGTATCGAAGAAAATGGCCGTAGGACAGTTGGTAACCGTTACGATGGGCAATCTGGCTGGTGACCACGTTGGCCGCGGCGCCGTAGAGAGACCCGTTGCCGCCAAGGCATGCGCCAAGCGCGAGGCTCCACCACAGGATGTCGGCGGCTCCACCATGCGTGGCGCTGATGCCCGTTACCAGCGTGTTGACCAGCGGAATCAGCGCGATCACCACCGGAATATTCCCGAACAGTGCTGACAGCATGGCGGATCCCCACAGAATGACCTGGGCAAGCGTTGCAGGACGAGAGGCAAATCCATTCAGGAGGCGTGAACTTAGCAGTTCAAACAGCCCCTGGTGTTCTAGCGTGCCCACCAGCACGAACAGGCCGATCAGCAGGAGGATTACCTCCCATTCTACCTTCTCCAGGGCGGTTCGGATATTCTCGCCACACACGGCCAGCATGATGAAACCACCGGTCAGCGCGACAATACCGGGCTCCACGTGGATCCAGTGTCCAAAAGTAAATCCCACGAGGATCAGCCCGAATACCGCGAGCCCCCGCTTTAGCCGGATCGGATCGGTAATGGCCAACTCGGGCGACGCCTTGACGAACCGTTGCCGCACATGCGCGGATACCTGGCCGGATCTCCGGAACGCGAGCCAGGCAAGGCCCAGACAGACCAGCGCTATCAGGAGTACCACCGGGGTCAGGTACATGAGGAAAGAATGAAATCTCAGGCCCGCCTTCGACGCGATGAGGATGTTGGGTGGATCCCCGATAAGGGTGGCCGTGCCGCCAATGTTCGAATAAAGCGCCAGGAACGCCAGGAACGGCACGGCGGAAATTTCCAGGATCTGCGCGATCAGGATACAGATGGGGGAGACCAGCACCACGGTGGTCACGTTGTCCAGGAAAGCGGACAGGATGGCCGTGGCTGCCAAAACGCCCGGGATGATAAGCAGGGGATTGCCCCGCGCTTGTTTGGCAATCCAGATGGCGGTCCACTCGAACAGCCCGGTTTCCTGGAGGATGCCTACCACCAGCATCATGCCGATCAGCAGGAATATCACGTCCAGGTCAATGAATTCCAGGGCCGTTTCATGGGGAATCAGCCCCAGCAGTACCATCAGCCCCGCGCCGATCACCGACGCTGCCGTGCGGTTGATCCGCTCCGTGATGATCAAGGCGAAAGTTACAAGGAAGATGATTAGAGAGAGAATCATGAGAGCGTTTCCGTCGGGCTTGATCAGATGTTAATCACCCGGTTGAGCACCGTGCTCCGATCAATGACCCCCACGCGTTTGCCTTCCCGCGTGACATACACCTTGGGCTTTCCTTTCACGGCCAGTTCGAAAATGACTTCAAGCAGGGTGGCATCGTCGGGAACGGTGGCCGCGTCAGGCGTCATGACATCCCGGGCGAGGTAACCCGCCTCCTTTTTGAAATAATTCTCGAACGGGTCAAACTCCCGGATGAAGGACACGCTCCTGAGGTGGGAAAAAAATTCCGGTAGCCCCAGTTTGAACAGGTTGTCGCAGGTAATCTGGCCAAGCAGGGTGCCATCACGTTCGGTGACCGCCACCGATTCAAGCATGTGTTCACTCATCATTCGCGTCACCTCGGTCAGGGGCATGTCGGGGCGTACCTCGACCGTCGGGGGGCGCATGATGTCCCGGGCGAGCACCACCGTGTCCTGCCTGAACACCCGGTCGTAAACCAGGTCAGCCAGCAGCGTGGGATCCGATATGGATTGGAACAGGGTCGTGACAGCTGGATCGGATACCATGCGGGCTGACAACGCCATCAACTTGAGTACCAGTTGCGGTTCTTCGAAGGGCACCACCAGCAGAACTACCAGCCACACCTGATGGTCAGCGTCTTTTCCGTTGTAGGAGATGGGTTCCCGTAACCTGGCCACGGCCATGCCTACGCCTTGAAATCCGGCTATGCGGGCATGGGGAAGGGCTACCCCTTTGCCCAGCGCGGTGTTCATTTCCTTTTCCCGCTGGACCACGGCATCCAAGACTGTTTTCGGGTCAATGCCGGGATTCCGGGCCAGCAGTCCCGCGTCACACAGCAGGGCGACCATCCGTTCGATGAGTTCCCATTTATCCTGGACGCTTACGTCCAGCAGAATGGTCTCCTGCCCGAAGGTAATTGTGGAGGATTCAGTTTCTGTAGTCATGTGATATCACCGGACGGCAACGCATGGAAACACCGTCTTCGACACTTGATCTGCCCTTGACCGTTACCCGGTCGTAAAACCGCGCGTCAGCAATGATGCATTGTATCACTTACCTCCCAGTGTTGACAACGCGCGTGGTAATACATGATGGTCGGGAATTCCTCCTTTCGATAAGTGAAACAACTCACTGCCAGGCGATCAGAAATGGGTATTGTTCAAGCATGATGCTCCCAAGCGGGGAAGGGGGGAGGATCACGACAATTTTACTGTTCTGGCCCGAAGAGGGTTCTGGCGGCATAGAGAAAGTTTAAGGATTCGGCATCCTGAAGCCTGTCTGTTTAGAGATGAAGTGGTCCTTCGGGGGTAGTGAGCGTATTCAGGTTCAGCATTTTATCGGCATCCATCCATTGCGTTTTTCCCTGTGTTCACGCGCCGGCGATATCCGGGCTGCATGAATAACGTCTGATAATATAAATTATGTTCTTGAAATCCGTGCGTTTCGTAATTAAACGATATGGTTTTTCCATGGAAATACAACAGAAAGAGCCGTGGTCTTTTTGGAGAAAACAAAATAATGACATTAAAATTAAGTTTAATTATTTTTCTTTATCATTATTTTTCAATAATTTAGAAAATTACAGTCATAGTGAAAAACTCAACATTTAATCAATTTTCAGTGACCTATTTTATATTGATTCTTTTTGAAATAATCAGGTCTTTATTATATTATCGGACACAGATGTTGTCGTTTGGGCTGTTTGATGACCGGCATTCAGCGGCTTTGTGCGGCGGCTCCTCCCCTTTCGAATGGTTACGGCTGCCCCTGGAACAGCCCAGTGTGGCCGTGTCCAGCATCTGGGGAATATGGCCGGATAGGAGGTCTCAGCCCTTGACCCAATCGTCCCAGTCAGTATGCGGCCCATCCAGAAAATGCGGGCCGTTTTCGATAAATCGTAAAGAATCTTTTCTCTGATCATGAATCTTGGGGTAAAATTTACGTGACGCGATAGCCCGGCAATAGGCCAGAAAAAGGTGGTTTTTGGACCTGGGAAAAACGGGGTGGTAAAGGATTTCAGACATGCCGGAAAAGCGAAAGTCGGGAGGAAACACGGGGGTATGGTGGCGCCTGATCCAGGCCGCGGCCCGGGCGGGTGAAGATATGTTTGTCGCCCCCGATGCCCGCTCCGTGCATCGGGGGAATCGCCGCGCCCCCCGGACGGAGGTCTTTCGCCCCTGTCTTTTGCGTCGTTCCGGCGATTCCGGGGATTCCTGGGAAGGTATTGTGCTGGACCTGAACCGTTATGGGTTCCGGGTACGTACGTTTGCTTCGCTTGCCGTGGGTGACGAGGTTATCCTCCAATTGATGCGAGACGAGGAGTTCAAGTATCCCCTTTCCGGTTTGCTGAACGCCCGCGTTACGCGAAGAAGTGAGGCCGAAGGGGGGCTGGTCGATTATGGTATGGAATTGATCGTGGAACCCCTCTCTCCCCCGACGAGTTCAGGTCGGGGGGGACGTACGGCGGGGGCGTCTGCGCAGACCCGAACGGGAACCCGGATGCATCTGGCGGATTATATAAATAAAAGTCGGGGCGGTAAAACGCGATAGCGGGAAGATTACCTGGTGATTTTGTGTTAAAATAGAAAAAAATGGAGATTCTGACATGGCCTATAAGATTCTGGTCGTGGATGATGAGCCGGACGTGGTGGCTTTTCTAGAAACGACGCTCAGGAGTGAAGGGTTCGATGTGGTAAGCGCTTATGACGGGATTACCGCACTGGACGTGTGCAGTTCGGAGAAACCGGACCTCGTTCTGCTGGATATCATGATGCCCATGATGAGTGGATACGAGGTGTGTGAGCAGATCAAGGCGAATCCCCTGACCCAGCACATCCCGGTGCTGTGTATTTCTTCCGCCCATTCTCCCGAGGCCCGCGCGCATTGTTTTCGGGTAGGAGCGGTGGAACTGCTCAAGAAGCCGTTTCTACCGGCAGAACTGATCGCCCAGGTGAAGCGTCACCTTAAGGAAAGCGGGAAGCCAATGTTATGAAATCATCGGGCAGCACGTCCCGGCATATCGCTCGACGCCAGCATCGAGAAAAGATAAATAGAAACACGAAACCACCACAAAAATTTATAAATAGACAAAAAGAAACGGAAGAAGCGGTAGAAGTGTGCGTGGGTACCTGTTTTTCCTGCGTGCCTGAATGCACGCGCAAAAAACCGGATTTTTCAGGCAGGCTGTAAGGTTGCCAGATCCGTCGCATCCCTGTCAGCCGCCTTCAGACGCTCTCGTGAAGTTGGCAAGGCTGGCTTCACACGGGACGGTTGTAGATCCGTTCAAGTCCCTCGTAGGGATCACAGATCACGATGCCCTGTTCATCGAACACGGCTGTGACGGGGGCCCCTCTCCCCTGCTCCATGTACGCGAAATTACGCCGACATACTTCCCGCGCGGCATGCACGATCAGCACTGACACCCGGGCTTCCCGCTCATCGGGGTACGTGCCCCGCAGGGCCGACAGAGGGGTGCCCAGAACCTCATGACGGGCCACCGCGGTCAGGCACGCGATGATGCTGTCCACGCCATACCCGCAATAAGCCTGGGAACCGTCTTCCCGGCGAACATCCCGGGTGAAATGGGTATTCGCAGTTTTCATGCCGGTTTCGGCCGCACAGAAGCGTAAACCCCGGTACTGGGTGTCCGATTCCACCATTCCATCCGTCCCCACGAGGGTACTTTCCTGGTTGACGGGCCCTTCGAATCCATCGGGGACGATCCAGTTGTTGATGAAATCAATACTCATGCCGTTATCGAACTGTACCTTTACCTGGACGGCATCGAAAGCGTCCAGGCCGAAGTCCCGGCGCAATTTTTTCTTCTGTCCCACGGCGTGCAGCGACACGGGTTTAACGCCAAAATAGGCGACGAACAAGTCTGTCCAGTGGCACCCCACGTAACTGAAGGGGTCGCTTTTCTCCGCCCAGGCCTTGAACACCTGGGAAGACACGCGCAGGGGTTCCTCCAGCACCGCACGGCCGTACAGGGGATCCCCGATTTTCCCCGCGATTACGTCCCGGAGCCTCAGGTGGTCCGGATCATAGCGTTTGTGCATGTCCACACCGACGATCCGCTGTTGCCGTTCGGCCATTTCCACGATCATGTCGGCTTCCATGGCATTCAGGGCCATGGGTTTTTCCGTCAGCACGTGCGCGCCCCGTTCCAGGGCAGCCAGG
>JAGPFE010000061.1 GCA_018056705.1 Candidatus Hydrogenedentota bacterium | reverse complement strand
ACGCCAACAGCGTGGCGGATTACATTACGGCGGCCCTGCTGTTCCTGGAAGCCCGGCACGGCGTCACCCTGCGAGGTGCTTCCATTGGCATCGTTGGCGTGGGAAACGTCGGGTCCCGGGTGGCCCGGCGCGCGGAAGCCCTGGGCATGCGGGTCACGTTGAACGATCCTCCCAGGGCCGAACGCGAACCGGATTTCCCCTCCGAATCGCTCGAGGGCGCTTTATCCCGCGACTTCATCACGTTCCACGTGCCCCTGGAAAAAACGGGCCCATGGCCGACCTGGCACATGGTGGACGCCGTGCGCCTTAACCAGATCCGTCCGGAAACAATCCTGCTGAACACTTCGCGCGGTGCGGTGGTGGATAACCTGGCCCTGCTGCGGCACCTGGAAAACGGACGCTTGCGCGGCGCGGTGCTGGATGTGTGGGAAGGAGAACCGGCCCCGGATCCCGGCCTGATCCGGACGGTGGACCTGGCCACCCCCCACATCGCGGGATATTCCTTTGACGGCAAGGTAAACGGCACCCGGCAGGTGTACGAAGCCCTCTGCCGGCATCTTGGCGTCACGCCCGACTGGGATCCCTCTCCCCTGCTGCCGCCGCCGGAGTGTCCCGAGGTCACGGTAAATCCCGACGATCCGGACGCGATCCGCAAGGCGGTTTTCGCCGTGTACGACATCCGGGAGGACGACGCCCGTACCCGGCCGCTGGCAGACATGCCAGATCCCGCCGCGCGCGGCGCGGCTTTCGATCAACTACGCAAGCATTATCCCCGACGCCGCGAATTCATCAACACCACCGCCCGGCTGACCCGGCATGATGAAACTGTGGCGGTTGCCTTGCGGAAACTGGGTTTCAAGGTTGCCACACCCGGATCGCCACACCCGGAGACCTCGTGAATGACCAGAGAACTGATCGCGCCCCAGGGAACATGGCTGTCACCGGAAGCCATCCGGCAGTTTGTCCACGAATCCCTGGCCGAAGTCCGGCTGGATCGCCGAAGCGTACTGTTCATCATCCCCGACCACACCCGGAGCATGCCCATGCCGTTGATGTTCCGGGCCCTGTGCGAGGCGTGCCGTGGCCGGGCAAAGCAGGTCGATTTCCTGATCGCCTTGGGTACCCACCCACCCATGACCGATGAAATGATAGGGCACCTGCTGGGCATAACGGCCCGGGAACGGGCCGAAACCTACGGTGACATCGGCATCTTCAATCATGCCTGGAAAGACCCGGACGCCCTGGCGGAAATCGGGTGGCTGTCCGCGGAAGAAATCGAGGGCCTGTCCACCGGTCTCATGCGCGAGCCGGTGCGGGTCACCCTCAATAAGCGGGTGCTCGATTACGATGTCGTATGCATTGTCGGGCCAGTCTTTCCCCACGAAGTGGTCGGGTTCAGCGGAGGCAACAAGTACTTCTTCCCTGGCGTGGCCGGCGAAGAAATCCTGAACATGTTCCACTGGCTGGGAGCCCTGATTACCAATTACGCCATCAACGGCACCAAGCATACCCCCGTGCGGGCCGTGGTAGACCGAGCGGCTGCCCTGATCCCTGTGGAAAAGTGGTGTTTCTGCCTCACCCAGGTCAAGAAAGATACTCGCGCCATCTTCTTCGGCACGCCGGAAGCGGCCTGGGACAAGGCGGCCGACCTGAGCGCGGAAACCCACATCGTGTACAAGAGCCATCCTTTCCACAAGGTACTGGCCATGGCCGCCCCGATGTACGACGAACTATGGGTGGCCGGAAAATGCATGTATAAACTGGAGCCCGTGGTGGCCGACGGGGGCGAACTGATCATCTATGGCAAGCACGTGAGAGAAGTCAGCGTCACCCATGGCGCGCTGATCCGCCGGATCGGCTACCACGTGCGGGATTACTTTCTGAAGCAGATGGACCGGTTCCGCGACATTCCCGGCGGTATCCTGGCCCATTCCACCCACGTGAAAGGTATGGGCACCTTCGAAAACGGCGTGGAGATCCCCCGGATCACCGTAACCCTGGCCACATCCATCCCCGAGTCCATATGCCGGGAAATCAACCTCGGCTATCGCGACCCCGACAGCATCAATCCCGAGGAATGGGAAAATAGAGAGGACGAAGGCGTGCTACTGGTCCGGGACGCCGGTGAAATCCTCTACCGGGTTCGTCCCTCCTGACACCTCTTACCGCTTCCCGCGGCCGGGGGTGCCAGCGAGTTTCCGGTCCTGTTCCCGCTGCCACGCCATCACGTTGGCCGGGGGATGTCCCCGGGCCAGTTCTTTCGCCATGAAGGTCATCGCCTCGTCTATGTGGGTGAAGAACATCCGGTAGCCCTCGCACAGCCAGTGATGCGGGGATTCCGTCTCGTCCGCCGACGGAAACCGGTCCTTGGGACAGCCCCCCCGGCAGGCGAACAGCACCGGGCATTCACGGCACGCCGCCGGAAGCGCGTCCCGCTTGGCCGCCCCGAATTGGCGTTGCCGTTCCTGTCGGGCCAGTTCCCAGAGCGGCGCATCGTGAATATTCCCGAGGCGGTACGCGGGGAACACGTAATGGTCGCAGGAATACAGGTCTCCGTTGTGTTCCAGGGCCAGGGCGCGGCCACAGGTTTCGGCGTGGCTGCACAACGAGGACGGCGCCCCCACCCATGTTTCCAGGGCTACATCAAACTGCTGGACAAACACCCGCCCCACGTCCCGCCGAACCCATTCGTCGAATACGGCGCACAGAAATCGGCCGAATCCCCGCGGCGAAACGCTGAAGCCATCCACCGGGGCCGCTTCGAGGGGAACATCCGGCGTGACCAGCCGTCGGGCACCGGAGGCGTCATGACGTTCCACCACGGGAATGAACTGGATAAAACGGCTCACGTGATCCCGAAGAAACCGGTAGACTTCGAGTGGCTGGTGCTGATTGCCCGCGTGCACGCAGGTCATGGCGTTGAACTCCACGGCATGGCTTCGAAGGTGCTCTACCGCTCTCATGACCCGACTGAACGTCGGATGACCGCCCCGATCACGCCGGTAATGGTCATGGGCCGTCTCGGGGCCGTCAATGGAGAGACCTACCAGCACGTTATGGCGACGGAAAAAGGCCGCCCAGTCCGCGTCGATCAGCACGCCATTGGTCTGAAAGGCGTTCGTGACATGCTTTCCCGCCGCGTACCGCCGCTGCAGTTCAAAGGCCTTTTCAAAAAAATCAATGCCGCACAGGGTCGGCTCGCCGCCCTGCCAGGCGAAAGGCACTTCAGCCCCGGGCTGAGACGCGATATAATCCCGAACGAAGCGCTCCAGCGTGGCGTCCGACATCACCACCGGCGCGTTATCCGCGCACAGGTCTGCTTCTTTCTCCACGTAGAAGCAGTAAGCGCACCGCAGGTTACACCGTGGTCCCGCCGGCTTGGCCAGCACGTGAAATGGATAGACCCCGTTCAAGCCTTCGATCCTTCAGCGGCCCGTCAGGACACGAGCCCTCTTCGCCCGTCCTGATCAGCATACCCCCCGCGCCGAACGGCTTACAACATTCCCGGAATATCAGGGATCTTCTGCGGCAACGGCCCCCCTGGATGCCAAGAATTCCGGGGACTGCCGGCCCAGGTAATCCGCCGCACGCCGAACGAATTCCCGCTCGCTGGGATAGGACATTTCCCCGGCGGCACCAGGTAACGCGCGCCAGGCCGGGTGGAACAAGGCTTCTTCCGCGCCCACTGGTTCGGGACTGCCCCGACGGCCATCGGTCAGCACCATCAGGAAATACCGCTCCCGGCGGACATGGTATTTACCCCGGAACGCGAACCGGCTTTCCCCCTCGCCAAGGTCAGCCACGATCGCCAGGCCGCCATATCCGGATTCTTCCCGCACTTCACGTAACGCGGCGGCTTCCGCCGTCTCACCGGGATCAATGTGGCCCTTAGGCAGGCGAATCTCCCGGACGGGCCGACCATCCCGGACCACCGTCCGTTCCAGGGTCAACACGCGCCCCAGGCCGTCAATAACCACTCCCCCGGCCGTTTCGTGGTACTTGACTGGCGAGTCTCCGGCTGGTGCCGCTTCTGTCATGGTCTCTCCTGCATCCCGGTCATCCGCCAGCGGGTTCGGGCTCGGTCACCTTCGACCGCTCCGGGGACACCGGTTCGCAGTGAATCTTCAATTCGCCTTTCGCCACGGTAATCCTGGCCAGGCCACCGGCCTGCAACGCCCCGAACAGAATCTCTTCGGAGAGCGGCGTTTCCACGGTTTCTTCCATGAGCCGGGCAAGGGGACGGGCCCCAAACTTCGGATCGTGTCCCCATTCGGCCAGCCATGCCCGGGCTGGTTCGGTGACTTCTAACCGGACCCCCCGCTCCTCGAGTTGCGCGGCCAGACGACGGGTAAACTTGTCCACCACCTGCTTCATGACTTCGGGCGACAGGGGCTGGAAGGTAATGATCCCATCGAGCCGGTTGCGGAATTCCGGGGACAGGGCTTTTTCCACCGCCTTGAGCCCCTTGGCTGGCGCGTCTTCTTCCGACGCGCGGAAACCAATGGAAGAAGAAGCCATTTCCCGCGCCCCGGCATTCGAGGTCATGATCAGGATCACGTTACGGAAATCGGCCCTGCGCCCCGTGTTGTCCGTCAGGGTAGCGTTGTCCATCACCTGAAGCAGAATATTGAACAGGTCCGGGTGGGCCTTTTCAATTTCGTCCAGCAGCAGCACCGAGTAGGGACGCCGCCGGATTTCATCCACCAGCAGCCCGCCCTGGTCAAAACCGATATACCCTGGCGGCGCGCCGATCAGCCGGGACACCGCGTGTTTTTCCATGAATTCGCTCATGTCATAGCGGGCGAAGTGGTTGCCAAGCACGGCCGCCAACCGGCGGGCCACTTCCGTCTTGCCCACGCCCGTGGGCCCGATGAAAAGGAAGCAACCAATGGGCTTTTCCGGCCTGCCCAGCCCCGCGCTGGCCCGTCGTACCGCCCTGGCCAGTCGACGGATCGCCTCGTCCTGCCCATACACCTCGGCCATGAGTTCTTCTTCCAGTTTCGCCAGCCGAGACCGGTCGTTACCCTGCAGGTTGCGCAACGGCACCCGCGCGATCTCCGCCACCACTTGCTCGATATCCTCCCGGCCTACCTCGACGCGCCTTTCCGGCAGCAACCGGAGGGCCGCCGCCGCTTCATCCAGCACGTCTATGGCCTTGTCGGGAAGAAAGCGGTCGACAATGTGCCGGGCGGAAAGCACCGCGGCCCGTTCGATCGCTTCATCCGTGAACCGCACACCATGATGTTGCTCGTAATGGGGCTTGAGACCCTTGAGGATTTCAATCGTTTCGGCCACGGAAGGTTCATCGATCATGATGGGCTGAAACCTGCGCGCGAGGGCCTTGTCCCGTTCGATGTGAGACTTGTATTCCTCGTGGGTGGTGGCGCCGATCACCTGCAACGCGCCGGAACTCAGCAGCGGCTTCATGAAACTGCCCGCGTCCATTTTGGATTCAGATGCCGCGCCCGCCCCCACCATGTTGTGCACTTCGTCTATGAACAGGATGACGTTGCCCCGGCGGCGCACGTCCTTAAAGATCGCCTTCATCCGTTCTTCAAAATCACCCCGGTATTTCGTGCCCGCGACCACGGAACCGATATCCAGCGCGAAAATTTCCTTTTCCCTGAGATGCGGGGGAATGCTGATGTTCCATCCTTCCGGCAGGGAATCGGCCACAAGTAACTGGGCGAGCCCTTCGACGATCGCGGTCTTCCCCGTCCCGGGCTCACCCAGGTACACGGGATTGTTTTTCCTGCGGCGGCACAGGGTCTGGAGTCCCCGCCGCAACTCCATTTCACGTCCCACCAGTGGATCGAGTTTCCCTTCCCTGGCCAGCGCGGTCAGATTGACCGCGTACATGTCAAGCGGCCGGCGCCCGGCAACCGTGCGCCCCCGGCGTCTCCGGGCCTGCTCGTTTTCTTCATCGTCGTCGTCATCTCCGGATGCCGTCCCCCTTTCTACTCTCTCCCCGGATTCGTCCCCGTCCTCGTCATCTTCTTCCTCGTCCACGCGATCCCGGGAACCCGAAACGTCTCGCCGCGGCACCCTTCGTTCACTATCTGGACGCCCACCGTTTCTGCCTGAACCCATGGATAAATCTTCATCATCGTCGTCCTCCTTGGTTTCCTCGTCGTCATCCTCCTGCTCCTCTTCGTCCCCCTCGCGGTCCGGCAGCAATCCATGGCTGATGTAGTTCAGCACGTCCAGCCGGGTAATCCCAATCCCGAGCAACATGCGCGTGGCATCGAGTTCCTCGTCCTCCATGATCGATGCCAGCAGGTCGCCCACCTCCACCTTTTCCTGTCCGGCACTCACCGCGTGCTGCACCGCCCGCCGGAGCATCCCATTGAATGCCCGGGTCCGGGAAGGTTCCACGCCACGCCGGGCAGCATGCGACGGGGCAATCTCCACCTCGAAGAACCGGTTCAGCCAGCGACGCAGTTTGCCCGGGCTCCCCCCGCAGTTCCTGATAATTTCCCGGCCCTCGTCGTTGTCCAGCAGGGCGTAGAGCACATGCTCCACGCTCAGATACTCGTGGCCCCGCCGCTGGGCAACAAGGTAGGCCCGGCTCAGCACTTCCTGGGCGTTTCTGCTCAGTGAAATCATGATGTTTATTCCCGTTCCGGCTCGACCGCGCACAACAGGGGATAACCTGCCTTACGGGCGAGCATCATTGCCTTGTCACACCGGCTTTCCGCGAGTTCCCGGGGATACACCCCAACCACCGCCTGCCCGGCCCGGTGAATGGTCCACATTAATGATTCGGCCGTAGGGTAGTCCTTGTGAAACACCGTGACCAGCACGTGGATAACGAATTCCATGGTAGTGTAGTTGTCATTGTACATGACCACTCGGTAGCGAGGCGGGCGTTCGTATTTATCTCGTGTCGCGTCTTCTGTACGGCTAATAACAGAAACGCCAACTTCCGTCATGTGGTATTCCCCGTTCGCGCGCCACCCTGAATCTTAACGTGCTGATCTTGCGCCTCACCTGGCCGGAAGGCCTTTATTACATTCTACCACACGATCGTGATTGCTGTCTGTCACAGTGTCATGATTGATTAAAGAAGTCTCTTTACAAAAACAATGGATTTTCGATAAATTTTCGTCTAAGTCTAATATTACCATTGATTTGGCTTTCCAGAACGTGGTACACTTCCCCCGTATTGACTGAGTCGCCTTCCCGCGTCGCCGACGCTTAACCTACCAGGAACGTCATTATGTTTATCGGCAGTCAGTCAACCAGTACCATCATGGACATATTTCGGATCGGGATGGTGGAGGTCATCCGGGCCTGTGGTCTTCCCGCGGAGGTCCGGTTCAATACCGAAAACGCCTCCATCCTCGCGAAAGGCTCCGACATGACCAACCGCATCGACCAGATGCGGATTTTTTTTGAGCCCAAACCAGGCATTACCCAGGAAGTCCTGGAACAAGCCCTTGCCGCCACGCGCATCAATGGGCGCGTAAAGCTCGACCAGGAACAGAACGTTGCCAAGATCACGTTGCCGCCTTTCGAATGGCGGCACCTGTCCATGCTCAACGCCATCGACACGCTGGTCGAGCACTTTTGCGTGCGGTCGTTGCGTTCCCAGACCTGGGAACTGGATGTCGTCTCCTACGTCGATTCCAATTTCAATATCAATGTCCTGATCGAGGAAATGAAACGACAGAAAGCCTCGGACCTGCACCTTCGAGCGGGCAACCGGCCGTATCTCCGGGTCGACAATGACCTGATCCCCATGGCGGACCAGCCGATACTCACCGCCGAAGACATGCGCAAACTGGTGCTTCAACTGGGGGGACCCCAGGAAATGCGCATGCTGGAAACCGAACGGGAAACCAGTTTCCAGTACCACGCGGCGGGCATCGGCTACCTGCGCTGCTCGGGATACATGAAGCAGGGAGCCATGGCCCTGGCCATCCGCCTTATTCCAGAATCGCCCCTCCCGTTCAAAGCCCTCAACATTCCCGACGTGGTCGCCTCGGTGTGCAATAAGCACCGGGGGCTGTTCCTCGTGTGCGGCATCACAGGTTCCGGAAAATCAACTACCCTCGCCGCCATGATCGATTTCATCAACGAAACCCGACACTGCCACATCATCACCATCGAGGACCCGATCGAATACGTGTACACCGACAAGAAGAGCATCATTTCCCAGCGACAGGTAGGACGGGACACCCACTCCTTCGCGAACGCCCTGCGCGGGGCCCTGCGTGAAGACCCGGACGTGATCCTCGTGGGGGAGATGCGCGACACGGAAACCATCCGGGCGGGCCTGAGCGCGGCCGAAACCGGTCACCTCGTTTTCTCCACCCTCCACACGACCACCGCGGTAGACACCATCAACCGCATGATCAGTTACTTCCCCCAGGCCGAACGCGACCTCATCCGCCAGGAGATCGCCTATACCCTGCAGGGTGTCGTCTGCCAGCGTCTACTCAAGCGCATTGGCGGAGGTCGTATCCCGGCCGTGGAAATCCTGCTGGGTGGTAAGCCCATCGTCCGTGATGCCATCCTCGAAGGAGACCTGGACAAACTTTACGGCATCATCGAAGTGGACAGCGACATGCGCAGTTTCGACCAGTACGCCGTGGAACTGTACCAGAAAGGCCTCATTACCAAGGAAGAAGCCATCTCCGCCTGCAGCAACGAGGAAGGTTTCCAGCGGATCATCTCCGGTATCAAGTCCTCGGAAGGCCGGAAGATCCTGAAGTAATTAGACAGACGTTTCCGGTCCAGTTCTCACGAAAAAAACCAGGCGGACGAAGCGTCCGCCTGGTTTTTTTCGTGTCGATTTGCCCTGGAAAAAAGCCTTAGACCAGCCCCGTCCCTGTGGCCGTACCGGTGGTCGTTCCGCCAGTGGTGGTACCCGTACCCGTTCCGGTATCTACCGTGTCCGTGGTCGTGCCACTCGGACCGGTTGCCTTCCAGGGAGACTGGCGGGGCACCAGCAACAACCGGTCAATAATCGCCGAAATGGCTTCCATCTTGATCTGGAAGTTACTGATCTGTGCCGGGTTGACCATCCGGCTTATCGTCTTCACGTGCCGTTTCATGACCGGATCTCCCGCTCGTTGTCATGAGGTCTTGATGAAAATATATTCAATGATCTGATCAGTCAACTTTACCAGGAAGTCCATCAGTACCTGGAAGTTGGAAATCTGTCCCCGGGAGGGACTCTTGGACACGCCACGCATATGCTTCATGTTCAGGTCTCCCGCTCACGCGCCGAAAAACAAAACTCACACACGCTTCGTCATCAGCATATCACACCACATGATTTTTGTCAAGTATTTTCTCAATAACTTTCGGCGGTCAGCTTTACCTTTCCCCGGAACACCCGGTAGATCACTATCGTGTAGGTCAACACCAGCGGCATACCGATCAGGGCGATAAGTAACATGATACCCAGGGTTTTCGGGCTCGCCGCCGCGTTGTAAATATTCAGGCTCCACGCCGGGTCCAGCGAGGAATGCACCATGTTGGGTGCCATGCCGAGGGCGAACAACGCCACGAAGAAAGTTATCGACAGGGAACTCGCGATGAACGCCAGGCCCGGCCGTTTTCGGGTCAACGCGTAGGGAATGAACGCGATCGCGGCCACGTTCAACACCGGTATCAGCCACGTGATGGGATAGGTCCTGATGTTGGCCGTGGCGTTGGGGATATACAGGTTCGCGTACCCCGTCACCAGCAGGAACAGGATCACGAACAAAACGTAACTGATCCAGATGGCCTTGCCGATCCGTCGCCGCAAGTCCCCTTCCGTTTTGAAAATCAGGTAGATCCCGCCATGCATGGCAAACAGGGCCACCACCATGAGACCCGTCAGCAGCGCGAAGGGATTCAGGAAATCGAAAAAGGTTCCCACGTAATGCCCGGACGCATCGATCTTGATGCCCCGCATCGCATTCCCCACCGCCACGCCAAACAACAGGGACAGCACGAAACTGGAGAGGAAAAAAGCCGCGTCCCAGAACCATCGCCACGCGGCATACGTCTGCTTACTGCGGAACTCCATGGATACCGCGCGGAAAATCAGGCCGCACAATAGCATCATGAACGCCGAGTAAAAGGCGGAAAAAACCGTGGCATAGGTGTTGGGAAAGGCGGCGAACATCGCCCCGCCAAAGGTCACCAGCCAGACCTCGTTTCCATCCCACACGGGGCCGATGGCGTTGATCAGGATCCTCTTGTCCCGATCGCCCCGGGTCACGAATGGATGCAGGATCCCCACGCCCAGGTCGAAGCCATCCAGCACCGCGTAGCCCACAAGCAACACGCCCAGCAGTAGAAACCAGATTTCATTCAATGGCAGCCACTCGAACATAAAGTTATGTCCTCCATCGGCGCGTCATGGCCTCGCCGTTATTTCCCTTCCCGGTTTCCATTCGGCCCGTCCGCGTCGGTATGGGCCATGGAAAGCGATGCCCCCGACGGATCCACCAGGGACTCCGCCGTCGCCATGAAGCCTTTCGGGCCCTCGGGCAGCGGGGGATGATAATCGGGGCCTTTCTGAATCTTGTCGTTCAGCGTGTAGATCCACACGGCGAACAGTAGCAGGTACACCACGCCGAACATGATCAGCGAGCCCAGTACCTGCTGGGCGTCCAGGGATGGCGACCACGCATCTTCCGTTTTCAGCAGGTGCCAGACGATCCACGGCTGACGTCCCACTTCCGCGGCAATCCAGCCGGTCTCATTGGAGAGGTAAGGCACGATTACGGCGGGCACGAAAATCCACAGTAACCAGCGCTGATCAAACAGTTTTCCCCGCCACCACAGCAACATCGCCAGCGAGGTCAGCCCGATCATGAACATCCCCCCCATCACCATCAGGTGGTAATTCTGGAAGGTCATGTTCACGGGCGGCCACTCTTCCTCGGGAAACTGATCCAGCCCGGGTACAGGCTGGGTGAAATTGAAATACATGAGGAAACTGAAGAGATATGGGATAGCGAGACCATATTTCACCTTTTTCTCCTGTTCATCCGGCCAGCCGAAAAGGTACATGGGCGATCCGCCCTCCCCAGTTTCGAAATGGCCTTCCATGGCGGCCAGTTTCACCGGCTGGGTGTGCCCCACCTTCTCGGCCTGAAAATGCCCGGAGATCAGGATGGCCCAGCAGGCGAGAAACCCCACCACAAGGGCGATGGAAAAGGACTTTTTCGCGAATTCCTGGTGACGATGGTGCAGAAGGTACCAGGCCGACACGCTCATCACGAAGAACGATCCCAGAATCAGCGCGCCGAACAGCACGTGATTCAGGCGGTGCATGGAGGAGGGATTAAACACCAGTTCCCAGAAACTGGTAATCTCCGCGCGGGCGTAGGCACCCTCGCCAACGATGCGGTAACCCGCCGGGGTCTGCATCCACGAGTTGGCCACGACGATCCATATGGCGGAAAAAGTCGACCCCAGGGCGACCATCAGGGTACTGAACAGGTGCATCTTTGGCGATACGCGATCCCAGCCGAACACCAGCACGGCTAGAAAGCCCGATTCCAGGAAGAACGCGAAAATGCCTTCCGCCGCGAGGGCCGATCCGAACACGTCTCCCACGTACCGGGAATACACCGACCAATTGGTGCCAAACTCGAATTCCAGCACGATACCCGTTGCCACGCCCATGGCGAAGGTGACCGCGAACAACTTGGTCCAGAACCGGGCCATTTTCTCGTACATCTTGTCGCCGGTTTTGTGATACGCGGCTTCCATGATGAAAATAAGCCAGCCCAGCCCTATGGTTAAGGGGGGAAACAGGTAGTGGAATCCCGCCGTAAAACCGAATTGAATCCTCGAGAGCATCCCCGCGTCAAGGTTCATGGCATCTTCCTCGCGTTGTCACTGATGAAACGGTATCTTAACGGAAATTATTCTCGATTTCAACTTTTTCCCCCGCCAGTTTCACCCGGCGCAACTGCCCGCAAGCCGCGTCGATGTCCCGGCCCTGTTCCTTGCGCAGCGTGACCGCCAGACCCCAGCGACGCAGGCTTTCGGCAAAAAACGCCGCCCGGCGGGACGGCGTGGGACGAAACGGCAACCCGGGCACGGGATTCCACGGAATCAGGTTCACGAATACCTTCAATCCCCGCGCGAATTCGGCCAGTTCCGCGGCATGTTCCGGACGGTCATTCACGCCGTCCAGCAGGGTCCACTCGAAGGTAAACTGCCGGCCCGTCTGTTGCTGGTAATACTCTAAGGCCTGCCGTAAGTCCGCGAGCGGAAACCGCCGGTTCAGGGGCACCAGTTCGGATCGCAACGCGTCGTTCGCGGCGTGCAGGGACACGCTCAGGCGAACCTGCCATCCCTCGTCCGCGAACCGTCGAATCCCCCGTATGTCTCCCGCCGTGGAAACGGTAATCCGCCGCGCTCCAATGTTCAGTCCATCCTGGCGCATCAACAGGACAATCGCTTTGCGTACCGCGTCGTAATTGTAGAACGGTTCTCCCATCCCCATGAACACGATATTCGGATGAATTTCAGGATTAACCTCGCCAACCCGCAATAACCAGAGGGCCTGCGCGATAATTTCTCCAGGCTCCAGGTTTCGACGGTATCCCGCGGCCCCGGTCGCGCAGAACGCGCAGCGCAACGGGCAGCCCACCTGGGTCGAAAGGCACAGGGTTACCCGGTCCCCCTCCCGGATCAGCACCGATTCCACCGTGTCGCCCGCGCCGACGCGCAACAACGCCTTCATCGTCCCGGACTTTTCGGATCGTGATGCCTCCACGCATTCCGCGTCAAACACCTGGAAGCGCGCCGCGAGGGATTCCCGGAGCGCCTGGGGCAAATCCGTCATGCCCGCAAAGTCCGTTGCCCGCCGACGGTGAATCCAGGCGAAAACCTGACGCCCCCGGAAGGGTTCCACTTCCAGTCGCGCGCTGATTTCCTCCGGCAGCAGGCCGCACAGCGCGGGCCGTTCTCCGTTCTCCCGTATTTCCATTCGATCACTCGCCACCCGTATCATCCTCCTCAATCCAGGCCCCTGGCGCGGCGGCCTCGTTTTCAGCGGGCGCCGTCGACAGGTCAGACGTCCGTTCCACGTACGCGTAGCCCGCCTGGACGGCCTCATCCGCCATGGTTTTGACGCGGTCGAAAGGCTCACCGGACAGGTCCGGGTTCAGCGTGATCTTCCGCAGGGACATCTTCATCCACGCCGATTCCGCGGGAAAGCGGGACTCCACCTCCCGGGGAAACCGGATGCCTTCCAGAACGTGGTAATCTTTTTTCAGCGTTTCGGCCAGCAGGTTACCCCGGCCGTCATACAGACGATTCTCCAGCACCACCCACGGCAACCCCTGGACTTTCACCACTCGTCGCCGCTTCAGTTCCGGATAGCGGATCTCCAGTTCCGCGGTGCCAGACGCGGGATCGAAGGCCGTAAGCCGGGCCCGGCCGCGGGGCAGATTTGTCCAGGACTCCGGCTGAAAGATTTCCCGGGCCATTTCACCGGTCGTCAGGCGGCTGAACTGTTCCCCGTGGGGCTTGTAACAGTACTGTTTTTCCGTTGGCAGCAACAGCAGAAACGCGTCTCCGGAACAGACCAGTTCCACTACCCGGGTACCGTACTTGCGTCCGACAACGTGAAGATCAAGGGGCGCCCGATAGACAATCACGCTTTCCCGGGAAACCTGGGTCGATTCCAGTTCCGGGGACTGCAGAATAATGGTGCCGGTTGCCCGAAAACCGTGTAAGGCCTGTTCATTTTCACTCAGTCCCGACAGAATTTCATCCACCGATGGCGCGCCCGGCGGCAGCTCCACGCGTTCCAGGCGTTCTCCCAGGCGCGCGCACCCCGCAAATCCGGACAAGACAAGGGCCATCATAGCGGTTAAAAGTAGTCTTTTCTTTCTTCGCGCGGAAAAATGGTCGATACTCACCGGTAACTCCTTGAACTGGTAATCTCTCCAGGCCCCTCCCTCGCTCCATGCTTGAAACGCGGACCCCAGCAATGGTACACTAAGGATCCCTTTCGGGCAGTCAGTATAACACAGGAGCGGAAAAACTGTTCTCCGCTGCCGAGTACGCAACAACCAGGGCGGGCTCAACCGCCGCGGGAGTCGCAACCATGTCGTGGAAATGTGAATACAGTGGAAAGAAACCGCAAGTCGGCCACAAGGTGGTTCGGCGTGGTAAAGCTAAAAAGGCGGGAGGTATCGGTCAGAACGTGACGGGTATCTCCAAGCGGCGGTGGTACCCTAACCTGCAGTCGGTCCGCGTGATCGATGAAAAGGGAACGGTCCGGCGGGTCCGGGTGTGCGCCCGGTACCTCAAGGCGGGGAAATTCACGAAAGCCCCGCGCGGCCTGCACAAGATGTACCTGCAAGAACAGGCCAGAAAAGCAAAGGCGGCCCAGCCGCAGTCCTGATTACCGCATCCTGACAGCAAAAAAACCGCGGTTTCACGTTACCCGTGAAACCGCGGTTATGTTTTGTAAGGCGTTCCGATCGGCTCACTCGGATGGTGCCACCGGCTGGACTGTCCGCGCGTCCTCCGCGCGCGTCGGAGTTGCACTCCCTTCCACGCCCGCAGGTTCGGACGCGCGCTCCGGGACGTCCTGGGCCTTCTCCCGGACTTTCCGCAAAGCCCGCGGCATCTCCGCCCCCGGATGATCCGTAACGGTTATCCCCGCTGCCCGGGCCGTGTCGCGCACCTTGTTTACCACCTCCGCCGGGGCGGCCGGATGATGGCGCAACACAAAGCGGATGGCCTCAGGATGTTCCAGCCCGGCCAGTTCGGCAGTCAGGGACTCCAGGGTAACTTCCCGCCCAGCGCAATAGATCCGCCCGCTGGATCCCACGGCCACGAGGAGCTCGTTCTGGGACTTCAAGTCCTCCGACAGGCTTTTCCAGAAATTCTTCTGGAGATTCCGCTGCATGCGCACCACGTTATCCTGGGCCTTGTACAGGTCCTCTACCTCCTCGGTGCCTTTTTCCTCCACGACCGTGGGCGTGATGAAAATCAGCAACGATGTATTCCTGGCGCTTCGGGACGGACTGGAGAAGAGTTTTCCCAGCACCGGCAGATCACCCAGCAACGGTGTCTTGGTCCTGGTGTCCTGGGCGCGATCCCGGCGCAGGCCACCCAGCACAATCGTTTCTCCAGAGGTCACGCGCACCTGGGTAGCCGCGCGACGCACGGTTTTTTCGGGAATCGTGGAGGTCTGATCGTTAACCTTGATATCCTTGTCAATAAAGGTACTGTCCTCCGCTTCGATATCCATGAGGATGGTGCCGTCATCGGTAATCCGGGGATACACGGAAAGGATAGTGCCGACATCAATGAAGTCCACCCTGTTGGTATTGTTCAGGCCGTAACCCGAGTAGTACGGGTAATAGGGTGTAGTATTGTTGTTGTTGTTGTCGTTAGTGTTGGTGCCCGGGCGGGTCGGATAGTATCCGCCACCGCCGTAATAGGTAGAAGCGGACACGTAAGGCACGCGGGTGGCGTTTTCAAAGACCGCCTCTTCCCCGTCCTGCACCGTCACGCGCGGTGAAGAAATAATGGTCACCTTGTCCTGCTTGTCCAGGTAGTCCAGCACGGCGGTGAGCCGGTTACCCGCGTAACGGTCGGTAATCGGCTTGCCATTCACGTCGGTCAGCACCGGGCGGGTAATCTTGCCGGACCCGTCCAGTTGCAACGCGCCGTACGCGGGGATGGCATAAGGCAACGAGCCGAACTGCAAGGCTTCTCCCGCTCCCGGGGGGGCTTTCGTGCTGGCCCCACCCGATCCGCTGTGGAACACGGACGGCTCGCCGTTGATGTTTCCGTAGTAGGACCAGTTGATGCTGAAGGAACGCTCCACTTCGTCCGTGCACTCGACGATATAGGCCTCGATGAACACCTGCTTGCGTTTCACGTCCCAGGTTTTGATCAGTTTGTCGATCTCGTCCAGCCGGGCGGGAATCGCGGAAACGGTGAGCTGGTGCACATCCTCGTTAATCGTGACACGCCCCATGCTTTCGGGCACCAGGGCCTCGATCTCATCGGCCAGGAAATCCATGTCGGCGTACTGGATCACCCAGGTACGGGT
>JAGPFE010000060.1 GCA_018056705.1 Candidatus Hydrogenedentota bacterium | reverse complement strand
GCCGAAGGCTCCGGACCCGAGATTATCGTCGCGCCGGATCAGCCGGTTCCCTGCGTCTATGTCGACGATCCTCTGGTTCTCAGCCTGAAGGTGATGGAACCTGCCGAGGCCCGGGTCAGCGTCAGCCTTGAGGATACCATCGGCCGCGACTGGAACATGGACCTGGGCACGCTGAACCTTCCCCCCGGCGTGGAACGCTGGTACGCGCTTAAAGGTGCCCCCGCGGAACTCGGGTACTATGCCGTCACGGGCACCATGACTATCGGGGACGCCGTTTTCTCCAGAACGGTCGGCATGTGCCGCGTGAACCGTCCGGCCCAGGTGGGCCGGTCCCCGCTGGGATTGACCGTTACGGGGGGATCCTGGTCCCCAGGTATGGAATACGCCCTGAAAAACGTGGGGGTGCGCGCCCTGCGCGTGGTATCGCCGGCGGCGGACGCGCTGGCCGTGGCCCAGCGGTTGAACCGGGTTGGTCTCAAGGCTGCCCTGGTGCTTCGGGAGCCTGACGCCATCGCGCTGGCCTCGCAGCCCGGTAAACTGCAGGTCGGCGAGGAATGGACGAGTCTCCAGTTGCCCGCGTCCGCCCCTGAACTCCTCGTCAAGTTCAGGGATAAAACTGCCCTGCCCGTCTGGGCGGTTGCGGGATCCCTGGACGAATTGCGTGCCTTCGTGGCGGGGCCAGTTGCCGAAAGGGTTTCCGGCGTGATCCTGGAGATTACCGCTCCGCCTGATCCGGCGGCGCGGGGCGAATTAGCCCGGTTGAATCTGCCGGTGTCGGTCGCCCTGTCCGACCTGGCATGGATCCGCTCGCGTCCCCCGGTCCGGCTGATGACGGATATCCTGGAACTCCTCGCCGGGGGTATCGCGGCCGTTTACCTGCCCGACGGCGCGATGTACGATGCCGAAGCGGGGTACGCGCCCTCCGCCGCCTTGTTCAATGCCTTCGGCACGATTTTCGGCATGGCGGAATACGTGGGGCGGGTGCCGCTGGCCAATGACGTGAACAGCCTGCTGTTCAGGGAGGGCGCCAACTGGATCCTGGTCGCCTGGCGGACGGGTGAAAACGGGGCTCCTGTGCAGGTGACTCTGCCCCTGGAAGGGGCCCTGTCCGTTACGGCATCCGATCCCTTTGGGAATCCGGTCGGGGAGGGGGTGACCACTGCCGACGGTAACCTGGCTGCCGCCGTGGGGACCGTCCCCTTGCTGGTCTGGGGAACGGGCGGTAACCTAATCGCGAGGGCTGCCGCCGCCCGCGCCATGGAAATCGCCGCTGACCTGGCCGCGCTTCCCGCTCCCGCCGGCGACCTGCTGGCGGATGGTTTCCGCCAACTGCTGGAAACCGTCCGGAAAAATCCCGCGGAAGAGGGTGCCCGCGCGCGTTACCTCGATCTCCTGCGCCAATGGTCTCAACTGGAAATCGCCATAGCCCAGGGAACGGTACCCCGGGACGCCGCGCTGCCCATTTCCCGCGGGTTGCTCATGTTGACCAAGGCACTGGCCGCCGTCGAAGAGGGCAGGGGAGAACTGTTCCTGGAACCTGTCAATGAAATGATCGCCGAAACCGAGCGTCTCCAGACCATGTACCTAACCGGCACTCCGCCCGGAAACGAGGGCGTGCGCCTGCGCGCGGAACAGGTTCTGGCGGATCTCAGGAACCTGGTGGGTGCGGCGGAAACCCTCGCGGCCTCCGGGCGCAAAATCGAGGCCGCCGCCCTGGCCTCGGCGGCACAGCATTACGGGAAATGCCTCGAGGTATACGCCCGTGGGCGGGCGGCCCAGCCGTCTGTGGCGGTGCAAGCCGACGTCGTGGTGCAGCCACCTGCCCCTCCCGCGCGGCCTGAAGCCGTGAAACAGGCGGAAACGGAAAAAGCCGGGACGGGAAAAGAAGTCGATGCCGCGGATGCCGCGAAGCAACCCGCGGCGAAAGAGAAAAATACCGCCGCCGTTAAAAAACAAGAGTCCGCTTCCCAGGAGCCCCCTTCTGCGGAAGGGGAGATCGTCCATGTCGTGGTCAAGGGGGACAACCCTTACGGCATCGCGAAAAAATACGGCGTGCCCCTGGATGATCTGCTGAAGTGGAACAACATGACCCCGAAAAGCCGCATTAACATCGGCGATAAAATCATCATTAAAAAGGGGAAGCGCTGAGGCGGCGAATGAGACCCAGGTAAGGAACGGATCATGAAACGGATTGGTGTACTGACCAGTGGGGGAGACGCCCCGGGCATGAACGCGGCCATCCGTGCCGTGGTCCGCGCGGGGATTGCCCATGATCTCGAGGTTTACGGGATTGAACGGGGCTACCAGGGCATGATCGAAAACGCGATCCGCCCACTCACCTCCCGGGATGTCAGTGGCATCATCAATCGGGGCGGAACCATCCTCAGGACGGCACGTTCAAGGGATTTCATGACCCCGGATGGACGGGCACGCGCCGCCGAAAACCTGCGTCGGCATGGCATCGAGGGCCTCGTCGTGATCGGCGGCGATGGATCCTACCGCGGGGCCGCCTGCCTTCAGGAGGAGCATGGTATGGCCGTGATCGGCCTGCCGGGTACCATCGACAACGACATCGGGGGAACACAGTTCACGATCGGATTCGATACCGCTTTGAATGTCGCCGTGGAAGCCATTGATCGCGTCCACGACACGGCGGATGCCCACGACCGGGTTTTCTTTGTCGAAGTCATGGGCCGGCATAGCGGGTTCATCGGTATCATGAGCGCCATCGCCGGCGGGGCCGAGGCCGTGATGGTGCCCGAAGAACCTTACACGGTCGACCAGTTGATCGCCGACATGCGGGCATGCCGCGAACGGGGCAAGCGCTCCATGATTGTCGTCGTGGCCGAAGGCGACGAGGCGGGCGGCGCCTTTGACATCGCGAGGCAGGTCATGGACCGCAGTGATTTCAAGGATTGCCGCGTCACCGTCATCGGCCATCTGCAGCGGGGTGGGGCGCCCACGGCCTTCGACCGTATCCTTGCCTCGTCCATGGGCGTGCGTGCCGTCGAGGCCCTGCTCGAAGGCGCGTCCGGAAAAATGGTCGCCATCCAGGACCAGCGTCTGGTACTGCGTCCCCTTGCAGATTCCTGGGGAGCACCCAACCGGTTCGATCCCGACCTCTTGCGCGTCTGTCGTGTTCTGGCCACCTGATCGTCGCGGATCACAGGGCTTTCCGTCGCGCTTCCAGGTATCGCGGTGCCCTGCCCTTTCCGGGGGGGATGGTTACGAATCCTTCGACGATTCGGAGCGTGTCACGATCGACCGGCACGCCATCCGCGCTGAGGGTCGTGATTTCCCAGTCCCCGGGAATATACATCAGGCTCTCGGGGCCATCGGGCTGTTCCGCTTCCCACGTCACTTTGAATACCCCCTGGTCGTAGTTCAGGGAAACAGCGGTAACCCGCCCGTTCACGGCGATGGGGGAGGGACGGAAGATCGCGTCCCGGTAACTGGCGCGCGTAAGGCCCCGGTGCAGGTCCCAGTAGAAATCCCCCTGGGTGTGCGCGGCCAGCAGTTCGGCCATCATCCGCGCCGCGTCGACGCATGACGCGTTGTTGTAAAACGCGCCCCATTCCCCGATGAGTAGCGGCAGTCCCAGCCGGGCCGCTTCCCGTGTTCGCGCGGCCATGGCCTGTTCCATGCGGCTCCGGCTGGCCTCGCACGCGATGGGCGTGTCCAGCACGAGGTCGTACCAGTGCGGCAGGTACGCCACGGTACCCGGCGATCCGTTACGGGGCAGGGGAAGCCCGGACTCGGCCCCCGGATTCACTGCCGCGGTGGGCTCAAGGAAAATGAGACGGTCCGGGTCTTCCTGCCGGATAGCCGGGATGACCCGTTCGTACAGGCCCGCCAGTCCGTCCTGTTCGAACCGGTGAATCAGGGGTTCCAGGGTGGCCATGAACGTCCGGAAGCGCGCGGGATCCTCCAGGAGGCCCAGAACCTCGGGGGGAAGATATCCCTGGTGTTCCGCCTGCGCCAGCAGGTCCGGCAGGGACAGGGCGGTTTCCGATGCCGCCAGCGCCCCGAGCGTGGCCAGGGCCACCGTGCCCAGTTCGCCCATGGACGCGCCCGGCATGGGCTCGTTCAGCAGGTCGTATCCGATCACGCCGGGCATGTTCCGGAACCGCGCCGCCACGCGCCGCCAGGCCCCGGCGAACCGTTCCTGCAATCCTGTCCCGTCCGGTCCCGGGGCGTTATTCCAGAACGCGTCCCAGGCCGCGTGCAACCGTGGACTGGTGAAATACGCGAGGCTCCACACGCCCCCCGGCGTCCAGTGCGGCAGGTCCGGATGGGCCACGGCCCACGCCGGCGCCCCGTTTCCTCCCGGGATCGCCTCGCTGTACAGGTCCTGGTGTGCGTCCAGGATAACGAGCAGGCCCGTCTCCGTGATGGCCTCGATCTCGCGCGCCACCGCGTCCAGGTAGGCCTCGTCGTATTCACCTGGTCGCGGCTCCACCGCCGACCAGAAAATCAGGTACCGGATCGCGGTCATGCCATGGTGCCGCAGCGTGAGGTAATCTGTTTGGTCAGGCCACGTGACATGTCGATCCGCGGAGGACTTGTTGCCCACGTTCACACCCCGGAGAAAAACCTGGCGCCCCGTCGCGTCCACCATGACCGATCCCTCTGCCCGGATCGGTGGCCGTGGCCACCCGTCCGGAAGGGTCGCCTTTCCGGGCATGGTCTCCGGGCGCGCGACGGCGCACGGCAGTATCGCCACGAACGCGAAACACCATCGAAACGGACGCATGATCGGTGACTCCGGGTTAAACCAGTGGGGAATACCCTTTTGACGCGGTGGGTGCCCGCGCGGTTTTCACCGGCCCGCGCGCGACGATGTGTTACAATGCATGCGGAAGGAACAACGGATGGCCTATTCCCAGCATGTCGCGGTGCTGCAACAGGGGCTGGGGGCTTGGAACGCGTGGCGGGGCAGTGATCCCGAGTTGCGGCCGGATCTGTCCGGCATTAACGGGGCTGGGCGGGATTTCTCGCGGGGGCTGTTCAGTTACGTCAACTTCAACAACGCCAACCTCGCGGGCGTGAACTTTGCCGGGGCCGATCTGCGGCATGCCACCTTCATCGGGACCAACCTGTCCACCGTGGATTTCAGCGACGCCAACCTGGAGGGGGCCGACTTCAGCGGGGCCTCTCTACGGGGCGCCCGGTTTCAGCGCGCCCGCATGGATAAGGTGACCATGCCCGAGGTGAACCTGAAAGGGCTCGATCTCACCGGCGTTTCCCTGCGCGAGGCCAACCTGTACGCCGCCGATTTCACCGAGGCCATCCTCGTGAACGCCGACCTCTCGGGGGCCTTTTTGTCCAAGGCCGTGCTGGATATGGCGGACTTGCACCACGCCCGGCTCGATGGCGCGAACCTTGCCGGGGCCAGCGTGCGCTACGCGAACCTGAAGTCCGTCGACCTGTCAACGGTGCTGCTGCGGGACGTGGACATTCGCCAGGCCGCGCTTTCCGCCGCCCAGAAAATGACCCTTTTTGTCAGGGGATACCTCGGCGTTCGGTGAGGCCCCCGCCGTTACCGTTTTTCCGGCATCCGCGACGCTTCCTCGTCCGGAAGGTCCGCCTCGGTTTCCCGTATCAGGATCGTCTCGATACGTATCGCCCGGCCCGTCTCGTCGTCGACGTCCACCACCACGCCGCTGAACACGCAGGGACCACCCGCCACTTCGAATTTGGCCGGCATCCCTGTCAGGAAACGTTGCGTGACCTTTTCCGTCTCGACCCCGATCACCGAGTAATACGGCCCGCACATCCCCGCGTCCGACAGGTACGCCGTGCCGTTTGGCAGGATCCACCCATCCGCTGTTTGCGCGTGGGTGTGCGTGCCGATCACGGCAGAGCAGCGTCCGTCCAGGTACCACCCCAGCGCGATCTTCTCCGCCGTGGCTTCCGCGTGCATGTCCACGAGGATCACCCGGGTTTCCTGGCGCAACGTTTCCAGTTCGGCGTCCGCCGTCAGGAACGGACAACGAGCCGGTTCCATGAACACCCGCCCCACGAGGTTGAGGACACCGACTTTCCGTCCATCCGCGAGCCGCAGCACCATGCTGCCCCGCCCCGGATTGTTCTCCGGAAAGTTCGCCGGCCGGACCACGTGGCCCAGCCCGTCGATCCCCTTGACCAGTTCAGGCCGACGCCACGTGTGGTTCCCCAGCGTGAACCCGTCGATGCCCATTTTGTGGAGTTCTTTCAGTAACTGCGGTGTCACGCCCAGTCCCGCCGCCGCGTTTTCCGCGTTGGCCAGCACCACATCCGGATGGTATCGCTCCCGGAGTTCCGGCAGGTGCCGCGCCACGCACGCCCGGCCTGGCTGCCCCACGATGTCCCCGATGAACAGAATGATCATGATATGTCTCCATGGATCGCCAAGACGTCCCGAAGGGCCATCGCCAGCAGGCCCGCGACGAAAACGACATACAGCCCCAGGATGATCGCCCCGTGCCACCGCCTCAGGTCATGCCGGATCCGCAACAGGACCAGCATGGTGCCCACCAGTACCAGTGCCCCCGGAAACATGTAATTGACCACGTGTAATTCCGCCGTCAGCGGGTTGAACAGGGCGGATACCCCCGCCACCCAGCACACGTTCAGTATGTCTGCCCCGATGATGTTGCCCACCCCCACCTGGCCCTGCCGCTTGAGCACGGAAGCCACGCACGTCACGATCTCCGGCGTGGAGGTCCCCGTCGCCGCGATGGTGAGCCCGATGATTACCGGCGACAGGCCCAGGGCCATCGCGATCGACGTCGCCGATTTCACCAGCAGTTCACTGCCCAGCAGGACGCCCCCGAACCCCACCCCCAGCAGCAGCGCGATGCGCCAGGGCTTCATCCGGCGCGCCTTTGCCGCTATGGCTTCCACTTCCTCAATGGAAGCCTCTAGTTGTTTCCGGTGACCCCGGTACTGCCGAAAGGCCACGACGAGGTACCCTATGTACATGGCAAGAAGAATGCCCCCGTCCAGCCGGCTCATCGTGCCGTCGAGCGTCAGGCCGTACGCCGTGACCAGCGCGACCATCACGAACAGCGCGCTCGTCCGGAAGATCATCGGGTCGATCGCCAGGGGGGTCGCGCTCAGCAGGGCCGCCAGTCCCAGCGCGAGCCCCACGTCCACGGACACCGATCCGATCGCGTTCCCCAGAGCCAGTTCCGGATGCCCCTGCAGGGTGGCCAGCACCGAGGTCATCAGTTCCGGGGACGTCGTGCACAGGCTGACCAGCACGATGCCCACCAGCATCTTGGGCACGTAAAAATGCTCCGCGAACCCCACGGCCCCTTCCACGAACCAGTCCGCGGCGCGCCAGAGAATCACGATTGCCAATACAAGGAGTGCGCAGTCGTATAGCATGACATGACCTACTCTTTCGGACGTACCCGTCCCGGCGTCACCTGTTCTTCGGATTCCAGGCTTGCCAGGATACGCGCGTACGATTCATACCGCTGTAAGGGGATCTTGCCTTCTTCCGTGGCGCGTTTTACCGCGCAGTCGGGCTCGTGGGTGTGGGTGCAGTTTCTGAACCGGCAGCCTGCCGCCTGTTCCGCGATTTCCGTGAAGTAAAACATCACGTCCTCCGGCGTGATATTCCCGAGCCCCAGCGAACGAATGCCCGGCGTGTCGATCACGCGGATGCCATCCCGAAGCAGGTACAGCCGCGCCAGCGTGGTAGTGTGCCGGCCTCGACCGTCTTGCGTCACCTCCTGCGTTACGACCCGCAGGTCGGGATCCAGCGCGTTCAGCAGCGACGATTTCCCAACGCCACTGTGTCCAGCCAGCACGCAGGTCCGGCCTCCCAGGTAGGCCCGCAGGGCCTGGATGCCTTCCCCCGTCACGCAACTGGTGCCGAACACCGGCAGGCCAATGGCCCCGTAGATCATTTCCGCTTCTGCGGGCATGGGGGCAAGGTCCGTTTTGTTGATCACCAGCACCGGATCCACGCCCCCCGCCGACGCCGCGATCAGGAACCGGTCCACCAGCCCCGGGCGGAACGGCGGACGCGTGGTCGATGCCACCACCGCCAGCTGGTCCACGTTTGCCGCCAGCACCTGGATCCGTATCCGCTCGTGGGGGCCTGCCAGCCGGCACAGCCTGGTGCGTCTCGGCGCGATTCCCCGCACCACGAACTCGTCACCTTCCCGTTCAACGTATACCTCGTCCCCCGGGGCCAGCAGCGATTCTTCCCCCTCCGGCAACCGTTCATCCACGAGGCACAGATGTTCCCTGGGGCCGTCCGTTCCTCCCGGGGGCGCGTGAAACTGGACGAACGCCCACTTCTTCGTGTGCGATACCACCACCGCGTTGGGTTCAAACGATTCCGGCAGCGCGCCAAGGGCCCGCTGTACCGACGCCTCCGGAAGTTTGGCCAGCGCGCGCCGGTGGCGCGACAGGTCCCGCGAGAAGACCTTGTCCGCCTGGGCTTCCCAGTCCTTGGGACGCGTCTGGCTGCGTTTTTTCCGGTCGATCCGTTTACGTTTCATGCGGCTTCCGAGGGTCTGGTTGCTGGCGGCCGTCCTTGATGCCCCAGGCGAAAATGATCCGTCGCGTCTGGCGCAGGCCCGTGTCGCCTTGGCCCGCTGTCACCGCTTCCCGGAGCGCCGCCACGCCCGACGCGAACTCCGCGTCGCTCATCAGGTCGAAAGTGGAGAGGAAGCGGTGTTCCACCCGTTCCAGGTAGGCCTGGTCGATGGCCGTTGGTGCCTCGGTTTCCTCTTCCAGGCCGATCGCCGTGAATCCCACCGATGCCAGCGCGTGCTGGAGTCGATCCTCGCCCGGAAACCGCGCGAGGTCGATCGTCGCGAACCGGGGGAAAAAACGATTGAGCGGGTGGTCCCGGATGTATCCGTGCGGCACCGTGATGTGCGCGGTTACGCCCCCCGGCGCCAGGACCCGCGCCGCTTCGCTGAACAGCGTTTCCAGTTCCGGCACGTGCTGCAGCACGTACGCGCTGATGACCGCGTCGAACGCCCCGTCCGCGAATGGAAGCCAGGGCCCCGCGCCCCGCGTCCATTGTCCCGGCGCGCCCTTGGCCCTGGCCCTCCGGATCATGTCCCGCGCCGGCTCCAGCACGACCAGCGATGTGGGACGAAGGCCAAGGCTCCACAATCCCAGCGTCAGGTTACCCGTGCCCCCGCCGATTTCCAGGATCCGCTCGCGTCCCTTCAGGCGGTGCGCCATTCGTTCGTGTCCCAGGTCGACACCCTGCCTGCGGTACCGGTCGTACCCGGGCGCGATCTGGTTGTAGTCGATGGCCATAACCGGGGTTAGTCGCGTTCGATGGACACCCGTTGCCCGATGTACGCCGCGACCTGGTCCATCGGAAGCCGGACCTGTTCCATCGTGTCCCGGTCCCGGATAGTCACCGTGCCGTTTTCCAGCGTCTCGAAGTCCACGCACACGCAATACGGCGTACCGATTTCGTCCTGCCGACGGTACCGACGGCCAATCGCGCCCGAATCGTCGTACACCGTCGGGAATTTCCGCCGCAGTTTCAGTTCCAGTTCCCGCGCCACTTCCGCCAGCCCGCCCTTTTTCACCAGCGGAAACACCCCCGCCTTGATGGGCGCCATCCGCGGCGAAAACCGCATTACCACCCGCGTCTCGCCTTCCACCTCTTCTTCGTCGTACGCCTCGCACAGCAGTGCCAGGATGGTCCGGTCCACCCCCGCCGACGGCTCGATCACCGTCGGTATCAGCCGCTCGTTCTTTTCCGGGTCGAAGAACCGCAGGTCCTTGCCCGAGTGCTTGCTGTGCTGGGTCAGGTCGAAGGTGCCCCGGTTCGCGAGCCCCTGCAGTTCACCCCACCCGAACGGAAACTCGTATTCCACGTCCACCGTCCGTTTCGAGTAATGGGCCAGCGATTCTTTCGGATGCTCGTACCAACGCATCCGGGTTTCCTTCAGCCCGATCGACAGGTACCACTGCCAGATGGCTTCCTGCCAGGACGCGAACACCTGTTCTTCTTCCTCTTCCCGGCAGAAGTATTCGATCTCCATCTGCTCGAATTCCCGGCTGCGGAAGATGAAATTCCGCGGGTTGACCTCGTTCCGGAAACTTTTGCCGATCTGCGCGATCCCGAACGGCAGTTTCACCCGCGCCGTCGAGTACACCTCCTTGAAATCCACGAAAATCGACTGGCACGTCTCCGGGCGCAGGTACGTTTCCACTGCCGTGTCGTCGCTCACCCCCAGCCGGGTCCGCAGCATGCTGTTGAACGCCCGCGGTTCGGTCAGTTCGCCACCGCAGTCCGGGCACCGTTCCGATTCCACGTGGTCTGCCCGGAACCGTTTCTTGCACGACTTGCAGTCCACCAGCATGTCGTGAAAGTTCTCCACGTGTCCGCTTGCCACCCACACCTGCGGATGGGTGATGATGCTCGCGTCCAGCCCCACCATGTCCTCCCGCAACTGCACGAAGGTGTACCACCAGTCGTTTTTCAGGTTCCGCTTCAGTTCCACCCCGAGCGGTCCAAAGTCCCAGCACCCGTTAATGCCCCCGTAGATGCCGCTCGACTGGAAAATGAACCCCTTCCGTTTGCACAGGCTTACTACTTTATCCATCTTGTCCATGAATACTGTCTCCTTGAACTGGTGAAACCGGAGAAAACAGAAAAATGCGCCCGTCCTTTGTATTGTTCGCGGACAATATAGTTTAATGGTTATGACTTGCGCGTGACAAACCCCGGGGAGACCAGTTTCATGACAGACACCTCTACCGCCGTTTCCGCGACGGATCGTCGGGCCGTCGAGGCCTGGCGTCCTTGGGGCACCAGTGCCCGCCGCGTCTATGTTTTCCGTCTCCTGCTGGGCGTTGGCCTGCTCGCGGGGGTTGTCCTGGCCATCTGGGAGCACATTCCTCCCGCGCCGTTGCCGGCTTCCGCGCCCACCGGTGAATTTTCCGCCCGCCGCGCCTTCGAACATGTCCGCGCCATTGCCGTCAGGCCTCACCCCGCCGGTTCGCCCGCCTGCGAGCAGGTCAGGCAGTACATTATCGACCGCGTCCGCGAACTTGGGCTCGATCCCCAGGTGCAGCGGGACTGGTCCACACGGGCTCCGGGACAGGCCTCGCTCGTCGAAAACGTGGTGGTCCGGATCCCCGGTTCGGCTTCGACCGGGGCCGTGGCCCTTGTCGCCCATTACGACAGTGTGGCCTTTGGTCCGGGCGCGGCCGATGACACCGCCGGCGTGGCCACCCTCCTCGAAACGATGCGCGCCCTGGTCCAGTCTGGTTTCACCCCCATGAATGACCTGCTCTTCGTCTTCACCGATGGCGAAGAGGGCCGGATCGCCGGGGGGGCCGGGCTGCGTGGTGCCTGGGCCTTTGCCAACCGCCATCCCCTGGCCGCCGACCTCAAGGTTGTGCTCAATTTCGACTGTCGAGGCACCCAGGGACCTTCGTACATGTACGAATGCGGCACTCCGGAAGGGTGGCTTATCCGCCAGTTGCGCCTGTCAGGAGCCCGTGCCGTGGCCACCTCGGTCATGGTGGAGGTCTACCGGCGCATGCCGGTCGCCAGCGATCTCACCATGTTTCTCGACCGGGGTATTACCGGCCTCAATTTCGCCTTCATCAACGGCCTGGGACGCTACCACACCGCCCTCGACGCGCCCGAGTACCTCTCCCTGCGAAGCCTGCAGCACCATGGTGACTACGCCATCAGGCTCGCCCGCAGGCTGGGTGCGGTATCCCTCCATGACGTCTCTTCCGGCGGGCGCCGCGTCTTTTTTCATTTCCCGGGCGTGCGCCTGGTCAGTTACGGCATGGGGCTGGTCTGGCCGTTTACGTTGTGTGCCGTTGCCTTGTACGTGGTTGCCGTGTGGGTGGGGCTGCGGCGGGGACGTTGTACCATCCGGGACCTGGCCTTGTGCAAGGCCCTTGCCTGGGGAATCCTGCTGGCGGGCGTCATCGCGGGGGGGCTGGTATTCTGGCTCACCTACCGGTTCTACAACTTCTATTTCGTGTACTATGCCGACCCCTGGGTGGCCGCGCTGCTGTGCCTGACGGGATCCCTCTTCTGCGTGGTTACCGGCTGGTTCTGGCGTGCCCGGGGGCCTTTTGCCATGGCTGCCGGGTGGCTGTCCCCGTGGGCGGTGGGTGCCCTGCTGAGTGCCTGGCGCGTGCCCACTGCCAGTTACCTGTTCACGTGGCCCTTGCTGTTCGGGGCCTTGGTGCTCCTGGTCCTGGCCCTGCGCGAGGTCACGCCCCGGCGGCTGACCCTTGCGGGGGCCCTGCTGCTGGCCCTGTGCGCGTTTCCCGTGGTCTTTTTTGTCACCGGCATGATCCAGGGCGCCATGGCTGCCGTTCTATTGCTGGGCGCGCCCATGCTCGTGGCCCTGCTGCTCATGCTCATGGGGGCCATTGTGCCCCAGTTGCTCTGGTTTACGGGGGGGCACCTGCGCGCGATGGCCTCGTTCTGTCTTGGGGGAGCCGTGGCCCTTTCCCTGGTGGCGATCCAGTCTTCCTGGTTTTCGGGGGATCGTCCCCGGGTCAATTCCCTCACCTACGCCCTTGACGCCGATTCGGACGACGCGTGCTGGCTCAGTTGCGATGTCGCTCCGGACTACTGGACCGCGCCCTTCCTGGGGGATACCCCCGCCCGCGTCGCGATCACGGACATCCTGCCCGAGGCGACCCGGCCCGATTACCTGCGCGCTCCGGCTCCTGTCCTGGATCTGGCGCCCCCGGAACTCGAGGTGCTTGCCGACACCCGTGAGGGCGATCGGCGGGTGCTGACCCTTCGGGTTCACGCGGCCCCGGGCGCGAGCGTGGTTTCTCTGTACGCCCTGGGCAACACCCGCGTGCTGGCCGCGAAACTGGAGGAGTATGATCTGGCCCTTCCGCCGGCCCCGTGGTTTCTCACCTGCAGCCTCTACCGTGAGCCCTTTACGCTGACCTTGACCCTTCCCGCGGATCACCCCGCCCGGTTTCGGGTGACCTCCCACGCGTATGGCCTGCCGGCAGCGCTGAACGTGCCCCCCCGGCCCCGCTACATGATTCCCAAGCCCAACACGGTGGACTTCAACAAGGACCCGCTCAAAACCGACGAAACCATCATCACCCGCGTGGTCACCCTGTGACGACCGGCCGCCCCCGCCCCGCTCATTTCACGTAACCCTGTTTTTTCTACATCTTCGTCACTTCGTCTGACCTTGTCATCTCAACTGCCCCTGTCATTCCGACTTCCTCAGTCATTTCTACTTCCCCTGTCATTCCGACTTCCCCTGTCATTTCGAGCGCAGCGAGAAATCTTTCCCCTGTACTCCTTAACCCTGTCATCTCCGCCCATCATGTCATTTCGAGCGCAGCGAGAAATCTTTCCCTTTTCTTTCTTCCTCCCCCTTCCCCACAACGCGCGGGATCCCGCGCGCGCGGTCCATGCCGGCCCCCTTCACGTATGCTCTCAGCACCATGCCCCTGTTCCCGTGAGCCGAGGGGGTGCCCATGGCAATCCTGGCGCGCCTGCCCAGGGCGGTCCCCGGTTCCAGGCCTGCCGGCGGTCCCGTGGATCGGGGTCCATCCCCCCAAAGGGGAGAGAACTTGACTTGTCACGTTATACCTGCTACCATGGTCGTAAGACGCCATGTGGAGTCTGGGCGCGTGCTCCCTGGACGGCGGAACACGTGGGTAAAGGTAGCCAGCCGTCCAGGGAGGAGGTAACATGTTCCCTTCTAGCGCGCGTCGTATCCGGTTCATGGTCCCCGGCCTGGTGATGGTCTGCCTGGCGCTGCTGCCGGGACTGGCCCACGCCCTGTCGATTTCCATCGCCACCCTGGACGATCTGAACAAGATCGGCCGGGATCCCGCGTATCCCCTGGATGGTTCCTACGTCCTCACCGCCGACATCGACGCGTCGGCCACCCAGGGTTGGAACGGCGGCGCGGGCTTCGAGCCCATCGGCACCGAGAGTACCCCCTTCACGGGTACCCTTGACGGCCAGGGCCATGTCATCCAGAACCTCTACATCAACCGGCCGGACGCGGACTACGTGGGCCTGTTCGGGTACACGGGTAGCGGGGCACAAATCCAGAATATCGGCCTGGAGGGCGGCTCGATAATGGGCGGGTACAAGGTCGGCGGCCTCGTGGGGGGGAACTATGATGGCACCCTCACGTCCTGCTACGCCACGGGATCGGTTACGGCTACAGGTGACAGCGCCCGCGCCGGCGGCCTCGTGGGGTTGAACTCTGGCACCCTCACGTCCTGCTACGCCACGGGATCGGTATCGGCTTCAGGTAATCCCGCCTACGCCGGCGGCCTCGTGGGGTATAACTGGGATGGCGATATCACGTCCTGCTACGCCACGGGATCGGTTACGCCTACAGGTGACAGCGCCCGCGCCGGCGGCCTCGTGGGGGCGAACACTGGCACCCTCACGTCCTGCTACGCCACGGGCATGGTAGCCGGAGATTACGTCACCGGCGGCCTCGTGGGGTGGCAGAATGGTGGCACCCTCACGTCCTGCTACTGGGACGTGGACACGACGGGACAGTCCGTGGGCGTGGGACATGTCTATGGTGGCGACACGGCTGGCGGAACCGGCCTGGCTACCACCCAGATGAAACAGCAGGCCAGTTTCGCCGGATGGGACTTCACCACGCACTGGACCATCCAGGAAGGCCAGACCTATCCTTATTTCCCCTGGCAGGCGGCCCTGGGCCATGTGCCCGTGCCCACGATCCCTCCCGACACGACGGAACAGGATGCCCGGAATACCCTGGCAGCCGCGGGCTTCGTCCCCGGGACCCTCCTCGAACGCTGGAGCGATACGGTTCCGGCGGGACAGGTCGTCGACACCATTCCCGCCGGCGGCACGGTAACCGCCCCGGGCGGGGTGGTGGACCTCGTGATCTCCCGGGGCCCAAAACCGGTAATTGCCATCGCCAGCCTGGACGACCTGAACAAGATCGGCCGGGATCCCGCGTATCCCCGGGATGTCCATTACGTGCTGACGGCCGACATCGACGCGTCGACCACCCAGGGGTGGAACGGCGGCGCGGGATTCGAACCCATCGGCACCAAGAGTACCCCCTTCACGGGCACCTTGGACGGCCAGGGCCATGTCATCCGGAACCTCTACATCAACCGGCCGGACGCGGACTACGTGGGACTGTTCGGGGTAACGGGTGGCGCGGCGGAAATCCGGAACCTCGGCCTGGAGGGCGGCTCGGTAACAGGGAGGGAGCAGGTCGGCAGCCTCGTGGGGAGGAACTGGGGCACCCTCACGTCCTGCTACGCCACGGGAGCGGTTTCGGCTGGGAGTACTTACGATGACGCCTTCGCCGGCGGCCTCGTGGGGAATAACGACGGTGGTACCCTCACGTCCTGCTACGCCACGGGATCGGTTACGACTACGGGTTCTTTCGGTAACGCCTACGCCGGCGGCCTCGTGGGGAGGAACTCTGGCACCCTCACGTCCTGCTACGCCACGGGAACAGTTACGGCCACGACTACGGGTTCTTTCGGTAGCGCCTACGCCGGCGGCCTCGTGGGGTATAACTCTTCTTATGGCACCCTCACGTCCTGCTACGCCACGGGAGCGGTTACGGTCACGGGTACGGATTCTTACGGTAACGCCCTCGCCGGCGGCCTCGTGGGGGGGAACAGGGGCACCCTCACGTCCTGCTATGCCACGGGAGCGGTTACGACTTCAGGTGAAGACGCCTACGCCGGCGGCCTCGTGGGGGATAACGATGGCACCCTCACGTCCTGCTACGCCACGGGAGCGGTTACGACTTCAGGTGAAGACGCCTACGCCGGCGGCCTCGTGGGGTATAACGGCGGTGGCACCCTCACGTCCTGCTACGCCACGGGCATGGTAGCCGGAGATTACGTCACCGGCGGCCTCGTGGGGTATAACTGGGATGGCACCCTCACGTCCTGCTACTGGGACGTGGACACGACGGGACAGTCCGTGGGCGTGGGACATGTCTATGGTGGCGGCACGGCTGGCGGAACCGGCCTGGCTACCACCCAGATGAAACAGCAGGCCAGTTTCGCCGGATGGGACTTCACCACGCACTGGACCATCCAGGAAGGCCAGACCTATCCTTATTTCCCCTGGCAGGCG
>JAGPFE010000018.1 GCA_018056705.1 Candidatus Hydrogenedentota bacterium | reverse complement strand
GTGGATGCCCTGTACGCCATCGCCCAGATGCCGCCGGGAGTACCCGTGGCCGGCGTGGCCATCGGCGCGCCGGGCGCGACCAACGCCGCGCTGCTGGCGGTGGAAATCCTGGCCATCAAGTATCCGGAACTGGCCGAAAAGCTGGGAGAATACCGCCGCGCTCAAGCCGAGCGGATTCTCGCTATCGAACTCAAGGACTGATGCCACGCATGGCTGACCCAGAGGTGGTGGTTGTTGGCGCGGGACACGCGGGTATCGAGGCCGCGCTGGCCTGTGCCCGCATGGGCCACCTGACGATGATGGTCGGCCTGAACCTGGATACCATTGGACAGATGTCCTGTAATCCCGCCATCGGTGGCGTGGCCAAGGGACAGGTGGTTCGGGAGATCGACGCCCTTGGGGGTGAAATGGCGCGCGCCATCGACGCCACGGGAATCCAGTTCCGCATGCTGAACCGGTCCAAGGGTCCCGCGGTACACTCTCCCCGGGCCCAGGCGGACAGGGTCCGTTACCAGTACCGCATGAAAGCCGTGTGCGAGGCGCAGGAAAACCTCCTGCTCAAGCAGGCCGAGGTTACGGACCTTATCGTGGAGCCTGCCGGCAACGCGGAACGCCTGCGTGTCCGTGGCGTGCGCACCGCTTTTGGCGAAGAAATACCCGCGCGGGTCGTGATTATCTGCACGGGGACTTTCCTGCGGGGACGCCTGCACTACGGAATGACGTCCATTTCCGGGGGAAGGGGAGGAGCCGCGCCCGCCGATCACCTCAGTCAGGCCTACCGCACGCTGGGGTTTCCCGTCGGACGGCTCAAGACCGGAACCTGTCCCCGGATCCATCGTCGGAGTATCGATTTCTCCGTGCTGGAAGAACAGCCCGGTGATGCGGATCCCCGTCCATTCTCTTTCGTCACGGATCCCGAAACCTTCCGGCCTTTCCAGGTATCCTGCTGGCTGACCCGGACCACCGCCCGGACCCGTGAAATCATCCTGTCTGCCATGGATCGATCCCCGCTTTATTCCGGCCGCATCGAGGGGATTGGCACCCGTTACTGTCCCAGCATCGAGGACAAGTACGTCAAGTTTCCGGACAGGGACAGCCACCATATCTTCCTGGAACCAGAAGGGCTGGAGACCGCCGAATTTTACGTGAACGGTCTGTCTACCAGCCTGCCTGAGGACGTCCAGTTGGCCATGCTCCACAGTTGCCCGGGGCTGGAACGCGCCGAAATCATTCGACCGGGCTATGCCGTCGAATACGATTTCGTGCCGCCAACGGAACTGGATCTTACCCTTGAAACCCATCGGGTGGAAGGGCTCTACCATGCCGGGCAGATCAACGGCACATCGGGTTACGAGGAAGCAGCGGGGCAGGGCATTTATGCCGCCCTCAATGCCGTCCGAAAACTGGAAGGCCGGCCTCCACTCATCATCGACCGCGGACAGGCCTACATCGGCGTCATGGTGGACGATATCGTCACCCGCGGCGTGCTCGAACCGTACCGGCTGTTTACCTCCCGGGCGGAATACCGCCTGCACCTGCGTCATGACAACGCCGACGAACGGCTGGCGGAACTGGGCTTCGCCGAACGGTCGATACTCGAAAAGGCCCGGGAGAAACGCCGACTGGCTGACGCCGAGCGCCATCGACTGGAACACACCCGACTGGCCCCATCGCCCGGGTTGAACGCGCTGCTGGAATCACTCGGCGGCAAACCCATCGACGCGCCTCAGGCGATGGCCGTCCTCCTGAGTCGTCCCGGGGTCAGTCTTGCGGATCTGTGGCGGTTCGCGCCTCCCCCGGAACCACTATCCCGGGAAGTCCGGGAGAAGGTGGAGATTGAAATCAAGTACGCCGGCTACCTCGAGCGGGAACAGCAGGCCATCCGGCGGTTTCGGGCGGCCGAGCATCTCTCCATTCCTCCAGATCTGGACTACGCCACGATTCCGGGCCTGCCCAGGGAAACCCGCCAGCGTCTCAGTGAAATCCGCCCCATGACCCTGGGACAGGCAGCCCGGGTTCCCGGCGTGCGGGCTTCGGACGTGGCCATCCTGCATATCTGGCTTGGAAAGAAAAGGGGGCGGACTTGTGAATCCGCCTGAAAACCATGCGTAAGCGCGTCGCCGGGATAACTGGAAAGAGGACTTCTAATGAACGTGATTCCAAGAATTTTGACCATCGCCGGCAGTGACAGCGGGGGAGGCGCCGGCATCCAGGCGGATCTGAAAACGATCCTCGCCTTGGGTGGGTACGGCATGTCCGTGATCACGGCGGTTACCGCTCAGAACACCCGCGGGGTAACCCGCGCGGAAGCGTTATCGCCCGACCTCGTGATCGCGCAGCTGGACGCCGTCATGGACGATATCGGCGTGGACGCCATGAAAACTGGCATGCTGGCCAACGCCGCCATCGTGGAGGCCGTGGCCGACCGACTCGACCGGTACGGGGCCCGGAACATCGTGGTGGACCCGGTAATGGCCGCGAAAAGTGGCGATCCCTTGCTGGCGGCCGACGCCCGCGATACCCTCAAGAAAAAGCTGGTGCCCCTGTGCGCGGTGCTGACCCCCAATATTCCAGAGGCCGAATTGCTGACGGGACGTCCGGTGCGTCCCGATGCTCCGGAGGACACGTTGAAAGCCCTGAAAGATCTCGGTCCTTTCTGGGTTCTGCTCAAGGGTGGACACGCCGAGGGCACGGACGTGACCGATTTCCTGTACGACGGTACGGATATCCGGGTGTACCGCCATACCCGCTACGCTACCCGGAACACCCATGGAACAGGTTGTACCTTTTCTGCCGCTATCGCCACCATGCTTGGGTTCGGGTTTTCCGTACCCGAGTCCGTGCGGCGCGCCAAGGATTATCTTTCCGAGGCGATCCGTCGGGCGGATGAACTGCGTGTCGGCCAGGGATATGGCCCCCTTCACCACGGCTGGCCTGTTTCCTCTCCCAAAAAAATGGAATAATACTGGACATACCGGCTGGAATTATGTAAAATCTTTTACAAAGTCAAAATCATCCGGCAAGGCGTCCAATGTACGACGAGCAGGACCTCGAAAGTTACCAGAGCGGGGCTGGCCTCCAGTTATACCGTATGCCAGTGCGTTATCCCGCCCTGGGTAAGCAGCGGGTGGTGTTCAGTGACATGCCCCTGCTGGTCATTCACAAGGCCGCCCTGGTCGAAAAAATTTGGCAGACCATTCACGAGCGCCGCAACGAGCTTAAGCGCAAGCGCCTCGGGCTGGAGATGAACGCCAAGCGCCCAGATCTCAAGCCCGCCCAGAAACTCAAGATCGCCGAATCCCGGACCGCCCTGGCGCAGGAGGAACTGCGCGAAATCGCGGGGATTCTTTCCGAAGCAGTGAAAACCATGCCCCGCCTGGACTGGGAAAAGGTGAAAGAATACCCGGACTACACCGTGCCCCAGCCCGATCCCCCGGAATTTCCCCCGCCCCCGGAGATGCCGCGGATCCCCCGGGAACCCCTGCGCACGGATGAGGCGTTTATTCCAAAACTGGACGCCATGGATAAACTGGTCCGGTCCCGCCGCGAAGAAAAAGAGGCCGAAGCCCTCGCCCGGTTCGAGGCCGCCCACAAGCAGTGGGAAGAAGTCTGTAAACGTGTCATGCAGCACCACCAGGCCGAACTGCAAAGGCACCAGCAGGTCATCCGGACCCTCAAGACACAGCATGAACAGGCCGTCGCCCTGTGGGAACAGGCCCGCAAACGCTACATCGCCGAACGGGAGCAATGCAAGCCCATCATCGACGCCAAGCGCAAGGCCTACCTGCTCGGTGAGCCCTACGCCGTCCTGGACTACTGCGACCTGCTGCTTACGTACGCGAAACTGCCGGATTTTTTCCCTCATTCCTATGACATGGACTATTACGAAATGGACCGGGGTATCCAGGTGGAGTACTTGTTGCCGCCCCTGCGGACCTTTCCCTGGCTCTACGCCGTGGAGTACGATCCCGCGTCCGATACCTTTCAGGAACGGTTGCTTACCGAGGAGCAGCGGGCGGCCGTCTACGCAACGGCCATGTGCGACACCGTCCTGCGGGTGATGTATGAACTGTTCGCCGGGGACGAGGTTGGCCGGGTGGACCAGATTCACTTCGATGGGTACATGTTCCCGGAGGACCAGCCCCGTCCCGGTTCGCCGCCTACCCTGGTGGTGACCCTCCGCGCGACCAAGCGGGCCTTTCTCGCCGAAGACCTGACATCGGGCGATCCCGCCGACATCATTGCCCGGCTGGGCGGTATTTTCCATACCGCCTGATCCCGATCGGAACGATGGCGTGACATCGGAAAGGTACATATCCCTGTTGCCGGTACACGAATCATGACTCGAGGTGAGTTCCAGGTTTTCCGGGAGGGAAAAAGATTTTTCCTCATCGCCGGGTGGCGCGCGTGGACAGTGTGCTGGTTAGCCGGCTTGACCGCGTGGGCAGCCCCCTTTGTCCCCGGACGGGAGAATGCTCCGGCGCGCCCGGCAGATTCAGCCGTTACGAGCGATGCGCCCGTCGTGGCTTTCCCGGATGCGGAACAGCGCGCGGATCCCACCGCGTCTTCTGATTCCCCCGTAACATCCGGCTTGCCCGCCGCTTTTCCCGAAACCACGGTTCCATCGGAACAGCCCCCGGCCCAGCGGGACGCCATAATCGATCTTACCCGGATTTGGGATCGTGCCGCGCCCGAGGACTACGCCCGGGCCCTGACCCTGTGGCCGCTTTCACCCGTTCAGGAACAGGACTTGGCCCGGGTATTCGCCGACGCTTGCGCTCATCCAGATCCCGAAATCGCGCGCAATGCCCGGGCGGCCCTGCGGGATCTGCCGCCGGAGCGGGTGTTCGCCTACGTGATGCGAACCCTTTCGTGGGGCGACGCGGACGCGGTGTACGCCGTCGATTGCCTGTTGCCGGAAGTCGGCCCGGCCATTGCTCGGATGTTACGGGCCACCCTGGAAACCGAAGCCGAAACGGAGCGTCACCGCTGTGTGGCGGCGTGGGCCCTTGGACGTTCCGGCGCTGCGCTCGCCACGGACTTGCTGTGCGAATACGCGCTGGGCGCGTCGGGGAATCTCGCGCGATGCTGTCGCGAAGCGCTCAGGCAGTTACGTACCCCAGAGGCCGCGACAGTCTGGATCGAACTCCTGGAGAACCGACCTGAAGAGGCCGGACCGGAAGCCCTTGCGGCACTGGATAGCCTTGACACGCTGGAAGCCCGGGAGTGGATCTTTGAGGCTGCCTGCGGGCGCAAGAACATCGGCCGGTACCTCGAGGAAGAAGCCGTCAACCGAATTGCCCGAAAACCGGTTGTCCATGCCGTCCCGGCGCTCATCGCTGTCCTGGAGCAGAACCGGGGGATGCGCGAGGTCGCCGCGAAGGCCCTGCGCCAGGTTACCGGTCAGCCCCTTGGCACGGATGCCACCTTGTGGCGGGCATGGTACGAGGAAGAAACCGGGGTGGTTCTGCCGCCGCCCCCGCCTCCGCCGGGAACCTCGTCATCGGGCGCCGTCACGCCACCCCCCCTGGTATTTCCCGGGGAGCCCATGCCGCTGGTACCCTATCCCGATGGGGGCGCTGGCCCGGTTCAGGATATAGGCGACGCTTCCCCGGCCGGACAAACCCCGCCGGCCCGGAACCCGAAGAGCCTCCGGAGAAAACCCTGATGCTGACCCCACAACAGAAAAACTGGCTGACGCTGGCCATGGTTCCCGGCGTGGGAAGCGCCCTGTTTCTCCGGTTGCTGGCCCGTTACCGGGATCCGGGGGTTGTGCTGCGGCAGTCCGTACCGGCCCTGGCCGAAATCGTGGGGGAGAAGGTCGCCACGGCGATTCATCTCGCACGCGAACACGTGGACATCGACCTGCAGGAACAACGGATGGATGCCTGCGGGGCGCGGCTGGTCACGATGGAATGTCCGGATTATCCCGCCAGTCTCGCGGAAATCTATGACCCCCCTCTGGCATTGTTTCTCCGCGGAACCCTCCTCGAAACGGATCAGTACGCCGTGGCCGTTGTCGGCACCCGCCGCCCGTCTCCTTACGGTATTGAGCAGGCCGAGCGGCTCGCGGGAGACCTCGCCCGGCGGGGCATTACGATCGTCAGTGGCATGGCGGAAGGGATCGACGGGGCCGCCCATCGCGCCGCGATTCAGGCCGGCGGTCGCACAATCGCTGTTCTGGGATGTGGTGTTGACGAGGTCTTTCCCGTCATCAACGCCAGGCTCATGGAAGACATCATCGCCCATGGCGCGGTTGTCTCGCCGTTTCCCATGGGGATGAAAGCCCTCAGGGGAAATTTTCCCCGTCGTAACCGCGTCATCAGTGGTTTGTCCATGGGGGTAGTCGTGGTGGAGGCGCCCCCGGGCAGTGGTTCCCTGATTACCGCGCGTCTCGCCGCCGAGCAGGGCCGGGAAGTATTCGCGGTGCCAGGACCGGTGAACCGCGCGAACAGCCGGGGTCCCCATGGGCTCATCCGGGAAGGCGCGAAACTGGTCGAATCGGCCGACGACATCCTGCGGGAACTCAAGTTGCCAGCCCGATTTTATCGCAAGCCCTCCCATCCCGCGCCGGAGGACGATCTCTTCAGCGGCATGGACGCGCCCCGGGAGGCTGGAGCAACGGAGGCTTCCGCTCTCCCTGGGCCCGCTCCAGAGTTGACCCCTGTCGAGGCGGATGTGCTGGCTTCCCTGAATCCGGAGGGTTCCTTCGTGGATGAAGTGGCCATGGTCTGCCGTATTCCCGTTCCCGAGGCACTGGCCGCGCTGACCATGCTGGAACTCAAGGGACTTGCCCGGCAGTTCAGTGGACAGCGGTTCGCGCCGGCCGCCCGGGGTTCCGCCGGAGACCGCTGGTGAATCGCCCGCGGGAGTGGATGGAGGCCATCCGCCACGGCGGACGTGTTCCCCGCTGGCTGGATCTCCTGCTCGCGGCGGCCACGCCCGTTCAGGCCTGGGGTATGCGTCGTCGCCTGGCGGCCCCCCGGGTGAAGGTGCCCGCCCGGGTGATCAGTTACGGTAACCTCACCGCTGGCGGTACCGGTAAAACGCCGGCTGTCCTGGAACGGGCCATGGCGGAACTCGCCGCGGGACGCCGCGTGGCCGTGCTGACCCGGGGGTACGGCGCGCCCCCGGTGCGCGAACCATTCCTCTGGACGCGGGATCAGCCCCTTGACTGGCGGCACATCGGCGACGAGGCTGCCATGCTCGCCCGGCGGCTGCCGGATCTTATTATCGCGCGAAGTCGGGACCGGGTTGCCGGAGCCCGGGCCGCCATCGAGCGGGGGGCGGATTGCCTCATCCTCGATGACGGATTCCAGTCGGTCGCCCTGGAACGGGACGAAAACGTGCTGGTGATCAACGCCGCCAATCCCTTTGGCAATGGCTTTCTGTTACCCCGCGGCACCCTCAGGGAATACCCTTCCGCTGCCGCGCGGGCTACCCACCTGCTGATCACCCATGCCGACCGCTGTGCCGATCTCGACGCGCTCATTAACCAGTTGCGCCGGTGGTGTCCCCATGCGCCCGTCCGCCTGACCTGGCATGCCCCCGAGGGTTTTGAGCGTCTCGCCGATGGTTCGTTGTTACCCCCAAGTGCTTTTCACGGTAGAGAAGTGGATGTCCTGTGCGCTATCGGGGACCCCACGGGCTTTTTCCGGCTGCTGGATCAACTGGGCGCGCGTCGGTGTGAAACCATGGTCTTACGGGATCATGCCGTGCTGCCCTCGTCTTTTCCAGCGGGTGCGCGACCGCTGGTCATGACCGAAAAAGACGCCGCCCGCCTGAATTTCCGCGCCGTTTCGGATCGGGTATACGTTTTGCGCGTGCGGCTGGCGGATTATGCACCCGCTTCGTGAGACACGGCAAGCCTTTCTTTTCTCCCTCGTGTTTGTCATGCGCGGTTGTTGTCATCCCAACAATATCCCTTCTGGCCATTGCTCCACCCATCCTGTCCTGTCACCCCCTCCCGTTATTTCACTCCTTTCTGTCATTTCACTCCTTCCTGTCATTTCGACGAACGAAGTGAGGAGAAATCTTTTCGTTTCCCCTTACTCTCCAGAAAATTACTCCCGCAACAACCCATCACCTTTCCTCCCTGGTCCATAGGTCGGAGCATTTTTCATTTTTATTAAATTATGGTATAATTAACGGTAAGTAGTGAAAAAGGTTGTCCCATGAACGAACCGTTACCTGCCCAGTCCGGAAACGAGGCCGAACGCAGGCTGCTGCAAAGCGCCCTCGAACTCTTCGCCGAAAAAGGCTATGACGGCACCAGCATCCGCGAAATTATCGCCGGTGCGGGCGTAACCCGCCCCGTGTTGTATTACTACTTCAAAAACAAGGAAGACCTCTTCCGCCGGCTGGTCGAACCTATTTTCAACGAGTTTCTCGAGGCCGTTTCCCGGCTCCGCTTCCAGTATGCCGACACGCTCGGGCGCCTCAAGGCCGTCATGCGCCTGACCTTTTCCCTGGCCGAGCAGAATCCCCAGGCGATCCGGCTGATCTTCCAGATGTATTTCACGCCGCCCGCCAGTGCCCCCCGCCTTGATAAGCTGGACTTCCGGCGCAAGCGGTTCCAGCGCGTTCTCGAAATCATCCAGGAAGGCCTTGACCGGGCCGAACTCGCCGGCGGCGACGCCCAGAGCCTTACCCTGGCCTTCATCGGCCTGATGGACACCCACATCATGGCCAAGACGCACATCCGCGGGATGATCCTCACCGATGAACTGGCCGACGCCCTCGTCGACCTGTTCTATTACGGGGCCTGCTACAAGGAAGTTTCGCCATTTCATCTCACTACCCAGTTCCGCTATGTCTGAAGTTTCAGCAGCTTAGGGTTATCACCTTGTCATTTCGAGCGCGGCGAGCAATCTTTCCTGCCGCGAAAGAAAGCAGCCACGGGTATAATATAGTGACTCCCGTGTAAGGTAGGCATGCGTATGGACGAACTCTGGTACGAACTGCAGCCCATTCAGGACCACATCCAGGAAAACCAGGTACTCTACGGCATCGGTGGCGTGGTGCTGCTGGTGCTGATCGTGCTCCTACGCAAGTGGAGCGTGCCGCTCATCCTGTACGCCATTGAGTACAGCATCTACCTACTAGTCATGCACACCGTGGTGCACGCCCTGACCCGCCTGACGGCATGGTTCCGGAATAGTTCCTCCATGAGGGCCCTGCGACCGGATGGCATGCCCGTGGACGCGGTGGAGTGGACCACGCCCTACTTCGTTCCATGGAAACTCGACCGGTACGATCCCGGGTGGATCGTGTACGTGGAATTGGCTTTCGCCGTGATAATCCTTGCCCTCATGGCGTGGTTCCGGCCCATGAAAACCCAGAAGGTCAAGCCCCGCTACGGCATCGACGGCCGTAAACTCGACGGCAAGGGCCAAGAGGAACTGGCCCAGCTGGCCGCCCGTTTCGGGCGCGATCGTTACCGGATTGAATTCCAGAGGGAAGAACAGAGGATCCGGGAACAGGAGAAAAAAATCACCCGCCCCTGAGTGTCGGGCCTGGCATGGAGCCTCGCCCAGGCTTACGGCGTGGTCGTGATTTTCTCCCACCGGTGCCAGCAGGTCAGCGTGGTCTGCGGATACCGGGTCTGGTCCGATATGGGCCGCAGTTCTACCTTCGCGGATTCCGTAAAGCCGCCGTGGCGGTACGGCACGACCAGCCGTGGACCCGCTTCCATGGGGTACCGGGTTTCGTCCGCGAACGTTACCGCGTTCCGCAGCGCCGGCAACGTCGTGACTTCGATCGTGTTATCCAGGTACGGCTCCCCGTGAAACATCGGGTTGACGGTCGCGCTTACCGCCATGAGCCACGGCCCGACGTATAACGCCCCTTCGAAGGCCTGGCCTGGCAGGGGATCCGTGATCTCGTTACCATCCCGCGACAGCATCCGGACCCGGCATAGCACGTTGACCCGGACAGTATCCCCGGTCTTTCTGGGGCCTTCGATCTCCAGGTATCCTTGTTCAACCTTTGGCGTGATGGCCTCGTCGTTGACCGTCACCGTGATGGCTTCCGCCCATGCCGGACGTCGGATCCGCAGCGCCCGGACAGGAGCGGCGGGTTCAACCCGGCGGTATCGCGCGATGAAATCGAACGCCCCGCCTTGACCGCCCACGCGGGCCAGTTCCAGTTCACAGGCGTCGCCCTTGTAGGTGCCGGACGTGAACAGGTTTAACTGGATGGCATGGCCCCGCTCGGTGACGACGGCCCTGGCCGCGTCTGCGAGGGCCCGCGCGCCGTGCATGGTGCAGCACCACCATGCCCGTCCCGGCCCCGGCGTGGCGATGTATCCCCAGTGATCGTAGCACCGGTGACCGAAATCGCCCGTTTCGAACTGGCAGGCCGACAGCGCGTTGAACAGGCACCGTTCCGCCCGGTCCAGCCATGCCGTTTCGCCCGAGGCCTGCCAGCACTGCAGGCACAGCCGGAACAGGTCCGCCTCGGAACACCCCTCGTCCCGGTTGTAGTCGTGCTTGAAGTATTCCAGCACCCCGCCGTTGTACAGCACGAAGTTACCCGACTCGATTTCCCGCCAGCGGGACAGGGTTTCGTCCAGCAGGGTGGGGTCGCCCGTGCTTTCGTGAATCAGCAGGTGTCCCCGCATGGTGGTTAAAAAGCCGTGGGTATGTTGCGCGCCTTCCGCGGCCGGATCCATCAACGGCAGCATTCGCCGCGCGGCTTCCCGGTATTTCGCCTCGCCGGTTGCCCGGGCCAGCAGTTCCAGTCCCTCGTTCAACTGGGTGAAGCAGATGTAGCCGTTGGCTGCCGCGCCCCGCAGCCGCGCGATGACTTCCGGCGTGGAACAGGCGTTGAACACGCCCAGCAGGAAATCACCCAGCCGCCGGGCCGCCGCGAGGGCCGCGTCGTTCCGCCGGACCTGCCAGTATTCCAGCAGGCCCGTGAGCAGGCGCCCGTTACCCCACAGCAGGGCCATCTGGTCCCGGCCCACCGAGGCCGCGTCAAAGGGCAGGTCCGGGTTGCCGAAACGTCCGTCCGGTCGCTGGCAGGCGATGATCTTGGCTGCCAGCCGGTCCAGCCGTTGCCAGTCGGTTTCGCCCCGGGCCGTCAGGGCCAGTGCCCCCAGGAACCGTCCCGAAACGTCCCCGCTGAATTCCTGGAACCGGCGTGGCGTGGCCGGATCCAGCGACACGTCCTGGAGGATGAACGTGTCCGAAAAGGCCGGCTCGTCGACCGCGTCAAACCGGTGATGCGTCAGGTCGAGGCGCGCCGCCAGTTCTCCCGAGGGCGTGAACTGCCCGCCCGTGGACGGGGTTTCCGCGGCCACGGTCCATCCCGTCACGGTCCATGCCACTACGCCCGTCAGTAACCACCCGGACAAGGTCCTTCCGCGTGTACCCATGGTAAGTCCTCCCTCGCGCGGTCGACGCGATAATTCAGCATGCCAGAACCCGCCCTGCCCGCGCAATCCTGGTGCTGGACCAGGTAATAATAACTCGCGTTCCCCTTCCTGCAACCCGGGGTGATGTCCGTGGGCACCGATCAGCGACGTCCCTGGTTACCAGTTTCCAGTGCGTTGGGCATGTAATAAAATTTCACTCTGATACTGGGTTTGAGGATTCGTGTATGCGAAAAGGTCGCGCGATGTGGACGAAGGTCGTGTTGGCAGGTATGCTGGCGTGGGTGGGAGTGGCTGAGCCGCCGCTTCTCACCGGCTTGTGGCCTGGATACCGTTTTATCCCGGGGTGGTTACCTGCCGCCTCAATGCCCGGCGGGTTCGGGGCTCACCCGCGCCAGGGAATACACGTGTTCGCTGTGCATCCGCGAGTAGAAATCCAGTACCCGGTTGGGTTCAGGCGCCATGTGGGGAGGCCGGGGTTCATAGCCTTCGATGTCCGTGGGCATGACCCACGATTCTTCCCGGACTTCGAACACGGGGGTTTCTCCCGCGGGCAGGGAGAAGGACAGTTCCACGCCGTTCCCGGTCATGTAATACAGACCAAAATCCTCGCCGGGCGCGCAATCCTTTAACGGAATTCCATCTCCAGAGAGCGAGGTGAGAGGACTGGTACTGTCGTTCCGGATCCAGATACGCGACGCCTGCCTCGGCGACCACGCCCGGACCTTCCAGTGAACCATGCCATCCTGTTCCGTCCGCTCCAGCGTTTCCATGGCCAGCGGGCCGAAGGGGGGCATGGCGGCCGGCGCCTTCAGGTAAGCGCGTCGATCCCCGGGACGAAAGGTCTCCACCGGCTCCCGCGGCGTTCCCGGCGGGAAATACCGCGCGGTCCACGCGTCCGTGGGCGGATCGTTCCGGTACAGCCCGAATGGAAATTCCCTTTTGAAAATATCCCGGAACCATTCCGCGTTGTTCCGGTCCGAACTGAGCCACCACGCCTTGCCCTCCCGGAAGTCCACGGCATAGCACAGGCAGTTCAGCGCGGGCGTGTCCGGTGACGGCCGGTTCTTGACACATCCCACCGCGAGGGCCACCGCGCCACCCAGGAGCAGCATCACCACCGCCAGTCCCCTCGGTTTCCAACTCATTTTAAACAGGGGTTCCGTCAAGGGCGCCATGAGGAGTAGCAGCAGCACCATCAGCGGGCTCAGCGCCGTGATCGACGCGCTGGTCAGCGTGTGCAGCATGTACAGGGAAAGCGGAGTCACCAGGCTGACCACCGGGGCCCATAATCCCAGCGCGATGAGCCTGCCCGGCCACCCGGGCGCGCCTTCATCGCTCCGGCAGGCGGCCAGCAGGCCGATCCCGCCAGCCAGCAGCGGGAACACGGCGATATGCAGGCCTTCTTCCGCGTACCGGTAAAACAGGCTGAGCGGTACCAGCCACAGCAGCAGGCCTGCCGCCGCCCATTCCGCGACACGGGGACGCCGCCACCCCGCCACCGCGAGACACAACCCCGCCGCCAGCAGCCCCCCCGCCCAGGCGTAGTACTTGTAACTGTACAGGGCGGTTTCCCGCCAGAAAAAGATCGGGATCACGCCCCCGGCGAATCCACCCAGTGCCGCCAGCGCGATACTCACCAGTGCCAGGGCGATCGCCCCTGCCAGGCCACCGGGCCGCAACGCGCCCCGCGTGAACCCCACCCCCAGGCTGGTTCCCAGCAGGATCAGCCCCAGGGCCAGCAGCGCCTTGTCCACCCATGGCGGATAGTACAGCAGTTTACCGCCGATCACGTTAAAGTAGGTCAGGCTGGGCGCGTACAGGTTTTCCCGGTTCAGGTCTTCCAGGTTGCCGTAGTACCGGCAGAGCGCCAGCACGTGCTCCCCGTGATGCTGAATGGACGCGAGGCTGACCTTGTCGGGGCGATCCAGCATGGTGTGGTAGTAGCAGAATCCATCCACGAAGGCCAGGTTGTAGCCCGGGCGGGTCCGCTTGTACTTGCCGAAATTGCTGCCGAAGGGCAGGCGGTCATACACGCCGAAAAAGATCGAATTCGTGCGGGTGGGGGCGCCCGACCGGGCAAGGTGACGGATGATGGCCCCGTTGTTGGCCGAGGTCTCGAACATCAGGGAAGGTCCCTGGACCCCGCGTACCTCGAGCCCCACCACCACCTCGGTGTCGTTGTACCAGGGATGGGTGGTAAACGCCCGCGCGCCATCACCGCCGACTTCTTCCTGGTCCGAAAAGACAAAGATGACGTCGTGACGTAACGGCGGCTGGGACTTCAGGGCCCGGCAGACCTCCAGCATGGCCACGCCCCCGGAAAGATCGTCGGCCGCGCCAGGGCCGTACGGTACGGAGTCGAAATGCGCGTCCACCGCGATGGCCTTGCCGGAGGGGTCGGTTCCCCGGACGCGCGCCAGCACGGCGCGTTCCCATACAAGACCCCGATCCCCATGGCGCACGGGACCCTCGATGGTTTCCACTTCCACGTTCAGGTCCCGCAGGATGGATATAAGCGTCTGGAAAACCCGGTCGTTTTCGGAGGATCCCGCGGGATGCGGGGCCCTGGCCAGTTCCTTCAGGTGAGCCATAGCCCGTTCCGCGGAGAATTGATCCGGGGGCGCGGTGGCGGGCTTTGGCGTGGGGGGGAGGGATGCCCACCACGACGCGAGAACAACCAGCAGGATTACGACCAGCGGCAACCAGGTCCAGCGACGCGAAGAGTTCATGGGGCCTCCTGAACGTTAAGGGTATTTCAATGGTTGGACCACCAGTTTCCCTTGCCGGTTGCGCTCAAAATCACCGCTGACGCATAATGCCTGCCCGGGAGACCTGTTAACGTGTTGCCCCCCCGTTTTTTCGTCCCCCATACCGGGTTCGCGCCTGGGAATGAGGTGGAGTTGCCCACCGATGAGGCCCGCCACGCCAGCCGCGTGTTGCGCCTGGTCCCGGGAGAGCAGGCCATGATGTTTGACGGTCGGGGGAACTGGGCCGTCGGACCCGTGGTACGCGCGGAAAAAGATCGCGTGACCATTCGAGCCACCGAAACCGGCAGGGACCCGGTTCCGGACCAGGATTTCACGCTGGCTTGTGCCTGGCCCCAGTCCGCCGCCGTCGTCGATGAGATCGTCGCTCGCGCGACCGAGCTGGGCGTTGACCGGCTGGTTTTCTGGCGGGCGGAGCGATCCCAGCGGGCTCCGGCGCTTTCATCCCGGATCGAGCGGGTGGCCGTGGCCGCGTGCAAGCAATGCGGGCGCAACCATTTTCCGGGGTTTGAGACCACGGGCGACCTTGATGACGTGCTCGGGCGTGACGCCAGCCGGACCTGGTTTGCCGCGGTGGAACCGGGTGTCCTGTCCGCTCCCGGGGCGTGGGCGCGGGCGACGGAGAACTGCGGCGTGTTGATCGGTCCGGAGGGTGGCTATACCGCCCGGGAAATCACGCTCCTGGGGCAGGCCGGCGCGCGGCCCGTTTCCCTCGGATCATGGACTTTGCGCGTGGAAGTGGCCGCCACGGTGGCTTCTTTCCTCATCCTTAATGGTATGGGCCGACTGGGCACGCGGATGGATGGCCCGCGCGGGGACGACGCCTGAAACCAGGGTTCAGCGCGAGGGCGGGAGAATAACCCCGGCACCGGTAACGGCGATGTTTTCCACCACGGCGGTTTCCCTGGCATTCGATGGCCAGGGCGGAGCCTCCGGACCGCGCGCCCGCTGAAACGCGTCCGTTTCCAGGTGGGCCAGAATCCGGGCCCGGACCTCTTCCACGTGCTCTTTGCGGCACAGGGCGATGGCTGCGCCCCCCAGTCCCGCGCCCGTCAGGCAGGCCCCGAGTGCCCCGGCCGCGGTCGCGATGTCTACCACGCGGTCCAGGGCGGGGGTGCTGGCGCCATACGATCCCGGGCACGTTTCCAGCGGACGGTTTTCCGCTATCCATCGTCCCAGCACGGCGTCATTGACCAGGAACTTGAAAGGACGCTCCGTGGCATCAATGACCCGGTCACCGTCGTGACCCACGCGTGTAAGTTGTCCCATTTGTTCCAGGTCGCCTGCCGTCAACGCTTCGAAAAAGCGGCGCGCCCGCACGGTTTCCGCCAGGCCAAATAACAGGGGACCCCGGACGGCGAAGCGGACAGGACGTTCACTCTCGGGCAGATCGCCGAACAGCCGATCGTATTCTTCCCGGGTCTGGTCAGTGCCGTAGCGTCGCTCCAGGGTCGCGAGATCCAGTTCTTCGGGCAGGCACCTGATCAGGCGAAGACGGTCCCGGTTACTGGGGAACGCGTTCAGCACGTCGGGAAACGTCGAAAACTGGAATGGCCCACCTTCCGGGCACAGCGTGGCGGCTTCCGTTTCCAGCATGCGCAGGGCCATGGAATAGGTGAACCGGTTGCGCGCGTAATCCGCCCGCCGGGATCCGCTCAGGGACCTGCTGGTAAAGGTGTGCAGGATCAGGAAGGTCGCGTCGCCTGGCATGGTGCGCCAGGCCGGCGGTTCCGGGAACAGGTCGGGGCCCCCCAGGGCCGCGTGCAGCACGGCGTTTGCCCGGGCCAGAACTACCGCGGCCTGGTCGCTCAAGCCCACGCGGGCCCCCGCGAACCATTCCGCCTGCCGCGCGCCATGAAGCAGGGCCGGCGGGTCCGGCGCGTGTCCGGCCGCGTCCCATTCCGCCAGCAGCATCGCCACGCACAGGGACGCCGAGGAACTCAGGGACGCGCCACGGGTCAGGTCACTGCCTACGACCACGCGCAGGCCCTTCTCGGAGGTCGCGCCGTGAAAACGCCCCGCCAGGGCCGCGCCGAGAAGGTATCGCCCCCAGGCAGGTAACTGGCCGGCCTGGTCGCGCCCGGCCAGGGTAAGCAGGGCCCCCGGGTCATGTCGCGGATAACGCCGCCGAAGCCGCGACAGGTCCTCATCGAAAGGCACCAGGGAAAACGACACGGCCGGATCCGCTGGATCCAGGTTGACGTAACGTCGTTCGGGGTCATCGGTGACGGCAGCGATAACCAGGGTTTCCCCGTGGTGGGCCTGCAGATTGAGCCAGCCTCCGTGGGTATCCACGTGCATGCCCCGCAGGTTGATCCGTCCCGGTGCTCGGTAGATCCGCGCCGGCAGATCGCCAAAAACCGCCAGGAACCGGTCCAGCGCGCGGCGCAGCCATGCGATTTTCTGCCGTGCCAGGTCAGCACGATGGTTGTAAATGGCCCGAAAGGCCAGCCAGCCCGCGGGTTCCCTGTCCAGCAACTCGAGCCAGCGGGAACAGGCCATGGAATGTCGGGGCGCGAGCGGTTCCGATGAAACCTGTTTTCCCACGCTCACTGGCTGTATACCGTCTTCACGCCATACTGCTGGCGCAGGTCCTGAAGCGTTCGCAACAGGTCGGGTTGTTCCCCGACCCGCGCGATTTCATTGATTATGTGATACGCCTTGGCGAAAGCCCACCTTGCCGGCAGGTTTGGATCACCCGCGGGCGCGTTGTCCAGCCGGGCCTTGAAGATGAGTTCCTTGCGGCGATCGAGGGCCCGCCCGGAGACGCGCATGACCACTTCCTTGTCCCGGGCCGGATCGAATCGACCATACACCCTGACCGGCCGTTTCAGGTAGAAATCGGGCATGGCGGTGGGGAACACTTCCGAAGAATCAACCTGGGAGTACTTCGTCTGAATATCGATCAGGACGGGATCCTGGAACTGTTCAAAGAACGCAAGAAGGGCGTCGGCTGTCCGCTCAATTTTCGGTTCCACGGTGGCGTCACCCCGGTTGCGGTAGGCCAGCAGGTCCATGAGATAGCGGTTGACCGTGTTGCCGCTGCCGAAAGCGAAAATGGTGTTACCGCTCCGGTTATTGGCCGAGACCTGGTTGATAATGGTCCGGCTGTCCTGGAGGCCCGCCGTGGGGCGGCCATCGGTCAGCACGATCACCAGCCCGGGCACCCCCGCCCGGGGAGGATCCGCGATAACGGCGGACAGGGCGGAATACACGTCCGTGCGGCCTACCGCCTCGAGTCCCCGCAGGAATTTCTGGGCCTCCGCGAGGGCTTCCGGGGTGGCCGGTCGACGCTGGGGACTGAAAAAGGATGGGTTATCGCGGAACAGGACGATATTGAATCGGTCCTCCGGTCGCAGGGATTGCAGGGCCTGGGACACGCCCCGGACGTTCAGGTCCAGTTTGCGCTGCGTGATGCTGCTAGACGCGTCCAGAACGAAGGTAACGTCCTTGGGCAGGATCTTGGGTGAAGCATCCTGCTTGATGGAGACGGCTATTTCAAAATAGCCCTTATCGCTTTTTGTGTCTTTAAAGGTAGATATGCGTATATCGACCAGGTCATCCAGAAACTCGTAATCCGATTCTTTCTGTATTTTTTCGGATGTTTTTGCTTGTTCCTGTTCCGCGGCGGGTGTGTCCAGTTTCTGCGCCGTAACGGGCGGGGGAGGAGGAGGGGGAGGCGGGGGCAATGCGGGACCGGCCTGCTCCATCCCCTGGGGATTCAAGGCTTCGCCCAGCCGGACCGTTCCCCGGAAATCGCCTTCGAGCGGGATCTGTCCCGGGTCCACGGCGTCGCTGCGAAACACGGGTGTCTGCTCAGGCGGCAGAATGAAATCCGGGCTGGGACGTACCAGCCGCCGGGCGATATCCAGATCCTTCCGTGCCGTGTCACCCGAAATTTCCACGATCCGGGTGTCGGCCTGCTGCAGCATCTGTTCAGGGGACTGCGGATCATACAGCCGGTCCGGTATGCTCTGGGCCAGCCGACGGGCGAGATCCTCGGTTTCGAGCATCTGCTGGGGCGCGGGAGTGCCCGTATCCGGCAATCGGGTTTCTTCGCCCGCGCCAAACAGTTCCGCCAGTTGCTGCCGGATGGCTTCAGGGCTGGGTTCCGGGTTCCGCGTGTCCGGCGCGGGCTTCTCGGGGGACGGTTCGGGTTCTGGCGGCTGCACGCGAACCCGGAAACGAATCAGTTCGGGCGGGACATCCCGGTTAGCGGCCAGCAGGGTAACATGCGGCGCAAGGGCCAGAACGGCCAGGTAGATCAGGGCTGAAATCGTCAGCGACAGCAACAGTATCGCGCGTCGACTCAGCACGTTATTGACCTCCACCCTTCGATTGCAGTCGTTGCAGGGCTTCCTGGGCCTGGGAGGCTTCGGGGGCGTTGGGGAAGTCCCGGACCAGTTCGGACCACGCCCCCGCGGCGTCTTCGGCGCGTCCCATTTTTTCGAAACACAGGCCGGCCTGCCACAGGGCCGCGGGACTCAGCGTCTCGTGCAGGTACAGCACGGCCACCCGCATGAAGGACTTCGCGGCGATTTCCCACTGTTCCCGGGCGGCATAGAGTTCCCCCAGGCGGAACGCCGCGCGGGCCGCCGGTTCGCCGGACGCGCCTTTGACGGCGGCCTCGTACTGGGCGATGGCATCGTCGGTGCTGCCAGCCGCCTCGAGCAGGCGTCCCAGCCTTACCCGGGCCTCGCCACGTATAGCGGGGTCCCCGTCGGATTCCGCCAGTTTCCGGTACCCGTCCATGGCCTTGTCGGGCCGTCCGGCCTTTTCGTGGCACTCGGCGATTTTGAGCGCGAGCATTTCCGGCCTGGTTACCTGCCGCGCGTTTTTGAGCGTGGCTTCCAGGGCCTTGATGGCGGCGTCCCATTTTCCCGCGTCCATCATCTGCTGCGCGGTCCAGGCGTAGAGATCATCGGGGAGGGGAACGCCCGGGAAATCCGTGATCACCTTCAGGAACTGCTCGGCGGCATTCGAGTAATCCTTCGCCTGGTAATAGGCGAAGGCACGGGTTCGGGCGATCCGCCCCCGGAGTTCCGGGGAAGGATTCGCGGCGTCCGCCTGCTGGAGCAGTTCCAGGGCCTTCGAGGGATCGCCTCCATCCCGCAAGGCGTATTCGGCCAGCCGACAGGCCGCCTCGGCGTGGTATCGGGCGGCTTCGGGCGTGTTCAGCAGTTGCTGAAACTGTTCCGAGGCCCCGGCGAAATCACGGGTATTGTGGCAGGTGATGGCCAGCCGGAAGCGGGCCTCGGCGATGGTGGCGGGATTGGTCGCCCGGGCCAGGATATCCCGGTATTTCGCCACGGCCTGTTCAAAATCCTTCGCGGTGAACTGGGCGTCTCCCGCCTTCAGCAGGGCCTGTTCCGCCAGCGGGTTATCCGGGTATTTCCGGACGAACTCCTCGTATTGTTTTGCGGCCTGGTCCCGTAATCCCAGTTGTTCCAGGCATTCGGCGGCCTTGAACAGGGCGTCCGGCGCGAAAGAACTGTCCGGAAACTTTTCCGCCACGATCCGGAATTCCTGGCGGGCGTCTTCATAGTTTCCGGTGGCCACGTTCAGCAAACCCAGCAGGTATCCGGCTTCGCCAGCGAGGGGGCCATCCGGCCGGGAGTCCAGCAGGGCCCGGGCTTCCGCCATGGCTTGCGCGGTATCCCCCTTCAGGTACAGGGTCCAAGCCAGTTTATGCCACGCGTGGTCGGCATAGGGCGTGTCTTTGAATTTTTCGCGCACGGTCTGGAACTGTTCGATCGCCTCGTCGTACCGCTGGGCGGCTCGCGCGCATTCGCCCAGCAGGTAACGCGTGCCCGCTTCGAGTTCCGGCGCGGGCGCGGTATCCAGAAACGCCCGGGCGGCCGCGGCGGCATCGTCCACCCGTCCCGCCCGGAACAGCACCCACGCGTACCCGTACGCCGCCCGTCTGGCGTACTCGGAGTCTGGGAAAGCCTGCCGCAGTTGTTCGTACGCGGTGGCCGCGGCGTCGTAGAGCCCCATCCGGTCGTAGAGTTCTGCCGCCCGGAACCGGCTTTCCGCGCGCAGGTCGGCATCGGCGTCCGTCGTGCCGGCAACCTGGGCGAAGGCGGCCGCGGCTTCTTCGTCCTGTCCCAGCCGTGACAGGGCCTGGGCGAGTTGATATCGCGCGTAGGGTGCCACGGGCTGGTCCCCGTAGGTATCCGTTATTTTCCGGAAGGCGTCCGCCGCGCCCTTCGCGTCACCGAGTTCCAGCCGGGCCCGGCCCGCGTAATAAAGGGCCCGGGCGGCCTGGTCCGGCGGCAGGGCGGTTTCCATCAGTTTCGCGAGGGTATCGGCCGCTTCCTGGTACCGTTTCAGCAGGAACAGGCACTCGCCGCGGCCCAGTCGCGCGGCGCGCTGTTCTTCCGGTGAACCGGAGCCCGCAACCCGTTCGTAGGCCTCCAGGGCTTTCTCGTACCGTCCCGCGGCTTGGGCGGCTTGTCCAAGGCGTAGATTGGCCTGGGTTGCCGCCGGCGACTGGGGATACTCCCGCAGGTACGTTTCGTACTCGTCTGCCGCTTCCGCGAACAGTTTGCGCGCGAAAAGACCGTTCGCGAAGTCCAACTGGTCCCGGCCGGGGATCTCGGCGGAAGCGGGTGGAGGGGCGGTTTCCGCCGGCGTGGCGGCCGGCTTGAAATCGTCCGGGCTGATCGGGGTGAGGTCCGCTCCCGGCTGAGCCATCGTTGCCCCCGCGGCCGTCAGCATCGCGAGCGCCATTATCGACCACGCGAACGACCTACGCGCCACGCGGGTTCTGATCGTGTCCGGTTTCATGGCCTCGGCGTTTTCCCTGCGGTCTGCCGGATCCGTTCCGCCTGTTCGGGGGTGAGTGCCGCGAAGGACACGTTCTGAATGTCCGCCTTGCGGCAGCAGTCGAGCACGGCGATGGCCACCCCCAGGTGCGCGGCCGCGTCGCCCCGGATGATAACCGCGCCTCCGGGGAAATATCGCGCCACGCGGTTGAGCACCTCCTGCAATTCCTCCAGCGTCATCCGCCGCTCGTTGACCACGATGTCCCCGTTTTCCTTGATGTTGATAAAGATTTCTCCCTGGGTTCGCTCGCTGGCTGTCGCGGAATCTGCCGTGGGCAGGGTGATGTCTACCTCGCTCTCGAGATTGGCGTACACCGTGATGACCATGAAGAACACCAGGGTCAGGAACACGATGTCGATCAGCGGGGCCAGCGGGATGGTTTCCGCTTCTTCCTGGATCTGCCTGCCGATTCTCATGAGCGGTCTCCGCCGTAAGTGGTGATCAGTTCAACGAATTCGCTCGCCTGCGCTTCCAGTTCTGCGATGATCCGCAACACCCGGCCACGCAGGTAGAAATAGATCATCATGCAGGGAATGGCCACGATGAGCCCGCCCGCGGTGGTGATCATGGCCTGCGACACACTGTAGGCCATGGTGAGCCCTTTCACCTGGGCCGCGTCCAGGGCGATGGAACTGAAGGCCTGCATCATGCCCCACACCGTGCCCAGCAGGCCCAGCAACGGGGCAACGGTGGCGATATTATTCAGGTAAGACACCTTCTGCCACAGGGCCGAAGCCGCCCGTTCTCCTTCGCTTTCCATGGCTTCCTGCACCACGTAACGGTCGTGCCCGGCCATCTTGAGGCCCGCCCGGAGCACCTTCGCGATGGTCTCTTCCCGGTCCTGGCACATCTGGAACGCACCTTTCAGGTCACCCGCCCGCAGTTGCGCGTGGGCCCGTTTCACGAAGGAGGCCGGCACTTCCCGGGACACGTTCAGCGTGATCAGCAGGTAAATCGCAAGTGCCAGGCCGATGAAACCCAGGGCCATGGTGATCCACAGGATGATTCCTCCCTGCCGGATCATCATCATCAGGGTGAGCCGTTCGGGGACCCGGGACTCGGGGGAGCGCGAGGTAGACGTCCCGCTTTCACCGTTTCCTGGGGCCGCGGTCTGGACCGTCGGCGTGGCCGTGGCGCTGTCACCGGGCGCTGTCGCGGTATCCGGAGCGGCTTGTCCCCAACCAGGCATGGATCCCGCCGCCATCACGATTCCCAGCAGAACAAGGTAGATGAACCACCGCGCGCGTGCCATGGACGCACTCCTTATACCGTTCGCGCCGGTCTCCCTCGGGAAATCCGGCATGCCGCGCGCCCCGGCCGCCCGCGGGTACTCCACGGCCCGCCGGAGCGGATGTGTCCCTCCAGTATTGAAAAGTATTATGCGTTTCTTACCGTGAAAGTTGCAACAGCCGCGACGCGCGCTCACGCGGCCGGGATCAGACCCGGCGCAGGTGATCCCGTAACGCGTCGGCAACCTCCTGCTGCTGGAGTTCGCTCAACTCCGGGTAGATGGGCAGGGCCAGCACTTCCCGGGCGGCGGCTTCCGCCCGCGGGCAGGTCGTGTTCCCGGTCCATGGCGCGAAACATTGCTGCCGGTGAAGGGGGATCGGGTAGAACACACCGCAGCCGATGCCCCGTTCCCGGAACAGGGCCACTGCTTCGTCGCGCCGGGGAATCCGGATCACGTACTGGTGGAACACGTGTTCCCGGTCCGGCATGGTCTTCGGTCGGCGGAGGTCCTCCAGGTCGGCAAGCAGCGCGTCGTAACGACAGGCCTTTTCCCGCCGCGCCTCGTTCCAGGCCGGCAGGTGGCGCAGTTTCACGTTGAGCACGGCCGCCTGGATCGCGTGCAAGTGGCTGTTGGTCCCCACCATTTCGTGCGTGTACTGGACGCTGCCTCCGTGGCAGCGCAGTTTTCGGACGCGGTCCGCCAGGTGGTCGTCGCTGGTCAGCACCATGCCGCCCTCGCCGGCTGCCCCGAGGTTTTTGGTCGGGTAGAAACTCAGCGCGGCGATGTCGCCCATTGACCCGGCCACCTGGCCCCGGTACGACGCCCCCAGGGCCTGCGCGCAGTCTTCGATGAGCGCGAGACCGTGTTGCCGGGCAAGGTTCCGGAGCGAATCCATGTCCGCGCATTGGCCGTACAGGTGCACGGGCAGAATGGCCCGCGTCCGGGGGGTGATCCGCTGGGCTACCGACTCGGGATCGATGTTGAACGTGTCGGGATCGATGTCCGCGAACACCGGCGTACCCCCCGCGTTCACGATCGCGCCGGCCGTGGCGAAAAAGGTGAACGGCGTGGTAATGATTTCGTCCCCCGGACGGATCCCCAGCGCGCGAATGGCCAGTAGCAGGGCGTCCGTACCCGAGGCTACCCCGATCGCGTGACGAACACCGACCAGCGACGCCACGGCCGATTCGAATTGTTCCACTTCCGGCCCCCCCCGGAACTGGCAGGTTTCAAACACCCGCGCGATCGCGGCATGGATTTCTGGCAGGATAGGCGCGTACTGGGCCCGCAGATCGATCATGGGAACCGCCATGGGGTAATCCTTGGTTCGGGTGGCGTGTCGAAAATGGAGTGGGAAAAATTATATCATTTCTTCCGGGTAAACCGCCCCGGTAGATGTCAGAAGGGCCGGTCGACGCCCGAGGAGAGGAAGCATGGACGTCAAAGAACTGCTCAGGCCCGGGGAATACGTCGTGGGACTCGACATCGGCGGCACCAAGATGCTGGCCGCCGTTTTCGATCATGAATTCAGGGTTGTTGGTCAATCCAAGAAAAAAAGCAAGACCGGCACGGAAAGCGACGTGAACGCTTCCGCGGAGGAACGGGTGATCGCCGTGATTACCGCCGCCATGCAGGAAGCCGGTTCGCCGCCCGTCCGGGGAATCGGCGTGGGATCGCCGGGACCGCTCGATCCCGCTACCGGGATCATTATCGATACCCCTAACCTGGGCTGGAAGAATTTCCCTCTCGCCGAGCGGCTGCGGGAAAAATTCGGCGTGCCGGTCCTGGTGGATAACGACGTGAATGTCGGAACCTATGGCGAATGGCGATTCGGCAAGGTGGCCGATTGCCTGCACGTCGTCGGTATTTTCCCGGGGACCGGTATCGGCGGGGGCATCATCGTTGACGGTCGCCTCCTCCACGGCTTTTCCGGGGCGGCAGGGGAGGTGGGACACATGACCGTCCAACCGGACGGCCCGTTTTGTGGTTGCGGCAAGCGGGGATGTCTCGAGGCCGTGGCCTCCCGGGTGGCCATCGCGAAGGAAGTCGCCGCCCTCGCCGCGCGCGAAGATGCTCCCTATATCAAGCAGAAGTGCGGTACCGACCTGTCCGCCATCCGCAGCGGCGTGCTGGCCCGGGCCATCCAGAACGGAGAGAAAATGGTGGAGGCCGTGGTCCGAAAGGCCGCCTATTATATCGGCATCGCCGCGGGAAACCTGGTCAATATTCTCAGTCCCGAGGCGGTAGTGATCGGGGGCGGGCTCGTCGAGGCCATGCCGGAACTGTACCTGGAAGAGGTAAAGAGGGGCATTGCCGACCATGCCATGCCCTTCCTGCGCCGGAAGATCAGGGTACAGACCGCCGCCCTTGGTGATCTGGCTGTCGCCATGGGTGGGGCCTGCATGGTCGCCGAACGTATCGCGGAAGTACGGAAAACCTGATTACCGGGAAACCGGGATCACGGGTATTTCCGTTCTTTGTGGGGTGTTGTGCGTCAGGTCGGGTCACTGAAGGATGGACTGCCCGCTTTCCACGGGAAAGATTGCCCTCTTCACTCTAAAGGACACGAATCTCCGATTGGAACAACGGACTGCGATCGAAGAGGAAGGGTAATTAGAGGGGCTTGACCACCCCGGCCCTTAACGACACAATCCGCGATCAAGGTAGGGGAGTGAACCAGAACCCGTTATCGACCGTGGCAGGATAACCATCCGCGATCGAAAATGTGGGAATAAAGGCCCCGCCAGACAATGGATTGTCATTCGAAGAAGGTTTTTCTTTCACCTACCTTCGAATCAGTGTTGCAAAGTCCCAGCGTGTTGTCATCGCCACGGTGTCCTGTCATCACCCTGCACCTGCACCGCCCCCGTATCCCGTCATCACTGCCCTACCCATCATTGTCTCCACCTCCTGCCATCGCCTCCACCTCCTGTCATTGCATCCGCTTTCTGTCATTGCCTCCACTTTCTGTCATAGCATCCCCATCCTGTCATTGCCTCCACTTCTTGTCATAGCCTCACCATCCTGTCATTGCCTCCACCTCCTGTCATCACCCTGCATTCTGCACCGCCCCCGTATCCCGTCATCACTGCCATACCCATCATCGTCTCTGCCTCCTGTCATCGTCTTCGTCTCCTGTCATTGCCTCCGCATCCTGTCATTTCGACGAACGCAGTGAGGAGAAATCTTTCCTTCTTCACGCCTGCCACCGAACTGCCCAATCCCCCGCGAACACCACAACGGCCCTGGACCCCCACGCGCACCTGTCGCGCAACAGAATGCCCTTATTAATAGGGGGACATTTCGTTACGCGCTCCACGACGATGCCGCGTCTGCCCCCGCGAAAAGGAGAATGTTCATGGCCTGCCATGCCTTGCTGACCCGTCCAGACCACCCGCTGTCAATCCCTTCCGATGCGCCGCCTGCCCTGGCGGAGGTCCTGGGGCCAGACCTTCCGGAGGATCACCCCTCCCGTAAAGCCTGGAAAACACTGTTCAACGCCCTTGCGGAAAACACGGACGCATTATCCCCGGCAGTGTTTCGAGCCGCCCGGGCCGCCACCATGCTGTTGCTGTGCGGAAAACTCGAAGCCCGCCTGCTGCATGATCTCGACAATCCGGAACACGCCCTGCCGCCCGCCGCGGTCATCGCCCGGATCCTCCAGATGGAGCGGGAACTGGAGGAACTGCTGGAGTCCCTGGTGAAAACCCCTGCCGCCGACCCGGGCACTCCTGGTCCACGTGATCCGGAAGTGCACACCGTTCCCGGCGAACCGCGGTCCCGCCCTTGCGACACCACCGCTTCCAAGGTACCCTCCCGGACAGAACCGCGGAATCCTGGCCCCGAACCCCCTACCGTTCGCGAGTCCTCTTCAAGGCCCGTTTCCTGTTTCGACGAACCGGCGGATGAGACCTGTGCCTCGCCCGAATACCTCCTGCGGGTCGCCAGGGCCGAGAAGGAAGCCTCCCTGTGGCCCATGAATCTTCGGCCAACCGCTAAAGACCTGGTCAGGGAAGCCGTGCTGCACGTTTCCCGGTACGACGGTCTTCCCCGCGACACGTCCCCTGGCTGACCCGCACGGGTAGCGAACGTTCATTTCCCTTGCACCCTGCCGATGTAAACCGGAACGTTCAAGCCGTCTGTGCCGCCAGTTCCCGGTCCACGCGGTCATGCAGGGCGTTCAGGGCCTGTTCCGTGGCCAGGCGGACCGACTCGATGGCTTCCGGCGTCTCGTTCTGGGGCGGGTCGATCGGTTCGCCGTACCGGGCGTATACCCGGGCGAAGGGATAAGGGACCGGAAAACGGTCCCACGAGCGTAATCGCCGGCAGGGAGCAGCCGAAAAAGCCAGCGGCAGGATCTTGCGTCCCGTGCGGGCGGCCAGCACGGCCACGCCGGGCTTGGCTACCCGCCGGGGTCCACGCGGACCGTCCAGGGTGAATCCCGCCAGGGCCACCCCCAGTTCACAGGCGCGGACCAGTTGGCGCAACCCCTCGCCGCCGCCGCGGCTGGAGGATCCCCGTACCGCCGCCATGCCAAACCACGACACGATCCGCGCCGCCAGTTCTCCGTCGAAACTGTAACTGGTCAGCGTGTGTCCCCCGCATCCCCGGTGAATCCACGCCGCGAAGGCCATGGACTCGTGCCAGAAAGGCACAATGCAACCCCCATCCCGGGACAAAATGGTTTCCAGCGTGTCCCGACCGTCCACGCGCCATCGGCACGACACGAAGAGCAGGGAAAAGGCCCCGTAAAGAACGGGCGGCGCCACGGCCAGCACACATCGCTGTTTCAACGTGAAAGGCGTCGGACTCGTATAGTCCAGTTCCGGCAGTCTCACCGGCTTTCCATTCCCCGGACGAGTTGATAGATTACCCGGGTGCGCGGCGTCGGCAGCGAGGCCAGTTGCGCCCGGCGCAGAATCTCCCCGCTGATCGCCCGGATTTCGGTTGGCCGCCCTGCCCGTATGTCCTGCAGCATGGACGACACGTTGTTGCGCGTGTCGCGGCATATCTGTTCCGCCCGTTCGACCAGGCTGTGGGGAAACCGGTACCCTTCCGTCGCGGCTACCTTGGTGGCTTCCACCACCAGGTCCCGCATCAGTTGCCGGATCTCGGGAATTTCCAGCAGTTTCCCGTTCGGCACGTCCAGGAGGGCCGTCAGGGGATTGATCGCCGAAGAAATCGCGACCTTTTCCCAGATCAATTGCCCCGGGCTTTCCGTGATTTCCACGTGAAAACCCGCTTCCTGCAGCACGCGGTACGCCGGCGTGACCGGACACGACGTCCACGCCCCGAACTGGGTCAGCCCGGCCGCCGCGTGGCGAACCTGTCCCTCGCTCAACAGGTGGGCTGCCTCTGTTGTCACGCCCGCCAGCACCCGCGCGCTGCCCACCAGATTACACAGGGTCTCCACGTTGCCCAGCCCATTCTGCAGCGTCAGAACGGATACCTCCGGCGGAAAACGCAAGGAGGCCGTGTGCTGTGATTTCACCAGCACGATCACCAGTTCCACGCCGACGGGCACCGCCGTCGCCACCGGAACATGCTCCGTGGACCGGTTGCCTTCGGGAGATTCAAGGGTGATGCCCAATTTATTCAGCCGCTCCGCGCGGTCTGCCCGGTAGTCCACCAGGTGCACCTTGTTCCCCGCCCGCGCAAGTTTTACCGCGAACAGGCAACCCATCGCCCCGGGTCCCACTACCGCGATCTTGGCCATAACCTCCACCTTTCCTCGTTATTCCAGCGGACGCACGAACGCCTCACTCAATCCCGCCGTTTTGCGGATACGCGCGCATGCCTCCGACGCCGCCGCCCGGTCCGCGTAACCCGTCACGACGACCCGACAATACTTCCCGTCCGCCGATTTGATTATTGTAAGAGGAAGATTCAGTTGTTTTTCAACCTTTTTCAGAAACTGTTCCGCCTTGAGGTCCGCCTGGGATCCCGTGAACGAGGCCAGTTGCACGCCGAATTTTCCGGTTACGGCCTTGTTCCCGGAATCCGCGCTACTCGCGTCCGACGCTTTGGCCGGACTCGTGGTTGGATCCTTTTCCGGCTTGGCATCCGCGGGCGGGGAACCTGTCGGCGCGGGGGCGGGACCGGCAACCGGGGGTGAAACCGTCGCGGTGGGCTCGGGAGCCGGAGCCGCGGCCGGCGCGGCTGCCGTTTTACCAGGGGGTTCCGCGGGCGGCATCAGCGGTTTAATCGGCACCGCCGCGGGACTCGCTTCGGGCGGAGGAGTGGGCGTAACCCGGTGGGGGGAAGGTAACGGCGGTATTTCCGACAGCCGTCGTTTGCCGGAGGTTTCCCGGACCACCGTGTCGGTACTGGGCGGCGGTCCGCTTTCACGCCGGGCGGGGGGCACCAGCATTTTCCCCGGCGACGCGGGGGGAGAGGCGTCCGCCGGTTCGGTGGACGACGCCGGAAGGGTCCCAGTCGGGGCAGGCTCCGTCGCGTCGGCGGACGGAGAACCGCTGGGAGGTGCCTCGGTTGATGGGGGAGGAGATGAGATGGCGGGTGTTCCCCCGGATGAACCGGCCGTTCCATCGCCCGTCACGGGCACGACGTATACTTCCGTTGGTCCCTTGGCTACCGTCGTCTTGACCGTGTCCGTCGGGGCGGGAGGCGAAGTGCCTTCCGTCGGGGGCGCGGCAGTCGTCGCGACCTCGGTTGAAGGCGGATGGCCGGCGAAATCCAGCCGGGCTACCAGTTGGCCCAGCGCGAAAAACAGGGCCGCCAGGAAAAGGGCCACGCAGATCATGATGACCAGTTGCCCGCTCGTCAATTCGCCCGTGGCGGTTTCCGTTTGCCGCGTTTCCCGTGCCATGTCAGGTCATATCCTTCCCCGAAGAAATCGGTGCCGCCGAAGAAGCGGTGGGGGCCGAAACTTCCGGACCGGACCCCGCCGGTTCCGACGTTTTCATCGCTTCCATCAGGATTACCCGCGCCCTGTCCAGTTCCGCGTAGGAGAAGGAGGGATCTCGGACCTCGATAATCCGGTTGACCGCCCGGTCGAGATACCACACGACCCGATGTGCTCCCTCGCCCTGGTTTTCCCGGATCTTCCTGAAGGCCCGTTGCCGGCGAAGCATTTCCGCCGCGAGAAAGGCTACCGCGCCCTTTTCCCGGTCGGGCTCTTCGCAACTGGCGTAGAAAATCCGGCGTAACGGTGACAGGGCTTCATCTCCCGCTTCGGTCTGCCGGAGGATTTCCGGGTCCTGGTACGTGGCCGTCCATGCGCAGTAGACCTCTTCTTCCTTTACCCGGCCCGCGCAGACGGCGCAGAAATCCAGCCGTTTGATGCTGTCCGATTCGGCGCGCGTGGCAAGGGACCGCACCTTTTCCTGGTGCTGAAAAGGCGCCCCGCACGCCGAACACTGTCGGCCTATTTTACCGATCCGTATTTCCACCTGGGACAATCCGAATGGGCAGCACTACCCCTCAAACCTGAAAACAGTATACGCCTTTCCCATATTTTGTGACAAGAAACCGTTAACGCCCCACATTTTGTTTGCGACGAAATGGCCCCTGTGGCATGTTCTGCCGCGTGGCCTCAATGACCCCGCCACCCGTCTTGAAGAGCGAAAAGAGCAACTGCCGCGGCAGGTCGAATACCCGGACCGCTTCACCCGTCATTTCCGCGGCGCCACTGACCAGCGTGACGCCCACCGGAGGCAGGCCCGAAATTTCGCTTACCGGCTTGAACGCCGGTCCCCGGATGCGGAACCCCAGGTCGATGGTCCGCTGGGCCAGCCGGAATCCCTCGATGTTGAAACTCTGTTTCATGATCGGGATCTGTTCCGCCGTGTCCGGTTGCACGCTCATGGTGATCTGGTAGTCGATATCGCCCCCCGTGATCCATGTTCCCGAGCCCGTGAAGGACATCCCTTCCAGGTCAAGGCGTATGTCATCCGTCTGAATGCGGTCGCCAGACAGTCCCACGTTCGATCGGAACTCCCGGAATTTCAGTTCGGACGGATGCAGGTCGGACACCGTCCCGAAAAAGGCCGGGCCGAAATAGGCGATTAAGGCGTCGGAGAAAAAGCGCCCGTCTTTCACCGAAAACGCGCCTTTTCCGGAAAGGGTTCCCGGATCGTCCGTGTCCATGGTGTAATCGACCGATCCATCCACCCGCCCTTCCAGGACCTCCGGCAGTTCCAGGTGGCGCAAGAGGTATACCACTGGCAGGTGTTCCCATGACGCCCGAAGGCGCATGTCATTCGTCTCCTTGACTTTCGAGTAATAGCCCTCGATGCGGCCCCCTTCCACTTCCGCCCGGAACGGCTCCATGGAAACCGTTTCCGGCGTGTCCTTCACCTCTGCCGTGAAATTTTCCCCCTGCCAGGGGGGCATGTACACCGCCGCCGCGGCCAGGTGATAGGTCCACAGCCTTGGCGGCCCTGGCGCCTGGGCGGCAAGGTATTCCGGGTCGGCCTTCGCGTCCAGCGGCAGCATCCACGTTTCGGTCAGCGGAGGCACGTCCGCCCGTTGGGTTTCTATGGTGACGTCGCCGAAGTGCAGGTCCTGTCGCTGGTTGTCCAGGATCACTTTCACGCGCGCGCCCTCGCAGATCAGCGGCACCGGGCATCCCTCCGGAAGCAAAGAGGCCCGGTCGATGTATCCCCCGATTTCCATCACGTTCCCGTCAATCCGTTCCCCCCGCCGGTTTCTTTCGTAATACGCGTCCTTCGCGTGGGTGCCCGTGATGGCGTACGGCAGGTTGAAGCATTTGCCGGCCGAGTTCACGTCCAGGTACGGCAGGTCCACCCGGATATGCCGGACCTGCCATTTCCGCTCTTTCGCGCCCCAGTCGTATTCCAGCAGGGCCTTGATGGGCGTGGCATCCACCGACGCTTCTCCCTCCACCTTGAGCAGTTTTCCCGGTTCCAGGGTCAGCCGCGCCTCGTGAATGGCCGCTCCCACCCCGATCGGTTTGCGCAACCACCATTCCAGGCCGATGCCCGCCCGCGTGGCCTCCGCCGAGGCTTTCAGGTCGATCCCGTGGGGACCGACCCGTCCCGTCGCGCGGATTGTCGCCTCGCCGCTCAGCCACAAGTCTTCCGAGGGATGTCCCAGGGGCGTTTTTTCGATGTCCTTCACCGTGACTACCGCCGAGATATCCGCCGCTCTCGACGCCAGATCCGCCGAAAGGTCTCCAAACAAGGGCTGTCCGTTGAGTCGGGCGGAGAAAGGTTTCAGCGATAAACGCCCCTGTTCCAGCATCACCGTGGCGGACACCCCATCCAGGCTGAATGACATGAAGGGCTTTTCCAGCCCCCCGTCCAGGATGGACACCATGCCTTCTGGAAACGGTTGTCCCGAAGTCCATCGCAACAGCGTCTGCCCGAACCGCACCCGGGCCGACGGGATTTTCGGATCGCTGGAAGCGTATCGCGCGCTTGCCCCGGCCAGGTAGGCCTCGGCGGATATGACCGGCTTCCAGGGGGTGCCACGCGCGAAAATCGTTACCCGCGCCGGACCGTCCGGCTCGAGGGTCAGGCCCGTGGCTTCCGGCGGGGCCATGGCGAGTCCCGCCTTGACCAGGTTCTCCAGGGGCAGCGATTCCACCCGGACCGTCGCCGTGATCTCCGGTTCCCCGCCATCCAGCCGGATACTGCCCTCTCCACCCGCTTCCAGCAGGTTCGATCGTGACGTTCCGCGCAGGTCTACCCCGCTGAAATCGGAACGGGGCGCGGCCTCAAGTTCTAGGGTTCCCGTTACCGGCGGCAGGATTCCGGCAATCGGCCGCGGTAAAGAAACCGACTGGAACCCGAGCATCAGCCGCGCCCGCGCGGGAGAGGTCTGGTCGGCCTCGATTTCCAGGCGCAGGCGCCCGGTTCCGGCGGGTTGCCAGCCCGGGACGGGAGTCGCTATCAGCCCGGCCAGCCGCTCCAGTTCAATCGTGTCGATATCCAGATCCAGCGAGGCGTCCTGTTTCCCAGATGCCCGGACTCGACAGGTAAAGGGCAGGTTCAAATCCGCCACGGTTACCCGGCCGGTCAGCCGCAGGTATCGGTCCTGGCTGTCCGGCGGCTGGTAAAGATCCGCTTCCAGGTCATCTACCTGGATGGTGTTGCCGGGCACGGGCAGCCCGGCGATGCGTGCCGAACATCCATGCAGGGACAGCCGGAATGGCAGGTTTGGCGGGGCAGGTAATCGGCCGTATGCCGAAGCCAGCATCTCTTTCAACGAGGCGGGCCGCGTTCCGTTCGCCGCGACGGGCCTGGCCGACGGGGACAGCGGTTTAACCGGGCCAGGCAACGTGACGTCAAGCCGTCCGCCGCGGATGATGACCCGGCCGAAACCGGCCTGGCCGGATAGGAGGGACGTCAGGTCCGGTTGCAACCGCAGTTCGTCCGCGTCCACCCGCACAGTGGGTCCCGTTTCCTGGCCTTCGCGGGCAAGGCGAACTTCCCAGAGTACAACTTCCCGGGGGAACACGAACCGCGCGTCACCAACCGCCAGGATAATGCCGAAACGTCGCGATAATGCTTCCGCCAGCCCTTGCCGCGCCTGTTCCACGCTGCCCTGGAGGATCAGGGGAACGACCGCCGTCACGCACGCCGCCAGGGCCAGCAGGGCAAGCACGCGGCGCGCGGTCAGCGCGTCCCGGCGGGATGCCTCGGGGGAGTTCATTCGGTGAGTTCGCCAGCCTCCTGGGCGATCCACGGAACGCCCAGGGTTTCGAAAATGCGGTCACGAAGCCGTGCCGTAACATCGGGGTTCGCCCGCAGGAACTGTCGCGCGTTTTCCCGCCCCTGGCCGATGTTTTCGCCGTCCAGCGAAAACCACGCGCCGCTTTTCTGGATCAGTTTGTGTTCGACGGCCAGGTCGAGCAGGTCGCCCTCGTAACTGATGCCCTGGTCGAACAGGATATCGAATTCAGCCTGTTTGAAGGGCGCGCTCAACTTGTTTTTCACCACTTTCGCCCGCACGCGGTTGCCCACGTTTTCTTCGTGGTCCTTGAGGCCGGTCACCCGCCGGATTTCGATGCGCATGCTGGCGTAGAACTTCAGAGCCCGGCCGCCGGTGGTTGTTTCGGGATTGCCGAAGGTCACGCCGATCTTTTCGCGGATCTGGTTGATGAAGATCACCAGGGTCTTGGTTCGGCTGATCACGGCCGTGAGTTTGCGCAGCGCCTGGGACATGAGCCGGGCCTGGAGTCCCACGTGCGCGTCTCCCATGTCGCCTTCCACCTCGGCCCGCGGTACCAGGGCGGCCACGGAGTCCACCACGATCACGTCCACCGCGTTGCTGCGCACCAGGCTCTCGCAGATTTCAAGCGCCTGTTCCGCCGTGTCGGGCTGCGACACCAGCAGGTTGTCGATGTCCACGCCGATTTTCCGCGCGAACACGGGATCCAGGGCATGCTCGGCGTCGATGTAACAGGCGACCCCGCCGGCTTTCTGGGCGTTGGCTGCCACGTGAAGGGCGAGGGTAGTCTTTCCGGAAGATTCCTGGCCGAAGATTTCCACGACCCGTCCCCGGGGCAGGCCCCCAATGCCCGTGGCGATGTCGAGGGATACGCTGCCGGTGGATACCGCCTGCACCTTGTCCCGCATGGAGTCGTCGCCCAGCCGGACGAGGGTGCCCCGACCGAACTGTTTTTCCAGTTGCGAAATCGCGATTTCCAGGGCCTTGGCCTTCATCTTGTCATCCTGCTGCGCCGCCATGTCGTGTCTCCCGTTTAACTGAAAAAGTTTTCATGTTTATTGTCGCTGATCAGCCCGCGCAAGATCAACCTTAAACTACCCCATCATCAAGCGCGGAACAAAATCCCCCGCGGCAACGATCACCCCACGGACAGGCCCTTGCGTCGGGCGATTTCGTGGATTGCCCACAGCATCTGGAGGGCCCGGGCCCGCGCGCCATGGCGCGTCCTCAGGCGGGTGTATCCCGCCAGGGCCATTTCCCGCGCGTCCTCCGGATGGGCAACGCTCCACGCCCAGATTTCGGCCAGTTCGTTGGGAGTCCTGAAGAAAAAGGCGTCCACGCCGTGTCGGAAATTCCAGGGGATTTCAATGGGCAGGGTCTCGGAAATCAGCAACGCGCCGTGGGCGGGGATTTCCCAGTACCGGACCGTGTCGAAACCCGCCCCGGCAAGGTTCAGTCCGGCCTGGGACCGCAACAGGCAGGCCTTGTACTGGTCCGGAGGGTAGGACGCGTTGAGCGCCTGGCCGGTAATCCTCCTGGCGTGTTCGAGCCAGTGTCGACGCAGTCCGTGTTCCTTGCCCGCCCAGAACAACGGCACGTCCCTTCTGGCGTTGATAACGGTTTCCTCGTCGGGGATCAGCCGGTCCGGGTACGCGAAGGGGAAGGGAATCACCTCTGGACCGTAATCGCAAACGCGCGCCCGTTCCCGTTTCAGATAGGCCAGGTAAGTCAATCCACCGGTTATGATAGCGGCCGTTTCCCGGAAGTCGTCCATTTCGTCCATGGCGTCAACGAGCGTGATCGGGGTGTGGCCGCTTGCCGCCCGCAACAGTTCCCCCGCTTCGGGGATCCATTCATCCATTTCCAGGATACCTTGGAAAATAAGGTCGAATCGCCGGGACCGGACCTGTTCCAGCAGGTCGTCAAAGGGAATGGGTGCCGCGCCCCGGTCGATCTGGCAGGGATAGTTGGCCAGTTGGGGATCCCTGGCGCCATGGAGCGTGGGTTTTCTGGGATAGTCCACCACGTTGGCGTCGCCCAGCGCATCGCACAGACCTTCATACAGTACGTCCAGGCCGTAGTGAGCGCGTCGGGGCAGCAGGAACAACACCCGTCGTGGCCACGGGGGAGGCGTGTCCGGACGCGCGGTGTTTCCGATGTCTGGCGCGCCGGCAGCGCGGGGGGGAACGGGCTGGTCGGGCGAGATCAGCGCGAGATGTTTCAGGGCGTTTTCCGGTTCTCCCGCCAGGTTCCACATTTCCGCCATCAGGCGGAATTCGTTGTCGGTTTCGCCCTGGAGGGCGAGCAGGCAGAACCATTGACGCTGGGCGATGCCAAGCGCGAGTTGGGGGGATATTTCACCCCGCGCGGCCATTGTACGCAGGCAGGTCAGGATGAGCCGTTCCCGGAGGACCTGTATTTCCCGGACGGCCGGAATGTGGATCAGCATCAACAGGCGCAGGGCATCGCCATCCCGTCCGGCCTCGACCAGGCGCAATGCCCGGATTTCAGGCAGGGGATCCGCGGCGAGCCAGAGATTCAGATGCCAGGGGTCCCTGGATTCCACGCGCGCCGGGATCCAGGCACCCGGCAGTTCCGGCGGATCGGGACTCACGATGGCCAGCACGTTCAGGCATGACGCGGGCACCCCTTCGTTCTCGATCATGCTCCGGAAAGACGCGGTGGCGCCCGTGAAGACCAGCGTGTCCGGCGAAATGGCCGCGTCAATGCCCGGACCCTCCAGCAAGCCATCCAGCATGGTAGACACGGCGCGCCACGGCGATGAATCATCCGGCTGGGCCCACACGGTGGCGGAAGGGTATTTCCGTTTCAGCAGGAGCGCGGTTTCCACGGCGCGGGCTCCACGGCAAAGGATTTTCCCGTCCGGACAGGGAATCATCCCCGCGGCGGTGGTAAGAGCGCGAACCAGCGATTCTGGAATGCCCGTTCCGGCGGCATCCGTCACGGCGCGGGCTCCCCGGAAAAGCGAGAGACCAGGGCCTTGAGGGCAACGCGGTCCACTTTTCCACTGGAAAGCAGGGGCAGGCGATCCCGGAAGTGGAACCGGCGGGGAATCTTGAAATGGGTCAGCCGCGCGGCACAGTAGGACCGGAGTCCTTCCTCCGAAAGGCCTGTTCCGGGCACGGGCACCACGAAAGCGTGGGCCACTTCCCCGTAAACGGGGTCCGGGACGGCCATGACGGCAGCAGCCAGCACGGCGGGATGCGCCTCAAGCACCAGCTCGATTTCGGAGGGAAACACGTTCTCGCCGCCGGATTTGAACATTCCGGAACGGCGTCCCCGGATTTCCAGGATCCCCTGTCGGAGGAGACCCATATCCCCGGTATGGAACCATTCCTCGGCGTCCATTCGCGCGCGGGTAATGCCCGGCTGGTTGAGATATCCCAGCATCCGGGCAGGCCCGCGCAGCAGGATTTCCCCGACTTCACCGTCCGGCAAAGTCTGACCGGACTCGTCGACGACGCGGATTTCGCACTCGGGATAGGGACAACCGGCGAAGCCCGGGTAGTGCGCGTCGCCGGGCCGGGAAGCGGACACGAACCCCGCGAATTCAGAAAGGCCATAGCCGGTAAGGATGTCCGCGCCGATCCGCCTGGCCAGCGCGGCGAGGTTATCCAGGAGCCCCTGGGACATGATATCCCCCCCGTAAATGAGTTTACGCACGCCGCGCAACCGTTCCGGATCATACGCGGGATCGGCGAAAAGCATGGCATACATGGCGGGGATCTGTCCCAGCACGGTTACGTTTTCGGCCTGAACGGTTTCCATGACGTCGGCGGCGGAAAATTTCGGGCGGATGACCAGGGTCCCGCCGGCGAGCAGCACGCAATAACCGATTTCGATGTCCGCGGCGACGTGATTGATAGGGAAATGCAGCAGGAATCGGGCGCTGGAGTCGATGCCGAATCGGGCGGCCTCGCGTGAAGCGCTGGCCAGAATCGAGCGATGGGAATGAAGGACACCAAGGGGCCGTCCCGTAGACCCCGAGGTATACAGCAACAGGGCCGGGGCTTCGGGGTCTTCGGCATCGGGATTTCCGGCATCCGTGGGGATCCCGTCGGCCTCCCGTTCGATGGTTTCCCAGAAATCGGGATCATCCGATTGTCCTCCCGCCCCCAGGGTCAACCGGAGCAGCAGGTTTTCGGAGACATCGCTCAGGGCGTCGTACGTATCCGGATCCAGTCCGCAGGGCGCGGACAGGTCGGCGATGAGGACGGCGGGGGCGCAATCTTCAAGCATCGCGCGCAGTTCGTCGGACGCGTACCGGGGAGAGAACCCACCCCAGAAGGCACCGATCCGGGCCGCCGCCAGCCAGGCGATCGGAAAGGCCGCGCATGGCGGGGCAATCTGGGCAACACAATCTCCTGGTCCTACGCCGGCTTTTCGCATGACCGCGGCCAGACGCCGTACCGATTCATCCAGTTGACGCCAGGAAAGGCGGATAGAGCCGTCGACGACGGCTTCCCGTTCGGGATACAGGGCGGCCCACCGGGACACCGCTTCTCCGATCAGCCGGATCGATCCAATGGAATCGTCAGCGGTCATTACGCGTCTCCACCCGTCCTGGGATCGGTATATGCGGATCCCGCGCGCGCAACTACTTTATACCATTGGGCCTCGGGCAGCAAAACGACGCGTCAGGCTGGACTGAGCGTGACGCGACCGCAACGGATGGCTTCCTTCCGCTGCTGGTTCAGCACGACGAACCCAATGGAGCCATCGGAGGTTTCCGGGTTCTCCGGGTAGACCCTGAGCGTGACCAGGGACGCGGGCCGGACCATGGCGGTAAACAGGCATGCCGCCGTCCGAAGCCGTCCTGGATCGCCATCGGCTTCGCGGTTGACGATATCCCGCAGGGCGAGGGACAGGGTAGCCGCGCCTTGGTAGATGATGCCCGGCAGGGATACCGACCGGGCAAAGGACGGAGAAGTATGAATGGGGAAATATATATCCGCCCCGGCATCGTAACGGTAAGGGGCCCACGGATCGATGTAAAGGGCGCGTTCCCACGAGGGCGCGAGATCGGGGGATGAAGCCGCCTCAGGGAAAGTCCCGGGATCGCCACGCCCCTCGTCCTGGCATCGCACGCCCCGAAGCAGGCCGCCGATGGATTCGACGAACACGGTTTCTCCCGCGGCATCCCGCGCGGTGTATCGCATGACGAGGTGGGTGCCCGCGCGATGGGGGACGATGGCCTGAACGGTTCCCGTGATCTCCAGTTCATCGCCGGGAACCATGCATCGGTACCAGTGGATCTGTTCGCTGTAATGGACCTGCCGTGCCAGGACCTCGGCGGGAAACCCCGCGCTGTCCCAGTAGTGGGCGAAATTGGCGGATATTTTCCACGTGAGGGCCGTGGCGAGCATGGGCGGCGCGACGATGCCCCTGGGGCGGGTGTCGTCGAGATACCGCGGGTTGGAATCGTCCACGGCAAAGGCGTAATTCATGATCTGCCGGGCGGTTACGGTGAGGCGCAACGGACGGCTTTCCCGGCCGACATATTCCGAACTCAGGCTCAATGTCATGCTGACATTCCTTTTCTGTACCGGGATCAGACACTCTCCGGCCTTGCGGGAGGACGACCCACGCTGTAGTACCAGAAGCCGGCTTTCGCGATGACGGAAGGCGTGAACAGGTTACGACCATCGAAAATGACGGGGCGGCGCATGAGGGAGGCCATCCGCTCGTAATCGGGACGTCGGAATTCGTTCCACTCGGTGGTGATCACGAGGGCGTCCGCGTTTTCGAGGGCTTCGTATACCTTTCGGGCCAATTCGACCCCCTTTTCAAACCGGCTGGCGAGCTTGGGGCCCGCGACCGGATCATAGAGCCGGACGGTGGCGTCCCGCCCAACCAGGGCGGCGATGAGGTCCAGGGCCGGCGCGCCGCGCAGGTCGTCGGTGCGGGGTTTGAAGGCGGCACCCCAGAAGGCGAAATGTTTTCCGGTTACGTCACCGCCGAAGTGGTCCAGGATGACCTGGAGAAACCGTTCCCGGCGGTAGCGATTGACCTCGAGGATACTTTCCAGGAGTCCCGAGGGAATGCCCCGTTCTCGGGCCAGTCCGGCGCAGGTGGCGACGTCCCTGGGGAGCCCCATGCCACCGAAGCCGAGCCCGGGAAACAGGAACATGGGGCCGATCCGGGCATCCGCGCCGACGGCCTCGCGAACCTGGTCGATGTCACATCCGAGGGCTTCGCAGAGGTCGGCCAACTGGTTCATGACCGAGATGCGCGCGGCCAGCATGAGGTTATTGGCGTACTTGACCATTTCCGCGTCGCGGCGTGACATGGCGAGGAAAGGCTTTCCGGTGCGGAGGAAAGGCCGGTAGAGTTCCCGGAACATTTCGATGATGCGCACGTCCCCGCTGCCCACGACGACACGGTCCGGCCGGAGAAAGTCGTCCACGGCGGAGCCTTCTTTCATGAAGTCAGGGTTGGCGACGACATCCACGGGATGGGAAGCGGTTTCCCGGAAGATGGCTTCAATCCGGTCCGCGGTACCTGGAGGGCAGGTGGTCTTGTTGACGATGATGCGGTAGGCGGGGGTGTGTCGGGCGATGGCCCGGGACACGTCGAGGACCCGGCTGGTATCCACGCGTCCGTCGGGATCGACCGGCGCCCCGACGCACAGGAAGACCATGAGGCAATCGTCGGTGACCGCGTCCAGGGAGTCGGTAAACCGCAGCCGTTCTTCCTCCATGTTGCGGACCACCAGTTCCTCGAGCCCGGGTTCATGCAGGGGCAGTTCGCCACGGTTCAGCCGGGCGATCCGTTCCGAGTCCCGGTCCATGCAGAGGACCTGGTGGCCATTTTCCGCCAGGCAGGTGCCCGTGACGAGTCCCTGGTATCCCGTTCCGATGACGCCGATTTTCATGGCCGCGTAATCCCGTTATAACCATGAACAGCCCGGAACTCCTGTGAATCCCGGGCTGTCCCTGAATCCCACGATAGCACTGGTTACCCCGTGGAATGCCTCAGAGGCCGTCCACCTCAAGGCCGCTGATCAGCCACTTTTTGTCGACCTTCTTGAGCTTGAGTTCTGCGGAAACGGCCCCGGCCGCGCTGGCGAGGTCAACGGGGTAGACGGTGTAGGTACCGTCCTGTTCAGCGGTGTATTGCGCCTGGGTAAAGGATACCTCGGCTTCTTCCAGGTAACCGGAGTCGATGGCGTCCTGGAGCAGTTCGCCCAGGGCCTCACGGCTGGCCACTTGGGAAGAGGAGAAATCCTCGCTCATGGTGGCCAGAACCCCCTGGACATCCTTGGCGACGAGAGCTTTTCCCCACGCGTCGCAGGTCTGCTTGACGAGGTCCAGGTCACTGGGTCCCTTGACGCCGGCACAGCCAGCCAGGGCCAGCAAGGCTATCATCGTGACGGGCACAATCAGTTGCTTCATGGTCAGATTCTCCTGTTTCACATTGTTTTCATTGTACGTTTGGATTGAGGTTCAGGACGACGCGGTTTTCAAACCACGTACCGTTCATTTCGGCGAGGAAACGCAGGTCGCGCACCAGCCGCGCCACCTCGATCATGACGTCGTTGGCGATGTCCAGGGTGGTGGAAGGCGGCAGGAGTTGTTTCAGCATGGGCATGACGGTGTCCAGGTAGAGTTGGGGCTTGATGGCGATCAGCAGGAACCGGGGCGTATCCGGGTCCACGGGAGGCTCAAACTTTTCGAACACCTGGGTGGTCGCGTTGTTTTTCACGCGGTCGACCAGGGCTTTCAGGCCATCCAGATCGGTGGATACCAGGAAAGCCTTATTGACCATGGTCCCGTAGACTTCGAGCCCCAGCGGAAGGGGGCGGTTCACCTTCTGGATCTGGACGCCTTCGCCAAGATCCTCTACCATGGTGACCCCTGCCAGTCCCATGAGCAACTGGGGCAGAATGGGATTGTTGCTTTCCAGGAGGATGTATATGGCGGGCAGTCCATTGGCCGTGACGCCAGCGATGCCGCCGGCGAACTGGGAGCCCAGGGCACCCATGGCCTGGTCCACGTAGGTGGAAGCCTGCTGGGCGACTTTCTTGTCCCTGTCCCGGGCGTCGGGAGGAAGATTAGACGCGGCCTGCTTGACGGAGTTGCTCAACTGCTGCTTGAAGTTCTGGGTTACGCTGAGCGCGAAGAGCATGCCCGTGTTCTCGGGGAGTTTACGCGCGAGATCCATGGCCTGAGGCACGCCCATCTGCTCCAGCAGGCCCTTGTGGGCGGCGGTGTCCACGCGACCGCGCAGTTCGAGCCTTTCACCAGTCAGGGAGAACGTGTACAAGGCGGGATCATCCGCGTCACCCGCCGGGAACATGGCCTCGGCATCCTTGAGTTGCGCTTCGATCAGGGGTTTCAGACTGGGCTGATTCGCGACGGCCACCTCGGCCAGATCCCGGAAAAACGAAAAGGCCCGGCCCATGAAAAACTGCAATGTCACCTCGTTGGCATCAAACGCGGGACAGGCTTCGGAACCGTAGCGGGTCTGGCGGGGAGCCTTGAACCGGGCTACGGTTTCTTTCACCAGCTTGTCGCTGTTGCCCACGACGGCCCACTGGTCCGTCAGGCAGTAGGCACCTATTCCGGGCAGGATCGTGATCGAGAATTCGTCCACCGTTTCCTGTGCCGGGGCGGCGCCACCACCGAGAAAGGCCTGGGCCATCTGCAGTAGTTGCTCCACCCTGGCCTTGTCGGACACGGGCAGCGCCACGGAGAAAGCGAACAGGTCGTTCAAGGGCGGCGCCTGGAGTTCGACCGGGTTGTCAGGCCTGGTCGCCGCGGCGGTTTTGAGGAAATCCCGCAAGGCTTCCTGGGGTTCCAGGAACAGCCCGGCGGGCCGGGCGGTGTCCAGGCCAATACTCCGCAATGACGCGACGGCGTCACCGTCTGGAGCGGCACCGAGGAATCCGCACGCGCTTCTTACCTGCTTATCGATTTCCGCGCGGACATCGACGTCGTTTTTGAATATTCTCTGCACCACTGGAATCCACTGGTCGAGAACGTTTGCCACGGGCGGAATGGCTACGGCCACATGGGCCGAATCGGGTGCCAGGGCGAGAGCCGGCAAGGTAGCCGGGACGATACCGCGACCTTTTTCCAGTTCAGCCTTCTGTGCCGCGGAAGGTTCCGGGGCGGTTACCGCCGGCAGGGGAGCCGGCTTGGGTGGCGCAGGGGCCTGCTGGGCGGATTCCGCCTTCTTTTTGCTGACGATGGTGATTTCCGGCTGTTTCATGGCTCCGCCGCCGAAGTAGAACCAGTACAACGCGCCCGCAAGGGCCGCCAGCAGAACCAGCAGTACCGGTAACAGCCTGCTATTGCTGGACTTGGTGGTGGGGGTGCCTGAGTTGTTGGTGTCCATACGCTTTTCCTTTGTCGTCACAACCGACCTATTGATGGGGGCCTACACCCTGTACAACTGTCCGTAATCTTATCCTGATCTGGCGTGAGAATACAATAAACCCATTTGACCAGGAGAGAGAAACTTTAAAAAAACGGAAAGTTTCTCCTGCTGCCGGAACGCACTCCGTTTTTGGGGAACCTGGAAAAACAACCCGATGGTCCAACCCCTGTTGGATCTGTATGCGCTTCTAATGGTCTTTGTGCTGTAAAGACCGGATGCCTGTTCCGAATAAACGTGGGCAAAGAAGTATTACCTTGGACGGTAATCGGGGCAGCGGGTGGCGTTTGGGCGTTCAGGGCGGCGACAGGCGGATGGGTGATCATACCGGCAGTTGTCACAGAGGAACTCGGTGGGACAGCGCAAGCGCAACCACCATTGTTTTATCCGGGTTAACCATGATATCTGGATGGGCATAACAGGTTCCTCACGATTTTCGGCCTGGCGCTCGCGTCAGCCAGCGGTATAGCCCCGGTGCCGGTAAACCGTGGCGTCGGAAAAGCCGGTGGAGGTTGGCCGGATCGGACAGTCCCACGGCTTCGGCTACCAGGCGGATGGGCTTGTCGGAGGATTCCAGTTCCCGGCGGGCCAGTTCCAGGCGCAGGGCGGACCGGCAACCGCTGTAAGTAAGGCCAATCGTCTTCCGGAGTCGGATCGACAACGTCGCGGGGGGTATACCGAGGGCCCGCGCGGCGGCTGAAAGGTCCGGATCGCCGTTCCGTATCTCTTCCAGCCAGCGCGCGCAAAGCATTCTGAATTGATGGCGCGAATCGGCTGGCCAGTGGATCTCGCGGAAGATCGCGTGGCACCGCGTTTCCTCAGGCGCGCTCGAGGGATCTGTTTCGACTTTTTCGCGCAGGGTGGCCAGGGCATCCCAGGCCGGCGCGGTCTGGGCGCCGAGGCGGTCGCAACCTTCCAGCACGTCCGCCGTGATTTCAAGGAGAGTATGCCAGTCTGGCCGAGCCCGTCCGGCCAGTCGGGCCTGTTCGCGGACGCGACGCTGCCACGCGTCCAAGGCCCGGGAGCGAGATCCGCCGGCCAGCCAGAGTACCGGTACCGCCCTGGAGACGGGAAGGCGGGGGAATTCAAGCCCCGCGGCGGGGATTTCGCGGGCGTCTTCAACGGGTCGGCCTACCCGGACCCGTCGGTCCGGCGCGGGCGTAAAACCTGGGGTGCCCGGTTCGGTTTCCTGGATCGGTCCTGTTGCCGTGGTTCCCGGAGAGGCGGGGATCAGCGCGGTAATGGATTCGGCGACCCATAGCGCGGCCTCCGCCATGGATTGGGGTGGACGGGCGGTGATATCGGCCAGCGTGAATGGGAGGGGACCTTCCAGTGCGTCGGGCAGGGCCACGGCCTGAAGCCCGCGGCGGACGGTGAACTCGAGGGATTCCGCGGCGGCTTCGGGAATGAAGGGGCCGATGGTTACCCAGTGATCGCGTGCGCCGGGAACGGCAGCGGTCGCGCATCCGAATCCGAGGTGACAGACGAAGGCGACGGGCTGGCTGGTGTCGCGGACAATGGCGAAGGCGTTGGCCCTGGACCGGGCACAGGCGCGCGCTCCAGCGGGAAACCCGTTGATAAAGGCGCAGGCGGCGCAGGGGGACGTACCGATCACGAGGTGCTGGCGAGAGGGCTCTCCCCTGTGCAGCGCGATGGGGGGGCCCGTGACGAGACGGAAACGTTCGATGATGGCTTTGAGCCTGGCGAAATCCGGAACTTCAGAAGGGGAAGTCACGGCAATACCTCGAACCACTCGGTTAAGCCCTCTGGGGGGGCGACCACGACGCGCACGGAGGTGCCCGCGAAAATCCTGGAGACATTTTCGTGGACCAGGGCTGGATCATTGTTGTGTTCGCTCACGTGGACCAGGACGGCAAGGCGCAACCTGTCGTGCCGCAGGGTTTCCAGCAGCGCCATGGCATCGTCGTTGGAGAGGTGTCCCTGGCGGCCACGAATGCGCTGCTGCAGGAAGGGGGGGTAAGGTCCCCGGCGGAGCATGTGGGGACAGTAGTTGGATTCAACAATGATGGCATGGGCACCGGCCAGGCGGGCGAGGGTGAGTTTGCAGGGGTGGCCGAGGTCGGTGGCGAAGCCGAGTTTCGCGCCGGAGACCGATGCATAGGTGTAGTTGACGGGATCGATGGCGTCGTGGGAGACGGAATAACTCTGGACGCGGATATTTCCGAAGGCCAGGGCATCCCCCGCGCTGAAGGTAACAACGCGGTGGTTGTCCTGGAGCGCCAGTTCGCGGGCGGTGGGGCCGGTGGCGTACACGGGGATGTCGTACGCGCGGGCAAGCAGGGGCAGTCCCCGGACATGGTCACTGTGTTCATGGGTAACGAGGACGGCCGCGAGGTTTTCAGGCGCGACCCCCAGCAGGCGCAGCCGTTCTTCCAGGCGCTTGCGGGATATCCCGGCGTCCTGAAGGATATGGGTTTCGCCGTCGGAAATCAGGGTAGCGTTTCCCTTGCTTCCGCTGGCGAGCAGAGCGAAGCGCAGCATGTCGCCCGGTTCCTGTGGTTCGCGTTCGCGCGGGTAAGGATGGGGGTATTTTACCAGAAACCCGTGGAGACGAAGCGCGGGGGCGCTCGCGGGTTCTGGTACAATGCCGGCCTGATTCGCGTGGAAAGGGATGGATCATGGAGCCGACAAACCGCCGGGAAGACGTTGTTTACCTGATCGCGAACACCCATTGGGACCGGGAATGGCTTTTCGATTACCAGCGGACGCGACTGATGCTGGTGGAACTGCTGGACCGCTTACTGGAAATCCTGGAAACGCGACCGGATTACCGGTCGTTCGTGCTGGACGGCCAGGTGGCTCCCCTGGAAGATTACCTTGAAATCCGCCCGGAGAAACGGGAGGCCGTGGAACGGGCCGTTCGGGAGCAGCGCCTGCTGATCGGGCCGTGGTACACCTGCCCGGAAGGGTTTGAAGTCAACGGGGAGTCGCTGGTCCGCAACCTGCTGATGGGGCATCGCGTGGGGCGACGGTTCGGTGGCGTGATGAAGATCGGTCACACGCCCTTTTCCTATGGGCAGAACTCGCAGATGGCCCAGTTGTACGCGGGGTTCGGGATCGGGACGATCCTGTTCTACCACGGCGTGAACGATGACGAGGCGGCGATCGAGTTTATCCTGGAAGGGGCAGACGGCACGCGGTTACTGGCCAGCCGGATGAGCACGGGGGCGCGGTATAACTTTTATCATCAGGTGTACCGTCCGGCGCGCTATGGTAAGGGTCCCGAGGATCGTGAGTACCATTGGCGGGAGGGTGGGTTGCCGTTTCGGCGGTCGACGCCGGACCGGGCGAGCGGGCACATGTGGCTGTTGCGTCCGCGGGTGGAACTGGATCCGGACGTGTTGCGGGATCGGGCCAAGGCCCTGTACGCGCGGGAGAAAAACGCGGCGGCCACCCGGCACCTGGCGTTCATGATGGGCCATGACAGCAGCCTTCCTGACGAGCGGGAACCGGACATGGTCCGCCAGATTGCCGAGGCCCTGCCTGGCGTTATCGTGCGGCATGGGCATTACCCGGACCTGATCGCCGGGGTTCTTGCCGAGGCGGACCGGGATCGCCTGCCCGTGCTGCGCGGGGAACGGCGAACGCCGAAACCCATGCCGTTGATCATTCACCTGTACAGTGACGTGCTGAGCAGTCGGGCACGGATGAAATGGACGTGTTCACGGGCGGAATGGACGCTGCAGCGGCTGGCGGAACCCGCGCTGGCGGCGGCGTCGCTGGTGACGGGCATGGCCTATCCCCACGGCGTGATGGAACTCGCGTGGAAGGAACTGCTGCGGTGTCACGCGCACGACAGCATTTCCGGGTCGGGCGTGGACGCGATCGAAGAGGATGTGCTGTCCCGGGCGCGCCAGACGGAACACATTGCCGAGGCGGTGACGGATGACGCGCTGGCGGCCCTGCACCGGCGTATTCGCGTTCCGGGAGATGATGAAGACGTGGTCCTGAGCGTGTTCAATCCGTTGCCGCGCGCGCGGTCGGAAGTGGTCGAATGCGTGGTGGACCTGCCGTGGACGGGTGGTCACGAAGAATTCACGCTGGAGGATCCGGAATCCGGCGCGCGGATTCCGGTGCAGTGCAACGGCCGGTTGTCTAAGCACGTGATCGTGAATCACCCGGACGACGCGCCGATGATGATGAAGGCGGAGCGGTTTCACGCGTGCTTTCCGGCGGAATCGGTGCCGGGGATGGGGTGGAAGACGTTCCGGGTGAGACGGGGCCCGGCCTTTGCCTCGGGCGCGCCCATTGCCGTCAACCGGGAACTGGATAACGGGCTGATCCGCGCGCGGATCAACGACAACGGCACGGTATGCCTGACGCACCTGGAAACGGGCCAGGTGTACGGCGAGTTGAATTATTACGTCGATGACGGCGAAGCGGGGCACGCGTGGATGCATCACGCGCCGGCCCACGACGCGGCCATCGACAGCCGGGGATTTCCGGCGACCATCGCCACGCTGGAAAACGGCCCGCTGCTGGGACGGATCAGCGTGAGCCAGACCCTGATGGTGCCGGAATGCCTGGTGGAAAACGGAGGCGATCCGTGGCGTCGGCTGGACGGGGTAGGCAACAACGCCTCGCGGTCGGGTCACCTGCTGCCGATGCCCCTCGTGACCACGTACACGCTGCGTCGGGGGGCACCGTATCTGGAGGTGACCTGCCGGTTCAGCAACCCCGCGCGGGATCACCGGCTCCGGGTGATTTTTCCCACGGAACTCAACACGCGGACATGTCACGCGGAGACGGCGTTCGACATAGTTGAGCGTGAAGTCCTGTTCGGAGAGGGCAGTCCGTGGATGGGGCGCCAGGGGGTGACCTTTCCGATGCAGCGGTTCGTGGACGTGAACGACGGCAGGGTGGGCCTGGCGTTCCTGTCGCCGGGACTGCGGGAGTACGAGGTGACCCAGGGTCGGGACCGGTCCCTGGCCGTGACCCTGCTCAGGGCCTACGAGGTGAACCTGACGACGGTGAGCAAGCGGTGGGATCCCCATCCTGAAATGGGGCTTTCCCAGTGCCCTGGGCAGCATGAATACCGGTGGTTGCTGTATCCCCACGGTGGCGACACGTTCACGGGGGAGGTCCTGAACGTGGCCGAGGCCATGGTTACGCCCCTGCAACCGTGCCAGGCCGGCTCCAACCCCGAAGGCGACCTGCCGGGATGCCATGGAATCATGGAAATGGATGGAGGACAGGTGGCCTTGTCCGCCATGAAGCCCGCCGAGGATGGCCAAGGCTGGATTGTTCGGTTATACAATCCCGGAACGCGACCGGAGTGGGTTGTTCTGCGGTTCGGTTTTGCCGTGACATCCCTCGCGCGTTGCACGCTGGAAGAGACGGAGCCGGAGAACGACCCGGCCATTCCGGTGCAAAAGGGCCGGGCGGAACTGGAGATTGGCCCCAAGAAGATCGTGACCCTTCGGGTCCGTTCCGGGTAACGGGCCGATGGCCGTTTTTTGACCGGAAACCTGCTGAAACGGTATCCTGTTGCCATAACAGGGCTGGGTTCACGGTGTTTTTTCCACGGTAAGCGCGCGCTTTCACAAGGAGATTTTCTCGATGAAACTGGCGGTAATCGGTGGTGGCAGTTCATATACCCCCGAGTTGCTCGACGGCCTGTTCGCCCGCGTGTCGACGATTCCCGTGACGGAAGTCTGGCTGATGGACCAGAACGAGGAGCGACTTGGAATCAACGTGGCGTTCTCGCGGAGGATGGCGGAACGTCACGGTAACCCGTTCACGGTGCATGGTACTACTTCCATGCGGGAGGCGGTGAAAGACGCGCGGTACGTGATTACCCAGATCCGTGTAGGAGGGATGCAGGCGCGCATCAACGACGAGAAACTGGGGTTGCGCCACGGGATCATCGGCCAGGAAACCACGGGGGTAGGAGGTTTCGCGTGCGCGCTGCGGACGATTCCGCGGATCCTGGACGTGGCGTACGCCATGGAAGAACTGGCCCCGGACGGATTCCTGGTGAATTTCACGAATCCGGCGGGGATCAACACCGAGGCGGTGGTCCGGCACAGCCATGTCCGGACGGTGGGACTGTGCAACGTGCCCATCGGGATCATCATGGATACCCTGAAGCACACCGGGGGGGAGGTGGGCGACCTCGAACTGGATTACGTGGGACTGAATCACCTGTCGTGGGTGCGACGTTTTCTGTTCAAGGGTAAAGATATTACCGGGGAGGTCATCGAGGCGTTCATCGAGAAGCAGGCGGAAGAAGAATGGCCAAACCCGGTGACCCGGAGTAACATGATCACGGCCATGCGCCGGCTGGGGATGTTCTGCAATTACTACCTGCAGTACTACTACAGCACGGACAGCGTGCTCGAAACGCTGAAAAATAAGCCGAAAACCCGGGGAGAAGAGGTGGTGGAGGTGGAACAGGCATTGTTTCGCAAGTACCAGGATCCCGGCCTGACCGAAAAGCCCGAAGAACTGGGCAAGCGGGGCGGCGCGCACTATTCCACGGCGGCGTTCATGCTGATCGAGGCGGTGGAAAACGACCTGCGGAACCGGCAGATCGTGTGCGTCCGGAACGGCGGCGCGGTGCCGACCCTTGATGCCGACGCGTCGGTGGAGATCCCGGCGCTGATCGGTCGTGATGGGGCCATACCGATTCCTCAGCCGGCCCCGGAACCGGTGATCCGGGGACTGATGCAGAACATCAAGGCCTACGAAACGCTGACCGTGCTGGCGGCAGTCACGGGAGACCGGGAAGCGGCATTCGAGGCCATGCTGCTGCATCCGCTCATGCCGGGAGCGGACGGGTGCGTAAAACTGCTGGATGAACTGCTGGAGATCAACCGGCCCTATCTGCAGGGCACGTTTTTCTGAGGCGCGGGACCGGTCGAAACCGGTTCCCCTTACCCTTCCTTAGAGGAGATGCCACCATGACACAGGCCGCACTGACCCATACGGGACTTCCCGAGCGTCAGCCTGACCGACGGGGAAAGGTCCGGGATCTCTACGACCTGGGCGACACCCTGCTGATCGTTGCCACGGACCGGATATCCGCGTTCGACTGGGTGAACCCCGTTGGTATTCCGGACAAGGGCCGGATCCTGACGCAGATTTCGCTGTTCTGGTTTGAACAGACGGCGGACTTGTGCCGCAACCACCTGGTCACGGCGGAACTTTCGGAATTTCCGGAACCGTTCCGCAGTCATCCGGAACAGTTCGCGGGGCGGTCCATGCTGGTGCGCAAGTGCCGGATTTTCCCCGTGGAGGTGATTATCCGGGGATACCTCGCCGGAAGCGGGCTGAAAGAATACCGCCAGCGGGGCACGGTGTGCGGTATACCGCTGCCCGCGGGCCTGCGGGAATCGGACGAACTGCCCGAGCCACTGTACACGCCGTCGACAAAGGCCGAGACGGGACACGACGAGAACATTTCCCCGGAAGAGGCGGCGCGGATCATCGGGGAGGACTGGAACAACCGGGTCCGGGAAACAGCTCTCGCGATCTACCGTCGGGCCCGGGACATTGCGCGGGAACGGGGTATCATCCTGTGCGACACCAAGTTCGAATTCGGCGAACTGGAGGGGGCCCTGGTGCTGGCGGACGAAGTGTTAACCCCGGATTCGTCCCGGTTCTGGCCGGCGGAAACCTACGAGCCGGGGAAAAGCCAGCCGAGTTTTGACAAGCAGTTTGTCCGGGATTACCTGGAAAGCGTGAAGTGGGACAAGAATTCGCCGCCGCCGCCGTTGCCCGAGGACGTGGTGGCGCGCACCCGTGAGAAGTACGTGGAAGCCTTCGAACGGTTAACGGGCCGGAAGTTCGAATAATCCCATCGCTCCCGGCGACTGAGAGGTCCTCATGGTCCGAACACGGATGGGAGATGAAGATCATCTCCACGATGAATGCGGGGTGGTTGCTGTTTTCGGCCATCCCGAAGCACCCAAGTTGATCTACCTTGGGCTGTACGCGTTACAGCACCGTGGGCAGGAGGGTGCCGGTATTGTGTGTTCCGACAACGGCATGTTGACCGCCCACCGCGGGGTGGGCCTGGTGTCGGACGTGTTCAAGCCGCACAAGTTGGCCCGGGTACAGGGAGACCGGGGCATCGGGCACGTGCGGTATTCGACCTTCGGATCCAGCAACCTGCGGAACGTGCAACCCCTGGTGGTGGACTACGCGCGGGGTTCCATGGCGGTGGCCCACAACGGCAACCTGACCAACGCGACCCTGCTGCGCGCGAAACTGGAGGCGGAAGGGGCCATCTTCCAGGCCACAACGGACAGCGAGGTGATTCTGCACCTGATCTCGCGGTCCCGCGCGGAAACGTTCACGGACTGCCTGGTAGACGCGTTACGCCAGGTGGTGGGAGCGTATTCCGTGGTGGCCACGGATGGGGAAGTCATCGTGGCCGCCCGGGATCCGATGGGCTTCCGGCCGTTGTGGCTGGGAAAGCTGGAAGAGACGTGGGTCGTGGCGAGCGAGACCTGCGCGCTGGACATCATGGACGCCCAGTGGGTGCGAGAGATTGAACCGGGGGAAGTGGTGACGATCCGTGGCGAGGGCGTGGAGTCGATCCGGCCGTTTCCCCCGGCGACGCCGCGGCAGTGCCTGTTCGAGTTCGTGTACGTGGCCCGGCCGGACAGTTGCATCTTCGGCAAGAGCGTGGACGAGGTACGCAAGGAACTCGGGCGGACCCTGGCAAGGGAAGCGCCGGTGGACGCGGACCTTGTGATGGCAGTTCCCGATTCGAGCAATCCCGCCGCGATAGGCTATGCGCACGAATCGGGTCTGCCCTTTGACATGGGCTTCATCCGGAATCACTATGTGGGCCGCACGTTCATCGAGCCCGACCAGGGAATCCGGGATTTTGGCGTGAAGATCAAGTTGAATCCCGCGCGGAACGTGGTGCGGGATCGGCGGATCGTGCTGGTGGATGACAGCATCGTGCGGGGCACGACGGCGCGGAAAATCATCAAGATGCTTAGGGCGGCGGGCGCGCGGGAAGTGCATTTCCGGGTGGCGTCGCCTCCGATCATCGCCTCGTGCTATTACGGCATCGACACGCCGGACCGGCATAAACTGATCGCCCACGCCATGTCGGTGGAGGAAATCCGGGATTACCTTGGCGTGGACTCGCTGGCGTACCTGAGCCTGGAAGGCTTGCTCCGGGCGGCCGGCCAGGATCCGGATAAATTCTGCACGGCCTGTTTCACGGGACGGTATCCCACGGCCATACCGTCCGATTACGACGTGCCCGCCGCCCGGAACCGGCACGTGGATCACAGCGTGGATATTCACTACCGGGATTGAACGTTACCGGGCTGTTCAGTGGGCACGTTGTCCAGCGCGTCGGGGACCGGGCAATTCTCGCAGGTGAGGTTGTGACCGCACCAGTCGCGATGTAATTGCAGCAGGCCCTGCTGGAGCGCGAAACCCGCGCGGAAGGGGTATCGGCCTCCGAACAGTCGTTGTCGCATCCACTTGAGCGGCGCGCTGTCCGGTTCGGCGGGGAAAGCCCGCAGGCAGGCGCAGATCCGCTGTTCCAGGGTGATACTGCCCCGTTCGCGGGCGTGGATGAGCGCCAGGGGCAGGGCGATGTTGCCGGCCATGGCGAGCGCGCGTTCCCTGCCGATGAGGGCGACGGGCCGGGCCAGCGGGGAAGCGGTCCATCCGCAGCGGAATTCCCAGAAACCGTGCCGCACTTCGAACAGGGCGATCAGCCGTGCGATTACCCGGGCGGGAGCGGTCGCGTCCAGTTCGTACCACGGCTTGAGCAAGGTCTCCCCGACACCGTGCAGGGCGGTTCGGGCGATGACGCGCGCGGCGGCGGCCAGCCTGCGTTCCGGGCGGTTAAGCGGACGGCCCCGGGCGGGATAGGGCGCGCCGTTCAGGCGCTTCAGGCCGGGCAGGAACTGTTCACGGAGGGCGTGGAGCCTGGCCCAGTGCTCCCGCGCGGCGGGATCCATTGTTTCCGGGGGATCCAGGGGCAGGAATCCCGCCATGTGGAGGAGCGCGGCTTCGGGGAGGTATTCATGCTGACGGGCCATCTGGCGGAGACGTTCACAGGGGATGGCCCGGGCCAGCGCTTCCATGAGGGATTCGTTTCCACCCCAGCCACACGCGGTCATAATCCGCTCATAGAGAGCCTGTTCCATGCCAAGTTGGGCAGCCCGTTCCGCGATGTCCCGGGATTTTCGCAGCAGGCGCCAGGACGCGGCCAGCCAGAGCAATCCTTCCATGTCCCTCGCGCCGGGCGAACGGGACGCGCGGCATCGTGCCGGCAGGGGAGCCGGTTCCAGGGGGGCGAATGCCGCTGCACCGGGCGTGTCGGATGAAATGACCAGGGTAGCCACGAATCGTCCGGCGTTCGTGCGCGCGGCCACACCAGTAGACGAGACGGGCTCGGTCGTGACATGCAGGATCACGCCGTCGTACCGGGGATCGGCGTGGTGGCCGTGGTCCTTCCACGCGGCGGGGGTGCGATGGATTTCCACGCTGCCCCGCGCGAGTTCACCGTTGAAGGCCAGGTGAGCGTGGATGAAGTCGGGGCCGGCGCCACGGTTCTGGATGCCGGGATGGATTACCTCGATCCGGTGGCCTTCCACGGTTTCAAAGCGGGTGCCTTGTGGAAGGGATGCCCACCATTGCTGCATCGTTGCTTCCGTGGGTTCCGCGACGCCGGGCGAACGATCGGCCATCTCTCCGGCGGGACGACACAACCATTTCGCGTAGATGTCAGTAATCTGGTCTCGCATCATGAAAAACCGAACTTGTGATATAGTAAATTCGAAAACGGGACTGAGGGCAACTTGGGTAAACCCGCGTGGATGCAGGCCTGGAATGGCGCGTATCGCGAGCCGCCCGGAGAAGGGCAGGGCTGAAACATGCGTATCCGGAATAAAGTCGCGCTGGTGATGGGCGGGATGACCCTGCTGGTACTAACGGCGGGGTTGGTAGGGGGAGGCGCCATCGTTCAGTCGACCAGCCTGTTCGCGGAAAGATATTACGCGGACGCGGTGGCGATCCTGGCCCGGTGGGAGGTGCAACAAGAACTGGACGCGCTGGCTTTCACCACCCGGGATTACGCCATATGGGACCGGACCTGGGCGTTTATAGAGGCCCCCGATGATCCGGCCCGGGACATGGAGCCAGAGGTCAGTAACGCGATTCTCCAGCGTAATGGCTTCGGTCTCGTGGCCATTTGTCGTGGCGATGGCGTGGTACTTCTCGGGAAAACCGTCGACCTGAAAACCGGGGACAGGGGCCCCTTGCCGAATGATTTTCAGGGCATGGTGGATAACCTTGCCAGGAACGGGTTGTGGCGAAGGCCCGTGAAGGGCTTCACGCGCCTGGATGGGCGGGTATGGGCCCTGGCGTCGTATCCCGTGACCCCAACCGATCAGTCCGCGCCGCCCAACGGTTTTCTGGCATTCGGTAAACCGTTGGAGAACCTGCTGGAGGAGATCAACAGTTCGCCGGTCAACGTGCTGATGTCGAACCTGCTCATCCGGGAGGCGCGCCTGGAAGGGAAACGGAACGGGGATATCGGCGGAATCACGGAATCGCAAGCGCGATTTCCGTACCGGGTCTATCCGGAAGGAGAAGGCACGGGCCGGATGCGGGTGGATGTCACCCTGTATGGCCTGGACGGTTTGCCGGTGGCCCTGGTGTCGACCACCACGCCTGGCCTGTTTTTCAAGACCAACCAGGACCTGCTGTACCGGCTATTGTTGCTCGGGATGCTGGTTGGACTGCTGTTCACGGGGCTGCTGTACGGGTTGCTGACGCGCCTGGTATCCGATCCGATCGATCGGTTGCGCGGATTCATTGTGGGGCTGGACCCGTCCCACCCGATCATGGAACGATTCCCGGTGGGGAAAGGAGGCGAAACGGCAGAACTGGCCGGGGCGATCAATCGCCTGCTGGACGCGCTCGAAACGGTCCGAGAACGGGAACAGGAGGAACAGGAGGCCTTACGTCACAGCGAGGAACGTTTCCGCTCGCTGTTCGAGAACATGGTGAATGGTGTGGCGTTGCACGAAATGATCTTCGACGCTTCGGGCTTGCCGGTGGATTATCGTTACCTTGCCGTGAATGACGCGTTTGAGCGCATGACCGGATTGAAACGGGAAGCCATCCTGGGGAGAACCATTCGGGAAGTCCTGCCGGGGGTAGATCCTTTCTGGATCCATTTTTTTGGAGAAGTAGCCCGGACGGGGCGATCGGCAGAGACCGTTCACGAGGAGAAGGAACTGGGGCGGTATTACGAAGTTCGGGCGTACGCGCCGGAAGCGGGCCAGTTTGTGGCAGTCTTCGCGGATGTTACCGAGCGGGTGTTACAGGAGAAGCAGCGACACCTGCTGCTGACCCTGACGGATCGGCTGAACCGGGCCCGGCAGGTTGAAGACGTGATGGATGCCTTGCGCAGGTGTTTCAGCGAGGCGTTTGGTGAGACGGAAGCCGGCCTCTACCGATTTTGCGAGACAGGCGATGAAATTCTCCAGGTGGATGGAACCGGGGAGACGGCGCTCACGGGGATCTTGCGAACTGTCCGCGTGGAGCCGCAAGACGCATGGTTTACGCAAGAATCGCCGGCCACGTCGGGAATGGAACCGGGCCGCGTGGCCGTGTACCGGTGTTCGTGTGCCGGCGGCAGCATGGTCATCGCGATCAGGGTCATCGCGAAGGCGTTGTGGCGTGAATGGGAGCGGAACCTGTGCCGAACGGCCTGTGTCGTCGCGGACACAACCTTGTCCCGCGTCATGTCTGAAGAGCGCCTGCGCCGCAGGCTGGAACTGGAGGCCCTGGTTACGGCCGCGAGCATGCGGTTTATGCGTGGGGAGCCTGGGCAAATCCGTGGACAGATCCATCATGTCCTGGAGGACACGGGCCTTTTCTGTGGCGCGGACCAGGTAACGCTCCTGCTGGGGCTTTCGGAGGGCAGGGCGTTGGAGGTTTTCCGGTGGTTCCCCCGGGAAGGCATGGAGGAAGACGCGCGGGAACCGATCGATCTACGCGACTTCTCCTGGCTGTATGGCCTTTTACGCAAAGGTGAAGTGGGGTTAATTGATGGCGTGGATTCCTTGCCGGAGGATGCCTTGGCTGAGCGGCACCTGGTGGAATCGCGGGGATGGTCCTCATCGAGCCTGCGGGTCATCCCCCTGATGTCTGGCGTCGATCCCGCGGGAACACTGTTCCTGGTTCGCGGGAAATCGCCGGACACGGCGTGGCTCCAGGAAGATCTGCCGCATCTGCGTATTATTGGAGACCTGATGCTGATGGCGTGGCAGCGGGCCCGGGCCATGGAGGCCATGCGGCGGCGCATGCTGAGCCTGACAAATCCTCCCGGAGAAGACGAAACATACCCGCTGGATCTGCTTTTTGATCCCGAGGAATTGCAACAACTGCAGGATACCCTCGCCCGTATTCATAACATGTACGCCATTATCCTGGATGCCGAGGGTAAACCCTTCACCCGGTCGACCCTGCCGGATAAAGAGGCAGCGGATCCGGAGGCCTGTTTGTCCGGGATGATTTCCCGGATTGCCCGCCAGCGCCTCGCGGAGAGGTCTACGGGCAGCACCTATTACTGCAGATCGTGTGGTTGCAGGTTCTGGCTGGCACCGATTCAGGCGGATCGGAAACTGCTGGGATACTGGGTTGTTGGCATGCCTTCCGGAGAGGCGGTCTGCCAGCAGGGGTCGCACGATGAACACGACGCCGCGTGGATAGAAGCAGGGGAGGAGCATGGTGACGCGTTCTCTAGGGTCCGAGACCTTGTGAGCCAGTTGGCCGGGCGCCTTTCCATGCTGGCCGCGCAGAACATCCGGCAGGCTCACCTGCTTTCCCGAATCAGCGAGTCGGAATTTCTGCAGCGGCGCCTGTTTAACTCGCTGGAACAGGCCGGAGACGCCATACTGTTCTGCGACCCGGAAGGCCAGGTGATCTACGCGAATGGCGCGGCGGACCACCTGTTCGACCACTGGTTTTCAGGACCTGAAAATAAGGTATTCCGGCCGGACCAGTTACCGGACGCCCGCCTGCGTAGTGAGGTGCCGGTCCACCTGTGGTTTAAGGAACCCAGAAAAATACGGGGCGAACTTGATTTTGCCGGGGAAAACGGCCAGCGGCGGCATGTCGCGTTTTCCCTGTCCCCCGTTTACTTTCCATCGGAAGACCGGACGGAGTGGCTGGTGGTCTGTCAGGACATCAGCCGACAGAAGGAACTGGAGGAGCAACTGATCCAGTCGCGGAAAATGGAAGCGATCGGTAACCTTGCCAGCGGCGTGGCCCATGACTTCAACAACCTGCTGCAGGTCATTTCGGGATATGCGGAAATCCTGGCCACGGAATTGCCCGCCAAGTCTGAGCACCGATCGCTGGCCCAGGAAATCGCGGACGCGTCCCATCGAGCGACCGGCCTGACCAGGCAACTGCTTACCTTCAGCCGGCAACAACCCATGCGCGCCGAACCGATCGACCTGAACCAGTGCGTGACGCAATTGATGAAGATGCTCAAGCGGGTACTGGGCGAACACATCACGCTGACGTTTCACGCGGGGGCTTCCCTGCCTCCCGTCATGGCCGATTCCTCTCATATCGACCAGGTTTTGATCAACCTGTGCGTGAACGCCCGGGATGCCATGCCCGATGGGGGTTCGTTGACCATCCGGACGGAACTGGTGGAATTCACCCACCCGTACCGGACCACGCACATGGAGCAAATCCCGCGCGGCCGTTACGTGAGCCTTTCCGTTACGGACACGGGCGCAGGGATTCCATCGGAAGTCCTGCCACGCATCTTTGATCCCTTCTTTACCACCAAGGAAGCGGGGCGAGGGACGGGCCTTGGGCTTGCCACGGTCTACGGTATCGTCACGCGACATGGGGGAGCCATTGACGTGTTGAGCGCGCCGGGACGGGGGACAACCATGCGGATCTATATACCGGCGCTCAAAGAGGAACCGGAACTCGAAGAGGAAGGTTTCGAGGAGAAAGGTATAGCCCGGTCCGACCTGATGGCCCGGTTGAATGGGAAACAGGTATTGCTGGCGGAGGACGAAGCGGCGGTCCGGGGTATGACCAGTCGTTTTCTCCGCGCGGCAGGGGTGCGCGTGGTGGAGGCTGCTGACGGCGAAGAGGCCCTGGAACGGTTTCGCGAGGGTGGGGAATTCGACGCGCTGATCCTGGACGTCATCATGCCAAGGCGAAACGGCAGGGCGGTATTCGATGCCATTCGTGAAACGCACCCCGATATCCCGGTCATTTTCTGCACGGGATACTCGATTGACATGATCCATCAAGAAATGGTGAGCCGGGACGGCTGTTGCCGGATCCTGCACAAGCCTTATGGCGCGGCGGACCTGCTGCGGGCACTGGCGGAAATGCTGGACAGACACTCCACCGAGGGCTGAGGGACGACGCCACGGGGATGGAACGGTTACTTTTCTTTCGTTTCAGCCTGAATGGATTCCAGCACGGCGAAATCGGTGTCGTTCGCGATGGGATCGAACCCTAGTTCCTGTTCCTCGGCAACCAGTTTTTCCCGTTCAGTCGCCACCTGGGCGCGGGTACCCACGTCGGTAACCGCGAAGTAGACGCCGACCCGACTGAGACGGTCGGTGATGTTCACGCCGTCCTCGGTACGGGTCCAGGTGACGTCGTACACGCCGTCGGCATCGAAGCGGAACACGTCGACCACGCGACCCCGCAGCCACGCGGGCAGGCGGAAGTTCCAGGAGGCGTCCCGGGGACTTCCAAACTTGAAGACCCGTTCCGAGGGATCTGGAACATAATCCAGGTCCAGCGCGAACAGGATCGCGGCATCCGGCGCGCACACGGACGCGATATCCCAGTCAAAGGATCCATCGGGGCGGCGTAACCGCTGGAATTCAAAGGCGTCTCCCCGCAGTAGCCACGGGGCGATGACCCGCATTTCCCGGCCGCAACGCCGCAGTTCGTCCATGGTGTCGCGCCACTTCACCAGGGTTGCCAGGCTGAGATTGAACCAGTAGAGGGATGTAATGCGGGTAGACAAGGCGTGGTACGCCTGGAGGCGAATCTCATCTGGAGTAGGAGAGGTCCGGCGGCGGCCGCCATACATGCCCCACCCATTCCAAGGTCCCTGGGACCAGTAGGCGCAGGGCGCGGGCCGGTTGAGTTCCCGCAGGGAACGGCACATGTCCCCGATGGTTTCCAGTGGAGCCCCCCACGCGATTTTTTTCCCGCCCCATCGATCGGCATACTTGATCCAGAGGTCGGGGGAAGGAGCCGTCACGCGGTAGGCGTCGTAGTGGGGGAAGTCGCTCAGGCCGGCATAGTCGCGCCAGATCCGTTCCTCGCTGTGGGTGAGGGTGGTGGCAAACCGGGTCGTGGCGTAGGGCAGCAGTTGCCTCCAGACCTCCTGGGGGGGAACCGGACGGCCACCGCCATATTGCGGTTCACCCAGAAATTCGGCCCCGTGAATCCTGGGCAGCATTTCGTCGGTGTCATACTGCTCCCAGGGTTTCAGTTCGCCGAAGTACTTGATCGGGTACTTCGCGTACAACTCCGTGTCACTGTACCCGGGGGTTATACCGATGTGCCCCGTGTTCACGTGCAGGAGTTTCAGCGTTTTCAGACAAGGTTCCCGCGTCAGTATATTTGCACCACCGACCCATCCGCCGGAGATATCAAAGACTTCGGGTTTGACGCGGACCTTTGCCCAGATCGATCTGGGTTCGCCGTGCGGTCGGCGCACGACCAGTTCAACCACGGCGTTCGTTCGGGGCAACGGCCTGGTCCTGATGGAGAAACCGCCGCGGTCGTGAGGAGGGATAACCCCGTTACCACCAAACGGGGTCAGCGTGGTTGTTTTAACCTCTTGCTTGAAGGCCCATGGGCGGGCGGGATTGTCGGCGATCCAGAGGGCGCAGGTGTCGAGAGTAACCGCTTCATTCGTTTCATTGGCGACGTGGATGACCACCTCGTCTGGAAGAATGGCGTTTTCCGGGGCGAAAAAGGTAACCGCTGAAATCCACAGGTCCGGGTTTTCGACAGGAACGGAAGCATTCCAGATGGGCTGGTTTTCTGGACCGAGCTGGATCGGGACATTTCCCCCGGTACCATAGGGTTTCCTGCGACCGTTGAAGGTAAACGTGGTCAGGCCACCAGGGGAGATCACGCGAATCAGATCGGGGTGGGCGCCGGGGAAATCATGCCAGGCGATGTCCCCGGACTCGAGCAGGGCGTCAGGCGTCGCGCTGTTGATCCGGGATGGGGTGTCAGGGAGGATGGTAACAGGCTCTCTGGAATCGTTGCGCAGAAAGAGGGTAACCAAGGCACCGTCTGGTGGCTCCGGTGGCTTGGCGTAACGCATCGTGTCGAGCATGAGATGCGGATTCACGGAGACGCCAACAAGTGTCAGGGGATCATCCGTGGCCCGGGCGGGCAGCATTCCTGGTACCAGGACAAGCAACAATGCCGTAAACACGTGTTTTTTCATGAAGAATCGATCCTTGTCACTTTACGCGCGGTCATGATGGCACCCCGTCGCACGCGTCCATTTAATGGGGTTATCAAGCCGCGCGTTTTGTCCGGGAAAGACCCGGTATGTTAACCTGTTGCCGTTTGACGGAAGCAGGGGGATACCGGTTTCAAGCAAGTCAAGCAAGGTAAAACCTGTCGAGTTGCGATGATGCGAACCATTATACACGCGACCGGCGTCCGTGGCGGTCCCCATTTCTTGACGTGGACCAGCGTGGTTTGCCTGGTAATCACGTTGACGACCGGATGCGGGGGGGGTGGACCAGATATCGCACCCCAGACCCTCAAGCGCGCCCGGGAACTGGTTGAGCGTTACGAACGGGCCAGGAAAGAATTCCTTGAGTCGGACCTGCCTGGCCAGACTGCCCGGCCGAACACCGCGTGGCTGGAGGAAGCGCTGAACCTGCTGGATTCTCAAGCGGGTCAACGGATTGAACGGGGAGAACGACTCCACCTGCAGGTCCGGGCGTGGATGCTGAAGGAAGACTGGGACCTCGCGGCGGAGGCCCTCGAATCCCTGCTGCAAACGAGTGATCGTGACGCGCGCCTCTGGCGGGACCTGGCGCTTTGCCGGTTGAAAATGGGCCCGGCAGGCTGGCCAGGAGCCGAAACGGCCGTTCGAAGGAGCCTCGAGTTGGAGGATCGCTCCGCGGAGGGGTGGTGGCTGGCCGGCAAGGTGGCCCAGGTGCAGGAGCAGCGGGACAAGGCGCGGGAATGTTTCGCGAAAGCGCTGGAACGGGATTCCGGGTTCCTGCCCGCGCGCCTGGAGCAGG
>JAGPFE010000059.1 GCA_018056705.1 Candidatus Hydrogenedentota bacterium | reverse complement strand
TACCTGTACGACCGGGGTGACCTGGCGTATTTTGCCCTCCTGCGCGATCGTCATTCCAACGGGGCGGTGTTTCCTATCCGGGAAACCTGCCAGGTCATGATTGACGTGTACCGCCGGGACAGCGAGGTGTACCTGCGCCCGATCAAGACACAGTTCCGTCATTCGCCGACGATGCACCTGTTACACCAGTGGAAGGATGGCGCGCTGGTGCCCATTACCTCCAGCCACCGGGTGGCCTCGGTGTTGCGGCCCACGCCTCCTTCCGCCGTGGGATGCGCGGTTCCACCCCTGGACGACTGGAATCGGACCTTTCTGCTCGCCCGGGATATCATTTCCGGCCCGCCGGAGCGAAGCCAGACCGAGCAGGCCGCGATCGTCAAAGAACGCTTGTTGCGGATGATCATTTCCCGGGATGAACGCGTCCTGAAACTGGCCCGGCGCTTTTTCACGCTGGAAGATCTGCTGGATGTTGGACGACGGACGATCGGCACGGGGCAGATCGGGGGGAAGGCCGTGGGGATGCTGTTGGCCCACGCCATCCTGCGTGACCAGTTGCCGGCGTGGCGGGACCTGCTCGAGTTGCACGACAGTTTTTACATCGGGGCGGACCTGTTCAATACCTACCTTGTGCAGAATGGATGCTGGTGGCTGCGGCGGCGCAGAAAGGTTGGGGAGGATTACCTAGAAAGCGCGGAATTTATCCGGCGGCGCATTCTCACCGGGACGTTTCCCCGGGACGCCGAAGAAGAAATGGCCCGACTGCTGGATTATTTCGGCACATCGCCCATTATCGTGAGGTCCAGTTCCGTGCTGGAAGACAGTTTCGGATATTCCTTTGCCGGCAAATACGAAAGCGTGTTCTGCGCGAACCAGGGAGCGTTTCAGAAACGGTTGGAAGACTTCAAGTCGGCCATCCGAACGGTCTACGCCAGCGCCCTCAGTCCTCAGGCGCTCGCGTACCGTAAGCGATACGGCCTGCTGGACCGGGAGGAGCAGATGGCCCTCCTCGTGCAGCGGGTTTCGGGATCACAGCGGGGCGACCTGTTCTTTCCCGACCTGGCGGGCGTGGGGTTTTCCTACAATCCCTATGTCTGGCACCGGGATATCGATCCCCGGGCGGGACTGCTTAGATTGGTGGTAGGACTGGGAACCCGGGCCGTGGATCGGCGGGACGACGATTACACCCGGATCGTGGCCCTGAACGAACCCCTGTTACGGCCAGAGAAGGGCGGGCGCCTGTATACCCAGCGGGGGGTGGACGTGCTGGACCTGGACGCCAACCAGTTGATTTCCATGGACTATGAAGCGTTGACGGACCGTTTGCCGGCATCCTGCCGGGAATCCTTGCGGCGATTCGAAGGCAGGGATGCCGCGGCCGAACGGGAAGCACGGCAGCGGGGGCTGCCCACGCCGTTGCCCCATATTTCCATGGATGCCGTGTTGCGGGACGAGACGTTCACCCGGAACATGCGCGATGCCCTTGGGGTGCTGGAATCGATCTATGGATGTCCAGTGGACACGGAATTCACGGTGAATTTCAACGAGGACGGTACATTCCGGGTGAATTTCGTGCAGTGTCGCCCGTTCCAGGTCCGGAGGGAGACGCCGGTGATTCCGGATACGGGGGAAAAGCCTGCCCGGGTCATCATGGCCGGGTCGGGACCGGTTATTGGTACCAGCCGGTTGATCCAGGTTGACTGGGTGATTTTTGTGCATCCCGCGAAGTATGGCCTGTTGCCCCTGAGTGACCGGCATCGCGTGGCGCGGGTTATCGGGCGGATCGCGCACCATCCCGCGCTGGAAGGCAAAACCGTCCTGCTCGCGGGTCCCGGTCGTTGGGGAACCTCGTCGCCCGAACTGGGCGTGCCGGTGACGTTCTCGGAGATCGACCGGGTGGCCGTCACCTGTGAGATCGTGGCCATGCGGGAAGGCCTGATTCCGGAAGTTTCGCTGGGCACGCACTTTTTCAGCGAGCTGGTCGAGGCAGACATGCTGTACCTCGTGCTGTATCCCGATCACCAGGATACGGTGCTGGATACGGCGTGGCTGGAGCGTCTTCCTAACCGGCTGGGGGAACTCTGCCCGGAAGGCAGTTTTTTCAGCGAGGTGCTCCTGGTGTGCGGACTGGACGACCTGGACCAGGAACTGGCCCTGCTGCGGGCGGATACGCTGTCCCAGGAGACGCAGTTTTACCTGGTTTCCAAAGCTTCGGAAAAGTCGTCACGCGGCGGGGGATTGCGATGACCGGTCCGAAAGTACTATACTTTTATTCGGAAACTATGCAGGGGGGATGCGAACCGCGGGATTCCGCGAACGAAGGACGGGGCGGAAAGAAGGAGTAACGGAGTGCTGGCTAAACGGATTATCCCCTGCCTGGACGTGGCCGACGGGCGCGTGGTGAAAGGCGTGAAATTCCTGGGGTTGCGGGACGCGGGGGACCCCGTTGAAATCGCCCGGCGGTATGACGAAGAAGGGGCGGATGAAATCGTGTTCCTGGACATCCGCGCTTCCACGGACGATCGTGAAACCATGGTGGACGTGGTGCGGCGCACGGCGGAACAGGTATACATGCCGCTGTGCGTGGGCGGGGGGATCCGTACCATCGATGATATCCGCCGCATGCTGCAGGCCGGGGCGGACAAGGTGTCCATCAACACGCCGGCCATAGAAAACCCCGACTTCATCAATGAAGCGGCCCGGCGTTTCGGGTCCCAGTGCATCGTGGTAGCCATTGATGCCAAGCGCCTGCCCGACGGTTCCTACCAGGTGAAAAGCCACGGAGGTCGGGACGGCGGACGGCCCACGCCCCTGGAACCGGTGGCCTGGGCACGGGAAGTGGAACAGCGTGGGGCGGGTGAAATCCTACTGACCTGCATGGACTGCGACGGCACGAAAAACGGGTATGACATTCCACTGACCCGTGCGGTGGCCGACGCCGTGAGCATACCCGTGATCGCCAGCGGGGGAGCGGGCACCCTGGATCATCTCCGCGCGGCCCTGCAGGAAGGCGGCGCGGACGCGGCGCTTGCCGCCTCCATCTTTCACTACAGGGAATATTCCATCAGGGAGGCCAAGGAATACTGCGCCCGTCACGGCGTGCCCATGCGGTTGTGACACGATGGCACTTGACAGGCGCGAGGTCCTTTTTTATGCTGGAGTGAACGACGAAGACGGTGAATCTGAAACGTACCGGGAGAACGCGACAGGATCGGACGCGAACGAAAGGAATGGCAATGCCCCCTGAACAGGCCAGAGGTGATCAGGAAAAGAAAGGTATTCCTGAACCTACGTTGCGTCGTTTGCCGCTGTATCACCACCTGCTGCTGCAGCGCCTGGCGGACGGCATGGACACTATTTCCTGCAGCCAGATCGCCGAAGCCCTGAAACTGGACGCCACCCAGATCCGCAAGGACTTGGCGGTGACGGGGATCAAGGGCCGGCCCAAGGTGGGATATGACCTGGCCGCCCTGATCCAGGCGGTGGAAACCTTTCTTGGGTGGAATAACATCCGGAAAGGGTTCCTGGTGGGGGCCGGGAACCTCGGCTCCGCGCTGCTGGGCTACAGCCGGTTTCACCGGTACGGGCTGGATATCGTCGCCGCTTTCGACCGGCATCCCGACGTGATAGGCCGGGTAATTCACGGCAGGGAAGTGCTGCACATTTCCAAACTGCCCCATCTGGCCCGGAGAATGCGCGTGCACGTGGGCATCATTACGGTGCCCGCCGACGCCGCCCAGGAGGTCGCTAACCTCATGGTGTCCGGTGGGATTCGGGCCATCTGGAACTTTGCCCCCACGCCGGTGGACGTTCCCGAGGGCGTAATTGTCCAGCGGGAAGACCTGTATTCCTCGCTGGGCGTGCTGCTTCAGCGGCTGAACGCCGTGCTGGATCCCCTGGAGCATCGCTGATCGCGCGTTTGCCCTTGGTTGTCGCGAGTTTCCGGGGGACGTGACGCTTTTAGCGGAGGGAGAGGGTATCTTCAGGAGCATGGGTTCCGGAGGGATTTCTTCTCACTTCGTTCGTCGAAATGACAGGACGGGTTACGATAGAGACAGGGGTGTAACGACAACAGATGGTCGGGGCACATGATTTTATTGAAAGGTCGAGAGGGAGACAACATTCTTTGAAATGACATGGACTATTGTCATTTCGAGCGAAGCGAGAAATCTGACCCTCTTTCCAGACCTCGTTACCCGAGTTCTTTTTTCCACCGCTATTTTTTACTTCTTCTGCTCTTCCCCGGTAATGGCACTGGGGCACCAGCGTACACGCCAGTGCGTTTGTAAGCCTTCTTGCCTAAGGGTTTTCCGATCCGTGACCGACAAAAATATTGACCGTCTGTTTCAGAAAGTGTAGTATAGCGAGAGGCGCGCATAATGCTTTAGTTACAAGGGGACAGCCATGAAATGGTTGAACGCATCGCTCAGGACCCAGGTAGTGACGATTGTATGCGGTATTGTGTCCATTTTTCTGGTTATGACCCTGGTGCTCGGCTGGCAAACCCACCGGAGTTTTTCCGCGCTCGAACGGGATAATGTCGCTTTATACTTGAAGCAGGTCCAGTCGGCGTTTCATCGGGAGATTGCCCGCCTGGAAAGCCTTACCGCGGACTGGGCCCCGTGGGATGATACCGTTCGGTTTGTGGAAGGCCAGTATTCGGACTTCATCGAAGTGAACCTGCCCGATGATCTGTACACTGGTATAAAGGTCAACGTATTCATCATTGCGGACAGTGATGGAAACATCAAGTATGCCAAAAATTTTGACCTGAATAAGGAAGAAATAGTCGAACTTCCAGGGGAAGTATTTTCCCTGGTCGGGAAGGGAGGCCGGTTCAGCCAGTTCAGAGATGAGCGGGACTGCGTGAGCGGCATTTACGTTTTTCCTGACCGGGTCCTGCTGGCCGCGTCGCGTCCCATCGTCACGACCTCTTACGAGGGACCCATTCGTGGAACCCTGCTGGCAGGCGTCTGGCTGGATGATCACCTGGTTGAGGGATTGCGGGATATTACGGAACTGGCATTTACGGTTGAACGGCAGGACCAGCCGGATGCCGCGGGCCGTTCGGTGCCTCCCCTGCGTTCCGGGGATCCCCCCCGCATCACGCCGCTTTCCATGGACGAGATACGGGGTGAGGCCCTGTTAGCCGACATGGAGAACCGGGACGCCCTGGTCGTCACGCTCACGCTGCCCCGGGACGTGTATCGGCAGGGGATGTATCTTTACATGTGGTTCCTGGTGGTCGGGACGATCAGTGCCCTTGCGGTGATTCTGCTGCTTGCGTGGTTCATGCGGCGGCGCGTGCTTGAACGTCTGGACCGGTTTGAGCGGGCCATTCAGCGGATTGAAGAATCCAGGGACTTCACGCTGCGCGCCCCGGAGTCCCGGTACCATGATGAAATGGGTCGAATCGTGGGCCAGTTCAATCGCATGATGGAACGGTTACAAGAACAGGAACTGGCCATCTGCGAGAAAGAGGCCCTGTTGTCGGGGGTATTGCGCACGGCGGCGGACGGGATCATCCTGATTGATGAAAAGGGCAAAATCATCGAGTACAACGGATCAGCCGCGGTGATCTTCGGCTACGCGCCGGAAGAAGCCATCGGGAAATCGGTGGGGATACTCATGCCCGAGCCCCACAGCCGTCAGCATGATCAATATATCCGGAAATACCTGGAGACGGGCGAAGCCCAGATTATCGGTAGCACCCGGGAGGTGCTGGGACGCCGCAAGGACGGGACCATTTTCCCCATGACCCTGGCCGTGAGCGAAGTGAAACGCCCAGGCAAGCCTCCCGTGTTCGCCGGGATCGTGCGCGACATCACCGAGCACAAGCGCAACGAGGAATTATTGCGTCACGCGGCGACCCACGACGGGCTGACCCAGTTGCTCAATCGCCGCCGGTTCGAGGAACGGTTGAGCGTGGAGGTCCATTCCGCGCACCGCTATGGACATGCCCTGTCGCTGGCCATGATCGACATCGATTATTTCAAGCAGATCAACGATACGTATGGGCACCAGGCGGGGGATGCCGTGCTGATGGCCATCGCCCGGATTATCCGGGAAGACATCCGACTGGATGACTTCGCCGGACGGTACGGCGGAGACGAGTTATGTGTGGGATTTCCGCATACGCCTTCGATCAGCGCGGTAAACTGCGTGGAACGTATCCGGTCTCGGGTCAAGGACCTGGCCTTCAACGCCGAGAACGGCCAGAGATTCAAGGTCACGCTGTCCATTGGTATCGCGCAGTTGACCTTCGAGCATAAAGACACCCGCATGCTGTTCATAGCCGCGGATGAAGCCCTCTACGAGGCCAAGAAAAACGGTCGGGACCAGGTTGTGACCCGCTGACTGTTCCGGAACACGGGGAAGGGTGCGGGGATCGGAGGCGTATAAATTGGGGGTGTCACGGCGCGCGGTAACAAGAGAACGCGCGACCTGAAAGGCCGCGCGTTCCCGTAATCTCGGTGGTCGTATTCTTGAAGCGGATCAGTCTTCTTCCTCGCCACTCCGCGTCTTTTCGTAGGCGGTGATGATTTCCTTGGCGATGTGTTCGGGCACTTCTTCGTAGTGGCTGAACTTGAGTTCGTAACTGCCCCGGCCCTGGGTCATGCTGCGAAGATCCGTGGAGTACCGCAGGATTTCCGCCTCCGGTACGAGGGCCCGGATGACCTGGCGTCCGCCGCCGATCGCGTCCATGCCCAGCAATCGGCCGCGACGGCTGTTCAGATCGCCGCTGATGTCGCCCATGAATTCCGAGGGCACGGTCACGGCGATCTCCATGATGGGTTCGAGCAGGCAGGGCCGGGCGTCTTTCACGCCCTTGATGATCGCCTTGCGGGCCGCCAGCTTGAAGGCCAGTTCGGAAGAGTCCACCGCGTGGTAGGAGCCGTAGAACAGTTCCACGATGATGTCAACCACGGGGTGACCACTGATGACCCCCTGGGCGAGTGTTTCCTGGCATCCCTTGTCCACGTGAGGGATGTACTGCCTCGGAACCACGCCGCCGACGATGCTGTCGATAAACTGGTATCCCGCGCCGCGCTCATTGGGCTTGAGCCGGAGGTGCACGTCACCGTACTGGCCGTGTCCGCCGGTCTGTTTCTTGTGTTTGCCCTGCACTTCCACCTGGGCCCGGATCGTTTCGCGGTAGGCCACCTTGGGCAGGCGGGTTTCGGCTTCCACCTTGTACTTGCGCTGCATGCGCTTGAGCAGGATGTCGAGTTGCAGGTCACCCATGCCGCGGATGACGTGTTCGTTGGTATCCGTGTCCCGGTAGTGGCAGAAGGTGGGATCTTCTTCGGCCAGTCGGTTGAGGGCCTCGCCGATCTTATCCTCGTCGGCCCGGGACTTGGGCACGATCGCCAGTTTTACCATGGCAGGCGGCAGTTCAATGGCCGGCATGACCAGTTCACACCCCGGCACGGACAGCGTGTCGCCGAAATGGGTGTTCTTGAGTTTGGTCATCGCGGCCAGGTCACCGGGGACCACTTCGTCCACGGGGATCTGCTCTTTTCCGCGCAGGAGGAAAATCTTGCCCGTGCGTTCCTTGGTGTTGGTGGTGACGTTGTAGAACTCGGAATCGGTTTTCAGGGTTCCACTCAGCACCCGGAAGAGGGTGAGGTGTCCCACGTACGGGTCAACCACCTGCCGGAAGACCTGCGCGAAGAAGGGTTCATTCACGCCGACCTTGACGGTAACTTCTTCCCCGGCGGGATTGCGCGCGATGACCTTGCGGCTGAGCGGCGTGGGGAAGGATTCGGCCACCAGGTCCAGCAGTTCTTCGATGCCGATGTTCATGGTCACGCTACCGGCGATGATCGGCACGATCTTGCCGGTGGTGATACCAACCTGCAGTCCCTGGATGAGTTCTTCCTCGGAAAGTTCCAGGGTTTCCAGGTATTTCATGGTGAGTTCTTCATCCGTTTCCGCAACGGCTTCCACCAGGGCTTCCTTGAGGGATTCGCCGTTTTCCACCGCCGAGACATCCCCCTTGGCCAGGTTTACCACGCCCTTGAGTCCGGTTCCACTTCCGACCGGCGCGATCACCGGCACGCAATGCTTGCCGTAACTTTCCTGGATTCCCTTGACCACTTCGGCGAAGTTCGTGTGTTCCCGATCCATCTTGTTCACGAAGAACGCCCGGGGCACGGCGTACCGCTCGGCATACTTCATGGCGTTGTCCGTGCCGACCTGCACGCCCGTGGACGCGTCCACCACGATGATCAGGCCATCCAGCAGGGGAGAAGAAGACGCCAGTTCACCCAGAAAGTCCACGTAACCCGGGTGATCCACCATGTGAATCCGGCTGCCCTTCCACTCGAAATGGACCAGTTTCATCGCGATCGAACACTTCCGGTCGATCTCTTCCTCCAGGTAATCGCAGACGGTGTTACCGTCTTCCACGCTGCCCAGGCGGCTGGTGATGCCCAGGTTGTGCAGAATGCGCTCGACCAGCATGGTTTTCCCCACGCCGCCGTGTCCCGCGAGCCCCACGTTGCGTACCTTGTCCGGGTTGAAACTGGCCATGAATGAACCTCCGAGAATCGTTGCCTGTGCCTTATCCGCCGCGCGCGGCAAAAACCGCCCCGCCCTCCGACCAGACGGACCGCGCGGATTGCCATACAGGGAGCATTAGTATAACGACACTCGCCCCTCTCCCGCAACCGGCTGCCCAGCCTTGTGCATGGGCGGGGCCGAAAAAAATAAATACTTGACGAAAACGGGGCGCGGGGTGTATGCTGTAGATGTGTAAAGGATTTTCCTGCCGGGAGTCCCGGAGAGGAGCATCGGTCCATGTGTAAAAAATGCCTCGTAATTGCGGTTATGGGTCTGCTGGCGGCAGGGTGGGCGGTCTGCGTGCCCCCGGCCTCAACGGACCAGTTAGGGAACCCCGAGGAACCCGCCATGCGGCCGGTGAAGTGGGCCGGGTGGGGCGTGTATTCCCTGATGGATGAGACCCGCAAGGGCTTCATGAAGGGCGCGCAATGTTCGCCGGCCGCCATGGTGTACGAGACGGGGGCAGGCATTGTGCGGGGAACGGCCTCTCTGATCGCGCACGTGGCGAAGGGATCCGTGTACGCTCCCCTGCCCGAGCGGTCCGACCAGTCCATGAGTTACGAAGAGGCCGCCATGGCCTTTATCCAGGCCAGCGCGCCATCGGAACAGGCGGCTCAACCGGCTGAATCCGAAAAACCGGTCGAAACGGCACAGCAGGCGGAAGACCCGGGCGCGAAATACCGCCAGCCGGCCCCTTCATTGGCCGCGCCGCCCCTCCGGGAGGCCCTGGAGGACAAGGGCGTGACCACCCGGGACGACGTGGTTACCGCTGCCCAGCGCAAGTACGTGCCGCACCTGCTGGTCAATTACCGGGCCCAGGTGCGCACGGGACGCGGTGACCTGACCAAGCTGGCCGACTGACCCGTTCTTTCGCGAAAAAGGGTTTATCGATTCTGGTTATCCGGTTCACCCGGGGCGAGGAGGATCTCCCAGGCCAGCAGCATGGCCAATCCTCCCATGATCGCGAGATCCGCGATGTTGAAAATCCCCGTGCGCAGCGAAAACCATGACGTGGTGATGCCCATGTTCATGAAGTCCACCACCACGTGACCGGGGCGAAACACGCGGTCCAGCAGGTTCCCCAGCCCACCCGACAGCACGAGGGACAGGGCTATCACCGGCCAGAGAGCGATGTGCCGGCGGCATGCCAGCCAGAGCGCGATCCCGGTCAGAATCACCGCGTTTAACCCGATCATGATCGCCAGGCGCCAGGGATCCGGCAGATTTCCGCCAAGGCTGAGGAAGGCCCCCGTGTTTTCGGCGTAAACGATCCGAAATATTTTTCCCGGAGCGTCCCAGGTGTAGTGGCCATCCCGCAGGTAGACCACGGCCCACCACTTGGTGGCATGGTCCAGAACAAGACAGGCCACGATGATGGCCAGCACGAGCCTGACGCGGCGGGACCGGGGCAGGAACAGGCGGCAGGTTTTCAGGAATGGGGATGGTTCCGGGGAAACTGGGGCGTCCGGTTTCGGCTGATCGGCGTGTCTGTTGGGGGATGGGGTCATGCGGGACTTCCATGCAGCAGGGCTTCCAGTTCTTCCTGTTCCCGGGGGCGCAGGTGTTCGTGACGCGGGACGTGGGTAATCCCCTGGCCCTGCCAGGCGGCCTGGCGCAACAGGACTCCCGCCAGGGCCAGGATGTTGAGCGCCACCAGGGGTGCTTCGCGCCGATCGGGGGATGCCATGAAGGATCCGCGGGTCCACTCGTTGAACGCGCCGATGCCCGGACCACACCACACCTGGTAGTCTTCCTTCCGGTCGGGTACGCCCTGGTTTGCCCAGTGGGAAGACAGCCCCAGATACCAGCGAAACAGCAAGGCCAGTTTCCGCCTGGGATCCTGTTCCGCCTTCGCGATCATGGCCGGATCCCGCCGGTTGAAGAACGCCCGGGTTTCCTCCCATATGTCCGCGATCGGACCACGGAAAATGACGGTTTCCAGCCATTGCCGCTCTTTTTCCGGGATCTCCTCCAGGGCGCCGTACGTTTTATACAGGTCATACAGTTTCGCGGCCCGTTCGGCGAAACGGGTACCCTTTTTCAACACCTGGACGGTAACCCCCATTTCAAACATGTCCGCGGCCGGAGCCTTGGCCACGTCCACCTGGGAGGCTTCGGCCAGCATGGCGCGCGTGGTATCCGAGGAGCCGGATTCAACGCATGCCTGGTTGACGGTGCCCGTGACCACGTAATCCGCCCCCATGGCGAACGCGGCTGCCGCGGCATGGGGCGTGGCGATGCCGCCGGCGAGGCCCACCCGCAACGAAGTTCCCGGCGGGAAAGACGCCATCGCCCGGTCGCGCAGTGCCAGCATGCCGGGCAACAGGGCCAGGGCCGCGCGATGATCCGTGTGTCCGCCGGAGTCGGCCTCGGCGGTCAGGTCTTCCGCCAGGGGAACGTGGGCCGCCAGTTCCGCTTCTTCCGGCGATATCGCCCCGGATTCAACCAGCCTCCGCAGGATTTTCTCGGGGGGCGGAGCGAAGAACCTTTCGGCGATTTCCGCTCGGGATACCTTGGCGATGACCCGGTTTGGCGCGATGACTTGGCCATCCGCTCCGCGGTATATGCCCTTGACGCGGTACCGGACGAGGGCGGGACTCGGCTGGATGTACGCGGAGGCTTCCACCAGCCGCAACCCGTGCCGAAGATAAATGTCCACCACCGCTTCTTCCCACGCGGAGGCCCCGGGACTGCTGATCAGGTTGAATCCGAAAGGAATATCCCCCAGTTCCGCTTTCAGGCGGGCCAGCACGGCTTCAATCCGGTCCGGGGGTTCGCCTGCCGCGCCAAAAAATCCGAGAAATCCGGCCCGGCCCATAGCCGCCACGAGCCGTTCCGAGGCGATGCCATGGGCCATGGATCCGGCGTACAGGGCGTAGCGCGTGCCATGGGCCTTTCGAAACGCGGGGGCACCCAGGGATTCCGGCGGGGCCGGTGGGGCTGCGGCGAGGATGAGGGGGCCGGCGACGCGTTCTCGGTCGGCCGGGGGTACCGGGACGCCACCCATGGCGGCGGATGGCTCACGACTATCCTGGGGGTCCAGGGCCCAGGCCCATTTCCGGGTCGCGAGCAGGGCGGTAACCGGATCCACGCGGCGGGCGGAAGGATCCCCCCCGGTGGACCAGGTCCATCCCGGCATCCAGCCGGTATGTTCATGCCCGGCTGGCATTTCCTGCTTCCTTCAGGGCGCGGATGGCCGTTTCACGATCGGGGTGGCTGAACACGTATGAGCCCGCGACGAGCACGTTTGCCCCGGCCGCGACGACCTGCCGGGCGGTGTGACCGTCGATGCCGCCATCCACTTCCAGGTCTTTATCCGGACCGATCATTTCGCGGATCCGGCGGATCTTGTCCAGCATGTCCGGAATGAACGACTGGCCACCGAAGCCGGGATTGACGGTCATGACCAGGACCATGTCCAGGGAGGAAACCAGGTAGCGGATCGATTCCTCGGGCGTGCCCGGGTTGAGCGACACGCCGGCCCGGCAGCCCAGGTCCCGGATCCGGTGCAACAGGCGGTGGGGATGGCGGCAGGCCTCCACCTGGAACGTGATGATATCCGCGCCCGCCGAAGCGAAATCGTCCACGTACCGCTCGGGATCCACGATCATGAGGTGCACGTCCATGGGGGCGGCGCAGCGGGACCGCAACCTGGCGAGCACGGGGGGGCCGAAAGTGATGTTCGGCACGAACTGGCCGTCCATGATGTCGAAATGCACCAGGTCGGCTCCCGCCTGGACGACGCTTTCGATCTCTTCGCCCATGCGGGCGAAATCACAGGACAATACGGAAGGGGATACCTGTATTGGGCTCATCTGTTTCACTCCGCGCCTTTCCGCCGCGCGTCAGGGAGTGGCGTAGGCAATCATTTCCGGGGGATTGCCATCTTTCAGCCGATACGCGGCGTGCAGGGTGTTGTTCAGGTAGATTTCGACCGTCGTCTCCCGCACGTAATTGACGGGGATCCGGATGGCGGTTCCGGCCACGTAGGTGGCGCGGTCGGTGTCCGTGAAAGAGGGTTCCCGGCTCCACACGGTAGTTCGTTCGCCCATGGCGTCAATCACGTCCACACGGACGGATTTATCGTACCAGTCCACCGGCATTTCATGGCGCAGGACGGCCTCGTAGCGTTCGGAAGGTACCGATTCCACGCCGGAGGGACGGTAGTCATAAGTGACCACCTGGCTGGGATAGATCAGGGCGTCCGGCGGCGGACTCTGGTCCAGCACGACGTCCGTGGGTACGCCGGGCACGTCCACGGGGTTTCCCACCAGGATGACCCCGAAGGGGGCCATCACCGGGGGAATGTCCGTCACTTTCATGCCGCGCAGGTCGGGCATGACACCCGTGGCGGAGGCCGCGCCCGCGCTCAGGAGCAGGTTGATCTCTCCCTGGGCGTCCAGGGTTTCGCCGGCCGGCGGATCCTGGGAAAGCACCATGTCGCGCGCGGCGTCGGAGGGGACCCGCGCCAGGGATCCGATCCGGAACCGAGACTGGGCGATGGCCTGGCGCGCTTCGTCCAGGAACATGCCGCGCAGGTCGGGCACTTTCAGGTAATCCCGCCCCATGCTGACCACGACATCCACCCGCCTGCCCGATCGGACGACGCGGTCGGCCTCGGGACGCTGGGATACCACGTGGTATTTCGGGATGGTGGGATGGGCCACGGAAGTCTGCCGACCGAGTTCTAGGCCCTGCTCGGCGAGCAGCGCGGTGGCATCGGGCAGGGGCAGGTTGACCAGTTGGGGCACCCGGGTGTACTGGTTGCCTTCAAGGGCGAAGGCGAACACGTAATACCCGGCTCCCGCCATGACCAGCACGAACACGGCCATGGCCACGGACCAGCGGATACACCACCCGATGAAGCCAAGGGCGAACAGTACGGTTCCTAAGACCGCTTTCGAAAACGCATCAAAAAGAAACCGTCCAGTGCTTCGTCGAGCGGATGGATCTGGTAGTGTCCCGTCCCGGTTTTCCAAGGTTCCAGTAACTCCGGCCCCGCTTCCGGCTCCAGGGACAGTTCCGACACGGCGTAGGCCGCGATGTCCCGGGTTTCCTGGGGGGTAAAGGTACAAACGGAGTAAACAATCCGTCCACCATTCTTGCAAAGGGCGGCGGCCGAGCGCAACAGGCTTCGCTGCAGACCAGCCATGCGGTCGAGGTCGCTGGCCTGCAGCCGGTCCCGGATATCGGGGTTGTGACGCAGGGTACCCAGCCCGGAACAGGGCGCGTCCACCAGCACCGCGTCAAAAGATCGCGGAGGGAAGGGCGGGAAAATTCCGTCTCCGAGCACCGCTATCGCGCGGGTTTCCCCCGTGAGTTCCAGGACGGACCGGACCCGGTTCAGCCGACCCGGGTCGGGATCCAGCGCGACGACCGACAGGTCTCCGTCGCCCAGGTCGCACAGTTCCAGGGTTTTGGTGCCCGGGGCCGCGCACAGGTCGAGGATCCGTTCCCCGGGCCTGGGATCCAGCAGCCGGGGGGGCAGGGAGGACGCGGGATTCTGCACCCGGCACGCGCCCGCGCGCAGGGGGGGTAACGCGGCCAGGTCGCGCGCGGTTTCCACCCGAAGGAATCCCGGCAGTACCGGCCATGGCGTGACCCGGCATCCGTGCCGTTCCAGTTGTCGAACCAGGGATTCTTCCGTCGAAGAGCCCGGCCGGATTCTTAGAAACAGCGGGGCTTCCCGGTTGACCTGCTCGCACAGCCGTGCCGCGGTTTCCAGCCCGAACTGTTCCACCCACAGCCGGACCATCCAACGCGGCAGCGACCACCGCAGGCGGAGATATTCCACGGGTTGCCGTTCGGCGTCGGGAAACGATACGGACGCCAGGTCGGGCGGTACCCGGCGCAACACGGCGTTGACCAGCCGCGCCAGGCCGGCATGACCCCGTTTCCGGGCGAGGTCCACCGACGTGGACACGGCGGCCGCGCGATGCACGGTACCCGAAAAATACATCTGGATCACCGCCAGCCGCAGAATGATCAGGATAGGGACCGGCAGGCGGTCCAATGGCTGTTCACAGGCCGCGCTCAGCACGTAGTCGGCCAGGCGGCGCCATCGGCAGGCCTGGTAACAGAGGTGAGAGAGGAAACGTTTGCCCCGGGCGCTGAACCCGGCGCCTCGCCGTCGCAGGGTGATATCGAGGGACACGTCGAGGTGGGCGCCTTTTTCCCAGACCCGCGACAGCACGTCGATGGCGGCATCCCGAACAGGATCGATGGCGTTCACCGGAAGGCGTCTCCATCGGTGTTCCCGGGCACGGGCGCCTCGAGGAATCGTTCTCCCGGCTGAATCCGCGCGCCGGGCAGGAAAGCCGCCATGTCCAGGGGCTTGCGGCCGGGCAACTGGGCCCGCCGTATGGCGAGGGTGCCTTCACCCGTGGCTACCAGCAGCCGGTCTTTCTCCACGGCCGTGATCACGCCGGGTTCAGCCGTGGCCGGCACGGCTTCGACAGAACTTTTCAGGATCTTGAACAGTTCGTTCCGGAACAGGCAGAACGCCGTTGGCCAGGGATTCGCCGCCCGGACCAGGTTGTGGATCCGCGTTGCCGGATCTGACCACACGATCCGCCCGTCCTTTTTCTCGAACAGGCGGCAGTACACGACCTTCCCGGGATCCTGGGGAATGGCGGGAAGGGGGCCCTGTTCGGCCATGCGGATGGCCCGCTCCAGCAGGTCCGCGCCCAGCGCGGCCAGTCGCCCGGTCAACTCGCCCGCGGTTTCCTCGGGGCCGATGGACACGGACTCCTGCAGCACGATATCCCCGGCGTCCATCTCCAGCGTGACCCGCATGATCGTGACGCCGGTGACGGTATCGCCTGCCAGGATGGCGCTCTGGATCGGCGACGGTCCTCGCCACCTGGGCAACAGGCTGGGATGCACGTTAAGCCAGCCCAGCGGCGGAATGTCCAGGATGGGCTGTTTCAGCAACCGGCCATAAGCCGCCATCAGGCACAGGTCTGGCCGCTGGTCCTTCAGCCAGGTCTCGAAGGTACCGTCGTTGAGTTTCTCGGGTTGCGTCACCGGGACGTCGTGGGCCTCGGCCCAGCGTTTAACGGGAGGGGGTTCGGGCTTCAGGCCCCGGCCCCGGGGGCGGTCCGGCCGCGTAACGACCGCCAGCAGGCGTGACACCGACGCCGCCCGCTCCAGCGAGGGGATGGCAAGTTCCGGCGTGCCGAAAAAGACGGTGCGCAGCATTGTTCAGACCAGACCGGGCAGATCCGCGATGCCGGCGATCTCGGTCATCCGTTCCTTGATATGGGCCTGCATCTTGCGGATAGCGTCATTGACCGCCCCCGTAACCATTTCTTCCAGCAGGGGAAGGTCGTCCGGATTGCACAGTTCGGGTTCGATCCTGAGGGACTGAATTTCCAGCGCGCCGTTGACTACCACCCGCACTGCCCCCCCACCGGCCGAGCCTTCCATGGTCTCCTGGGCCAGTTGGGCGCGCAATTCCTCGATGCGCTGTTTCATTTCCATGGCCTGTTTCAGTACCGCGCCCAGTTTTCCCAGGTCACCCAGTCCTTTGAGCATGTATGGATCCTCCCGGTGTCGGTTAAGATCGGATTGCGCGCGTACCAGTATACCCGTTCGGGCGCCGCGGCCGCTTACTCGAACAGGGGCTGGGAGCAGTGACGCATGCCCAGCAGGTAGTCCGGCAGCCCGGCGTACAGGGACAAGGTAAGGGAC